>CAZKQJ010000064.1:0-2843 GCA_964554875.1 uncultured Spirochaetaceae bacterium | reverse complement strand
GCCTTACATAAACGCTATGTAACGCTGTACTTTACAGCAGCTTCGCCAGGTTCTCCGGAACAAAACCAAAGTGCTTTTCCACGTCTCCAGCGGGTCCGGACTCACCGAAGGACCTCATGCAGAGCACAGAATCCGCATCGCTTGCGATTCCTTCCCAGCCGTTTACAATGCCTGCTTCGGCCACGACGGTCTTCACCCCTTCCGGCAGTATGGCCTTACGGAAAGCCGCGTCCTGCTTCAGAAAGGTCTCCCGGGAGGGCATGGAAACCACCCTCACCTTTTTGCCGGACATCTGGGCGGCTTTCAGCGCCAGGTTGACCTCCGAACCCGTAGCAACCAGCACCACATCGGGTGTACCATCCACATCCTGTACAACGTAGGCGCCTTTGCGCATGGTTTTCTGCCAGTCCTTGTCAGCCTTTTCGTAGACGCTCAGGTTCTGACGGGTCAGCGCCAGGGCCACCGGTCCGTCCGTCTTCTCCAGGGCCATCTGCCAGGCAACGTTGGTTTCCTCGCCGTCTCCGGGGCGCAGCACAGTCATGCCGGGAATAATCCTCAGGGACTCAAGCTGCTCCACCGGCTGGTGGGTAGGCCCGTCTTCGCCCACATAAATTGAGTCATGGGTATAGACGTAGGTCACCGGCAGCTTCATCAGGTTGGCCAGCCGTACCGGGGGCCGCATATAGTCGGCAAAAACCAGGAAGGTGGCGCAGAAGGCTCGCAGTCCCCCGTGAAGGGCCATACCATTGCTTATCCCCCCCATGGCGTGTTCCCGGACACCGAAACGCAGGGTACGACCGGAACGATCCTCCCGGCTGTAGTCTCCCTGACCAAGACCTGTCTTGTTGGAGGGCTCAAGGTCCGCCGAACCGCCCACAAAGTTACCCAGGGACGCGGCAATAGCCTTCATGGCCGAGCCCGATGCGCTGCGAGTTGCCGCGGAATCGCCAACCTTGTACTCCGGCCACTTGATCCCCGAAAGGTCCGGAGTCCCGGCCATCCACCGGTCCCACTCCGTCTTCAGCTCCGGGTTCGCCTTCGCCCAGGCGTCAAAAGCTGCCTGCCACTCATCCTGGGCGGCCTGAAAATCGGCCTTCTTCCCCTTGAAGTACTCCAGGGCCTTCGGATCGATGAAGAACTCCGCATCCTCGGGGATTCCCAGGTTTTTCCTGGTCGCCGTGACCTCGTCAGCCCCCAGGGGCGCACCGTGAACATCGTGGCTCCCCGCCATATTGGGAGAGCCCTTCCCGATTACCGATTTCAGGATTATCAGGCTGGGTTTGCCGCCTTCGGCCTTCGCCTTCTCTATCAGCCCGGCCATTCCCTCAAAATCGTACATATCGCCTTCCAGAACCTGCCAGTTGTAGGCCCGGTAGCGGTCGGCGACGCTCTCGGTAAAGGTAATGTCGGTGTTCCCCTCGATGCTTATCCTGTTGGAGTCGTAAAGGACGATCAGTTTGCCCAGTCCCAGGTGTCCCGCCAGGGAAGCCGCCTCGGAGGTGATCCCCTCCATCATGCAGCCGTCTCCGGACAGGGCGTAGGTATAGTGGTCCACCACCCTGTGCTCACGAGTATTGAACTTCGCGGCCAGCATGGACTCCGCAATGGCCATTCCCACGGCATTGGAGAATCCAGCTCCCAGGGGACCCGTGGTAGTCTCGACCCCGTCGGTCCAGCCGTACTCCGGGTGTCCCGGGGTTTTCGAACCGAGCTGCCGGAACTTCTTCAGCTCCTCCAGAGGCAGCTTGTAGCCCGACAGATGCAGCAGGCTGTAGAGAAACATCGAGCCGTGGCCCGCGGAAAGAACAAAGCGATCCCGGTCAAACCACCCGGAATCAGCGGGATTGTGCTTTAAAACTTCGCCGTACAGCAGTGCCCCGAGCTCCGCGCAGCCCATGGGAAGCCCCGGATGCCCGGAGTTCGCCTTCTGGACACCGTCCATCGACAGGGCGCGTACGCTCAAAGCAACAGCTTTCAGGGAATCAATATGCATAAATTTACCTCCGAAATTTTGAATACTCAGCATATATTGTTATACTCTAAATGAACGAAGAGTTGAAGGCCCGTCATAAAATCCCACATATACAGATGTACCGCCAAGGTATTGACTTATTCGTATATAGTGATTATTATATATTTGTAAGCACAAGCAAGGAGAGTTACAATGCCCGTACAACTTACCAAAGAGACATTCCTCGAAAAGGTTTTTAATTATGAAGAAAACAAAGAATGGAAGTTCGAAGGCGACAAGCCCGCAATAATCGACTTCTACGCCGACTGGTGCGGTCCCTGCAAGATGGTCGCCCCCATCATGGAGGAACTTGCCCAGGAATACGACGGCAAAATCGACGTTTACAAAATCAACACCGACGAGCAGCAGGAGCTGGCAGGGGCTTTCGGCATCCAGAGCATCCCCAGCATCCTCTTTATCCCCGTGGACGAGCAGCCACAGATGGCCGCCGGCGCGCTTCCCAAGGAGACCTTCAAAAAGGTCATCAGCGACGTTCTCAAAGTAGAATAAGCAGATTATCCTTTTTCCGGCGCGTTTCCCGGCTTTCCGGGACTCCGCCGGGTCCCTCCCGCGCCTGCCTCTGCACGCAGAGTCAGTCACGGCCCGGCTCCGGTCGACCACTGATAAATCGTGGTCGACCGCCCTTTAAGGGCGTCCCTCCAATCCGGCGCGTAAGCAGCCACTCAATTCCCCAGACGCTCCTCTTAAATCCTACTTGATTTTATTAAGTATCTATTCAATAATGGAATACCCAAATACGATTTCGAGGAAAACCCCATGAAAAAGATACTTGCCAAGGAGCAGCTGTCCGAGGAAGTCTTCCGGATGAAGT
>CAZKQJ010000063.1:0-4380 GCA_964554875.1 uncultured Spirochaetaceae bacterium | reverse complement strand
GCAAAGCGGAGCCGGAGGACATAAGTCCGATGGCGACCGTGTAAAGAGGAGAGAAGTATGAACCTTGAACTAGTGAAGCAAAGGTATTCCCGCATAAAGAACCAGCCCAGAAGAAAACTTGAGAAGGATTTTCACTACTCCACCTACTCATTTCTTATGCTGCTGATCTTCGGCGGAGGAGCGGGGGGACTTCTCTACTGGTTTGATCCGCTGGTTGCACCGGAGGCCCTGGCCTCCATCTTCGGCGGACTGCTGGGGGCGGGCGTACTGATGACGATCTTTCCCTTGTGGACGATACAGGTGGTTGCCCTCTTCCTGGTTCTGGGACTTATGGGAGGCTACGGGCGTATCCAGTATCCCCCGGCCTACGTGCTTGCTGGCCTGGGGGTACTGCTTTCCGCCTCGGTACAGCTCGTCTTCCACTGGGACAAGGTGGTGGTTCTGCGCTTCGGTCGTTTCCGCCGGGTACGGGACGCGGGGATTTTTATCCTTCTTCCCATCATCGACCGTATAGCCGACTTCGTGGACACCAGGATCCGGGTTACCGACTTCAGCGCCGAACGGACCCTTACCAGGGACAACGTTCCGGTCCACATCGACGCCCTCTGTTTCTGGATGATCTGGGATGCTGGAAAGGCAATCCTGGAGGTTGAGAACTATATTGAAGCGGTCACCCTGTCGGCCCAGACTGCACTTCGGGACGCCATCGGAAAGAACGACCTGGCCAAGCTTCTCTCCGAACGAGAGGAGGTCGGCCGGGATATCCAGCAGATCCTGGATGCAAAGACCAGCCCCTGGGGTATAAGCATTCTGAGCGTCGAATTCACGGATATCCTGATTCCCAAGGAGCTGGAGGACGCCATGAGCAGGAAAGCCCAGGCGGAGAGGGAACGGCAGGCCCGGATCATTCTGGGTACCGCTGAGGCGGAGGTGGCTTCGAAGTTCGAAGAGGCTTCCCGGGCTTACGTGGACAATCCGGCAGCTCTCCAGCTCAGAGCCATGAACATGGTCTATGAAGGAATGAAGTACAACAAGAACTCCCTGATGCTTCTGCCCTCCTCCGCCCTGGAGAGCATGAATATGGGTACCCTGCTGGGCGCGGCAGCCTTCCAGAAGCAAAATGGTGCAGAACAACCGGAGAAGGAGCAGAAGGATGATTGAAGTACGGGATATCGTAAAGGATTACCGCAGCGGCGAAACCCTGGTCCATGCCCTGCGGGGCCTGAGCATCGACATAGAAAAGGGTGAGTTCACCTCCATCGCAGGCCCCTCGGGTTCGGGAAAAACAACCTTGCTGAACCTTATAGGCTGTATCGATACTGCCGACGGGGGAGAGATTCTTATCGACGGCCAGAAGGTCTCCGGAATGAACAAGAAAGACCTGGCGGCTTTTCGGCGGGAGAATCTGGGGTTTATCTTTCAGACCTTCAACCTGATCCCCGTCTTGACGGCCTACGAGAACGTTGCCTTCGCACTGAACCTCCTTAAACTCGAAAACGGTGAAGTGCGGGAACGCAGCATGCAGATCCTCAGGGAGGTCGGGCTGGAGGGGATGGAAGAACGTCGGCCCGCCCAGCTTTCCGGGGGACAGCAGCAGCGGGTTGCCGTTGCCCGGGCCCTGGTAAAGAACCCGGCCATTATCCTGGCGGATGAACCCACGGCGAACCTCGACTCCGGGACCGGCCGCTCGGTACTGGAATTAATGGAGGAGATGAACAGAAGGCACGGAACCACATTTATCTTCTCCACCCACGACACAATGGTCATGGACTTCGCCCGCCGGCTCGTTCGGCTGCAGGATGGTCAGGTCATTGAAGACAGCGGAGGCAGGCCATGAGATTTCTGATTTCCCTGGCATTCAGGAATCTGACCCGCTATACCAAACGTACGGTCATAACCGCCTCGGCCATTGCCTTCGGACTCGGGCTCTTTATCGTTCTGGACAGCTTCCTCAAAGGCGCCGAGATGGAGTCGGAGATAAACCTGATCAACTACGAGACCGCAACAGCCAAGGTGATGCACCCGGTATATCTTGAAGAGCAGGAAAATCTCCCCCTGAAGTATGTAATAGAGGGGCCCGAAGCTGTTATCGGGGTCCTGCATGAAAAGTCCGTCTCTGCCGCGCCCAGGGTCGTTTTCAAGGCCGAACTGTTTATACGGGAGGATCCGTATCCTGAGACCGGATCGGTCTACGTTAAAGGCATCGCCCTCGACCCTTCCCGGGACGAGAAGGTTTTCCGGCTCCGGGAAACCGTCAGTGAGGGCCGCTACCTGAAGGAGGACGAAAACGGGGTGCTCATCGGAGAATGGATGGCCGCCGACCTGGGAGCTCGGGTGGGATATCCTCTTACGCTGCGGGTACGGACCCGCTACGGTGCCTACGAAACCCTGGACCTGGAAATCGTCGGGCTTGTTAACACCCCGAATCCCCAGATGAACAAGAGCACCGTGTTTCTGCCCCTCTCCACGGCAAATTACTACCTTGAAATGGAGGGTGCGGTAACCGAGCTCGCCCTTAGTCCAGGCCCCGTTTTTAGCCAGTCCCGCAATCCTGAAAGAACAGTTGGGCGGATCGAAACAATCCTGCACAATGCTGGCTATGATCTGCGGGTTCACAGCTGGAAGGAGCTTGCCCCGGATTATGTGGCCATGGCGGCCATGAAATCTACGGGCTCACGGATTATCCTCTTCCTGGTCTTCGTTATCGCCGCGGTGGGAATAACCAACACCATGCTTATGGCCGTTTTTGAACGCATCCGGGAGCTCGGAATGATGCGCGCCCTGGGAATGACGGACCGGCAGATCCGGCTGGCTTTTCTGTTCGAGGCCGGGGGAATCGGACTTGTCGGCGCTGTTGCGGGTCTCATCTTCGGAGCCCTTGTAAACTGGCCGCTGGTTGAATGGGGCTGGGATTTTACCCCCATGCTGAAACAGATGGATATCGGCTACCGGATTTCCGGGGTCTTTCGCAGCATGTGGAACCTCCCCACTATGCTCAGGGCCTTTTTCGCGGGGATTATCATTGCCATGCTTGTAGCCCTCTTTCCCATCCGCAGAGCTCTGAAGATGCAGATTACCGAGTGTCTGCGGGATCAATAAGGAGGAACAGAATGAAGCTGTCGACCATCGCCTTCAGAAACATAAGCCGCAACCCCAGGCGAAGCCTCCTCTGCATCCTCGCGATAAGCCTGGCAGCCATGACCATTGTTTTTCTCTTCAGTCTGCTGGCAGGAATGAAAGCGGATCTCAAGTGGAACGTGCAGTCCTTTTTTACCGGCCAGGTCCGGGTTCGCCACAAGGACTTTGACGAAAAGGAGATGCTGAACCCCCTTCACCTGCGCCTTCAAGAGTGGAGGAGGCTGATACGGGACATAGAGTCCCTCGAGCACCCCGCTCTGGCGGTTCCCCGCATTCCTTTTCCCGCCTTTCTCGAACCGCCGACAGTGGGAAAACCCGATGCCGAAAACGCGACCGCCATGGGGGTGGGCCTGGATTTCGAAAAGGAGAAGGAATTTCAGCATCTTGATCAGTATCTCGCCAAAGGACGACTTCCCGGAGAAGGGGAGTTCGAAATCCTCCTGGGCGCCGGTCTGGCAAAGAAAATCAGTAAAGGGGTCGGCGACAAGGTAACCCTGATGACCACAACAATGCGCCGGGGTCCCAATGCGGCGACCTTTACCGTGACCGGAATAGCCGCTTTTAATGTCGCGGCAATGAACCAGAGTTATTTTTATATTCCCATGGACCGGGCCCAGCATATCCTCAAGATGAACGATTCGGTGGTGGAAATACTGGTTAAATTTAACAGGAAAATCTCCGACCGGGAAGCCAAAGCCCTTGTGACGGATGTCATTACCCCGGAGGATGAGGCCCTTGCCAGGGATTGGCGGGAGCTTAACCTGATGGTCAGATGGATAGACATCGCCGACATCTCCTACAACTTCATGGCTCTGATCTTTTTTGTCCTTGCAGGTACTGTAATTGCCAACTCGGTCATGATGATTATCTACGAACGTATGCGGGAAATCGGAACCATCGGCGCCCTGGGCATGGAGGGAGGGTCGATTGTCCGCCTCTTTTTTCTCGAAGCCTTCTTCATGTCCCTCATCGGCAGCGGCGCAGGGATCGCCCTGGGTGCGGCTCTTACAGCGGTTTTGAGTTCCACGGGTATCGATTTCTCTTCCGGGATGCAAGGGGTGGACTTCGATATAAGTAACATTATCTACCCCCGGCTCGGGCTGAAATCCACGGTTTTCGTCTTTTTCTATTCTCTGGCAGTGGCCTCCCTCTCCAGCCTGATTCCCACCCGTCGGGCTGCGAAAATCGAACCCGTGGAAGCCCTGCGTCAGGCATGATTTTAGCAAAGCGGAGCCGGAGGAC
>CAZKQJ010000062.1:0-5766 GCA_964554875.1 uncultured Spirochaetaceae bacterium | reverse complement strand
CGGAGTACCTTCCGGCCTATGCCTGGGCCTGAGGTATCCCCACGGTTCGGGACACTAGCTACTCCTTCCAAGGGAAGATCATCCCCTTTAGACTGCGTGGACCAAGCTTTTCCCGATCCTCCTGAACAAGGACCGCCCAGGGGATCCGTTTTCGGTCCGCCCCGGGATTCTCTTCAAGGTAATCATATTTATAAAGACGCAGTTTGAAGGCCACCTGATGCCACAGGAGGATGGCGGTGAAACCTGGAACCAGAAAAGCGGTGAAGCCCGAAATCACCAGCAGAAAAAGACTCCCCAGCCCTAAACAAAGGGTAAATCCGGTATTATCAAAAAAGAGCAGCACCGACTTCTTCAGAGATTTACCGATATCACTCTCTAAGCGACAGTAGAGGGGCCAGTAATACTGGCTTGCCAGCCACCATATGATGCTTGTCCAGAAAAGAAGGGACGCTACTCCGAGACCGATAATCCCGCCGATATTCATGTAGAAGGGAAATATCACGGAAACCAGCACAACCTGGAGGATAGCGATACCGCCTATGACCATGGAGGGAACCAGGTTCTCCACTATGTACCTGGGAAGGGAACTTATTGATACGGATTGAAAATCCGACATCGCCTTTGTCATTTTGACAGTTCCCCCTGTATAGACCGAAAAGAGCAAGATTCCCAGGGACAAACCAAAAAGTGACAGAAGAGGAGAAAAGCTCAGCAGAGAAGGCAGGTAGACCACTAGACCCAGCATGAGAATAAACCCGATGTTTATCAGTACCAGCAGGAACAGATTATCCCAGATGTCAAAAAAGGTTTTTTTTATGCAGAACCCGAGCATGGAAGACTCCTCAAATCAAACTGGGTTCATGGTATACGGATAAAAAAAAACCGGCAAGTCCATACAAGGAATCACCGGTCGTTAGTGGCGAAGGGACTTGAACCCCTGACCGAACGGATATGAGCCGTTTGCTCTACCGACTGAGCTACGCCACCTCTAAAAATGTAGCGGTACTATAGCAATGCAGACGTTACGTGTCAAGCGGCCGTCGAGGTGTTTTTCCAGGTTTCACGCCAGTTTCTCGTTCCTTGCGATATCCATCAGCATCCTGTTCCAGTGACTTTTATTAATAAAATCCAGTCTGGAAGAGACGTCATCGATGACAGATCCGATCCGCTGCAGGTACTTTAATCCTTTGCTGACGTAGGTAATTCGTTCCAGGGACTCGTTATGGGTATCCTCCGGGATAAGCAGTGCATGAATCAGGTAATAGAAATGGTAATAGGGATCAAGTTCTCCCAGTTTTTCTTCCCTGGTTATCTTTTCAAGCACCATGCGACCGGACTGGTGACTACCGTTGAGGCTTTCCAGATACCAGCGTAACGCGCTTACACAATTAAGCAAAACCCGCCGGCCGTCGTTTCCGCGAAAAGCGCAATCCTCAATGTTGCTATAGCCGCTTTGCCAGTTGTATCCTCCGAAACATCCGAGCGGCGGCGCTTCAGTCTGAATGGTCCGCTCACTGTGCCGGGCCAGCTTTAGAGCATCAGTGATCTCTCCCTCAAACAGCTTCCCCTCCGCCATGTAGTAGAGCACTTCCGCTGTTCTGGGCATCAGCGCAAGGATATCGGCCCCTTCCTGAAAGCGGCCGTTGTAGATCATGGAGCGCCCGACCCATGCGTAAAAAAGATGATGGGATTCTCCAAGAACTGTTGCCAGGGAAAGACACTCCCAGAATAGTTCCTCCGCTCTTGTGTAGCGTCCAAGGGTAAAAGCAATCCGGCCTTTAAGAAAATGCGCGAACAGCAGGGAATTCCCATAAAAATATCCCCCGGCTGCGCGTATGCCGTCGGAAAGCTGCCGGTCGGCCCGGGAATAATTTCCAAACAAAAAGAGGGATATGCCCCGGCTGATACAGGCGGCTATCCGGTCAGCCGTATTAGAACAGGATTTACTGGTCTCATAGGCCAGAGTGAAGTAGTCATTTGCCTCCTCCACCCTTCCCATGCAGAGCATGGAAGATCCCACGGAGAGCTGAGCACGAGCCACATGACATGAACTCTTTTTTTCCTGCACCCGAAAAAGTATATTCTTGGCCCGGGACAGGGCGGAACCATGGTCCCCACGAGCAAGGATATTTTTTACCGAAACATTATCCACCAGGGAGTCTATTTCACTCTCAAATTCGCCTTCCTCACTGGAAGCTCCCTCAGATTCGGCAATAGCGTCTACCCGTCCCATAAGGAAGTCGGCAATGCGAAGAAGCCGCCTGTACCGACCTTTGAGCAGACTTAAAACAGAGAGAAGCGCTGGCAAATCTTTTTCACTGCCGAATCCATAGACGGCCCGTAACAGAGGAACAAAAAGTGAGACAGCGTAATCCGGAGAAAGCATGGCTGTGACAGCGGCATACTCAAGTCCAAAGGGCGCCGGAGAACCTCCTTTGAAAAAGGATAGAAATTCGTTTATTCCTTTACGATGGTAATCTTCCCTGGATAAATGGTAAGGCACCTTCAGCAGGGGAAAAAAATATCGCCAGGTTCTGAACACTCCGCCTGAAGAGCTGAGTTTCGTAATAAGTGTATCAATTTTCTGCCTGGGGAAACCGGTCCGATACAGACAACTCAGAAGATCGGCAGTCGGGAGAAAGGGAGCAAAGAGTGCAGCAGTAGAGACGATCTTTTTCTCATCATCCTTCAGGTCATGGTAAAGTCGATGCAAACCTGCCTGTCTGCCTCTTTGCGGGGCTCGGCGGAACTCTATAAAACCATAGGAAGCCCGTTTATACCGCGGAGGACGGGACCCGAGGAGAATACAGAAGAGTTCTCCCTTTTCGTGCAGGGGGGCCAGAATGCCCTCCACGACACGCCGGGCGACTCGGTTCATTCTCTCCGCACCAGTCACCAGAATCACCGGCACGGCTCCCCGTTTTCTTGCTCCTGCGGCATAGGCGGGAAAAGCTCTGCTCAGCCATGAAAGGGCATCCTGTTCGCAAAAAAGGTCATCTCCCCGGATAAGTCCGTCTCCGAGTTTTATCCATTCGTCCCGGGTTTTTTCAGGCACTTCAGGCGAAAGATATACATCCGGATCGGCGCCAAAGGCCCCGATAAATGCCCCGTAGGCAGACCGCCAGGGGTAGTTCAGATCGATGAGAGGCAGTTTATCCCCCTCTCCCGCCTCAACAGCCATAGAGACCGCCAAACGATACTGTTCGGCGGGATCAAGGGAGTGGAGAAAAAAAGGCCGTCCTTTTTTGATACCCTCCTTCCATGACTGCATAATCTCATGTGCCAGAGCAAGATTGTCGGCATCTGCAAAACCCTGAAAAGGCTGCGCCTTAACTGCGGAGGCTTCGCTGGTTCCGGAAACCCGCAGCAGAGGCCCGCTGCCCTCAGTGAAAACAAGAGGCATAAGTACCTCGTTGGCGCTTTCGGTAAGGTACAGCGAATCAAGCATGGAGGCGATGAGGCGCCATTTTCCGTCGGGCTGAATACTGAATTCCGTGGATGAAGTATAATCCACCCCGATAAAAAATCCGTGCAATAGAAGCCGCTTCTTGAGAAGCTCCTGATAAAAGCGGTAGATACCTTCCACCAGATAGTCCGCCGCTATGTCCCCGGCCTCGAGAACCAGGGAGCTGCCTTCGACACGGGAAGTGGATAATCCGGGATAGAGAGCAGAAAACAGCTCCAGGATCTCCCCCATCAAACGGGCTTTCATTTTTTTGAGAAGTAAATAGTCGTTCAGCTCCAGAATAATGCGAAACATTTCCAACTACATTTTCGGATTAACATACCAAGTCCTTGATATGTCATGGCTAGGTGAAGGTAAGTTTCGGCGGTTCTGCTCCGCCTTCCCACAACTCTTCGTCTTCAGGGGTCAGTTCCCGCCCGTAAATTGAATCGAAAAGAAAGCGAAAATCCTCAGGTTTCAGGTCCATGAACTGGCAGCCGTAATAGGTCTGCTTGTTGTCCTGGTATTTTCTCATGATCCTTGAACCGATAAGCATCTTCCTGGGACCCATACGTAAAAGGAGATCGAGGTCAGTATAGAGGACAAGCCGTTCATGAAGCTCCCTGGATGTATGGGTGAAGAGCAGCCCCGAGGCGGATATATCAAGAATCTCGGCGGCATACTCCCCTTTCTGGCGTTCAATATTATCAAAGTAGCCGTGATTTTTGAGAGCATATACCAGTACTTTAGAAAACTGGTAGAGATATTCAAAAACCTCGATACCGAGGGTAACATGTTCCGACCAGACATGAATATAGCCGATAACATAATCGTGATAGATAAGGGGGCAGTAGATAACCGCGACAATACCTTTATTCGATAGTTGCGAAAACCTGTCATCCAGTTCCGGCTCGCTCCCGATAAGCTCCGAAAGATTAATATTGTATTCCGGAGCCAGCGCCTGGGTTTTTGTCAGAATCCTTCCCGACATATCGGGATCCGTTTTCGGAACCCCCGCTTTGATGGGAGAGACAAAGAGCGATTTTCCCGTACGGGTAATAATCTCCTCCTCCCAGCCCCGGGGTCCCCGGTCCCGGAACATCTGTATTCGATAATTTGCCTTGAACTCACTGATCTTTTTTGCAGCCCCCGCCATCAGCTTATCCAGTGAGTCCTGGGGAAACACATCTCCGTAAACAGGTTGTTCCGCCGGGTTATACTCCTCGGTCTTGGGAAAGGTAAGTTCGTAGGTTACATTCTCCACCGCAAAACTGACCATGGTTCCCGGCGGAAGGGCAATCCGTTCGTATTTTCGCTGCAGGTTCTTTATCATCTCTCCGGGGATTTCTATACTCAGATAATCGTCGGCACTCTTTACCCGGCTGGGAAAAGTCATAACGTGTCCAAAGTAGGAGAAGAATATGCGGACTTCTTCTTTGACGAAAAAATCGCTCCATCCCTCCGTATCATTGTATAAAACCAGCGCATCTTCTTCGATGCGAAGTACAATGGCCTGCCGGGTTTTCTTATACCCGTGAACCCTGAGAGATATCTTTTTTTCCGCCACGTTATTCAGTACAAACTCTCGTTCCACACGACCTACGGGGGTCCCCATTTTGTTCTCCTGTCACTTCGTTATCCGGATCAGTATATACTATCCGCCACAGGAGGCGGAATCTCTATTTTCGGGTAAGGTTTTTCCACCCTGCTGCTGATCCCCAGGTCCTCAAGCAGATACCTTCCGTCCGCCCCGCTCCTGGCCCTCAGAAACCCGATTACCATCCTGTTGTTCCAGAGAGCTTTGAAAAGGCTGTTCATTTCATCCTCCCTATCCCCTTCTGCGGAGACACGGTAACTTTCAGGACGCCGGCCGAACTGTCCGGACTGGCGATTAAGATGCCCGTGCCATTCCGGAGCCAGATATTCCGCAGGAAGACTCTCTCCCAGCAAGGAGAGGCAGACATCCAGGCCATCAGGTATTCGCCTCCTGAGGCGCCCGATTTCATAGTCGAAAACATCAGGTCTTCGGGTGGAGAATCCCGTATCACCACGGGCAAAAAATGCAGCGGAAACCGGCTGTTCCCGGCTCCTCCTTTCGGTAAACGGGCTCCTGCGCGGTTCTTCCGGAGGCGATGCCGGAATCCGTTCAGATTTGACCTCTTCAATCTCTGTCTGTCCTGCTGCGGACACAGGCTCTCTCGCGGGATCACCCGCCCCGGGGCTCCTGATACGGGTACACCCAGGCACAAGTAGTCCAATCAGAATCAGGATACATAAGCTGCCGTATTGTCTGCCCATCATCAAAATGGTAGCCCCATAGC
>CAZKQJ010000061.1:0-6042 GCA_964554875.1 uncultured Spirochaetaceae bacterium | reverse complement strand
AGGAGAGTAAAATATGGATTTTTTCGAAGTCATTGAGAAACGCTTCAGTGTCCGGGGATATACGGACAGGGCTGTGGAACAGGAAAAACTCGACAGAATTCTGGAGGCAGGACGCCTCGCGCCCACGGCCTGCAATCTGCAGGCTTTCAGGATTCTCGTGATTCCGACCGAAAAGTACGCGGAAAAACTGGGGGAGATCTATTCCGGCTCCTTCTTCAGCAAAGCACCGCTGGTACTCGGGGTTTACGCGGATTACGATGCATGCTGGGTGCGGGGAGACGGAAAAAACTACGCTTACGTGGACGCGGCCATCGTCATGGACCACATGATACTGGCCGCAGCGGCCCAGGGGCTGGGAACCTGCTGGATCGGGGCCTTCAACAGCCAGGCGGCCCGGGACTTCGCCGGTCTCGGCCCGCAGTGGGAACCGGTAGCCTTTACTCCTCTGGGTTATACCGAACGTACTCCGCGACAGAAGCAACGCAAGGATCTGGAAGAGCTGGTGCACTACCTGTAAGCACCAAAGGAAACAGTACATGCAACAAACATTCGTCTTTCTGGTTCTGGGGCTTGCCCTTCTTCTTTTTGTGTGGGGAAGGATTCGCCATGATATTGTGGCCCTGATCTCCCTTCTGGCGTTAACGCTGAGCGGGGCAGTGCCGTCGCGGGAGGCTTTCGCGGGTTTTTCTCATCCGGCTGTGATCGCCGTGGCCGCCGTCTTGATGGTAGGAAAAGGGCTGCAGAACTCGGGACTGGTGGACGTCATCGGCCATGGAATGGTCAGAATCGGCAAGAAACCCGGTCTCCAGGCCTTTTCCCTGCTGCTGCTGGTAAGTATCGCGTCGGCTTTTATGAACAATGTCGGGGCATTGGTTATCCTGATGCCGGTAGCCATCAATCTGGCCCGGAAAAACGGCCGGTCCCCCTCAACAGTCCTTATGCCCCTGGCCTTCGGTTCACTCCTCGGAGGCATGATGACCATGATCGGCACACCGCCGAACATTATCATCGCGACCTTCCGGACAGAGGCTGCCGGACAGCCTTTCGGCATGTTTGACTACGCACCCGTAGGTGCCGTGCTGGCGGCGGCAGGAATCCTGTTTATTACCTTTATCGGACGGCATCTGCTCCCGACACGGAAGGGAGAAAATACCGGTGAAGACCGTTTTCAGATCGAAAACTACATAACCGAAGTCAGGGTCACAGCCGCTTCAAAACTTTCCGGAATGACCAAAGGCGAAGTACAGACAAAACTTAAATCAGAGGTCAATGTCCTTGGGATAGTACGAAACAAACGCCGTATGCATGCCCCGCGACCCAAAGAAAAACTTAAAACCAACGACATTCTGATCATCGAAGCAGACTCGGAGGACCTGAAGACGTTCATCGAAAAGAGCGGTGCGAAGCTGATTGGGGATAAGAAGTTCCGCAAAGACGCGGAAGGCGCCGACGAGATCACGATTGTCGAAGCGGTAGTCATGCAGGAATCACCCCTCATCGGTCAGACGGCCGCAAGCACTCAAATGCGGAGCAGGTACGGAGTGAATCTGCTCGCCATCGCCCGCAGTGAGAAACATATCCGCAAGCGCTTTGATAACGAAAAACTACGGGCCGGAGACGTGCTGCTGCTGCAGGGAAGGACTGCCAACCTGGACGACGCCCTTACCTCCATGGGATGCCTGCCCCTGGCCGACCGCGGCTACGCCCTGGGGGAACCGCGCAAGATTATCACCGCTCTTTCAATTTTCGGGCTCTCTATTGTTCTGGTCGTTTCAGGGCTCCTCGCAGTTCAGATTGCCTTTACCCTGGCCGCGGTATTGATGGTCCTGACGGGAATCCTGCCTGTGCGCAAAATGTACGACAGCATAGACTGGCCGGTCATTATTCTTCTGGGTGCCATGCTGCCTGTAGGCTCTGCCCTGGAGCATTCCGGTGGCGCAGCTGCGATTGCTGACATTATTCTTACGGCAGACCAGACCCTGCCGGTCTGGTTTACCCTGGGCCTGATCCTCACAGTCACAATGGTCCTCTCGGGGATCATTAACAACGCAGCGACAGTAGTACTGATGGCGCCCATCGGGATCGGGACAGCCACAGGAATGAATGTCTCCGCTGACCCCTTTCTGATGGCCATAGCGATAGGTGCTTCCTGCGCCTTCCTTACTCCTATTGGTCACCAGTCAAACACCATCGTCATGGGCCCCGGGGGCTACAAGTTTATCGATTACCTGAAAATGGGAATTCCCTTAAGCTTACTGATCATTCTGATCTCCGTTCCCATGATACTTCTGATCTGGCCGTTGTAGATCATTGAAACTGAAGGGGTAATATTGAATACTAAGATAGAGACAGGAGGCAAATGTTACACCACCAGAACAAGAGCAAGCGGATAGATTTTACGACATTCTTTGCCCTTAGTCCCGAACTGTTCTGTATTACAGAGACGAGCGGCATCATGGTGAAGGCTAACCGGGCATGGCGAGATACTCTGGGATATGAACCGGAGTTCCTTGAGGGCAGTCAGTTCCTGGATCTGGTACACTCCCCGGAGAAAGATCTGATCCTCGAGATTCTGCACAAGAACCTGAGCGCCAATGGAACCGTTGCATATTTCGAAGTCCGAATGCTGCATAATAATGGCAGCTGCCGGGACTTTGAATGGAGCGCGCACCGGCAGGAGGACCTGATCTACGCCGCCGGCAGGGATATTACGGAACGAAAAAAATCAGAGGTAAAGCTGCTGCAGCTCTCTAAAGCGGTGGAATACAGCCCGGCGTCAGTGATCATAACCGATACCACGGGAACTATTACATACGTCAACAAAAAATTCAGTGAGATTACCGGCTTTCAGGAGGAGGAAGCCCTGGGTCAAAATCCCAATATTCTAAAATCGGGAGTACAGGATTCTGCCTTTTACACCGATCTATGGTCCACCATATGTTCCGGACAAAGCTGGCGGGGTTTTTTCCACAACAGGAAAAAAAATGGAGAACTCTATTGGGAATCAGCCCTGATTGCTCCGATCTTTGACAAGACGGATACGATAACAAATTACATGGCTGTAAAAGAGGACGTTACCCTTCAGAAAAGCACTGAGGATGAACTCCGGCAGAGCAACAAGCTGCTGGACCTGTTTTTCCGTCAGTCCCTGGACGGCTTCTTCTTCATGATGCTCGATGAGCCCCTTGAATGGAATGATAGAATCGACAAGGATAGAGCCTTGGATTACGCCTTCTCCCACCAGAAGATAACACGGATAAACCAGGCCATGCTGGACCAGTACGGCGCCGATGAAAAGGATTTTATCGGCCTGACTCCTGCCGACTTTTATCAGCACGATATCGAGTATGGAAAAAAGGTTTGGAGAGATTTCTTCGACAACGGGATGCTCCACGTAGATACCAGGGAACAGAAATTCGACGGTACTCCAATGACCATAGAAGGGGACTACATCTGCATCTACGATGAACAGGGCCGGATAACTGGGCACTTCGGCGTACAGCGGGACGTGAGCTTTGAGCGACAGGCGGAAGAAAGACTTCGGGAAAGCGAAGAACGCTTCAGGCAGCTGGCGGAGAATATCGATCAGGTATTCTTTTTGCGTACGGAAGAAAAAATGCTCTATGTGAGCCCTGCATATGAAAGAATTTTCGGGCGAAGCTGCCGGAGTCTGTACGATAACCCGGACTCCTACATGGAGGCCATCCATCCTGAGGACAGGGAAAAAGTATTTCGCTGGTATCAGGACAGTGTACAGGACTATGATTTTGAATACAGGATTGTCCGCCCCGACGGCAGCGAGCGCTGGATATGGGCATCGACCTTTCCTGTACAGACAGGAGATGAAGGACCGCAGCGGCTGGCGGGGATCGCCCGGGATATAAGCGAGCGCAAACAGCTTGAGAAACAGATCCATGAAACCTCGATCCGTGACCCCCTTACCGGTCTGTACAACCGCAGGCATCTGTTTGAGATTCTGGGAACTCTTGGAGAAAAAGCAGGGCGGGGAGAAGAGTCATTCTCCCTGGCAATACTGGATATCGACCATTTTAAATCGATAAATGATACCTACGGTCATGTTGCCGGAGACCTGGTCCTGAAGGAACTCGCACAAACCCTCTCAGGTAGCATTCGCAGATACGACACCCTGGGTCGTTTTGGAGGTGAGGAGTTTCTGATAGTCTTTACCGGAACGCCACTGGTAAAAGCACACAAAATGATGGAGAGGATACTTGCCAGGGTCAGGGATATGTCCGTCAACTACGAAGGAACAGCAATTACCTTCACCTTCAGCTGCGGCATTGCAAACTCCACCTTCTGTCGACAGCAACAGTGCGACCTGGAAAAGATCATAGCCGATGCAGACAGCAAGCTGTATCGAGCAAAAAGAGCTGGCAGGAACCGGATTTACTCTTCCTGACCAGGGATTTATAACGAATCAGGTCCACACGCATACAGTACAGAAGCAGTATACCCGTGTCGCGAATGGTGCTACCATCGCTGCATGAAGATTGACCGCCTGTTGTCGGAGATCATTTTTCTATTGAACCGGGAGCTGGTCAGTGCCTCCGCCCTGGCGGAACGCTTTGGTGTTTCCAGGCGAACCATTCAGCGGGACATGGAGTGTATTGAACTTGCTGGAATTCCCATCTATACCCAGCAGGGCCCCCAGGGAGGTTATGGAATAGTAGAATCCTACAAGATGGAGCGCCAGCTTATGAGCGTCGACGATTTCTACTACATTGTCATTGCCTTAAAAGGGGTCGCCGGTTCCCTGGACGACGACCACCTGGACAATACCCTTCAGAAAGTACAGACCCTTCTGCCCAGGGAATCCACTGATATCTTCTCCGGCAGAAACGAAAAGCTCTCCCTGGACTTCAGTATGCTTGGTGGGAACCAAAGACTTCGAGAGACCTTCAAAATTGTACGGGAAGCCGTGGAGCATGAACGCCTGCTGCGGTTTTGCTATACCAATAACAGGCTGGAATCCACCACCCGAGTAGTAGAACCCCTAACAATCGCTTTTCGCTGGCGATCCTGGTACCTGTACGCCTACTGCAGAAACAGGGAAGACTATCGCCTGTTCAGAATATCCCGCATCAAGGACCCGGAAATACTTCCTGACATCATCAAACGCAGGTATCTCTCCTTTGAACAGTTCCTGGAAGAAAACTACCGGCAAGTCTCTACCAAGGCTCTTGAAATAGAGCTGAAATTCAACCCGGTCATGAGGAATATGGTGGAGGAGTACTATGATCCGAAGGAGTGCCGCATCCTCGATGACGGGAGTCTGGTCGTACGGACCAGAATGCCCGAAGACGGATGGCTGTACGGCTACATTCTCTCCTTTGGTGAATATGTGGAAGTACTGAAGCCCGACCGGCTGCGTCAAATAATTGCAAAATCGGCAGGAAGAATAGAAAAAATTTACTGACCTCGTTTTTAATTACGACAAACAGATGTCGTATATCCCATGCCATGATTCACTTATCACACTATAACAGGAGAAAATCATGGAAATCAGAGACGTCAAAGAACAGCACACCCTGGCATTGCGGTATACCACACCGGTATCCAGACTGTCTGAAACAATGGGGAATTTTTACAATGAGATTGCCGCCTATATGCAGCAAAATGGGATACCTTTTGCCGGAGCCCCCTTTGCTCTTTACCACAACATGGATATGGAGGCCCTGGATGTGGAGATCGGGTTTCCAGTTCCGAAGCCCGTCAAAGGGAATGACAGATTTCAGGCTGGATCCCTGCCGGGAGGTAAAACCCTGTATACCCTGTACACAGGCCCCTACTCCGAAATGGAGAAACCCTACAGTGAGCTGATGGACCATATACAGAAGCACAAGCTCAAAACCGCATCGATCTGCTACGAATGTTACCTGAACGATCCGGCGACAACCCCGGAAAAGGAACTCCAGACGGAGATCTATTTTCCCTTGGAAGATTAGTTACCTGGCATGTTAAAAGTATAGCTACTGTCCATAACCGTGGGGATGAGCTGAAGCAAACTCCTTGTTCCGCTGG
>CAZKQJ010000060.1:0-6628 GCA_964554875.1 uncultured Spirochaetaceae bacterium | reverse complement strand
GACACCTCGAAACAGTATAGGCCAAGCTACAGCCCGGGTCAACGGATAGGGGAGGAGAGACTCGATATCCCGTCGGTTTTCTCTCGGAAATGCAATGTCGGAGACGTTGAGTTGCCTGTGATTTCGGCATCGGCCTGTTCGAGAATCGCGGTAAAAACCGGGTCAGCGGAAGCTGCATTCAGGGGAAGAAGGCTGTTCACTTCTTTTTCCCGGGCGGAAACAGAGATAAAAAGTCCCTGCTGAAGCCGGAGGTTAATCTCCAGACACACATTTTGATTGAGAAGTTGCCTGTTCTGCAATACCAGATTGAATAGGAATTCAGCCCACGCGAATGCCATGGGAACGGCGTACTTTATTTCAATAGTCGCTGAACTGTTAGTGACATGGTATTCCAAGGATAAATCCTGATAATTTTTCAGGTCTCTGAGGTTGTCCTCAATGATAATCTGTACCGGTATTTGAATCAAATCCTTTTTACGGTAAATGCACTTATGGACGCTTGAAAGCAGGAAGATATGCCTCTCAATTTTTTTCAGAGTGAATGCCGGATCAGATTCCTTCTGAGTCATGCTATAGTGAATGATGCTTAAGACTACCTGCAGATTGTTTACGACCCGATGGTTGATCTCCTGAAGAAGCAGCTCCCTTTCCTGCAGGAGCTTGTCAATCATCGTTGACTGAGCGGCCTTGGCAACCATCGGTGTGACTGCTACGGTGCGGACCCTGCTGCGGGGGCGCTCCGGGTGTTCTGACATTATTTTGAGCTTGGCCGGTTTTATGGTATTCCTCAGACGCAGATAAGAGTATGAACTGGCCCCTATTTTATCCTGGGCAATAAAGTGTTTTATCCTGGCCATTTCCCCGGGGGGCGGGAGATAAAAAATACGGTCAAGAGTGGCAATAGTATGTCTCCCGTCGCAAAAACACTTTTCTTTTCTCGGGAAATCATGACACAGTAATTCTGATAATGAGCGATTACATGCGAAAGTTTCTGATTTTGGATAAAAGTAGAGGAGCGGCTTTTTCTCCATGAACTATTAACCTCAGGTTTGGAGTTGAGATATCTCCTCTAAATCCCCTGGACTGGAAAAGAGCGAAGGGGTGTCGATTATCTGGGTTGCTTTTCCGTTATGCAAATGGATTCCGCTTACATATTGGGAAGATGTTATGCCGTTACTGTCCGAAGATTGGATATCTTCATTGCTGAAGGTGGATACGCCGACGACAGTCTCGACAATTAGCACACATTCCACGATTTTATCCTGTACCGGCAGCATCGCCACCATATAGGAGTCCCCCTCGGCATCTCGTTTCTCCCTAAGAAGGGAGATTCTCATGAGCTCTTTGAGATCTATTACCGGCAGAGCGTGGTCCCGGATAACTGTAATACCTTTAACAAAATCAGCTGTTCCCGGGACCGGTTCGATGGATATCTCCCCGTGAACTTCTCTGACCTGGGAAACCGGCAGGGCGTATAATGATCCCATTAGATAGAATACTACGTAGTGTTGCGGTTCATTCATGATGCAGATCCTCTAAAATGCTTCGAAGTCTGAATCCAGGTCATCTTCCTGGTGCGACCGGTAGTTCTGGCGGACTTCTTCCGTATGCTTGTTATCCTTTGGTGATTCCAAAGCGGCCACAGGCCGTATTGCAGTAGTCTTTTTCCCCTCCGATATCTTGAAGAAGCCTATGGCTTCCTGGAGCCTCTCTGCCTGGGCGGCAAGTTCCTCCGCTGAGGAGGCTGATTCCTCGGAAGCCGAGGCATTCTGCTGCACTACCTGATTCAACTGCTCGATAGCCTGATTCACCTGATCGATGCCGTCGTTCTGCTCTTCGCTGGCGGCGGCGATTTCCTGCACAAGTTCCGCTGTTTTCAGAATATCCGGAACAAGCTTGCGTATGAGCTCGCCTGCTTTTTTCGCAGCATTGAATCCGGTTTCTGTGGTAGCGGCAATGTCGTTCGCAGCGTCCTGGCTGCGCTGGGCCAGCTTGCGGACCTCCGCGGCTACAACAGCGAATCCCCGGCCTTCTTCTCCCACCCGTGCTGCCTCAATGGCTGCGTTAAGGGCCAGCATATTGGTGCTGCGGGCTAGCTCGTCTATGACGGAGCTCTTTTCTGCGATCTTTTCCATGGCAGCCACCGACTCATCCATGGCTTCGCCACCGACTTTTGCGTCCTGGGCAGCTTTCTGGGCAATGGTATTGGTCTGCTGGGCATTCTCGGAATTCTGCCGCACCATGGCGCTTATCTGTTCTACTGACGAGGCCAGCTCCTCCGTGGATGCAGCCTGCTCGGATGAGCCCTGGGAGAGCTCCTGGGCTGTCTGGCTTAGCTCTTCCGAACCGGCGGATACATTCTCCGCCGCGCCTGAAACCTCCCGTACAATCTCCGTCAGAGCAGTCGACATCTCCATAAGGGAGGCATAGATACCTGATATCTTTTTCCGCGTTGCCTCCTGCGTGAGAACCTGGTTCCGGAGGTCTCCGGCGGCTACCCGATGGGCGATAGCTTCTATGGCATCCGGTTCTCCCCCCACCTGATTTTTTACCTTACTTGTAATCAGCCATGCCACAAGGATTCCGATAGAAATGCTCACAATCGCGGCAAGCAGTATTACAAGGCGGGTGGTGCCGTAATTCTGGTCACTTGCCTTTTTCTCGCTCGCCAGTTCTTTGTTATTTTGTTCGATAAAACTGGAAACCGCATCGGAGATGCTTTTCTCGGCTTCTTTTGCCGTGGTATTCGATACGGTGAGAGCCCCGGCATGCTTGCCTTCTTTGATGAGAGCTTCAATATTGTCCGCTGCGTCAAGAAAACTTGTCCAGGCCTCACTGACTTCCCGGTAAAGATCTCTGCCCTCTTCAGATTCCAGAAGCCTTTCCAGTTCCTTGAGCCCTGTATTTGCCTGTTCCTGAAGACTGTCCAACTGTTTCAAAATCTCCTTCTGCTCAGAGGCCGAATCGGAGAGGAGCAGGTTCTTCTGAAACCGGATGATATCAAGTACAAGAGAACGGACCCTCTCAGACCGCTGAATCCGGGACGAGGAGTAATCCACAATATGATTGAGATTTGTATTCATGCGCCCAAGGGCGTAAATCCCGAATAGTGATGAAAGAACCAGTAACAGGATCAAGATAAAAAAGCCGAAAAATATCCTGGCCGCCAAGCTTAAGCGCATACCCCAACTCCTCGAATCTGTAATTTATTAAATAGATTTTAAATGATTAAAAGGTGAAATCTATATCAGGAGATCTTGACGGATTATGTTTGAATATTCCACCGGAATACAGGAATGAATGTAAGGTATGTGGGTTGTATCTTGATGAGTGTAGGGAAAACCCCTGCAGGTTTATCCTCTGCGATCTACCAGATTGTTCTGCACGGCGAAACGTACAAGCTCCGCAAGGCTGTGCAGGTTGAGTTTCTGCATAATACGGCTCCGGTAGGTTTCCACAGTTTTAATAGATAAATGCAGAAGTTCTGCGATATGACTGTTCTTTTTTCCTTCCGCGAGCATTTGAAGAACCTGCCGTTCCCGCAGACTGAGGATGGAAAGGGAAGGGAGGCTGCCGCAGTCGCATTCGCAGGAAGGCGCACCATCAGTTGCCATAAGCTGTTCCAGAAGACAGGATGCGACCCCCTGGGAAAAATAGCTTTGTCCTCCAACTACAGCGTGCATGGCATTCAGAAGCTCTCGCCCGCTGGCATCCTTCAGCACGAAACCGGCAGCGCCGCTGCGTTTGGCCCTGATAATCTGCTCCGGCATGGCCTGAAAGGAGATCATCACTATTTTTGGGGCTTCCGGGGCGTGCAGAATCTCCTCCACCACGTCGAGTCCGGATACTCCCGGCATTGCAATGTCTATAATAGCCAGGTCAGGTGTTATTTCTCTGCAGAGGCGTATGGCATCGAGACCGTTCGAGCATTCCCCGGTTACCGTAAAGGACGGTTCCGACTCTATCAGTAGTTTTAAACCCTCTCGAACTAGGGTGTGATCATCTGCCAGTAACACTGTGTATCGATTTCTCACCTGTCCTTTTTTCCTAACTTGAGTACCCAATGTGTTCCGTTCTCAGGGCGGGTACAGAGGGTGGCGCTTCCACCTATGGCTTCAAGATGTTCCCGAATATACTGGATTCCCCATCCTGCATACCTGGATTTCTGGCCGTCAATCTTGAGCGGAAATCCGGTTCCATTATCCATTATGGTAATCTCCAACATCTTTTCAGTGGACTGAACAGACACTTCTATACTTCTTGCGTGTGAGTGTTTTACCGCGTTATTTATCGCCTCTATGGCTGCGGATTCAATTTCCCTCTGCTGCTCCTCGCCCAGTGGAAAAGTTCCATCTTCGTGTTTTCTGAAATGAATCTCCATCTCGGAGCAGTGTTTAAGATTACCGCAATACTCCTGCAGGCTTTCGAAAATGGAGTTATGGGCCATACCCCTGCTATTCAGCTCCTGCAGGACTTCCCGTGTTCTATATCCGATCTGACCCAATCTCTGCTCGAGCTTGTCAATCAACGATTCAATATCCTTATTTTTGTTCCCGCTTTCCATCGATTTGCGGAGCAGGGCGATATCCAGGTTTGCAAGGGTCAGGTCCTGCCCCATGTAGTCGTGGAGCATACGACTGATGCGGGTCCGTTCCCGGGCGGCGGAATATTCTGCCCTTTGCCTGAGCTTTCGTATTCGTATTGCATTTTCGTGTTCCCGTTCAGCATCTGTAACCCGTTGAATTACAAGAGCAATGGTGGGGGCCAGAGCCCGGGTAAAGGCCACGGCGTCTTTTTCTATTGTACCGGTACCTCTGAATCCAAGATTGATAAAGCCGATTATATCTTCTCCGGTGGTTAGCGGTATATTTGCGTAGGATGATATGCCTTTATCTATAAGACTCTTGTGAATATCTTCTCCCCGGTTTATGCAGGATATATCTTCAACGAAATTAACCTCTGGATTGTGCTTCATGGTCTCATCGCCGAAAATGTATAGCGGAATCTCCGCTGCCCAGGGAAAACCAATCTCCGGGTCCTCAGGATAGGCAGCGACAATACGCGCGCTTTGTCCGTCATTATTAATCAAGGTAATTGTTGCCCGGAGGCAACCCACGGTTTTAACGATTTTTTTCAAAGCCACCCTTGCTACTCCGGCGCTCTCAGTTTCCGACAACAGGGACTTCTCGGTGCTGTGGATTATCTCAAGCTCCCGAAGGGCCTTTTTGAGTGACTCCTGATAGGTGACTTCAGTACTCACATCCCGTTCTATACCGACAAAGCCGGAGGGGTTCCCATTTTCATCATGCACCAGGTATATTATTGTATCTGACCAGAGTAAAGACCCGTCCTTTCGAGGTTTTCTACACCTCCCCTCCCAGCGCCCGGTGGAATGGGCGACGTTTACCCGGTCATAGGACCTGCTTGGATTATCAGGAGACATGAGATCCCCTATGAACTTTCCCAGCACTTCCTCCTCGGTATATCCAAACAGTCTCTGTGCCCCGTTGCCCCAGTAGAGTATTGTTCCCAATAAATCGGTGGCAATAATTGCTTCCTGCACCGAACCGAGCAGGCGGTTATGGAAAATCAGGGCTTGCATAGACGCAGATTCTATTGAGCGGTCAAGAAAGGAGGCTACAACACAGATGGCCTTTCCTTCGGGATCACGCACCAGGGAAACAGAAACCTCGACATGGAACCTGCTACCGTCTTTTTTTATCCCCGTCAGATCGCCAAGCCATTTACCGCGGTTCACCGTGCTTTTCAATACGGCATCGGCTTTGTTTACATCGAACCAGAATTCAGAGGTCTTTCGTCCGATAACCTCGGACTCGGAGGAGAAACCCCACAGGTCAAGAAATGCCTGATTTGCCTGGAGTACCGTTCCTTCGGGGGATGACATTGCCATGGGAACAAGGGAGCCGAAGAAAAGTGCCTCATCGGCTTCCTGGTTGGTGCCGCGTCTGGTAATGGAAGAGAGGGAGCCGGCAAAAAAGAGGACGTATTCTTCTGACAAAGGAATACCTTCCATCCACAGGCTCTTTTCAGGGCGAATTTCCCCTCTTCGAAGGGTATAAATTTCCCGGGTGCCTGAACCTGTCAGGCTTTGCTGCAGCTGTACAAGCACCTTAGCGCTTTCAGTTTTGAATATGGTATCGCAGCTGCTTGCGGCGGAAGAATCTTTCAGCCCGAACAAATTGATGGCACCTCTGCTGATAAGGAGAACATCCCCGGCCTGATTGCTGATAAAAAACGCATACCGAGAAGACCGGAGCAGGGGCAGTATTTCGGCGTTTCTGGCGGGGCCGGCTGAGAGCAATGATGAGTCCTTCTTTCCGCTTGACCTTTACAGTTTAACTCGGCAGTCCGGTAATGTAGCAATCAAACATATATCAGTTTAATAAAGTAAATGCAAAATGTGCATTTTATATATAGTATTAGAGAAAGGAAAACAAAAGTCAAGATTAAAAAATACCGAAAAAATACCATGGAATTGCACTCATTGTTTCCCGCTTGCCCAATCCATAGGATTCCCCGTACTATGGGTCGATGACGCAGAACAACGAAATCCACATCTATACCGACGGCGGCTGTTGGGGGAATCCCGGCCCCGGTGGCTGGGCCT
>CAZKQJ010000059.1:0-11322 GCA_964554875.1 uncultured Spirochaetaceae bacterium | reverse complement strand
TACTCAACATAGAGCCGCAGCTGTTTTTTTCCTTCCGCAGTCCTGAAGGGGTTCTTCCGGTTTTTCAGAAAGCTGCGGTAGGTGCAACAGGCTTCGTAATATTTTTCCGGTCCCCGGAAGGTGGAGGACAGATCGCAGCGAAAGAGCTCCAGGAGCTTGGGAAACCAGGGAGAGGACATGCTCCGTTCAGTTCGGTAGGTGGGAAGCCGGGGAATAAAGGCGGGAAGCATGTGTTCCCGTACCAGAAAGACCACCTCATCCAGCAGATCATCCTCAAACTCAAGTCGTTCCAGAAATCGCCTCGCTATACCGGATCCTATCTGAGCGTGGCGATCGAAGGTGTTCCCCTCGTTCCGCTTTGCAACAGGTTTGCCGGCATCGTGAAGCAGGAGTCCCAGAGACAGGGCCAGGTCGGTGGTCTTTCGGTAGCGAAAAGTCTCCAGCGTGTGTTCCCAGGCATTCCCCTCGGGATGATGCTCCTTCGCATGCTCGGCAGCGTCCATGCGGGCCAGTTCAGGCCAGAGAGCATGTATAAGGCCGCTCCTCTTCAGGATATCCAGTCCCCGGTGGGCGTATTTTCCCCGCAGGATACGCGATAAAAGCAGACGCTGCTCGTAAACGGAGATATGCTCCCAGTTGTACTCCAGGCCTTTATAGAAGCTGTTCCGGGGATACTTGAACCGGGAATAGAGCAGGGCAGCTTCCAGAACGGTCTGTTCGTCGCAGCAGACTTCGTCCAGCAGCCTTGGCTCACCACGGCGTATGTCAACATAGATATTCAAAGGGTCGAGAAAAACCCTGCGCCTGGGATCATAGAAGAGATTCTGCACCGAGAAGGGCATTCTGGGAAAAGGCTCATCATCATCGATGCAGCGGATTAAGCAGGCATGTCCGTCGAAACGGGCCACGGCGTCGCAACCGTCCATCCCCGGGAAATCGACATCGTCAAATTCCCGGGCTATGTCCGCAAGGCTGCCCCGCAGAACAAGGTTCACCGGTTCGGAAAGTTCCTTTCCGTAATAGAGCTCCAGAGCGCTTACGGAGCCGATAAAGACGCCGGAGGGAAGGTTTTTATAAAAGTCCACAATAACCGCCTTTCAAACTGAAGGGTGGTAGTTCCGAGATAGAATATAACCCCTTATTCCCTCTTTTTTCCAGTGGTATCGATTCCAAGAAAGGTATACAGAGGACAGAACGATACGACACTGGTAAGAAGAAATACCACAGCAATTATTCCCAGGATGATTGCGGCGGTCCCGCTGATCTGATCCGTAAAATAGAGAACGGCCACAAGCAGGGCAAGAATCGTTCGAATAACGCGGTCCGGGGTACCCATGTTTTTCTTCATTGCAAGCCTCCCGATTCTCAGGAATTTCTTACTCATAAGGTACCAACATTTGGTCTCCGGGGCGACAAATAGTTTACCGTACTAAAAACGATACTTTCCCGACAACCAGATCTGCAGGTCCCAGAAATCCTTCCCCGGATCGTGGAGGAAATTTTCAACGTGGATCAGGTTTACCCCGGTACTCAGCGAGACGCTGTCCGAGATCCCGAGCATGGAGCCGTTCATGCCGCCCTCGATGCCGAGGATGAGGGTCTGTACCGGATGACTCCCCGAAGGAGTCACATCCTGCGCGGCACCGTCCTCATCGGTCCAGACTGTGGTTATGGTGTTCTCACCCTTTACAAAGAACTCGGCGCTCAGCTTTGCATCCCATCTGCCGGGGACCAGGTAACCGAACTCTCCGTAGAAGGTCATGGAATCCGGTCCTTTCTCGTAACCAAGGGGTGTAAGGACCAGGGCCTGATGGCCGCCAAGGTAGTTGCTCAGAATACGGCGCTGATACCAGAGATTGATTCCTGAGCGGTCTATGTAGTTGTACGGGTCCAGCTTGACCCACTCCAGGCCGCCGTAGAGGTATCCTTCATTAACAGGTTTCTGCAGGTCGATCCCCGCCAGGTAGCCCATGGCGGCGGGAACGTCCGAGTAGGTCCCTCCCTGACGATTAAAGTAGAAGGCGATCTGGTCTCCCAGGAACTGCCCGTAGAGCCGTACTCCCGGACGAGGCAGATAATCGGCCTCCAGGGTAATAAAGTAGTTGGCGCTGCCGGTCTGGTACCAGTTGTGGAAGGCCATCATGGGGTTCAGGTAACGGAATTGCAGGGTCGGGTCCTGGTACATGACCGCTTCGGTAAAGACCAGACGCAGGTTGTCCCGGAGACGGAACTCCAGCCGATGAGCCAGGAAATTGCGCACCGTCTCCTGGCTTGAAACGGCATCGGCAAAATCATCATTTTTATTGTCGTAAACCGGGGCAAAGAAGGTCTCGTTCCCGGCGGTATATGTCGTCGTCTCATCCCAGAGCGAAGTATCCTGGCCCAGCAGCAGAAAGGTGAACTTGAAGCGGTTCCAGAAGGTGCTCAGCTCGATAAAATCGTGGACCGTTCCGTTGGCTCCAAGCAGCAGGTTACCCGTTTTGCCACTTCCCCAGTTCAGGGTATCCCGGGCAAAGCGGATGTTCCAGTGATCCCCCCCGGCGGAAAGAGCCGTTTTCAGAGGGTACATGCTTTCAAGATCGTTGAAGCCCAGGGGTACATTGCTGCCGCTTTTCTGCCGGTCCAGAACCGCGAAATAATCCTGGGTCAGGCTCAGGCTGGTCATGGCGTAGAAATTGTCCAGCAGGTAGAGCTCCACGGGAACAAAGAGCAGGGCTTCCCGCTCTCCGTAGCCCCTGAGCCATTCCCTGTCGTCATCGTCGCCCATAAGGCCAAGGTAGCCCTCCAGGGCGATGCTCAAGGAGGCATCCACAGCAAGGGCACCGTCGAATTCCGTGTAGACGGGCTTTTTCTCGAGCTCCTTCCGGATCCCCGCGAGGATTGTCTTTGCCCCGGGGGAGAGCCGCTCTTTTTTATTGTAGACACGGTCCAGCATGAGCAGGAACTCCGCCTCCGTCCAGGGAGCGGTATCGGAAGGCAGGGCCATTCCCAGTTCCCGGTAGACCATCCCCAGTTCCGCCACCAGAGGAGAATCGTAGGGGATGATCCCCTGGCGGTTCTGCCCGAAAAGAGCGACAGCAGCACATAGCAGCAGAATACAGGCGTTTACTCGTCTCATCCGCGGCCTTCCGGCATCATCAGTCTAAAACGAATAGGAGCAGACAAAACCGCTCATCAGGTAGTGGCTGGTCTCGTTGTCCCCTTTTACCGGATAGCCTTCAGTGTTCATCCTGTTGCGGATGTGCTCGAGCCGGTAACCCAGGAGCAGCTTGAGCACATAGGGATCAAGATCCAGGGTATATGCCAGATCAAGCCCCGCAGTAAAGCTGTATTCCAGGGTATCCTGGGTCAGAAACCTGGGGTCCTTGAAGGTGTGGTTCCCCTCCTTGTCGTAGCCGTCGTCGAAAACGCTGCCGTCTGTGACCGAATCCTCAAACTGGTCGTCCATGCCCTCGTTGGGATTGCCGTGGCGAATCATGCGGCCCATGAGCTTGAGGTCCAGCCGCTCAAGCGGCCGCAGATGGGCCTTGAGGCTCAGGCGGTCGGAATTGGGGTACAGCACCGGTCCCAGGCTGTCTCCGTAGGTGGTGTAATTCTGGTAGTTGGCGTTTTCCCTGAGCCAGTCGATATAGGTCTGACCGCCGGTTATAAATTCTTCCACATCCACCCGGTCGTCCTTGTGGGAGTAGGTGTAGGGGGTTACCGCCAGGTAATCCAGCGAGAGGCGGCGCAGGTTCTTCTGCAGAGGAGTCCAGGTAAATTCGTTATGGAAAGCGGCCTTCAGCATGGTGTCGAAGTTGCCCCGCATAAAATCGTTCAGGTGGGCGTCGTCGATAAAAACCACGGAATTAAAGGCGGTATTCCGGGGCAGCTTGAAGGCGGCGGAGAAGCCCATAAGGCTGTTGTCCTCGTAGCCGACCATATTCTGGTTATAAAACAGAAAGCTGAAAGGCACAAAGTAGACCAGGTCGAATCGGTTACCGTAGACCACGCTCTGCAGGAACTCGAACTCCATCCAGTCCGCGGGCCGGAAGCTGTAGGTCTGCATGGCCAGGCGTTTGTCGGAGAACACTTCGTCCCCGTAATAGTTGGAGGCGGACAGCTCCATGTAGGTATTGGTAACCCCGAACATGCCGCCGGAATCCCAGACAACATTGAAGGTCGGGGCATGATGGGCGTAACCTCCCAGAACCGCGCCGTTGTCAAAGATCGGCCCGTAGGAACTCCGATGGATCCCCGCCTGAAAATAGAGGGAATCGGAACCGATGGAGAAGGAGTTGGTGAACATCATGCGCAGGTCAATCTGTCGTCCGCCGAAATCAAGGTCGGCGTTGTCATCGAAAATATCGAAGGGCCCTGCTTCACCGGCGGCGTAATAGCCGTCGCCTTCGTACTTGGCAATCCCTACCCAGCGTCCGTTCAGGGCTATGTACTCGTTGAACCAGGTATTGTACTCGATACCCGCCGCCCCGATAAGGTACTCTTCACTCTCGCCGCTGTAGAGCTGCGTCCGGCCCAGAGCAACACCATCGATACTGGTACCGGCAAGTTTTTCCAGATAGGCTTCCGCCAGCAGCCGTTCCTCCTGCGGGGCGGCCGGATGGGCACGGACCTCCTCCAGAACGGCCTTGAGCACCTGGGCCGGATAGGGCCGTAAAGGGGGCACCTGTTTGATCAGGCGGGCATCGTACCAGACCTGAATGTCATCATAGATATCTCCAAGGGGATCGGTAATATCCAGAGCGAAAAGGCACGCAGGTAATAAGCTTATCAGCAGAAGAAAAATTAAACGTCGCACAAAAAATCTCCTGTCTTGAATCTCTGTTCCACAGGCCCGATATACTACCAGAAATAGAATTCTGTTGCTATGATCAACAGAGAAGCACTGCCGGTCAGCGAAGTACCGTAAAAGTTTCCGATCTGCCGATGGTTCCAGCCCCCCTCACCCTGGTATTGCGGAACTCGAGGGTCCCCCTGGCGCCGTTATTCAGTCCCCGCACCCAGACCGAGTACGGGTTCCCCAGGATAAGGCTGTCCTGTACCAGGATCGAAACCGGCGGATGGCTCTCCAGCACATTGGGAAGATGAACGGTAAGACCGGCCCCGGCGTTTCTCTCAAACAAGGATGAAGCAACCACGCAGTTGGTAAGGCCGTACAGTCCTGAGTTCGGTTCGAAGTCTATCGCCGCCCCGGGATCGGTCCCTTGAGTCCCGGCAATGTAGGTGTACTCCATGCGAAAACCGTCAATGGAGATAACCGACACCCCCTGGCGATAATTATCAATAAGATGCAGATCCTTGAGCAAAACATTCCGGGGGACCTCTCCTCCCCTGCGCTGTCCGATATATATACCGTCGCCGCCGGAACTTTTTATGGTAAAGCCTTCCACTTTTATATTTGTCGACTCCAGGATCGCCAGGGCATGCCGATGCTGGGACCATTCATAGGGATCACGGGTATAATCGGACTTCCTCATGGCGAGTCCTGCATCGTAGCCGGTCAGGGTAACAGAATCCGCCCGGTAAAGGCGGATCAGGGTGTCCCTTTTATCCAGGAAGCCGCCTTCTTTGGCCAGAAGCTTCGCTCCGGGTTCAAAGATGATGTGCCCTGGACCGTCTATTTCCAGGGGACCCGAGATCCAGGGGCCATCCATGGCCGGAACGACCAGGATATCCACCGGAGCGGCAAAGGCCTTCGCAAGGGCATCAGCGGCGTCGTGTACATCATAGCCCCACCAGGCGGCGCTGGCTGCCTGCAGATCTCCCTGTTCCGCCATCCGGGCTGCATCCGGATCTTCGCTTACAAGCTGCCGGCGATCAGGAAAAAGCCCGGCGATCAGCTGGCGGGATTCCGCAGCACCATTTTCGCGGCGCCTGTCTATCTCGGCAAGCAGTCTTTTTCTCTGAGGAGTTCTCTGTGGATCGCTCTGTTGAGTCATCCCGGAAGACAGGTTACGAGGCGCAGCTGTCCATTGCCTGCCCCAGGTTTCGGTAACGCAACCGGCAAGAACAACACAAAAAGCCGCGAAGGCTGCAAACCTTCCAGTCTTTGCCAAGAGGCTCTTTTTATGTAATAGTAATCGAAGAATGGAGAAAGCACACATAGTCATATCCTACAACGGTTGCTGGTATATCTGGAATACCCGAAGACCCCTTCTCCAGACTCTGCAGAAGGCAGGGTACCGCATAAGCGTCGTCGCCCCCCGGGACGAATACACCGAAAAGCTGATGGAAATGGGCTTCGGATACCGGGAAATAAAAATGGACGCCAAAGGGATAAACCCTTTACGGGACTTCTTGACCCTGCTCAGCTACAAACGTATCTATCGGGAAATATCCCCGACTATTGTACTGCAGTATACCATAAAACCCAATATTTACGGTTCCATCGCCGCAAAAGGCCTCGGGATTCCGGTAATCAACAATATAACCGGCCTGGGGACCGTCTTTGAACGCCCCGGCCCCCTGCAAACAGCGGTATGCGCGCTATACCGCTACGCCTTTTCCCGGGTACACCGGATTTTTTTTCAGAACCGGGACGATCGCGAACTGTTTCTAGACAGACGACTCGTACGCACGGAGCAGACCGGCCTGCTTCCAGGCTCGGGAGTAAACCCAGAATATTTTGCACCCCGACCACGGCCTGAAGGGCCCTTCTGTTTTCTCTTCGTCGGGCGACTTTTGAAAGCGAAAGGGGTGGAAGACTTTATCGCAGCTGCGGAAATGGTCAAACCGCTGCACCCGGAAGTCCGCTTTGTACTTGTCGGCCCCTACGACAGCAACGACCCCTGGTCCGCCGATGACAAGCTGCTGCGCTCTGCGGAAAAACGGGGTATCATAGAAGTTCCCGGCCCCACCGACGAAATCCGGGAGGCCCTGGCCCAGGCGGACTGCATGGTCCTGCCATCCCGCTATCGCGAAGGAGTTCCCCGCTCACTTCTCGAAGCAGCCTCCATGGGCAAGCCGCTGATCGCCGCGGATTCTGTCGGCACCCGGGAGCCGGTGCAGGACGGTACCAACGGTTTTCTGTGTCGTCCCGGAGATATTGCGGATCTGGCCGACAAGATGGAGAGAATGCTGAATCTATCCGAAAAGGAAATAGAGGCCATGGGAAAGGCCTCCCGGCGACGTGTTAAAGAAAGTTTCGATGAGACAATTGTAATAAACACCTACCTGCAAACTGTCGATGATATACTAAAAGGCAAAGGTTAAGGGATGTACGTTTTATTCACAGCACCCATTATGGCATTTCTGGTTTCTCTGGCTTCCATGCCGCTCATTATGAAGCTCTCCCACAGGATGGGCTGGTACGATGATCAGGACCATCGCAAAATCCATACCGGCGAGATATCCCGCCTCGGAGGCCTGGGATTCTTCGGTGCCTATATACTTACTATCCTTGTTTTTACCTTCGTTCTGGAGCGCCAGTTTCCCCTGCCCGAGAACTGGGGCTTCCGTTTTATTCTGGTCATTTTTGCCGGGCTCCTGATTTTTCTCTTCGGGGTAATCGACGACCTGCGTAATCTTCATGCCCACAATAAAATCGTTGTTCAGCTCATGGCAGCACTTCTGGTGCTGGCCGCCGATTTTACCTTCAAGAAAATCGCAATCCCCTTCCTGCCGGATTCCCTTCGTTTTGGATTGTTTCGTTATCCCCTTACCCTGCTCTGGATAATCGGGATCATTAACGCAGTCAATATGATTGACGGATCCGACGGTCTTGCCGGAGGAATAACCTCCATTGCCGCCATCAGTTTCGGAATACTCTTTCTTACCAAACAAAACTACCAGGCAGCCATGGGAAGCTTTATCCTGGCAGGGGCCGTCTGGGGCTTCCTGGTATTCAACCTGCCTCCGGCCAAGCTTTTTATGGGAGACGGAGGAAGTCAGTTTCTCGGATTCATGGTGGCCGTTCTACCGCTGATCGACCAGGGATCCGACCACGGCGAAAGCATATCCCTGGCCCATGCCATGATAATCCTGGCAATACCCATCAGCGATACCATCGCGGCCGTCTGGCGCCGATTACGGGATAAAAAAAGCGTATTCTCCCCGGACCGCTCGCACCTGCACCATAAACTGCTGAACCTGGGATTCAGCAGCCGCAGTCTGCTGGGCATAGTCTATTGTCTGCAGATAGCCCTCTGCGCCATAGCCGTACCTCTGACAAGCCACTCCCAGGAGGTTGGCATCTTTCTTTTTCTTTCGGCGGGAGTAATCGTCACCCTCTTTTTTACAGTAATCCACTATACCCACAAGCATGTTCAGAAAAACAAGATCAGACGGGAAGAAGAGGAGTAGTTCGCTCTGTTTAACGCTTATTTGCCGGGATTCTCCCGGTACCACCGTACGTAGGCCTGTACCCCCTCGGTCAGCAGGGTAGAGGGATTGTAGCCGAAGGCTTCCCGGGCCTTTGACACATCCGCGAAAGTACGCAGAACATCCCCGGGCTGCATGGGGAGCCGCTTTATCTTCGCCTGTTTTCCAAGGGCCGTTTCGATGGTCGCGACCAGATCAGAAAGCGTAGTTGTATGGGATTCTCCAAGATTGAAAACCTCATGTGTACCGTCCTTCTGGTCCTGGAGCCAACGGATAGAACCCTGAATACCATTCAGGATATCATCTATAAATGTATAGTCCCGTTCGGTCGTTCCGTCACCGTAAAAGGGGATCTCCTCATTCCGGTCGATCATACGGGTAAACTTGGCAATAGCCAGATCCGGCCTCTGCCCCCGGCCGTAGACAGTAAAAAAACGTAAAGAGGCAATCCGCATACCGTAGAGATAACTGTAGGTGTGGCAGATCAGTTCTCCCGCTTTTTTTGTGGCCGCGTAAGGAGAAATAGGATGGTCCACAAAGGAGCTTTCAGTAAAGGGGACTTTCTTCGTGTTGCCGTAGACCGATGATGATGAAGCAAAAACAAAATCCCGGACTCCGGCTTTTCGGGAAGCCTGCAAAAGGGAGATTGTACCGTTGATATTCGTCACGGCATAGCCCGCCGGATCTTCAATGGAGGGACGCACCCCGGCTTTAGCTGCAAGGTGCACCACCAGCTCCGGTTTTTCCTCCAGGAAAATTCTCTCCATGCCCGAAGCATCGGTAATATCCGCCTCGTACAAACGGAAGTTCCGGTGGACTTTCAACTCATCAAGGTTGTTCTCCTTGATCCGTCGATCGTAGAAGGGATCAAAGTTGTCAATGCCAATTATCTTGTGCTCCCCTGCAAGGCGGCGGGACAGGTTTGAGCCGATAAAACCGGCGGCACCGGTAATAATGATTCGCATGTTTTGTATCCTTGGATTGCTGGACTGATGGTACATCATACGAAATAAAGGAGCGGCTATCAACACCGAATTCTTTTGCGAGAAAGATGGAAGTCAGACCTTTCCCACACCCATGTCCAGGCGCCTATCCCATCCATCATTTCTAAGGGGAATCGAGAAGCACACCGCTGTGCGACACTTCCGGCACGGTGCACATATTTCGGTTAAAACAGCAGGGGCGTCGTTCGCCCTTTGCCATCTTATCACATGCCGCATCGATTCGGCGCCTACGGGTTTCCCGGCTCTTTGTCGATCTGATCCATCGGATCCAGTCCCAGCGGGCCAGGGGTGTAATGTCCTTCCATAAAGTGTAAACAACGGGGTTACGCATCAGAGCCTGACGCAGATCCTCAGGGACATCGGGTTCCGGCCAGTCAGTCGACGGCGTCAGCTTCAGCTCCGCAGCGTCTCCCGGTTCAGCCTCTAGGGTAGCCTGCAGGGCTTTATCCACCTTGAACCAGTGTCCCCCTCTACCGTCCGGCTCGAGCACCGTATTGAAGGGTACATCATTGGCGGTTCCTTCAACGCAGACAAGCCCGCGGGACGGAAGCTGTCTGCTTGCTGCCTCCGGAATCCGCAGAATCGTCCAGGTCCCTATTGAAAAAAGTGACGATGTGCAGTGAATCACCGACACCTTGTGCTGATCGTAGGTATTGGTACTCATAAAACAAAAATATATAGAACTTTTTCGATAGACAATAATCCGGCACTAAAACTGCCCGTTTTTTACGGTCTGGATAATTTTCCCCGAACGGCTTTCAATCGCTCCGCGAGCTGGGAGAGATGTGTTTCCAGATGATCGATATAATCAGTGACCAGAAAAGACAAGGACAGATATCTCCCCTCGTTCTTCCAGGTGTTTTCCATTGTTGAAACATCCATGTTTTCAATGATATGGCAGAGGAGCAGGTTATACTGCTTCCAGAGCTCCAGAATTTGAGGGTAGGGATAGGAATTGTATTTGATTATCTTGATCCAGTTATAATCATATCCCGGGAAATCAAGACTATCCGTTTCCTGCAGTCTGACAAATCGCTGATAGTTGTTCGCAGCAGAATCTATCAGATGTCCGAAGATTTCCTTAATGGACCAGGCATCCGGAGTTATATTAATCGATGCTGTTGTGTCATCGATTTTGCAGTAGATTTTATATTGTTCGTCAATATGTTTTCGAAGCCGCAGAGTTTCACTCTTCATATTTAACCACCCGCGCATGATTCTTCCCGTCGTATAACAGGAGTTAATTTTTATGAAGTTTTCTTTTCCCATGATCTTGTCTTTTTTTAAGCGGTTTTATATGGATTCAACAGGAAAAAAACGTTCGATTTCCTCAACTATTATACCTGGATTATCAATGTGAACCAAATGATTTGAATCTGGAACTATTGAGAAAGACGAATTGGGCAGAATAGAGTGTAGCTTTCTCCCGATTTCTACAGGTATCCAGTTGTCCTTTTCTCCCCATAATATTCTTGTCTCGATATTGATTTTTGACAGACCTGCCTTTATCTCATCTGTATACTTTTCATCCATTTGCGCGATTTGTCTATAGAATGCTTTTTTTCCATCTCCCGTTACCCACGGTTCAACAAGAAATTGAATCTCCTGATCGTTAACATCCGTGTAAACAGCATCTTTAATGTAAGCCTGGACTATTGCCTTATGGATATAATCAGGGATACGGTTAAAAACATCTTCATAGTTTTTAACATGTCGAACAAACGGGGATCCCCAGGGCGAAAGAGCAACTACATCGATAAGCATCATTCTGTTGAAACACATATCATCAAGCACAATAGACCTAAGAAGCGTTGCTCCTCCGAAATCATGCGCCACAACAGCGGGAGCTTCAAGATCCCAGAATTCGAGGAGATCACACAGCACTTTATTCTGTATTCCAAGAGAAACATTTTCAGCTTTTTCGGATTTCCCATAACCTAACAGATCATAGGTATAAATTTTGTATTTGTCCTTCAGTTGCGATTTTACAGGGTTCCAT
>CAZKQJ010000058.1:0-11938 GCA_964554875.1 uncultured Spirochaetaceae bacterium | reverse complement strand
GATGAAGCGGTGCATCAGGTAATTCCCCTGGAAGGACCTATCGTGGTAGCCCTGCAGCCCGGCCACTGGAAGATCGACGAGCTCCCGCAGGAAGCACGACGGAGACCGCGCAGCATCGGTGCCATCCACGGAAATGTCCGGGAGCTCGATATCAACCTCGCGGTGGTGGACGCCCTGGTCCCGCTGCTGGAGGCGGAAAGCTGGAGGGTTATCGTTGTTCCCGCGACGGTCCCTCCCGGGCTGCGGGCCGACGCGTTTCTCTCTATCCACGCCGACTGGGGTGCGGATCCGGCACGAAGGGGCTGGAAGCTTGCTCCCCCCTGGCGTCCGAGTATCGCCGCAGGTGAAATTGCAGAAGCCCTCAGGGAATCATTCAGGGCTGAGGAGATCCTGACGGAGGATACAGACGGCGTTACAGTCGGCATGCGCGGCTATTTCGGCTTCAGCTCCCATCGCTACCGTCACGCCTCCAGCCCCTACACGCCCGCTGTCCTTATTGAACTCGGCTTCGTGACCAACGCCGTCGACCGGGAACTGATGGTAAACCGACCGGAGTTCTTCGCCAAGATAATCCATCGCGGCCTGGAGAAGCATTTTTACACCCGCGGGCGTTCCTCTGCTGCCTCCCTTGTTCCCCGGGAATATGAAAGCATGGCAGTGGGTTCAGAAGGGGCCCACGTGCGAATGAGGCCGGATCATTCAAGCAGCCTTGTTCGCAGACTTGAGCCGGGGGCATATATATGGCCTGTTGACGATACCGGGGGCTGGTACCTGGTCAGGCTGCGAAATCCCTTCCAGGTCGGATGGGTGGATGAAGAGTCGCTGGTAAATTGATATATGCAGGAAATCCTGAATTGATGCAAGTACGCATAACCTGGCCGGCTTCCCGACCCTGTTTTTCCTGCCGGAAGCCTGCCGACATCAATCATCGCCTTTGAAGCTCCCCCGCCACCCGACAACAGCCGCAGCTGCTGCTGAAAGGATATTTATACCCAGGGCTGCGCGGTACCCCCCGGCGTATGCGCTTCGCATGGCGGACTGTACTGCCGATCCTGTTCTGGAGGAGAGGGAGTCCGGAAGAGGAGCATCAAGCATCCTGCCGGCATTCGACATCAGCATACCGATAAGCTCCCGATCAAGGCCGAGTCGATCCAGTGCCGCCGAAAGCAGAATACGGTAGCCTCCGGCCAGAACCGCGCCGGAAACAGTAACCGCGAACAGCCCGGCGATTCGTGCGGCGGCGTTGTTTACACCCGAGGCCGCTCCCACCAGATTAACCGGAACGTCGATTGCGGATGCGGTGACGGCGGGAATAATCAGGACCATTCCGAGTCCCAGCAGGAGCATACCCGGCAGGAATGCCGCGGCATAGTCCGCATCGACCCCCCCCTGCAAAAGCAGTATCGCCCCCAGGGCAAAGATCATGGGACCGGCCCGCAGCTGAAACTCCGGTCCCACGCGATCAGTTAAAGTTCCGGAAGGACCGCTCAGCAAGGTGATCAGTATCGTCGCAGGCATTATAAGCAAACCCGCATATCCCGGTCGATATCCCTGGAGCTGCTGCAAATTCAGGGAAAGCAGAAACAGAACCCCGGAAAAAGAAAAGTAGAGAAAAAAGGTCGAAAGATTTGCGGTACGCACCTTCGGGCTGAAAATCGCCGGAGGTACCAGACTTTCCCTACCCCGCCGGCTGCGGGATTTTTCCAGACCCGCGAACCCGACAAGCAATGCGCCCCCGATCCCGGCGCTTACAAGGGACACAGCCAGGGATTGACCTTCGGAAACGCGTATCAGTCCGTAGGTCAACAGACCCAATCCTGCTACATTGAGAAGGAATCCCGGATAATCGGTATCTCCAAAGTCCACATCAACAGGTTCCCGCCCCGGCAGGGCACGCGCGGTCATGAAAACCGCTCCAGCAGCCAGCGGAATCATGGCAACAAACAGATATCGCCAGGACCACTCGGTAAGATAGCCCCCGACAAAAGGGCCGAGGCCCGCAATCGCGCCTGAGATTCCGGCCCACAATCCTATTGCCCTGCCCTGTGCACTGGAAGGATAGGTCCGTTTGATCGCTGCGAGACTCCCCGGGATCATCAGGGCCGCTCCCACGCCCTGCAAAGCCCGGAATAGAATCAGGGATCCGATATTCCACGCCGTAGCGCACAGCAGACTGCCGATTAAAAAGAGATACATTCCGGACAGGTAGATCCGGCGCAGCCCAAAACGGTCGATGAGGCTTCCGGAGGCCAGAATGAGGCTTCCGAGAGACAGGGTATATGCGTTGAGGATCCATTGAATACGGCTTATATCCGCAGCGAAATACCGCTGAATGGTGGGAACCGCTATGTTCATTCCGGAGGTCATCAGGAATCCGATACCGCTGGCGAGTATGGCCGCGCTCAGAACCAGACCCTTACGCGCCCTGCGGGGGACGTGCTCGTCCGGTCTCATGGTCGACTCATGTCCTGATCCTCGATGCAGGACCCTGGCGCCCCGGTTTGTTCCCCGGCCTCAGGCAATTGTTACCTCGCTATCGAGAAAAACATCCTGGATCGCATGCAGAAGTTCAATTCCCTCGGCCATCGGCCGCTGGAAGGCCTTTCGTCCGGATATGAGCCCCATACCGCCGGCACGTTTGTTGATTACCGCAGTCCGCACCGCCGCTTCGAAGTCGCCCTGCCCTTTGGAAGCGCCGCCGGAGTTAATAAGCCCGGCCCGGCCGGAAAAGTTGTTCAGGACCTGGTACCGGGTCCGGTCTATGGGGTGATCGCCGGAGAGTTCGCCGTAGACCCGGTCGTCGGTCTTGCCGAAGCCGATTGCCCGGAAACCGCCGTCGGTGGTCGGCTGCTTCTGCTTGATAATATCTGCTTCGATCGTGGCACCGAGGTGATTGGCCTGTCCCGTTAAATCCGCTGCCGTATGATAGTCGTCCTCCACGGTCTTGAAGGCGGGATTGCGGAGATAACACCAGAGCACGGTAACCAGTCCGAGCTCATGGGCATAGGAAAAGGCTTCCGAGATCTCCTGAATCTGCCTGTCGCTCTCCTCGGAACCGAAGTATATGGTCGCTCCCACTGCCACCGCACCCATGTCGAAAACCTGGTCTACAGTGCCGAAGAGTATCTGGTCGTAGCTGTTGGGATAGGTAAGGAGCTCATTGTGGTTCAATTTTACGATAAAGGGAATTCTGTGGGCAAATTTACGCGCAACAGCGCCCAGGACTCCCAGGGTCGACGCCACCGCATTGCATCCCCCTTCGACGGCCAGCCTGACAATATTCTCCGGATCAAAATAGACGGGGTTCGGAGCAAAGGACGCTCCGGCGCTGTGTTCGATACCCTGGTCTACCGGCAGAATCGACAGATATCCGCTCCCTCCCAGGCGGCCGTGATCAAAGAGGCTCTGCATATTCCGCAGTACCGCCGCGCTCCGGTCGGAGTCTCTCCACACCCGGTCGACAAAATCCGGTCCGGGCAGATGAAGGGAATCTGCGGGATACCTGGCCCTATAGGAAAGAAGTTCATCAGCTTCCGCCCCGAGAAGGGATTCTATTCTGGAATTTTTCATGGCAAGCTCCTGTGCATGAATATCAGTCCGGTTTTGTACCCCCCGTTCTCTATCGCCGTGACCAGCCGATATCGACATACAGATCGGGGTACTCCTCTTCCAGGTGTTCGATCTTGGGCCAATCCCAATAGACAACGTAAGGGTCCTCGGGGTTCTTGCGCATAAAGTCCTGGTGATAGCCTTCTGCCGGGTAGAATTTATCCAGGGGATCAAGGGCTGTAACGATCTTGTCGGGGTAGAGCCCGCGGCGCTCAATATCGGCAATGGCGGACTGAGCTGCCTGCCGCTGTTCGTCGCTGACGTAGAAGATCACCGAACGGTAATGGCGGCCGACATCCGCTCCCTGGTAGTTCAGCTGGGTGGGATTGTGGGCCACGACAAAAAAGATCTCCAGCAAAGTCTCATAGGAGACCGCTTCGGGATCGTAGACCACCTCCACCGATTCGGCGTGATTGGTGAGCCCGGTGGTCACCGTATAATATTTGGCGGTAGCGGCTGTTCCCCCTGCATACCCGGAGCGGACCTCCTGTACCCCCTTAACATGTTCGAACACCCCTTCTACCCCCCAGAAGCAGCCGCCGGCAAAAACAGCGGTCTTCTGGGCGCTGAGTACGGTACCAAAAAGGGCGACGGTCATCACGAGAACCGCCGGTAATCTGCGTATTCCGTATCTGTTCATATCATCCTCCAAAGGTGAATGAATAAAGCCTGGTTCCTTCAGGCACATATAGTTTCAGTTTGCCCCCTGCCTCCCTGGAACGGGAGGCAAGTTCATACATGCGGCTCTCCGCAACCGGGATAACCGTCTCCCCGCCGTCCAGTACTACCTTCAGTCCCGGTCCGCCCGGTTCAACTGCCGGCGAAAGTACTCCGTACACATAGCGGGCTTCGAAGTTGAGCAGCAGCACGGAATCATCCCCCGCCGCCTCGATATACTCCAGACTGACCTTCCACGTTCCCTGCAGACTCCAGTGATGTTCGGGCAGTTCGTCGGTCCGGGCGTACTCTCCGGTGCCCATCCGCAGTTCACCCTCGCCGTAGTACCGCTCCGCCCGCTTTGCTCCCAGGTAGGTCTCCGGGGTCGCGGCATAGTCCTGCCGGGTCTCCTGTCGCAGGATGACAGGGACCTGGCTGCCCCCCTCTATCAGCAGGTTCCGGATCATCTGTTCCGTTTCCAGATAGTGTCCTTCACCGAAGGTGAAATACCGGACCTGTCCCCGGGTATCGATCAGATAATGGGAGGGCCAGAAACGGTTGGCATAGCTGCGCCACTGGTCGTATCCGTTATCCAGCACCACCGGCCATCTTACATCGAGATCCTTGACTGCCTTCCGTACGTTCTCGGGGTTCCGCTCAAAGGCGAACTCCGGGGAGTGCACACCGAGAATGACAAAACCCTTGTCTGAATATTTTTCGTGCCAGTCCCGCAGATAGGGAAGGGTCCGTATGCAGTTGATGCAGGAGTAGGTCCAGAAATCGATCAGGACAACCTTACCCGCAAGGTCATTCATGCTGAGGGGATCCGAATTGATCCAGGGGCCCTGTGCACGGATCGGCGGCGCCGCCCCATAGAGACCGGCCACACCCTCCCTGCTCAGGTCGCTGCCGACCCCGGAAAACAGCCCCTCCCTGGTATACTCCTCCACGGGCCGGATCAGCCTCTCTTCCCGCCGGTCCAGCGCACGGAGTACCGCGTCGCTGTTTTCCAGAGCGGTCAGGTTCTCCCCGTATCCGGGAAAAGCCCGCAGTACCGCTGCCTGAAAACGCAGGTCCCAGCCGAGACCGATGGATACCGCCACAAACAGCATCAGCACCCCGAAAAAACGGCGGATCCGTCCCAGATTCCGATGCAGCCCGGGGAACTTGTCCAGGAGCCGTCTTCCTCCCAGCATGATTGCCATCATGGGAATCGCCGTCCCAAGGCTGTAGGCCAGGGTTATTACAAAGGCCCCTGCATCGATACTGCTGGCTATGGCGATGGTAATGACCGATGCCAGAATCGGTCCCACGCAGGGGGTCCAGAGGATTCCAAGACTCACACCCACCGGCAACCCGCCCAGAAAGCCTGCCGAGGAGGACTTCCCGTTCCTTTCGGGCTGGTAACGCCGCACAAGAAACCCGGCCCCGCGCTCAAAAAGTCTTTCCAAGCCAGGGAGTATCATGACCAGCGCAAAGATTGACAGGACAACAACCGCGACTCCCCGCAGAAAGTTCGGACTGATGCCGAGGATTCGCGAAAGAGCCGTCAGAGAAACGGTGAAAACGGTAAAGCCCGCAACGAAGCCCGCCACTATTCCCAGCGGACGCCGCCTGCCGGAACCCGCGCTTCCCGCCAGGACTAGGGGTAAGACCGGGAGTATGCAGGGAGAAAGGATGGTCACTACACCCGACAGGAAGGCGAAGCCCGTGAGAATAAGCATCTAGCCGCTTCCCTGGCTCTTCATGATCATCGAGTTGAGGGTTTCCACGTCTCCTCCGGTCCAGCGCATCTCCGCGTTTCCCTGTTCATCTATGATCACAAAGGACCCCGGCTCACTGACACCGAGCTGCGAACGAACAACCTCTTCGCCGAAGGGAACGGTGATCAGCACCAGATTCGGGGGAAGCTCGGCGAAACCCTCCTCAATGGCCCGTTCAAGCGCCATCGACTCTGTACTTCCGTCGACAAACATGAGCACCACCGGCCCGGATTCAGCATACAGTACCGCGTCCTCCAGAGAGGTATACTCGAGACGCATTGCCCGGGCCGACATCATCATCATGGCCTCCGGTTTCTCCTCTTCGCCGGCGGCGAACAGGACCATGGAGAGTACCACCGAAAGTACTGTTATAACCGCGTACCGCATATCATGCTCCTTGTCTATTTATGAGCTTTCCACTAATGTAAATTTACACATAGATATCCGGGATGTCCAACTAATCATACCGGCGGGAACCAATCCGCTGCTATTGACACTGGCGTACAAATATTAGCATTAGTAAAACAGAAAAGATGGAAGAAACCTACAATCTGCTGAACAACGCCTCGTCCCAGTTCGAGGCGGTTCTGCCGGAAATCGAGGACCTGAAAAAGGTCGCCGCCAATCCCGACGAGAGTCGGGACACCCGTATCGAAGCTTTCGAAGATATCATCGCCTCAGAGGTAGGGGATACCCCTCTGGTCAGGGCCCGCAATCTGGAACGGGAGGTGGGTCTGCGACAGATTTTCCTCAAATTCGAAGGCGGCAACCCTTCGGGTACCCAGAAAGACAGAATAGCCTTTGCCCAGGTGCTGGATGCCCTGCGCCGGGGCTATGACACAATCGTAATCGCTACCTGCGGGAATTACGGCGCCGCCATGAGTTTTGCCTGCGCCCTGGCTGGAATTCGCTGCCGGGTCTACATACCCGAAACGTACCACACCAACCGGATCGAGGAGATGCGCAAATTCGATCCCGACATTATCCGGGTCCCCGGAGATTACGAAAATGCCGTGGAGGTCTCCTCGGCAGATGCGCGGGGTCTTGAGTTCTACGACGCCAATCCCGGGGGGGATAATACGGACCTGCAGATCCGGGCATACGGGTCTATAGCAGAGGAAATCTATGATGAACTGCGGGACGCTCCTGCGGTGATCTCCATTCCGGTCTCCAACGGAACGACCCTGGCGGGTATTTACCGGGGGTTCATGAATCTCTACCGTCGGGGAAAGACCTCCCGGGTACCGCGGATCATTGCCGGATCCTCCCACGGCAAAAACCCGATTATCCGGGCGGTGGTCAAGAACCTGCCCCACTGCGAGGACCTGAACCCCGGGCGTATCCGGGAGTCGGTTACCAACGAACCCCTGATAAACTGGCACTCCATCGACGGAGAGCAGGCCCTCATCTCCATCCGCAACTCCGGCGGCAGTGCGGGCTTTGCTTCGGACAAGTCCATGCGGGACTACTCACGGCTCATACGCCAGACCGAGGGATTCCACGTACTGCCCGCTTCCACCGCAGGGCTCGCCGCGATGATCGAGTCTCATAAAAAAGTTCCCCTGGGGAACGACCGTTATGTTGTAGTTCTTACGGGAAGAAAATCGTGAACACACAACGAGTAAACGCCATCGTATTCTGCGAAGGGGCCTTCTCTACTACCTATGGAAAAACCGCCCACGGCCTTATCCGCTTTACCCGGCGTTATCGGGTATGCGCGGTAATCGATTCAACTCTTTCCGGTCAGGATGCCGGGGAGTTTCTGGATGCGGAACCCTCGGGAATCCCCATTGTGGCGACGCTTGCCGAGGCCCTCGAGACAGCCGAAAAAGCGGGATGCCCCGCCAGCCACTTTGTGGTTGGGATCGCCGTGGAGGGCCGGCAGCTTCCGGAAAATCTGGTAAATGCCGCCTCCGAGGCCCTGGAGGCGGGACTCCATATCGATTCCGGGCTGCATGTCTTTCTCTCGGAATTTCAGCCCCTCGCGCAACTCGCCTCCGCACGGGGGGTAAGGATCCTGGATATCCGAAAACCTCCGGCCGTGGAGGAGCTCCACTTTTTCTCCGGCCGCATCGAAGAGGTAAGATCCTTCCGCACCGCGGTCCTGGGAACAGACTCGGCCATTGGAAAGCGCACCACCGCGTGGCTGATTATCCAGGGGCTGGAAAAGAGAGGCCTCTCCGCCGAACTCATCGGTACCGGGCAGACCGCCTGGATGCAGGGGGCGGACTACTCCCTGGTAATGGACTCCCTGATCAACGACTTTGTAGCCGGGGAGATAGAGCATGCCGTACTCAGCGCCTGGGATCAAAGACGGCCGGAACACATCATCATCGAAGGACAGGGAAGTCTGATGAATCCCGCCTTTCCCGGGGGTTTCGAGATTCTGGCCGCCGCCCGGCCTCACTGCATTGTGCTGCAGCATGCCCCGGCACGAAAGGAGTACGACGGATTTCCCGGATATCCCCTGCACCCCCTGTCGACCCAGATCCAGGCCCTGGAGCTTATCTCCGGAAAAAAAGTCATCGCCATCAGCGTGAACCATCATGGTCTTGCCCGGGAGGAGGTCCCCGCTGTCTGCCGTGGTATCGAGACGGAGACCGGACTGCCCTGCTGCGATCCCCTGATCCAGGGGATTGAGATCCTGGTCGACGCCATCCTCGAGGCGGCACAGGCGTGCAGATAAGAAAAATCTCTACGGTGGGGCTCACCCTTCCTCTCAGGCATCCTTACAGCATAGCCTACCAGAACATTACTGAAGCGAAGGTGATTTTTCTGCGGATTGAGACACGGGATGGTATTACCGGGTTCGGCTGCGCCTCTCCGGAGGAGGCAATTACCGGGGAGAACTTTACCGCCGCCCGGGATCTTCTGGAAGGAGAAATACGGGATTTATTAAAAGGCCAGGATCCCCTGCGCCGGGGAATGATACTGAGCCGGCTTGCGGAATGTACGGCGAAATTCCCTTCGGTGCAGGGAGCGGTGGACATGGCCCTGCTGGATATCCTGGGAAAAAAGGCGCGCCTTCCGGTATGGCAGCTTTTTGGCGGCTACAGGCGCAGCATCGAAACAAGCATTACCCTGGGCATCGCCCCCCTGGATGAGACCCTCAGGCTGGCGAAGGGGCTTCTGAAACAAGGCTTCAGAATACTGAAACTGAAAGGGGGGCTCTCGGTGGAAGAGGACGCGGAAAAACTCAACCGCCTTCGGGAAATCGCCGGGGCGAAGGCGTTGCTGCGCTTCGACGCCAACCAGGGATACAGCGTCGCCGAAGCCCTCAGGCTGCTGGAGCTGGCGGCGCCGGCGGAGATCGAAATCCTGGAACAGCCCACCCCGAGGAACTCCCCCACTCTGCTGGGTCATGTAACCCAGCTCCTGGCGGTTCCGGTTATGGCGGATGAGAGCATCCAGACCCTCCATGAGGCTTTTCATCTGGCAAGGGAAGAGCTGGTGGATATGGTGAACATCAAGCTTACCAAGGTGGGCGGGTTTACAGCGGCCCGCAGAATAGACGCAGTGGCCCAGGCGGCGGGAATCGAATCCATGGTGGGCTGCATGGACGAGCCTGCCCTGGGGATTGCGGCGGGGCTGCATTTCACCCTCTCCCACGAGAATGTGCGCTACGCCGACCTGGACAGTTTTCTGGACCTGGAGGAGGATCCCAGCTCAGGGGCGGTACGTCTGAAAAAAGGGATGCTCATTCCCCGCAGCGCCCCGGGCTTCGGTTCCAATCCCGGGGTATTCTAGGCATCCAGAAACTTGCCCTCATGTTCCAGCCGCAGAAGCAGATGGTCGACCTCGTTCAGGGCCTCGATGCCGTGCTGTTTGAATCTGCTGCGAAGCTCCTCCAGGTCCGGCAACTCCTCGTTGGTATAGCGTTCGATGGCCTCCCTGGCTTTGGCAGCGTGGTGCACCTGAAGGGACTCCTTGACGTAGTTGATAATGAGCTTCTTGCTCGTGGTGCGCAGCTCCTGCCGGTTTACGAGCTCGATGATTGAATAGGTAATCTGCAGTAAACGTTCTTCCGAAGCGATAGCAACCTTCCTTTAAAAAACAGTACAACTGTATTCCTTTTTACAGTGTAGCATGTTCCGACGCTTTCATCAGCAGAGGCTGGCAGACGGGGCAAAAATGGGTCGATCGCTGGGCAACGATAATACGTTCCACCGGGGCAGCGCAGCGGGGACAGGGCTTTCCGGCACGCCGGAAGACCTGCAGGGAGTCTGCGTTTCTGCCGTAGCGGCCGGAGCTGGAAAAGTTGGACTCCCCATCCCCCAGGGAGGTCCCCCTGTTTCGTATGCCCCGGTCAAGGACTTCCCTGATGCACCGGAGAAGCTTCTCCGACTCAGAACGGTCCAGGACATTCGAAGGAGTCAGGGGATGGAGCCCGGCGGCAAAGAGGCTTTCGTCGGCGTAAATATTACCCAGACCGGCGATAAATCCCTGGTCAAGCAGCAGAGCCTTCAGCACCCTTTTACGGGACGTAAGGCGGGAGAAGAACAGCTCCGGGGTCAGGGAAGAATCAAAGGGTTCCGGCCCCAGGGAGTGTAAGATCGTCTCCGGTTCGTCCGTCAGAACCATACGGCCGAACTTGCGGGTGTCGTGGAACACGAGACTCCCTTCATCGAGTCCGAAAATAACCCGGTCATGGGGGTCCGGATCGGTCTCCTTGTCCGTAAAGATCAGTCCCCCGGTCATGCGAAAGTGGATAAGCAGGCTCATGTTCCCTTCGAGGTCCAAAGCGAGGTATTTTCCCCGCCGGCGGATTCCTGAAACCCTGCGTCCCCGGATCAAGCTACTGAAGTCCCCGGGAGAGGGAGACTGAATGCTGCGCTCCCAGAAAATCCGGACATCCGTAATACGCCTGCCCGGAAGCCCCAGGGAGATCAGGTCGCGGCGAAGGGTCTCTATTTCCGGAAGCTCGGGCATCTCGGGTCTTCTCCTGTGGGCATCATCTACCGATAAAGATATATACGACAAGAAATAAAACAAGGGATTTTTTTACGAAGCCATGAAAAAGCAGAGAAAGGAGCGTATAGTAAAGTTATGAACGTCGAACGCAGAAGCCTTGTACTGATTTTACTGATCCTTCTTACCGGTGCTCTTCAGGTTTTCGCCCTGGATGTACACGAAAAGATAATCTCCCCGGCCCAACGCCTCAAGGGTTCGCCCTACTCCTTTGGAGACGAAGGCCCCAGGGCCTTCGACTGCTCCGGCCTGGTGTACTATCTCTACAAACCGCATCTCCCCTCGATACCCAGGAGCTCCCGGGATTACCGCCACTACGGCAGTCCAGTGGGAAGGGAGGATCTTTTGCCCGGCGACCTGCTTCTCTTTGCCACCACCGGTAATCGGGGCATCGTCTCCCACGTTGCCATCTACATAGGACAGGAATCGGTTATTCACGCGGTCTCCAATGGACCGGAGACGGGGGTAATCGTCTCCCGGATCGATTCCGGTTACTGGCGTCGGACCTTCCATTCCGCCCGCAGGGTATTCGATGCATCCCTCCAGAGTACTGACAGGGAACAGACCAGCATCGAGTTTGAGCGCGGTCTCTATACCGGTCCCCTGAAAAACGGGGAACCCTCAGGAAAGGGTAGCATGCGCCTGAAAAACGGCGATACCTATCAGGGAGAATTCCAGGACGGCCTCTTCCACGGCCAGGGTACCTATACCTGGAGCGGAGGAAATAGCTACACCGGCAGGTTCGAGAAGGGAGAAATCGTGGAGACTGAAAAACCGGGCGGAAGATCCGAGACCTACCTGGAAAAGAAGGACTCCCCCTGGGAGACCTGGGACGGTGAGGTTTACGGAGACTTCAAGGAATGGCGCGAACAGGAAAAATCAGCTTTTGAAGACTTCAAAGCCCGGGACAAAGCGGGAACCGCGGGAAATATGTCCAGATA
>CAZKQJ010000057.1:0-13110 GCA_964554875.1 uncultured Spirochaetaceae bacterium | reverse complement strand
GCAGAAAGCCCGGACAGCTGTGTCAGGTCCTCTCCCCAGAGCCGGGTCTCGGCAAGGGCGGTTTCCGCCACCTGGGCCAGAGTCTTTGAGCCCTCGGTCTGTTCCGTCCACAAGCTGCGGAAGAACTCCAGGTTGTCCAGGTTGTCGGTGATACTGTAGGTTCGTCCTCCCCGGGTGCCGGTAAGGCTGCCGTTTTTGAGCTCGCTCCCCCGGTAAAAGCGGATCAGTGCCGCCATGGAGAAGCTCAGGATCACGGGTACCTGGTTTTTCTGGCTTATGTAATCCTTCAGGGACGGGAGTACCCGGGCCTTGAACTTGGAGATCGAGTTCAGGGATATGTCCAGCAGGTAGTGGGTAATAAAGGGGTTGGCAAAGCGCTCCAGCACCTCGTCGGCATACTCCTTGAGCTCCTTTTTGGGCATGTCCATGACGGGCATGATCTCGTCAAAGATTCCCTTCTTCATAAAGGAGGCCACCACGTTGTCCGCCAGACACTCTCCCACGGTTTCCATCCCCGCCAGGTAGGCCGCGGGAACGGTCATGGTATGGGCTCCGTTGAGGATCCTCACCTTTCTGGTCCGGTAGGGGGTCATGTCGTCGGTCCAGACCACCCGGATGTCCGCTTCCTGGAGGGGGAACTCATTCTTCAGGTCCGCCGGTCCCTCGATGACCCAGAGGTGAAAGAGCTCTCCGGTGTCCAGGAGTTTGTCCCGGTAGCCCAGTTCTCCTTCGTACTCTTCGGCCTGCTCACGGGGATAGCCGGTTACGATCCGGTCCACCAGGGTGTTGCAGAATACATTGGCCTCCAGTATCCAGTTGCTGAAGTCCTTCGGCAGCCTCCACTCCCGGGCAAGCTGCAGAACGATTCTTTTGAGGTTGTCGCCGTTCCGGTCGATCAGTTCGCATGGGAGAAACACCAGGCCCTTGTCCGCCGCACCCTTGAAGCTGGAAAAACGCTGATACAGCAGCTGTACAACCTTCCCTGGAAAGGAGACCGACGGGGCATTCCGGGGAAGCTCCTCCGGGGTGAAGCTTATTCCCGCCTCGGTGGTGTTGGAGACGACGAAGCGGAGTTCCGGGTTATCCGCGGCCCTGAGGAAGGCATCGAAATTATTGTAGGGGTTTATGCCGCCGGCAACGGAGGCGATTACCTCCTTCTGCTCAATGACAGAACCTTTCCTGAGGCCCCGCAGGAAAAGGGTATAGAGGCCTCCCTGTTCGTTCAGTTCCTCCACCATTCCCCGGGAAATGGGCTGTACAATCTGAACGCTGCCGTTAAAAGCCCCGGTGCGGTTCATGCGGTCAATCATCCAGTCCGCGAAACCCCGCAGGAAATTACCCTCCCCGAACTGCAGGACCCTTACCGGACGGACAGTCAAATCCGGGGCCTGAACATCCGGGGGGAACGTAAAAGACGCGGCGCTTTCCCGTGATAACTGTTTCATCTGCTTACTCCTTCATTCCAATAAACGCTGAGGTACTCTCCCGGATGATCAGTTCCGCTTGTACCAGGGTGGTTTTGGGAGGATCTTCTCCCTCCAGGACCTTCGACAGGATTGCAACGGCGGTTTCTCCCATCTCTTCGGGCCTGCTGTTCACCGAGCTCAGCTCCGGATCTGTGCTTCGCGCAAGAAGGGAATCGTTGAAGCCGGTTCCCGAGACCTCCCTTCCCGGGATCCGTCCCAGCTTTTTCAGCCCCTTGATGACCCCGGCGGCACAGACATCGTCGCCGGTTACAACGGCGCTGAAGGAAATCCCCTGTTCAGCGGCCTGCAATACCCCGGCGGTTCCGCCTTTGATTCCCTTTTTCGTGTCGATGACGACCCCTGCTTCCTGTTCAAAGCCGGCCTGCTCCATTCCCCGGCGGAACCCGGAAAGCTTACGCATGGCGCTGTAGGTGGAGGCGTCCTTGATGTAGATGATATCCCGGTGTTCCCGGTCGGCAAGATGCGCTACGCAGTCGGCGATTCCCCGGGCTTCATCGCAGACCACCGACCAGATATTCTCCCCCTGAAGTTCCCGGTTGAGCATGATTACCGGAATTCTGCCTGCCACAAGGCGTATGGCCTCTTCGAGCTCCCGGTTGTCGAAGTAGGAGCCTACCAGAATGATACCGTCCACCTTTTTGGTGGTCAACAGATCGAGATAGTGGAGCTGACGCTCGGGGATGCCTCCGGTGTTGCAGAGTACCGTGGTATAGCCCGACCGGGAAAAAGCCTGCTCTATGGAGTGGGTAACGGTGCCGAAGTAGAGGTCCCTGACGTCCACGGTCAGAACTCCGATGGTATGCATGCTGCCGTAGACCATGCCCCGGGCAAAGGCGCTGGGAGCGTAGCGGTGTTTTTCCAGTATCTTTTCAATCCTGTTTCGGGTGGATTCCTTGACCTTCGGGCTGTCGTTCAGCACCCGGGAGACTGTGGCAATGGATACCCCGGCTTCCCGGGCAATGTCGTAGATGTTCACAGCGGGAACTCCAGAACGGTAACATTGGTCTCCGAGCTCTCCCGCCGCAGGCTGCCGCCGAGCTGCTCTGCGAAGGCCTCGTTCAAGCGAAGTCCCAGCCCTTTTTCCCGCGCATCTACGCCGGGACAACCTGAATCCTGGTACCTGAGGGTCATGAGCCCCGTATTGTCCAGCTGGGTGGAGATGGTAATCCCGGGTTTACCGTTCCCGGGGCTGCCAAAGGAGTGCTTCAGGGAGTTAGTTATGAGTTCCGCCACAATCATTCCGACAGGAATCGCTGTTTTTATTTTCAGTTCCACCGGATCGGCATAAATCCGTACTACAGGTTTCTTTTCGTCATCCTCCGCGGCGCCCGCGTTTATCATGTTGTCCGTCAGGTCCTTCAGGTAGGCGTCCAGTAGGATGTCCGGGGTGTCCGCATTGTCGGAAAGATGCTCATGGACCCGCTGGATGGAATAGATCCGGTTGGTAAGCAGGGTCAGGATCTCCTCGTCCCGGGGGTCAAAGAGATTGCCCTTCTGCAGCTCCAGAATGCTGATGAGCATGGAGAGGTTGTTCTTGATCCGGTGATGGTTCTCCCGCAGCAGCACCCTGTTTGCCTCCAGGGCCCGGGTCAGCTCCTCCTCGGCTTTCCTGCGCTGAATGATCTCCTCGCTGGCAAGCGTATGCAGGCGCCGGAGTTCGGTGCTCCTGTTGTGTTCCCTGGTCACGTCCTGTACGGCAAACAGGGCCAGGATCTCACCCTCGTCACCCTCGATGGAGGAGACGCTTATATGGTGCACCTGCCGGGGAATCCCCTGTTTGCGGCTGGGAAAGAGTCCCGAATGGAGCTGGGGCGAAAAGATCGCAGGGGGCCCTCCGTCGAAGAGCAGTTTGAGCCGGGAGGAGTAAATCTCTTTGTTGAACAGGGGAAAGAACACCCGGATATCCCGGTCCAGGATTTCCTCCGGGGAGATTCCTGTCCAGTCCTGCATGCTGATATTCCAGTACCGCACCCTGAAGGTCTTGTCCAGAAGGCAGATGCCCAGGGGAATGCGGTCGAAAATGGAGTATTCCATTCCTCAGGGTTCTCCCTGACCGGCGAGGTCAAAGTCTTTCAGGCGGGATGTGAAGAAGTCGAAGGCCCCCAGGGTAAAAAAGAGCAGGATGTGACCGCTGATATCCAGCTTGTTTATGGAAAAGCGGGTCTTTACCAGTATTGCCATGGAACTTTTTATCTCTTCCGTTCGCTGGAGGAGTGTATCGATTTCTCCTTCCATGTACTGGGGGACCGAAAAGTTCAGATGCAGACCCAGGCTGTTGCTCATGGTACCGATAATGGCGTTTATGACCACGTTCCCGACTTCGCTGATGGTCGCGGCCCGCAGTCCATCCAGGTCGGTCTCCGGACCAAGGTCTTCGGTAATCGCGGAGGCCAGCCGGGCGGCTTCGGCGGTGTTGAAAATGAGTTCCACTTCGCCGCTCAGTTCTCCGGCATAACCCATGCGGACCCCCGCCAGGGTTCCCCGGTACTCGGACTTGAGCTGCTTTTTCAGCTCCTCCATACCTACAACCGAGAGAATGGGGGTCTCCAGTTTTATGGGGCTGTTGAGCATGGCGTTCAGGACCTCGGCCCCCTGCTGTACCCCGGCATTTATGAGTGTCTGGATATGCTGCTTTTCCCGGCTGGATATGGATGTCATGCTTCAGACTCCATAAGCTCGGCCACGACACTCTGCAGCTCCTCCGGCCGGGGCGGTTTGGTCAGGAAGCGGCGGGCCCCGAGAACGAGGGCCTTTTTCCGGGTGGAATCCTGGATATCGGCGCTCAATACGATGACCGGAGGTTTGCTGTGTTCCCGGGAGAGTCTTTCCAGCACCTCAAGCCCGCTGATTCCCGGCATCAGCAGATCGAGAATGACGACGTCGAAGGAGCCTTGAGGGATCTTTTCCAGGGCCTCCTCTCCGGAGGCGGCGGTATCGATGCTGTAACCCTTTGGTGCGAGATACTTGCTGAGCATTTGCCGGGAGATCATGGAATCGTCCACGATCAGTACGCTGTTCATGTCGGGCTCCTGTTTCTCCTTAAGCATAAAGAAAAACCCCCTTCGTATCCAGTATGTTTGCATACAGAAAGCGCACTTGCGGCTCTGCTTTGCTCCGGAGTAGTATGGGATTGTACCGAAATTACGAGGAGAAAGCGGTGAAGCTGCGGATCGTTCATGCACCCCAGGTCCCCTACGCCGAGGCTCTGGCTGTTCAGCAGAAGCTGCGGGAGCTGCGTCAGGGAGAGGAAATTCCGGATACCCTGCTCCTGCTGGAGCATCCCCCGGTGGTGACTCTGGGCAAGCGGGGAGACCATGGAGATCTGCTGATTTCCAGGGAGATGCTGGCGCAGAAGGGAATAGACCTGGCGGAGATCGACCGGGGAGGCCAGATTACCTACCACGGTCCGGGTCAGCTGGTGGGCTACGTAATCGTAAACCTGTATCATCATCAGCGGAAGCTGCGGCTCTTTGTCGAGCGCCTGGAAAGCTCGGTTATCCGCTACCTGAGGGAGTTCCACGATATCGAGGCGGGGCTGAGCGACGAGCATGTGGGGGTCTGGGTACGGGACGCCAAGATCGCCGCCCTGGGCATCAGCATCAGCCGCGGGGTTACCATGCACGGCTTCGCCCTGAACATAAACTGCGATCTGAGCCCCTTCAGCTACATAATTCCCTGCGGGATTACCGACAAGGGTGTTACCTCCACCCGGGTGCTGACAGGCAGAACCGCGGATATGGAGCAGGCTCGCCGGGACTATGCCGGGATTTTCCGGGATACCTACGGCTACAGCGAAACAGAGGAGTTGTCATGGAACAATCTGAGCATACCCATCGGCGAAAACCGGACTGGCTGAAGATTCCCGTCCGGGGAGGCCGGGACCTGAACAGGGTCAAGGCGCTGTTGAAGCGGCTGCATCTGAATACTGTCTGTGTGGAGGCCAACTGTCCCAACCGGATGGAGTGTTTTGCCTCCCGTACCGCTACTTTTATGGTCCTGGGCTCCGTCTGTACCCGGAACTGCCGCTTCTGCAACGTGACTCCCGGCAGCGCTGAGCCTGTCGATCCGGAGGAGCCTGTCAGGCTGGCGGAGGCTGCCCGGGAGCTGGGGCTGCGCCACGTGGTGGTGACCTCCGTAACCCGGGACGATCTGCCCGACGGCGGAGCAGGGCATTTCGCGGCGGTAATCCGTGAGCTCCGGAGCCGGCTGCCCGAGGCCAGCGTGGAGGTCCTGATTCCCGATTTTCAGGGTGATCCCGAGGCCCTGGCCAGGGTAATCGAGGCCGGGCCGGAGGTGATCAACCATAACGTGGAGACCGTCCCGCGGTTGTATCCGAAGGTGCGGCCCCAGGCGGATTACCCCAGGTCCCTGGAACTCCTCAGGCGGGTGGCGGAGTGCGGAAAACCCATCGCGGTAAAAACCGGACTGATGCTCGGGCTGGGAGAGACCCGGGACGAGGTGCTGGAGCTCTTTGACGACCTGCGCGAATCGGGCTGCGATTTTCTGACCATCGGCCAGTACATCGCCCCGTCGGCTGGCCACTACCCGGTGGCGGAGTATGTAAAACCCGAGGTTTTCGACGAGTACCGCAGGGAGGCGGAGTCCCGGGGCTTCCGGCATGTGGCGTCGGCCCCCTTTGTGCGCTCCTCCTACAAGGCGGCTGAGGCTCTGGATGGCAAAGCAAAAGCCTGAGGCGGATTATCCTTTTATACTTCACCGGTAAACAGATAGACCGCCGATTCCTCCGAGGCCGGCTGTGATCCGTAATCCTCCCAAACGCTGATGTTCCTCAATCCGCTCAGTGTAAAGGCTGCTTCCAGATCACTCCTCCGGAGGGGCAGAAGGACTGTCTCGAAGCTTTTTTCCAGTCTGTTCTCCCGCGTTTCCGCCTGCAGGGTCCCGGCAAAGATGATATGCTCCTTCTCGTAGCGGTAACGCCGTAAAAAGCGGAGTTTCAAATCATCCTTTTTTGCCGTCAGGGGCGGGAGCTCCCTCGGTCTGGTGGCAAGAATGCGGTCATAATTGAGGACCTGCACCGCCAGTCTGCCCCCCTCTTTCAGCAGGGAGCTGAAATCCATGACAAGCCTGTTCAGCTCCTCCAGGTCGCGTACGTGAGCAATGGTATTTCCCATGCAGAGCAGGGCGGTAAAGGAGCGGGGCGGATAGACTTCGGCGGCTTCCGTGAGTCCTGCTTTTCGGAAGTCGACGGTCCTGTCTGGCCCGGCGGACTTTTCCTTCGCCTTTCGGACCATCTCTTCATCTGCGTCGAAACCTGAACCGGAAATACCCTTGCGGGCCAGATACAGAAGCAGCTCCCCGGTTCCGCAGCCGGCGTCCAGCACCGGTCCCCTGCCGGCAAAGTCCAGGGCCCACTTCTTCTGTTCCCGGGAGGGAGGAAAAAGAAGGTCATAGTATTCCGACAGGGATGTGTAAAAGTTCATCTTTCAATTCTCCGCCAGGCTGGCGTTGACGGAGTCGGAATCCGGGACCCGTACAGCGGAAACCTGATTTCCGAGCACGTCGTAGGCAATCCGGGGGTTCCGGATATCCGTTACCATGGACCCGTTTACATAGAAAACATAGCGGTGGTAGCCCTTGTAGAGCCTCAGCTTGAGCCGGTATTCTCCGGGGGAACTCTCCTTAAGGGAGTGGCTGAAGGGGCTCCAGTGATTAAAGTCTCCTGCCAGGCGGACCTTCTGTCCCGGGCTTCCCAGGTAGACGAATTCCACCGTACCGTCGGAATGGAACACCGGTGTTTCGCCGCGGCGGGGAGGACGCTGGGGAACCGGACTTACGGACATGGGAATCCCGCGGCTGTCGGCCAGCTGATTCGGGTTGTTCGGGTCCCGCATCCACAACCCGTCCACGATAATCCTGTATTTTATCTCCTGCCTGTCCCGGGGCAGGGACTGGAGAGGATAGGCGAAGACAAAAACGCCGTTCTGGTTTCTTCTGTAGATATGCATCCTGGCGAAATCCTCGTGTTCAAAGGCTGCAGCGACGTAGCGGACGGGGTTCCGGGAGGAGTAGGACAGCACGAGATGTTCCGATATGACCCCCGGAGCTTCAGCCCGGGACAGGGAATGAAGATAGGCGTCAAGGCTCGGGTCATAGCCGTTCTGGGCGTTAAGCGGGCTCAGGACACAGCAGAGGACGATGAGTATCCATGGGGAGATTGCTCTGTTCATCATCCTGATTTTCGGCCTGATAGCGGATTCTCTTAATCTGGGATACAATGGGAGGAATTCTTTACTTGAACAGATTGGATAATTTGCCGAAAATCGGAGAGATCGAAAGGAATATCTGTGCCCAGGCTTGAAGAGATAGAACAGTTTAAAGCGGAACTCAACTCCCTCGGACATGAACCCTCCATTCTGGCAGAGCGGGGTGAGCGTCTTGAGGATGTTTCTGCCCCCGAGGCGGAGCTGGATGAAGACCTGGACGCCCTGCTGAATCTTTCGGGAGAGGGAGAAGCTGAAGAGGAAGCCCTTCCGGAACCCGCGGACGAGGATGAGGATATCTTCGGCATCGATACCGGGGAAGACCAGATGCCCCCGCTGGATACCGGAGAGGAGGATGACTTCTCCATCCCTGAGGACCTGCTTTCCGGGCTCGATTTTGAGGAAGATGCCGGCGACGAGGAGCCTGCGGCCGAAGCGGATGAGTTCTCCCTGCCGGAGGAAGGCTTTGACGAGGGCTTTTCTCTGCCGGAGGACTTCTCCCCGGAAGAAATGGATTTTTCCGGGGAAGCGGCGGAAACCGAAGAGGCGGAAGAGCTGGGGGAAGAACCCCGGGATATGCCTGAAGAGGACTTCAGCCTGCCGGAAGAAGAGGCTTTTTTCCCGGAGGAACAGGAGCCGCAGGAGGAGGAGCCCGAGGGGGGCGAAGGAGTCGAGGAGTTCGAGATTCCCGAGGAGTTTGCCGAAGCCGCAGATATCCTCTCCATGGAGGCTGAGGAGCCGGAAGAAGAGGAAGCTGCCGCGGAGGATTTCAGTCCCCCCGAATCCCCTGAGGAGATACCCGAAGAGGAGGAACTCTCCTTCGATGACAAGGATATCGGGGAGATGGACTTCTCCATGCCCGAGGGTTTTCCTTTCGAAGAAGGAGAAGCCCCCGAAGCTCCACCCGTGCAGAGAGCAGGCGAAGGCGCCGCCGATGACTTCGAGATACCCAGCGCCGGGGACATAGAAGACATCGACGAGGCCAACTTCGAGGTTGACGAGTTCAGCCTGGGCGATCTGGGGGAACAGTTCGGCGAGATCGAGGAACCCCTGGATACCCTGACCGAGGAGGAACTGAATCCGGCCCTGGCGGTCAGCGAAGAGCTTCCCGCGGGGGATGAGGAACTCGATCTGGAAGAAGAGGAGTTCCGGAGCCTGCAGGAGACCCTCAGTCAGCAGCCCCTCAACCTGAAAATCGCCATAGAGGAGCTGATCGGGGAGCAGAACCTGAGCGGCCCCCATCTGCAGCAGCTGGTCCGGGCCCTGGTGGAAGGAAAATCCCCAAAAGAGCTTGCCGCGATCGTCGGTTCCATTACCGGAAAAAAGATCCGTATTCCCAGTCGGTACGAAAAGCGCAGCGGCGCCGAGTTCGAAGCCGAGAAGGGAACCTTTGCCTATGCCTTTCGGCAGAACATCCTGCCGATTCTCCGCCTGGTAGCCGGAGCTGCCCTGCTCCTGGGCATGATCATCTTTCTCGGATTCACCTTTATTTTCCGGCCGATTCACGCGCTGGTTCTCTATAACGCCGGGTATCGCCACCTGGAGCAGGACTCCTACCGGGAGGCCAACCTCTTTTTCAACGATGCCGTACAGGAGTGGCGCTATAAAAACCAGTATTTCCGCTTTGCCGAGGGTTTTCAGGAAAAGCGTCAGTACAGCCTGGCGGCGGAAAAGTACGAAGAGCTCCTGAGGAGGCATGTCATCTTCGGTGAAGAGGCAGGGGGAGAGATTATAAAGAATCCTGAAGTGAAGCGAATCCGCGGAAAGGAGCGGCAGGCCCTGCTCGATTACGCAGTCATGGAGTCCGACAAGCTTGAAAACTTTGAGCACGCCGAAAAACTGCTGGCGGTTCTGCTGAATCAGGACAAGTATGATTTTGAAGCCCTTCTGGCCGCGGGTGACAACTACCTTGACTGGGGAGAGTACCGCTATGAGCGCTACGAGGATGCCCGGCGTTCATACGCGACGCTGATTCAGCAGTACGGGGCACGGAACGAGCTCCTGTTTCGTATGCTCCGCTACTTTATCCGCACCGACAACTATGCCGAGGTAAGCAGGTTGAAAGATCAGTTTCAGGCCAACTCCCGGCTCAAGGTGGAACCGGACGCCTACGCGGAGCTGGGAGGCTACCTGCTGGACAAGAATGATCCGGGAGAGGTGCGGCCGATTCTTCAGCGCGCCATGGATGCGGACAGGACCCTGCCGGAGGTGCATTATCATCTGGCCCGCTACTTCCGCCGGGTACGTGAACCCGTGGAAGAACGGAAAGCCCTGGACTTCGCGGAACACTACTTTGAAGAAGCCCGGCCGCTGGGAAAAAAACGGCTCGAGCTGCTGACGGATACCTATAACCGCCAGGGTGAGGCGGACTACGAGGACGGGCAGTATCTGACGGCGGAGGAGTACTTTCTGAAGGCCAGGGACCAGTACGAGGATGCCCTGGCGCGGAGGATTCTGGAGCCGGAAAGCATGTTCGGCAGAATTTATCGGAACCTGGGCAATCTCTATTACTATATTGCGGCGGAGTTCGATTCCGCCTTTGCCATGTTCAGTACGGCACAGGAAAACGGATACAAAAGCCCGGAGATGCACTATAAAAAAGGCTATATTCACTATAACAGGGAAGATTTCCGGGACGCCCTTGCGGAGTTCCACTTGGCGGCCGACCTGTTCTCCCTGAACGAAAACCTGCTCTTTTCCACAGGAAACGCGCTCTTTATGCGTTCCGACTTCTTCGCCGCCCAGGGCTACTATACCCATCTTCTGGACAGGCTGGAACAGCAGCGCCGGGAGATGAGTGTTCTGCTGCCTGACGAACGCGAGAAGGACCGGGCCCTGATCGATCGCCTGATACGGGTGCATAACAATCTCGGGGTAACCCTGCAGCGTCTCTCTTTGGCCACGGGGGACAGGGAGAAGTTCTCACGGGCGCTGGTCCATTTTACCGACTCCATGGAGATGTTCGATCTTCTGGGACGGGACCAGGAGACCATGGAGCGGGGCAGTGCCGTCAATCTGGGTTACCTGAACCAGCGGGCGATGCTGTATCCTGTGGAGAATTACGAGCTGCAGATTTACCGGGATATTCCGCTGGACCTCGAGACTCTTTCCATGCGCTGAAGGCTCTTAATATGCGCTGAGGGCTCTTTCCATGCGCCGAGGGCCCTTCTTAAACTCTGAAGCTCAGTCTAAACCTGGACCATCCAGCCGTGGCGGTCTTCCCGGGCGCCGTACTGAATCCCCTTCAGATCGACCTGGAGTTCCCGGGTGGTGTCGCCGATTTTTCCATCGTTGAACACCCTGGTTTTACCTTGATGGGTGATGGACTCGAAGTAGCTGATTCCGGCGGCCGTTCCGGTTACGAAGGCTTCGACGGCCGAATCCATGACCTCGTGGATGGAGATTCTTCGTTCTTCCACCTTGACTCCCAGGTCCTTCGCGAGCTGAATGACGCTCGCCCGGGTAATGCCCGGCAGAATGGTATCGCTCAGGTCGGGGGTGACCAGGGTCCCGTTCTTCAGCACGAAGAAGATGTTGCATGAAGAACCCTCTTCAACGTACTCCTTGTGTTCAGCGTCGAGGAATATGGCCTCCATGTAGCCCCGGGTTTCCGCCTCTTTCTTGGCAAGAATCGGAACAACGTAATTGGCGTCGCATTTTATCCAGCCTGTTCCTCCGGGGAAAGCGCGCACCTTGTCGGTGGTAACCGCCTTGCTGTTGCCCGGGCGGAAGTAGGCGCCCACCGGAGTGGTGATGATGACCACCCAGGGTTTGAGGCTCAGTCCCAGGCCGATGGCGGGTTCGGAGTAGCTGAAAGGACGGATGTAGACCGCGTGACCTTCGGCAAAGTCCCCGGCTTCCCAGGCGGGGTCGTATTCCGGAGCGAAACCGATATCCCTGTTGCGCCGTACCGTCTCGCTGACAGCCTGAATAAAGGTCTCCTCCGGGTAACTGGGCATCTTGAGCCCCTCCATGGAGTTGCGGAAGCGTCTGGCATTCCGATCAGGGCGGAAAAGCTTGAGGCTGCCGTCTTTCCGGGGAAAGGCTTTCATCCCCTCGAAACAGCCCATGCCGTACTGGGTTGTATAGTTTACCAGCGGGAGATTGGCAAAGGAGTTGCGCTGTGCCAGCAGCTCGTTGAGCTCCGCTTCGCCCAGGGCTGCCTCTTCTGCCGGGGTTTTGTGGGGTTTCTCCAGAAACTCCTCCTTCCAGCCGGAGTCCTCCGATTGAGCGATATAGACCCATGGGTATATAGAGAGGGTGAATCCCTTGGCAGCCATTTGCGGCACCTCCCGAAAATGTGTTGATTGCACCGATCATCATAAACCTGTAATGGGAGATGGTCAACGAGGGAACTTAACAAAAGCTTAAGTAACTTAAGAGAAATTTACCTGTCTTGTGGAATGAACTGCTCTCGGCTACTATTAATTCGTTATGAGAGAGGAAAGCATTGTTCCCAACGTGATGATCCTGGCCGGAGGCTCCGGTACCCGGCTCTGGCCTGCATCCACCAAAGAGGTCCCGAAACAGTACATGCCTGTTCTGGAAGGGAAAAGCCTTCTGCGTCTGACCCTGGAACGGGCCGCGGTTCTCAATCCTGAGCGGATCATGATCGTTACCCTGGCCTCCCAGGCGGATCAGGCCGCGCAGGAAATGGAGACCTGGGTACGGGATGAAAAGAACAGCCTTCCGGAACTCCTGGTACTGCCCGAACCCGCGGGAAGGAACACCGCCCCGGCCATCGCCGCAGGTGCTGCAGCCCTTAAGCAGCTCGGCAAGGTCAATGATGCGGTCCTCGTGCTCCCGGCGGACCATTTGATCGAACCGGCGGAACGATTTGCCTCGGATGTCGCCTTTGCTGCAGCTGCAGCCTCCGCAGGCAGCATCGTCACCTTCGGTATAGCTCCCACACGGCCGGAGACGGGATACGGTTACATAGAAGCGGGTGAGTCGATCCTTGCAGAAACGGGAAGAACTCAGGAAATACGGAAGGTGCATCGTTTCCGTGAAAAACCTGATTCCGTCACCGCGCAGCAGTTCATCCGTGCCGGAAATTATACCTGGAACTCCGGCATGTTCCTGTTCGGCCTTGGAAGCCTCGCCGGGGAATTGGAGCGGCATTGTCCGGAGGTTTTTCGCCTGTACGAAAAGCTTTTGGCCGTCCCCGTGAGACCAGCCTCATCCAGCGTGTCCCTGATCTACGACACTCCGGAAGTAGCGGAGATCTACCGAAACGCTCCTTCCGTCTCCATCGATTACGCGGTAATGGAAAAGACCGACCGCGCCGCGGTTCTCCCGGTATCCTTTACCTGGAACGACATCGGCAGCTGGGACGAATACTCCCGGGTATTCCCCGAAAGTGTTCCCGCCCGGGGGGAGGTGTCCTCGGAGGGCTGTTTCGT
>CAZKQJ010000056.1:0-15699 GCA_964554875.1 uncultured Spirochaetaceae bacterium | reverse complement strand
TTAGCGTCTCATGAGCTCATCACCCCGGCGCTTCAGCGTGATCGCAGTTATATCACTACAAACAAAACGTGTCAACAGGCCCCGTATAAAAAACCGGAAAAATGTTGGTCCCGTATATTACTGCACTGAAACAGTTTGCGATCAGACAAAACTGCCCATTCCGGTTAAAGAATGATCGGCACTGAGTATAAAGAAGCTTAGCAGTTTTTGCTCCCGAGACGTGCTTTCTCACTGTTAATCTACCCCAGCTTCCGTGATATGATCAACTGGATGGAGGTCAGGAATGAGTGAAGAATTTGACATGCTGCAGAAAGAGCTTGAAGCCGAAGCGGGAGGGAAAATACTGAACAATGCCATGGTCCGTATTCAGGCAGGGACCACGTCACCTGAATTGTCTGCAGACCTTCAGGGCTTGCTGGTCCTAACGGAAGAGCGGCTTCTTTTCAAGCACTACGCTCAGGACAACTGGTTCTCCGGAATGTTTTCGGCAAGGAACAGCAAAGACAAGGCAGTATCCCTTGGGATTGATTTTTCCGATATTGTCTCTGTTAAGCGATATGTGGAAACTTCTCTTTTCAGGCGGCTCTTTTTCAGATCCGAGCCCTTTTACAGTATTGAATATCGGGATAAAAGCAATATTCTGCGGACATTCCAGCTGACAATCAGTTTCTGTAAAAGCGGAGAGACCTCATTTTTTTCCCAGCTTTCCGTTTCCGTGGAAAACACACGCGGCTAAGCAGCCTTTAGCTAACTAGTCCTTTATCTTCGGATTCTTCCTGAAAGCCGGACAGTGCCTTCCATTGGCCCGGTAGACGGCATGGCTGGGAAGATCCCTCGACTTGACGCCGAACAGCCTGCAGCTCCTCGGAAATGCAGGGTCCCAGGAGACTTCGAAGTAGATGCATTTAAGGCAGTTCGGCGCTTTTATCGGCGAATCCATGGCTGCAACACCGCGGACGGCCCCAGACCGTCCGCGGTTGAAAAACTAATGAGGAATGTTCGATGCAATGACCAGAGAGACCACACTCATGAGTTTGATGATAATGTCCATAGCCGGTCCTGCGGTGTCTTTGAAAGGGTCGCCAACAGTATCTCCGATAACTGCAGCCTTGTGAGCGTCCGAACCCTTTCCGCCGTAGGCTCCGCCTTCTATGTGCTTCTTTGCGTTATCCCAGGCACCGCCGGCGTTGGCCATAAAGAGGGCCAGCATGATACCAGAGACGGTGACCCCCACCAGGAGTCCGCCGAGCATCTGGGCTCCACCGAGGTACCCGACGATAACGGGAATTACCACCGCCCCTACTCCGGGAACGACCATCTCCTTCAATGCCGCAGCGGTGGCGATATCCACGCAACTTACATAATCGGGCTTGGTGGTACCGTCCAGGACTCCCTTGATCTCCCTGAACTGACGCCGCACCTCTTCTATCATGGTGAATGCAGCCCGACCGACGGCCCCCATTATAAAGGACGAAAATACGTAGGGCAGCATTCCTCCAACCAGGACCCCGATTACTACCCGGGCTTCGGTTACGTCGATAACCGTTATACCCGCAGTCTCCTTGAAGGCGACAAAAAGCGCAAGGGCCGTAAGGGCTGCGGAGCCTATGGCGAAGCCCTTGCCAATGGCCGCTGTGGTGTTTCCTACCGCATCCAGCTTGTCGGTACGTTCCCGTACCTCATGGGGCATTCCGGACATCTCCGCCAGTCCTCCCGCGTTGTCCGCGATAGGACCATAGGCATCGACAGCCAGCTGTATTCCCGTTGTGGCCAGCATTCCGATGGCGGCAATAGCTATACCATAGAGTCCTGCAAAATGGAAGGCAAACCAGATAGCTGTGGCCAGCATGACTACAGGCCAGCCGGTAGCCATCATGCCTACTCCCAGACCTGATATAATATTGGTCGCAGCGCCGGTACTGGACTGGTGAGCAATCTCGGAAACGGGTTTTTTTCCATCGGCGGTGTAGTATTCTGTCAGGATTCCGATAACTACCCCGCCTATAAGCCCGGAAATAATGGCTATGTATATACCTGTAGAGCTGTAGCCGCCCCCGTACTCAGCCGGAGCAAGGCCGATAACAAGCGGATAAGCGGCAACAAGGGTCATGACCGAGGCACCGATGGTACCGAAATTGAGGGCCCGTTGAGGATCCCCGCCCTCTTTTGTCCGAACGAACAGGGTGGCAATCATCGAGGCGACAATTCCAAGCCCCGCCAGCATTAGCGGTAGAAGAACGAGGTTCACTTCCCGCAGAGATCCCCCCAGAACCATGGCACCAATTATGGAGCCGATATAGGACTCACACAGATCGGAGCCAAGACCGGCAACATCCCCCACATTGTCTCCCACATTGTCTGCGATTGTTGCCGGGTTGCGGGGATCGTCTTCGGGGATTCCTGCTTCCACTTTTCCCACAAGGTCAGCCCCCACATCGGCGGCTTTGGTAAAAATACCTCCCCCTACGCGGGCAAAAAGCGCAACGGAGCTGGCTCCAAGAGAGTAACCGTTTACAATGGGCAGAACCAGTCCGTTGAGGGTCTCACCGTCGAATCCGAAGACTTTGCTGTAAATTATAAGAAGGCCTGTAAGGCCGATAATCGCAAGCCCCACAACAGAAAGGCCCATGACACTGCCACCGTTAAAGGCAATATTAAGAGCCCGGACAAGACCGGTTTCCGCACCGTGGGCGGTTCGAGTGTTTGCCAGGGTGGCGGCGTTCATGCCGATAAGCCCGGCCAGGGCGGAAAAAATCGCCCCCACAAGGAAGGAGACCGCGACCAGTTTTCCCCATCCCTCCTCGGAGAAAACGAGCAAAACAGCCACCGCGGCAACAATTACAGCGAGGATCTTATACTCCCGCCTCAGAAAAGCCATTGCACCGGAGCGGATGGCCTTTCCGATTTCCTGAATCTTTTTACTGCCCGGATCCTGTTTTACGACCCAGGCGGTTTTAACAAACGCATACGCCAGCGATAGAATACCAGCTCCAAGAGGCAGATACAAAAGCCAGTCCATACACTCCTCCAGATTTTGATTAAGGCAGCTCTAAAAACGTGGTATTTTTGTCACAGGCAAGGCGAAGGGATTTTGTAGCACCCGCAAACTCTTGCAATAACAAGAGTTGAGGAGTGCGGGAAATCCCGACAACGCTGCATGGGGCAAAAAGAGTAGCTTTTAGAGCTGCCCATAAAATAATCCCTTATACTCGTTTATATCAGTAATGTCATCCGCTGCCAAGGGATGAGATGTATATTTATTCGCAAAAAGCGCATATTCTTCCATGCCCGTTTCACCAACGAAATGGTGCGAGTCGCATGTTCCACCCTTTGAACCAGAGGCAAAAAATGATTTGCTTGACTATAAGCGGGGCTGCGTTTATGGTTTTATTAGAAGTACCTGTTTTTTAGGAGGGGCTATGGCAATTCATTATTACCTTTCAGCGTTCCCGATGGAGGCATTAATAGCCTCAGAGCTTGAACCAAAGCAGTTCGGAAGCTATATGGCAACCGGTTCAAAGAAAGGAAGCGACGAGCTTATTATTTTCGCCGAAATAGAAGGGGACTGCACCCCTGAATTCGACTGGAACTATGCAAAAGAGAAATGCATACCCCACCCCAACGGCGATCCAAAGCACTCTGTATATCTGTCGGTATACAGAACCCTTGAGTATACCCCCTTAAAAGCGTTCGGTTCATTATTCCTCACTACCCGGGATGGCCGCAGCCTGGAACTGACTCCCGATGCCAATGCCAGGGACCCCTCCGGCAGGGATTATTATCTGTACCAGGAGCTGTGCCCTATAAAGCCCTTGATTGTGAGCCGCCTCGATCCGGAGAAGTTCGCCTCCTACATGACGAATCAGAAGAACCATGTCTATACCCCCAAGCTCATATTCAGCAATCTTAAAACACCAAACTTTGAGGACCCGGAAAATACGGGCCATACAGGGGGCTTTCTATTCAACAAAAAGGGACATTTTCTCAGCTGCATTGCTTCGATAAGCGACCCGCAGGGAAAAGCCAACAAGACCTTTGACCGCTCCCACGTGGAATCATTCTCGTTTCAGACCATTGAAGACGCAGTCTATGTTGGTGACGGTACGGAGCTGTTGATATACCCAATGCCCAGTGTGGATGAGATCAAAAAAATCGATTATGACTGGGGTCGTTCAGCCCTGCTGTACTGAAGAGAATCTATTCCGTTGTATATTTATACACGAGCCGTCAGGCTTCATCATATTCCGTGATGACCTGGCGGTTTTTTAGTGCTTCTTTCAGGGCCGCAAAACCTGTGCCTGTGTCACCGCGAAAAAGACTCCGTTTGGAGCCGACCAGCTCCGGGATATGAGCATCAGAGGATGCGAGTACGGAGAATCCGTCCGCCATATGAAGGTTGCGCTTAAAGGCTACCTCCACTCCATGAAAAGGGATATCCGGAATAAAGCCCAGCTGGGCGATCAATCCCGCATAGGGACGGTCGATGTGGGAGGGAACGACCAGGGCTCCCCGGGAAGAGGCCTCGTCAAAGAGCCGATCCACTGAGAGATCGGTGGCAACCCCCAGGTACTTGTCAATTTCTCCGATGATGGTTCCGAACTCGTCAACGATTACCTGGTCTCCCATTTTTACAGGGTTGTTGTAAATCTCCGGCAGATGATCATAGACAAAATCGGCGAAATCTTCCGCTGCATGAAGGCTGGAAAAATAGCAGAGAACATGGGCTTCCTCAACAGTGGTGACCTCGATGCCGGGTATAACCGCAATACCTGCGTCCTGTCCCAGACGAACAAGGGGAGCGCAGTTGGCACAGGCGTTATGGTCCGAAAGGGTAATGAGGGAGAGGGATTTATCCTGCGCTTCATGGATAATCGCCCGGGGAGACATCTTCAAGGAACCGCAGGGAGAAAGGCAGCTATGAATGTGAAGGTCCGCCGTAATCACCTTGCCTCTCCCCGTATGCAACCAGCCGTCATAGTGCAAAGCCTAGAGTATCTGAGAAATCTCCGCGCTGACGGTAAACTGGCTTTTTGGGGTAGAAAAGATAGCCACACCGTCGCTCTGGGCAGCTTCGCGCATTCCTTCATCGGGTTCCCGGTTGTTACAGAGAACCACCGCCCGAAGGCCCGCAAGACCACACACGGCAATGGTGTTTTTATGGGCCTGGATTGTAATGAGCACGCCACCGTCGGGGGCATTGGCCATAACGTCGCTGAGCAGGTCCGAGGTGTATCCGTCGGTAATCTGCGCGTCGGGATCGGGGAGATATATGGATTTGTATCCCAACTGATCATGTAATTCGGTAATTTTCATTGAGGGGTCCCTCCTTATGATCGATTGATAATTGCCGTGGCATCCGTTCCTTTTCCCATTTCAGATTTCAGGGCAAAATCGTCGACAACGCGTTTGACGTTCGCCAGCCCCATACCCGCGCCGAAGCCCAGGGAACGTATCCATTCGTTGGCTGTGGAGAATCCCACCTCCATAGCCTTGTCCACATCAGGGATCCCGGGACCGGTATCTACCGTGCGGATCTCGATCTTCCGGGGATCCAGGCGAAAACTGAGTTTGCCTCCATGGGAATGGACAACAAGGTTCATCTCAAGCTCGTAGCTGGCAACCGCTGCCCGCCGAATCGTCTGAGGATCAAAACCATGCTTCTTGAGAATCCGCTTGATGTCAGCGGAAGCACGGCCGGCGTTCTCGAAATCGTGCCGCACCACGTAGTGCTGCAATGAAGCGACCCCCGTGTCAACATCTTCACTGGCGTCCTGCTTGAGTTCACCCTCGAGCTCCTCCACAATGCGGTTTACTTCTCGCAGGAGGGTGGTATTAATATCCCGGATGGTAATTATTCCGCAGAGTTCCCTGTTCTTGTTCAGCACCGGGAAGCGTCCGTACTGGTACTTATTAAAATAGCTGATGGCAAAGGAGAGGGGCATATCGTCTTCCAGGACCTTTATGTTCCTGGTCATGTGTTTTTCCGCGATGTCGTCAATCGTTCCATCATCAAAAGCAGTGAGAATATCGTGCATACTGACGATGCCCAAAAGGCGTTTGTCCTCGACAATGGGAACACCGGTAATACTGGCCTCTTTCATACGGTGCTGAATGGTACGCAGGGTCTCGGTTTTGGATGCCGTTACAAGACCTGAAGACATGACGTCCTTGATTTTCAGCCGGAAAATGAGCTCGGTAAGGGCTGTCGGAATGTTCTGGGAAACAAAGGAAACCGGAGCGCGCTGATCAGGCACCGCATTCCGCCCTGGTAATCAGATGGTGCAGAGCGACACAGGTATCGAACAGGGTCTTATTTGTGGAGAGCAGGGATATTCCCATCTCGGAGGCCAGTCTGATCATCGCCTCTGATGGACGCTTGCCGTTAACCAGGATAACCCCGAGGGCATCCACAACATGGGCCGTGCGCAGGGTCTGCTCCGAGTTCAGTGAAGTGATCAGCAGCAGGTTCTCCTTGTCAAAAACAAGCACCTCACTCATCAGGTCTCCGGCGGTAACATTCTTTACCTCCGCGGACTCATAGTTGTCACCACGATGATACTCTTCGCATTCGAGGCACGAGCTGATGTCGGGAAAACGCATGCAATCTCCTTGTCTGATAATTCTTTAGCCTGTTATCTGTCAGCAGTATAAAGAAAAACCGGCATCCTGACCAGCGGACAGGATGCCTGTACAGATAGAAAAAAACCGGCTGTTCAGTTTCCCTGTACCAGCCCGTCAAAATAGCCGCGGACGGAACCGATAAAATCCTGCCGGACAGCCTTTGAAATGTCGTCCATGGCAAAGGATCTGGCCGATTCCGCAGTGACCGCGGAGGCCCTGCCCTGCTTGTTATAGGAGACAAGGGCTTTGCCGTCGGGTCCGGAAAAATCAAGATTCAGATACCAGCGAACGGACTTGTGCCTGGGATTCAGCTCGATATCCTCGATGCGGACATCCCCCCCCACGCTGAGCAGGGCCGGATCGGCGGTGGGAAAACGTTCCTGACTCAGGGCTTCGCGGACAGAAGCTTCCACCCGGGGACCTTCGGCTCCCTGAATGCGGATGTTGATGGTCATGGTGGATGCCGTGTCCACCTTTTCCTGAAGCACCCTGCGCTGGTCATAGGGCAGCGAGGTCATGGCGTAGAAAACCTGGGATATGATCCTGAGCTGGTCCATCAGCAGTGCATTGCTCTGGGCTACTACTGCGGCAGCGGAGACAAAAGCATATTTTCGGATAGGGTCGGCGGCGGAGCGGTACTCCTCCATGTAGGCGGTGACGAAGCCGCTGTTCTTCTGGATAAGGTCCTGGTAGATTCTGCCGGTGGCCATGCGGTCGATATAGGCGATGGCGTGGACCCGGCCTTCGGTATCGACGGCGGCTTCTCCAAACTGTACGTTAAGCAGGGTCTGGTTGGACTGCACGTTGGTGGACTGGGCGAGCATAAGTTCGCTCTCGGAAACATTGCCGGAGGCACTGACCAGATCACGGTAGCGCTCGGCGGTACTTACATCCACGGATATCTGGGATTCGAAGATCTGGGAGAGTCCTGCCATGGCGCTCTGTTCCGCTGCCCGGCGGGTGTCGCCGGTACCGATGGCAGTCATATACTTGTCCTCCGGATACACCCCCCGGGGATCGAGAAACCAGCCGGGCATATCGCCGGAGGAACCGGAAGCCCCGGAGGAAGGACCGCTTGTGGTACAGCCGGCAAGAAGGCCCAGGACAAGCATTCCCGCCAGGATCAGGGCTGTATGTATCTTTTTCATTTCAGGTACTCCTTGTGCAACAGGCTTTGGCGCCCTACTTGTTCGAGTAGGAGGTAGCCAGGTTCAGCCCGCCTTTGGTCAAATTCAGTATTCCCAGTTCGTCAACCTGCAGCAGGGACCCACCGGAGTAATACTCCAGTTCGACGAAATGTTCCCCTTCGGGGATATCGAACTCTCCCATGTAGGCATGGGCAGGAAAATAGCGGGAGGTTCGCAGATCAGCCTTTTCCGATGCTTCAATCGCGATATCCGCGACAATGGAACCAAGAAGTCCCCAGCCACCCCCGGCCTGCTCCTGCAGCTGTTTTTTCCCGACCTGGGCCAGGATTCCTTTTACAATAGTGCGGGTAACGGTTTTCATGAAGATGATGGGATACTTAACCTGGAAGGTGGCTTCGGCAATCCGTTCCATGTTTTCAATCATCTTCAGTTGGCCCACAGGCTGGGCATCCACAACCAGGCGGATGGTATCGACGGCGCTTCCCTGGGGTTCCAGGTAGGGCAGTTGAAACTTGAAACGGTAGCCCCCCTCTACTCCGGGCCAGAAGAAGCTGTTATAGCCGGTGGGAATCAGCTGGCCCGCATCATCCTCGTCCATGGTGAGGATGGAAACAGTATTGGAACCGGTGGCGATGGTCAGGGTTTTAGCCTTCTTTACCGGGGAACGTCCGGCAAAGGCCAGAACACTCAGTCGGGCTCCTTCGGGGCGTCGCAGGGCCGATTCATCCACGGGGGGCTCAAAATCGTATATATCCGGCTGCAGCAGAAAGGCCTCCACTATCTTGTTGTAATCTATGCGGGCACCGTCGTAATCCCCTTCGCCCCGGTACAGGAGCAGGCTTACATACCGGGCAAGGGCACTGTTGTAGAAGCGGTTGTCCCCCGCCTTGAGTTCCACCGCGGCATCATCCGCGGAGTTATATCCGGCCGCCAGGCTGGAGTATTTATCCTCCAGCAGGTTGAGTTTGGTATTGACCCTGCGGACTTCCACGAATCCTGCATCAAAATCTCCCCGGGAGAGGAAGTTCAGGGATTTGAAGACGTTCAGATAGATATCCTCGTAGTCCTCGCCGGCGTAGTCCATAACGTTATCGTTCAACAGGAGGGATCCGGCGGCCTGGGAGATACTTTTGGTAAAGTACTGCTCAATGAGGAGTTCCGCTTCGTTCAGGTGCTGGGTGCTGAGCTCGTACTCCCCGCCATAGTGGTAGAGCATACCGACATCCAGGTAATAGAGCACCTTGTCCTTGTCGCGGTAATAGGCGGACCGCTCCTCGCCGCTCATTGTCCGGGCCGCCTGGGCGTAATTCCCCTGACTTACCGCGTTGTCGATCTCTACAAAGGGTTCATTGCGGGTGGTACAGGATACAACAACAAGAAGGGAAACAAGCAGGAAGGCCCGGAACAGGACCTTCCGACTGTGTCCGGAAACTACCATCGGACTTTACTCTGCTCCACAAGCTTCTTGATCTTCTTGGTGCCGATCCAGACCTTCTCCATGCTTTCGATGTTGATAAGCTCCATGTCAACCTGGTACAGGGTGGCACGCTTGCCCTCGATGGCGTCGACCTGGGAGGTGATGGACCCGATAAGCATGAAATCTGCCCCGGTCTCCTCACCCAGACGTTTGATGGTCTCCTGAGAGGCCTCGAACTGCTGGTCCTCCTTCTCCGCCCGCACGCCTGCCCGCTCCTCGGGGTTGGCAACAAAGGTCATCTGACCAGAGTTTATAAGCTCACGTTCGATATCCTTGACGAAGGGGGTAGTGTCGATATGTTCGGAGCTCTTGTTCCGGATACTGCCGACAATAAGCACCGGCCTTCTGCCTTGTGCGGCACTGAAATTATTGAGCCAGGGCCGGGAACTCATGTCCCGGATCATTTCCTCGGCCACCAGCCGGCTGTCGGTATCGTTCCAGCGGCCGCTCAGATCGGTCTGGGTATCCGCCGCAGTCCGCTCCACCGAGACCCCGGAGGTGGCACAGCCGGCAATAATAAAAACCACGGCAACAATAATAAGACTAAGCTTTGCCCTCATAACCAGTTACAACTCCTTTTACCTGAAAATCTTTTCAAATCATAGACAAACATATACCACGGGTCAAGCTAAAAGTCAGCCGGACAGGGCATTCAACAGGGTTGCACAAGAATTGTTTTTTTTCTATCATCTGATCCGCCATACCACATACAAGGAAGGCGGATTGAACGACAGGCACAAACTCCCGGATTCCCAGACTATCGGCAGGCACATACGCAAACTGCGAAAGCTGCAGCACCGGACCCTGCAGGACGTGGCGGACAACTGCGGCTTTACCAAGAGCCTTCTCTCCAAAATAGAGGGCGGCAAGGTGGTGCCACCGGTGGCGACGCTGATAAAGATAGCCTCCGCCCTTCATACCAACATTTCCGGACTGATTGCCGAGGGAAACAGCCGGGACTGCGTTTTTGTTCCCGCAGCCAGGGAGGAACGTTCGCCGGTTCCCACCGAAAGCGGCTATTCGATTCTGCCCCTGGCTGTGGAGATGCCCCACAAGAAGATGCAGCCGGTGCTTATAACCGTCCGCCCGGAAGAGCTGAAGGACAAGATCCACAGCCACGAGGGTGAAGAGCTGATCTTTGTCCTCGAGGGAATACTCGAGTTTCAGGTTGACGAGCAGAGGTATGTTCTGAACCCCGGGGACAGCATCTTTTTCAACTCCATAATCGAACACCGTATTACCGGAGTCCATTCAGAGTACGTAAAATTCCTGGATATTTTTAACTAAAGGGTCCTTTTTCACCGTATTGGATACAAAGCCCAGAGAAATCCTGCTTTCTTCTGACAATTTCCCACAAAAAGATTGACAATTCAACAAGGTTGAATGATACTTGCAGGTACAGGTACCTGATACCAATTTTCAAGGGGGATCGTATGTTAAAGAAAGCATTAGGCATTGCGCTGCTTCTGGCAGTTATTCTCACTCCGATATATTCCGGAGGAGGACAGGAAGCAGCAGGTGGACAGAAACAGATTGTATTGAGGCTCGGGCACGACCAGTCGGACGGACACCCGTATGACCTCGGGGTAAAGCGTTTTGCAGAAGAGGTGGAAAAGCGGACCAACGGAGCAGTGGCGATCAAGATTTATCCTGCGGCCCAGCTGGGAGACAGCCCGGAGCAGATCGAGGGACTCAACCTGGGGACCCTGGACCTTTCCCTGTCGGCTTTTTCTCACGTTACCGGTTTTGTCAAGGAGCTGGACCTTTTCGGCGCGCCCTTCCTGTTCGAGGACGAAGAGCACTTCAGCGCGGTATTCAACGGCGAAGTCGGCGAGATTCTTGACCGGGCCTGCCAGGAAAAATACAACATCCGGCTGCTCTCTACCTTTACCTCCGGTTACCGTCTGCTCTTTAACGCTGAACGACCTATAGAAAGGATCGGCGACCTCCAGGGTTTAAAGATCCGTGTAATGGGCGGCGAGGCAAACTCGCTTACCTGGTCGGTATTCGGCGCCATTCCCGCGCCCCTGCCCTATTCCGAGGTCTATTCAGCCCTGCAGGCCGGTGTTGTGGACGGCGCGGAGAACGAACCGGTGAGCATCATGATGAACAAGTTCTACGAAGCGGCACCCTACTTTGCCCTGACGGACCACCTGGTGCTTCCCATGGGTCTTTTCATGAGCGACAAGGTTCTGCAGGACCTTCCGGCGGAATACCGGGAGATTATAAAGGAAGCTGCCCAGGATGCGGCAATCTGGGAACGGGATTACATTACCGAAAAGAATATGTCCTCCATCAAGGAGATGGAAGAAAAGTACAACGTCGTGGTTACCCGCCCGGACAAGACCGCCCTGATGGAAAGGGGCCGACCGATTCAGGACCAGATGGCCCAGAAACTGGGGCTTGAGGATCTTCTGGAGAAGGTCCGGGCCGCAGCCAAATAGCTGGCAGAAAAAAAGAAACAGTAACAGAAAAAGGGGGAAACTCCGGGTATATTCCGGAGTTTCCCTTTTAAAGGATGTCCCGGTGTGAACAAATTCATCGATAAACTGGAAAAGATCCAAAGAACATTCGGAAGCATTATGCTGGTAGGCCTGCTTATTGTAGTTTCTCTGCAGGTAATAAGCAGATTTATCATCAAGTCCCCGATCCAGTGGACGGAAGAGGGATCCAGGTTCATCTTTTTCTGGGTCGCCCTGATGGGGGCCTGCGTAAGCGTAAAGACAAAGAAACACTTTACTATATCAGTGTACGAGCCCGGCAATTTCCGGAATAAAACGATCCGGCTCGCAGCGGAGCTGATTCCCGACATTATTGTGCTGGGATTCTGCATTCTGCTGACCTGGTACGGCTGGCAGTATTTTACCTCCGGTTTTACCCGCAGGGGAATCGAGGTACCGCTGCAGATGTCCTGGGTATACGCGGCCCTGCCGGTTTCCGGCGTCACCATGGCCCTGTATACGGTCAACAACATTCTGATCACCATCGGAAACAGCCGAAAAAGCGGGGAGCAGTAAGCTATGTTATGGGTATTGTTTGTATCGTTTATTCTGCTGTGTCTTATCCGCGTGCCCATCGCCTTTGCGATGTTCATATCATCCACCCTGGCGATCGTATTTGAAGGGCACGTTCCGCTGACAATCGTTGTTCAGCGAATCTGGGTGGGACTGAACAACTTTCCCCTGCTGGCTGTTCCCTTTTTTATGGTGGTAGGCCAGCTGATGAACGAGACGGGGATTTCCCGCAGGCTGATTGATTTTTCCGACGCCCTGGTGGGACACCTTAAAGGGGGCATGGCCCACGTAAACGTCGTTGTGAGCATGATTTTTGCAGGGATTTCCGGGGTCTCCTCGGCGGACACCAGCGGTGTCGGCTCGGTTCTGATACCGGCACAGGTAAAAGCGGGATACCCCAGGGGTTTTACCGCAGGGATTACTGCCGCATCCTCGACGCTGGGTAACATTATTCCCCCGAGCCTGATGATGATTATCTATGCCGCCACCGCGGGGCTTTCGGTGGGGGGCATGTTCCTCTCCGGTATTATTCCCGGCGTACTGATCGGCACCCTGCAGATGGGCTACTCCTTTTTCGTCGCCTACCGGCTGGGAATAGGGGGAGACCACAAGTTCTCCTTTAAACGGCTCTGGAAACACTCCAAACTGGCCATTCTGGCCCTGTTTATCCCCATAATCGTTATTGGCGGTATTATCTTCGGCATATTCACTGCTACAGAGGCATCGTCCATTACCGTACTCTACGCCCTGGTTCTGGCGCTTATGTACCGCGAGGCAAGTCTGAAGAAGATTTACGAGACTTTCAAAACCAGCCTGGGGCTTTTTTCGCTCTCCCTGTTTTGCGTGGCGGCGGCCTCTCTGTGGGGATGGGTGCTGGCTTTCTACAACATTCCGGAGATGGTTGTGGAGTTCATGGGCAACGCGGGTATGCTGGATTCCACCTATCTGATCTTCGCAACGGTCATAATTATCTTTCTGGTGATCGGGACCTTTATGGACGCCATTCCGGCGATTATTATTCTGCAGCCGATTATCGGGCAGATTACCGCCACCGCCGCGATAAACCCCTACCACATGGGAATCGTGGTTGTCCTGACCCTGGCTATCGGTCTTATAACACCGCCCTACGGTCTGTGCCTTCTGATTTCGGCGGACCTGGCGGAGCTCTCGATTGCCAAGGCGACCCGCGCCATGGTGCCCTTTTACCTGATATCCCTGTTTGTACTGGCCGTGGCGGTATTCCTGCCGGACCTGATGCTCTGGATACCCCGGGTTGCCATGCCGAACTATATGTGATGTGAATTGCAAGCACTATGTATCAGCATAATTTTACAGGAGTTTTTGTATGAAAATGATGAAAATCGGAAAATCCGGAATTGAAGCTTCCGCCCTGGGCCTGGGCGCCTGGGCCATCGGCGGAGACAGCAACTGGGGTCCCAGCGACGACGCTGAATCCATCAAGACGATTCACCGCGCCCGGGAACTGGGCATTACCCTGGTGGATACCGCCCCGGCCTACGGCCTGGGCCACAGCGAAGAGGTTGTGGGCAAGGCCCTTAAAGGCCGCCGGGACCAGTACGTGCTGGCTACCAAGTGCGGTATCCGCTGGGACATCGAGGAGGGCGGTATTCTGATGGAGCGGGACGGGGTGAAGATTGTCCGGAACGCGAGCCCCGCCCGGCTTGCCGAGGAGATCGAGCTGAGCCTGAAGCGGCTGGATACTGACTACCTGGACCTCTACATTGTCCACTGGCAGGCCACCGAGGACTGGCCCTTCCCCATCAGCGAGACCATGGGTTACCTGATGGAACTGAAGGCCCAGGGAAAGATCCGCGCCATCGGCGCATCCAACCTGAACCGGGAGCAGTTTATGGAGTACGTGAACAACGGTCAGCTGGATCTGATTCAGGAGAAGTACAGCATGCTGGACCGGGCTGTGGAGGATAAGTTTTTCGGTCTCTGCAAGGAGCACGGCGTGACCTTCCAGGCTTATTCTCCCCTGGAGCGGGGTGTTCTGACGGGAAAATACGGCCCTGAAAGCACGGTAAACATGGGCCTTGCGAAGAGCAAGATCGAATGGTACCAGAAGGATAAACTTGTGCAGATTCAGGACCTGAAGAAGAAGTGGCAGCCCCTTGTTGAAAAGTACGGCTGCTCCATGACCGAACTGGTTCTGGCCTGGACCATGTCTCAGGGAACCGGGGACAACGTGAACGTACTGGGCGGCGCCCGGACGATTCCCCAGATTGAAGAGAACGTGGGGGGCGGAAACATCAGCATAGACGCAGCTGACCTTGCATCCATGCGCAAGGACGTGGAAGCGATTTCCTAGACCATTTTCTATTCCTTCCTGAAACAGGAAACAGCAACATTTTTCATGAACAGGCCGGGGCAGCTCCCCGGCCTGTCTTTTTTTACCCCCGGCGCCGATATATTCTGTAAGAGGCAGGAGAGATGGATAATTTTTCAGAGCGGAACGTACGGCATCACTTTTTATCCCGGGAGGAGAGGAACATCCACAACCGCTGGAACAGGGAGATTCCCCCGGTGCTGCGCATACAGTCCGGCGATCTGATTACAATGGAGATGCGGGACGCCTCTGACGGGGCTTTCAGCCCGGACTCCACAGCCGCTGCGATTGCCGCCCGGGATACGGGCAAAATACATCCCCTTACGGGGCCCGTTTTTATCGAAGGGGCGGAACCGGGAGACACGCTGAAAATAGATATTCTCGAGTATACGCCGGGGGACTGGGGCTGGTCCGTAAGCGGCCCGGGCAGGGGCATTCTGCCGGAGCTGCTTGATACAGACTACTTCAAGGCCTGGAGATTCGATAAGAGATCAGGCTACGCCTGGTTTAACGACAGGGTGCGGGTAAAGCTGTCCCCCTTTTGCGGGGTAATGGGGACCGCCCCGGAGGAAGCCGGGGAGTTCCGCACCATGCCGCCCCACAAAAACGGCGGCAACATGGACATCCGCTACCTTACAGCCGGCACCACTCTGTACCTTCCGGTGTCCGTTTCGGGGGGACTCTTTTCCGCCGGGGACGGCCACGCCGCCCAGGGGGACGGAGAGGTGGGGATATCCGCCATAGAGACGGAGATGACAGTTACCCTGCGCATACGTCTTATAAAAGGGGAAAGCATCGAAGAGCCCCGCTACGAAACCGGGCTTTACTACGCCGCCACGGGCATAGGTACCACTATTCTGGAGGCCGCGCAGAAGGCCACAGGCTATATGGTAGAATATATCTGCTCCCGCTGGGGGCTTGAAAAAGAGGAGGCTTACGTGATCTGTTCGGCCGCCCTGGACCTGAAGATATGCGAGACCGTGGACCTGCCGAACTACCTGGTTGCGGCCCATCTGCCGAAGGAGATTTTTTTAAGAACATGATGTTGAGCAGGATTAAGACACCCCACGCGGAAGAACCAAGGGGTCC
>CAZKQJ010000055.1:0-16035 GCA_964554875.1 uncultured Spirochaetaceae bacterium | reverse complement strand
CTCCCCCGGACAGACTCGAACTGCCGACCTAGTGGTTAACAGCCACCCGCTCTACCGACTGAGCTACAGGGGAATGTCCTACGGGACGATGGGAAATATACATGAGGGGCAGATTACTGTCAATACTATTGTTCAAAAAAATTGACCCGGTAATGAAGTTCTGCACCGCAGGAATCGCAGCTGGTTTCGCTGCGGTTTAGAATGCGGATTCGGTATCTCCGGCGCTGGATGAGCGTTTTGCCGCAGCTCGGGCAGACGGTATCGGCAGGTATCCCTGTGTTTCCCTGGTACACGTAGGAAAGAAGCTCCCTGGCGCGTTTTGTAATGCTGTCCATGGACTTCATAGTGGTTCCCGGAATCTGTGATTTGTAGGCAGGGTAATACCGGCTTATATGAAAAGGAATATTCCTGTCTGTTCCAGCAATGAATTGAAGCAGGTTTTCGATTTCCCGGGGATCATCATTCTTTCCGGGTACAATCAGGCTTGTAAGCTCCACATGGCAGCGCTCAGCTGCAATTGCAATTGATGATTTTACTGTTTCAAGGTCCCCTTTAAGTTCATCTCTGTAATAGTCGTAATTATAGCTCTTAAGGTCGATATTCGCGGCGTCCATGGCGGAAAACAGCTCTTTAGCCGCCTCTGTATTTATCATGCCGTTCGTTACAATAACGTTGGCAATCCCCGCCTTTCTGGCCAGATCTGCGCAATCCATGCAGTACTCAAAATGCACAAGGGGTTCGGAATAGGTATAGCTTATACTTGGACAGCCTGCTTCTATGGCTCGTGAAACCAGATCTTCCGGACTCATGGTAGTGGAATTTTTCTTGACCCGCTGGGATATTTCGTAATTCTGGCAGAAGGGACAGCGCATGTTGCAGCCCCAGAAACCGATGGAGAAACTTCGTGTTCCAGGAAGAAAATGGAAAATCGGTTTCTTTTCTATAGGATCTATTCCGCCGGAAGAGATGGCACCGTAGAAGGGGAGATACAGTTCGCCGTTACGATTTTCCCTTACTGCACAGAAACCGTGTTTCCCCGGATATATTCTGCAGTAATGGGGGCAGAGAGTGCATTTCAGTATTTCCTGTTGTGAAACCGTGTATGCCACGGGGCGCTTCCTGATTCTCTAATCTCGATCCGAAAGAACCTGATGAAGAAGTTCAGAGTCATGGTAGTACCTGAGGGTATCACTGACCTCGAAGGGTTCGTACTTGACACCCATGCTTCCACGCCGTATCCAGAGCCTGGCCATGAACAGGTTTGATCCAGAATCGGTAACAATGCTTGGCAGGTTCTCAGCATGGCGTATATCCTTGACCCTGAACTCATAGAAGGTTGTGTTACTGCTGAAGGGTTTGATTATTAAAAGCAGTTTATCCGGGTCGTAGGGATGTTTCTTGGGGGCTCCTTCGAAGGCAACACAATCCTGGGTGTAGTCTTCCTCCGACTCGTACCTGGTAATATCAAAAAGAGGGGCAGTGGATAGATATTTTCTGATACTCATGTCTGTATATCCTCCGCTAGATAGTATAGACCTATACGGCGGATTAGGCAAAAGCTTATCCGGAATGTGCTGACAGGGCTCTCCCGGCTGCACCAGAAAGGTAGTCCGCAAGGGTCTCCCGGTCGTGATCACTCATGCCCATATCCAGGGTCATGATCTTGTTGTTTCTGATAAGCCTGGATGGAAAGGTGAGAATCTTATCATCCAGCTGAAGAGAACAATCAGAAATAACTGTATTTTCAGTAATAGAGTTGGTTTTATCCGGAGAATCAGGATAAAAACGAACGCTGTGAATGCTTATATCGATGATTGCCCCTGTGATGATGGAAAAGTTATCCGGATGGCTGAACATGAAAGATATGTCATCAAAGCCTTTTGGTGTATAACGATAATGCCTGCGTTCTTCACTGAACAGTGCATATCTTTGGATAATCTCCTCAATGGAAGAACGCAGCACATGATTTTCCTGAGGATATGGAACAAGTCCGTTTACCTCCAGGAGCTGGGATTTTGCAGCTTCGTCTTCGGTAAAGAGGTCTCCCGTAAAAAGCACACAGATACCCCGATCCTTGTTCTTCAGGGTTCGATAGTACCTTACGAAGGGCTTCCAGTGGCGGGGAAAATCCTGGGTATGAAAGATAACCAGTTCAGGCTGTATTTCTTCAAGGTTATCCATTGCCTTCACAGGATTTCTGTACTGAACAACATCTCCTCCCCGGGAAGAAAACTGATCCTGCAGAGGTTCTTTTAAGTGCGGGTCACGGGATACCAGTAAAATAATCATTCGCTTCCCAGGTTGCGGACATCGTAGGATGTGATCATCCATACGCTGTCTCGTCGGTTCAGATAATAGGTAAACTCTTTTACCTCTATAAAATCGGGATTCTGAAACTTTTCACGTACCCTGACGGTCCCCTGGGTGGGGGTATACCTGGTTTCAAGAATCTCGAAAGTGACTGGAATCAACAGGATCTCATCCCTGGTTTCCCGGGACTGAAGGGATTCTCTGAAATCCCGTACCATTGCAAGACGTTCCGCTTCTGCTGCACGGTCGTATCGTCGTCGAAGTTCGGGAGTATCGAGCATCAGGGATTCCACATTCAGATAAAGAAAAAACTTGTTCCATTCCCCCTTCTGCCGCGCCCTGATAAAGTATTCGACAACTTCGTCCGGCGGAAGGGGATTCCTTCGCAGGATTTCACCGGTTTGGGCGTCAATTCTCGATTTAATTCCCATTGGCCCTTCCGAGGGACGAACGGTAAAGGAGATCAGATTGGAACGTAATGTTTGTCCGGCAGTTCTGAGTTCGGGGTAGTAGAAAACCTGGGCTACATAGGCACCCGGTTTATCGACGGCAATGTAATCTTTCAATGGTTCCACAAAGGAGAACCGTTCTCCCGGTTCTATATTGATGTCCCGATAATAGACGTGTTGATTCCTTTGTCTGGCCGTGATAAATTGCTCTGAATGCTTGACCGGTTCATTGGTAAGGGTCGTGACATTGAAGTCGACATTAAACCTGCGGTCGTGAGCGGATTTGAAACGATAGGTTTCACTTGTATTATTGGAAATCTCGATCAGAATCTGGATCTCGCTTTCCGGATAATATATCCGCTTATCATACAGGCGTATTGTTACATCCACACCGTTGTTATCGAGTGCTACGAGAGAAAATGGCATATAAACTGCAGCGAGAACAATAATGCAAACGAATAATTTCTTCATAATCATAACACCACTGCCTAGATTGTCGGAATATTAACATGGTAACATTATTCTTAGAAAGTACCCTGGATAAATTAAAATCCTACCGCCCCTACATGGAGTTCATGAAGCGATGCGGGAAGGACGAGTATCCCTTCAACACCTACGGGCCTAAGGGGTCTTTTTTCGCCGTTGTGCTGGCAGCCCTCATGCGGCAGAGGAAGCGGACCATACTGTGCGTTGTTCCATCGGAGAAGGAGGCTGAAAACCTTCTCCGGGATTGCCTCTCCTTCGGTGTTCCGGCGGTTCATTTTCCCTGGTGGCAATCCGCCCCGTATAGTGAACAGCCGACTCATTCCAACGTTGCAGCCCGGCGCATCTCAGTTCTTAAAAACATGCTCACGGGAGAAAAAGGGGTAATCTGCGTTTCGGTCAGGGGGCTCATTGGAGCGCTTCCGCCACGGGAGCTCCTGAATGAGAATCTTCTGCCCCTTAAAAAGGGTGAAAGTTTTGATCCCCAGAAAATCGAACAGACCCTTGAGCGCTGGGGATATCTGCGGGTACCCCGTGTATCTTCGCCCGGTGAATTTGCTCTTCGAGGGGAGGTCCTGGATGTGGGGCTTCCCGGAGGTGACGGAGAAGCTTTGCGGGTAGTATTTGAATTCGACGAAATCGAGGAGATTCGGACCTTCGATGCCCTCACTCAGAGTTCCAGCGGAAATCTCGACGAGTATGTTCTTTTTCCGGCCACAGAATTCCTGTGGGAGGACGAGGGCATAGACCGTGTCGAAAAGTTCATGCGCTCCAGAAGATATCCGGGAAAGGGGGACGAGGAGTTTCTCGAGCGCCTGCGGATCGGCCGCAGCTGCGCCTTCGATGAGATCTTTTTCCCCCTGGGCTTCGAATCCCCTGCCACTCTTATGGATTACATGCCGGCCGATGGTCTTTCGTTGTTCGTTTCAGACAAACGGCTCGAAAACGCTGCAGAGGGAGTAAAAAAGGAGTTCGAAGAGCTCTATCGCAGGACCGTGCGGGAAAAGAAGCTCTCCTTTCCGCCGCCTGACAGTATCCTTGCATCGTATCCCGATCTGGTCGAAGGCTGCCGCAGGAGAATCATGATCCAGTCCCTTAAGGACCGGGACGCGGATCTTGTGGTGCCCGAGATCGTCTGTCAGGACCCCAGGTCTTTCTTCGGAAATATTCAGTATCTGAAGGAAGAGCTCGACCAATACGCGAAATCCGGCTACAGGGTTTTCATCTGTGCTGAAACAGGGCCCCAGGCGGACAGAATTTCTCAGCTTTTAAAGGATCACGATGTTCAGCTTTTTTCCGCCCACCTGAGCCAGGGCTTTGTTCTTCCGGATATCAAGGTAATTCTGATCCAGGAAAACGAGATTTTCGGCCGTCGTAAACGGGTTCCCGCTTCGGTTAAAAAAGCACGCAGCCGTGCCATCGATACCTTTGTCGAGCTATCTCCCGGGGACTATGTAGTCCATGTTAACTACGGGATAGGACGTTTTAAGGGAATCGAACGTATCCGGGCCGCCGGTACGGAAAGGGATTACATCCAGCTCGAGTATGCCGGCGATGAGACCGTTTTTATTCCCATTGAACAGGTCAATCTTGTTCAGCGCTATATCGGACAGGAAGGTCGTCCCCCGGCCATGGATGCTCTGGGCGGAAAATCCTGGGAGAAGCGGAAAAACCGGGTCAAAAAGTCCGTTGAGGACCTGGCGGATATGCTGATCGATCTGTATGCCAGGCGCCGGAACGCCCAGGGTTTCTCTTTCGGAGAGGATACCGACTGGCAGGTGGAATTCGAGGCTGCCTTTCCCTACGAGGAGACCACGGACCAGTTGAGCTGCATAGCCGATGTCAAGGAGGACATGGAGAACACACGCCCCATGGACAGGCTGATCTGTGGAGATGTGGGTTATGGAAAGACCGAAGTAGCCATGCGGGCTGCCTTCAAGGCTGTAATGGCGGGAAAACAGGTGGCATTCCTTGCACCAACAACCATCCTGACGGAACAGCACTATGAATCATTTACTGAACGGTTTGAAAAATACCCGGTTTCGATAAAAATGATCTCCCGTTTTGTTCATACAAAGGAACAGAAAAAAACCTTGAACCTGCTTTCCGAAGGAGAAGTGGATATCCTGATTGGTACCCACAGGATTCTTCAGAAAGATGTGATATTCAAAAACCTGGGACTCATAATTGTGGATGAGGAGCAGCGTTTCGGTGTCAAGGACAAGGAGCGGCTTAAACAGATGAAGCACACTGTAGACGCCCTGGCACTCTCTGCAACTCCGATACCCCGAACCCTGCACATGAGTCTTCTCAAGATCAGGGACATGTCTCTGCTGACGACACCTCCCCATAACAGACAATCCGTGGATACCTTTATTCGTGAGTTTGACGAGGAGATGGTGGCCGCTGCCATACGAAGGGAAATTGAACGGGGTGGGCAGGTATTCTATCTTCACAATCGTGTCGAAACCCTGCGGGAGACCCGGATGTTCCTTGAACGGCTGGTACCGGAAGCCCTGGTCGAAACTGCCCATGGACAGATGAGTTCCGCCGAACTCGAAGAGGTAATGCATCGTTTTGTTCACGGTGCTTTTCAGGTCCTTGTTGCTACTACCATAATTGAAAACGGCATCGATATCTCCAATGTAAATACAATCGTCATCGACAGGGCCGATGTATACGGTATTTCTCAGCTTTACCAGTTACGCGGGCGTGTGGGCCGATCGGAGCGTAAGGCCTATGCCTATCTGCTCTATCCCGCCGACAAGGCCCTGAGCGAGATCGCCATGAAGCGGCTGCAGATCCTCTCGGACTATTCCGATCTCGGTGCCGGTTTCAAGATCGCCATGAAGGACATGGAGGTCCGGGGTGCGGGTAACCTTCTGGGACGGCAGCAGAGCGGTGAGATCGCGTCGGTGGGCTTTGACATGTATCTGCGGCTCCTGGACGAGGCAGTTGCCGAACGAAGCGAAAAAGGAGAAGCGACCAGGGAGGAGATTTTCCTGGAACTCGATTATTCCGGCTATATACCCGACAGCTATATTTCGGAACCAGTTGAAAAAATGGAAGTCTACAAAAAGATCGCCGCCATAGATTCCGATGAAGAATTGGAGAAGGTCCATGCTGAACTTCACGACCGATTCGGCCCGCTTCCGGAGGCTGCGGCCAGTCTCCTCTCCCTTGCGGAGGTCAGGATTGTCTGTCGTAAACTGAAAGTCCGAAGCTTACGGGAAAGGGGAGGAAAGGTCAGGGTTGAGTTTGGAAAGGTATCCCTTATCTCCGTGGATAAGGTCCTGAACCTCATGCAGACCTCCGGCGGCAAGATTAAACCGGACCCGAAGAACCCGAACGTTCTCCTGCTGGAAACCGGCTCAATAGGACTGAAGGAAAAATCGGAATTTATTCGGGAACGGCTATCGGCTCTTTTGTAAAGTGGGTGTAAAATAAAGAAGGACCCAAAGGAAGGAAGCCATGGAAAAAAAGGCAATAGATCTTATATGCAGCGTAGCCGAACTGACCTCCCTTTTCGAACGTCAGAAGAGCATAGAGGAGTTTCTGGACCATACGGTAAAGCTTATTGCCCAGCATATGGGAACGGATCTATGCTCCATTTTTATTCTGGACTCACAAAGCGGACTGCTGGTACTCAGGGCAAGTACAGGCCTGAATCCTGAGGCAATAGGGACCCTGACTCTGGAACCCGGAGAAGGTATTACCGGAACAGCCCTGAAAGAACTACGTCCCGTCATTGTTCCCCGGGCAAAGGAGTCTCCCCATTTCAAGGCTGTTCCTGACCTGCATGAAGACGAGTACGAAGCCTTTCTGGCGGTTCCCATAATCCATGGGCTGCGGCGTATTGGTGTCATTGCCTGTCAGCAGAAGAAAATCGATTATTTCTCCACCCGGGATGCCCGGGCGTTGACCGCTATAGCTGCCCAGATGGCGGCCATGATAGAGAACGCCCTGCTCCTTATGGAGCTGCACCGGGAGCGGGTTCAACCCCGTCACCACGAGGAAGCGGAAACCCGTGAACTGCCGGCATACCTTCATGGTCAGCAGGCAAGTCCGGGAATCGCTATTGGACGAAGCTACTATCTTGGGCGTTCAGGTTCAGATTCTCTCCTTTCCCTCGATCCATCCGAGAAGTACCGGGACACCCTGGATGATTTCAGACAAGCCGTGGAAGAGACCAAGGCGCAGATTAAAAGCCTACAGGAACAGCTGAAGGAACACTTCGCCGATGTGGGGTCCCTCATTTTTCATGCCCACCTGCTGATGCTGACGGACAAGGCTTTCACCGGAGAGATGGAGCAGCGAATACAGCAGGGAGAAGAATCCGCCGCTGCTGTAACGGAAGTGGTGAATAACTATATCCGCCTCTTCGCCGAAGCCGAGGCTGTCTCCGTCCGCGAGAAAGCCCAGGACCTTAAAGATCTTGGGTATCGACTATTGATTAACCTGTCCAGAACCAAAGGCAAAATAGAGGATTACAAGGATACAATTATTCTGACGGAAGAGCTGTATCCTTCGGAGCTTATAAAGTTTGCTGCCCAGGGAGCCGCGGGGATTATTCTGCACAAGGCGAGTATAACCTCTCATTTGAGAATTCTGGCTCTCTCCGTAAAGATTCCCATGCTGAGCATGGAAGATAAACAGCTTTTCAGTCTGAATGACGGCGTTCCTCTTGTGCTCGACGGTTTTCATGGCAACGTGTTTATTAATCCGGATACGGAAACCCGGGAACGTTTTGTTCAGCTTGCCAGGGAACACGCGGAAATTGATTCTACCACGAAGATTGACCCGCTGATTCCCTTGAGCGATGGATCGTCCCTTTCAATCCTGGCGAACATAGGACTTCTTGGGGACCTTCAGGTTGCCAGGGGCTACGGCCTGAAAGGTATCGGACTCTATCGCAGTGAATTCCCTTTTCTTATACGGAACGACTTTCCCTCCGAAGAGGAACAGTTCCGGATATACCGCAAGATTTTTGAAGTCTTTGAAAGCGGGCCTGTATATATGCGTATTCTCGATATGGGTGGGGACAAGCAGCTATGTTTTCTGACCAATGATGCTGAGCCCAACCCCTTTTTAGGACTTCGGGCGATACGCTTTACCCTGAAAAATCCTGAAATTCTTTCAACTCAGCTGCGGGCAATGCTGCGGGCCGGACTTGATGGGGATCTGAACATTATCGTACCCTTCGTATCCGGAGTCGAGGAGATCCGACAGATTCGAAGCATGATGGAAAGAGCTTCACAGGAGCTTACGGAACAGGGTATTGAGCACAATAAAAAACCGAAACTGGGAATAATGGTTGAGCTTCCTTCCGTTGGATTCCTGCTGGAAGAGCTGGCGGATGAAGTGGATTTCATGAGCATCGGAACGAATGATCTTGTGCAGTATCTTCTGGGTGTGGATCGCACGAATACCAGTGTTGCCCACTATTATGAGCCTCTTCATCCTGCAGTTCTGCGCTTTATTGCACGGGTAGCGGAAGTCTGTCAAGCAAAAAACATGACCCTTTCGGTTTGCGGCGACTCCGCCGCTGACAGAAACATGGCGCGCTTTCTCATCGGTCTGGGTATCCGTGTCGTAAGTGTTGCCCCGGGGGCTGTTTCTGGTATCCATGAATGGATACAAAACAACAGAAAGGTTGACGATCATAAGAATTTCAGCAGACATCTGCTCAGCCTGGGAAGTTCCCGGGCTATTCGGGAGTATATTGAATCAGAAAGCTATGAAGCAGACAGATAAAGCAGAAGGACACAGAAAGCTGCGCAGTTACGTATTAAGAGCTGCGCGGATGAGCAATCTCCAGCGACGTTCGTACAATCAACTATTACCCTTGTATTCTGTCCCGTACAGTGGATCCGAAATATCCCTGAGGGAGATTTTTCCCGGCGCCTCAAGGTATATTCTGGAGATCGGTTTCGGGATGGGAGAGGCGACGGTTCGTCTCGCAGATGAGAATCCTGAAGTTGCATATCTGGGGATTGAGGTACACAAGCCCGGGGTAGGCAAGGTCCTGAGTGAAATTGAGCGTCTTTCCCTGGATAACCTGAGAATAATCAATCATGACGCGGTTGAGGTCTTCCAAAACATGATCCCCGACAGGATTCTCGACGGTATCCACATCTTCTTTCCGGATCCCTGGCCGAAGAAGAAACACCATAAACGAAGACTGATACAGAAACCATTTGTTGATTTAATCGCTCCAAAGCTTGTTCCCGGAGGATACCTCTATATCTGCACTGACTGGGAGGAATATGCCGAACAGATCCTGGCTGTGTGCAGCGAGGCTGCAGGCCTGGAAAACGCATACACGGATTTTGCAGAACATCAGAAATGGAGACCCCGGACAAAGTTCGAATCCAGGGGACTGGATAAATCCCATCGTATTCGGGAAGTCTATTTTACCAAAACCACTTGAAATTTCTCTATATTTATACGACTATATCGTATCTTTATGCAATTTAGATTTCCGGAGGAGAAATGAAGCAGGACTGGCTGGAAAAGTTTGCGGGAAAGGCACAGGCTAACACCAAGATTCCCCTCGAATTTTATGAGAAATTCAACGTTAAGCGGGGGCTTCGTAATGCCGACGGAACCGGTGTTCTTGTTGGACTGACTGAAATAGGTGATGTCCACGGATACATCATGGACGAAGGTGACAAAATCCCCGTTGAAGGACGCCTCAGGTATCGCGGAATCGATGTTGTCGATCTTGTTCGGGGTTTTCAAGACGAAAAACGCTTCGGGTTTGAGGAGACAGCCTTCCTTCTGATCTTCGGTTCATTGCCTCATCAAAGCGAACTTGAATCCTTCAGAAAGTTGATTGGCGAATCCCGCCTGCTGCCTGTAAATTTTACCGAGGACAACATACTCAAAGCCCCGAGCCAGGATATCATGAACAAGATGGCCAGAAGTGTGCTCGTGGCATACAGCTACGACGAGCTGGCTGAGGACTACTCTGTAACAAACATTTTACGCCAGTGTGTAACCCTGATAGCGCAGCTGCCGATATTTGCTGCCTACGGCTATCAGGCACGACGGCATAATTTTTACAACGAGAGTCTGTATATTCACAATCCTGATCCGGAGCTCTCCACCGCGGAAAACCTGCTTCAGATGATCAGACCGGACCAGACCTACAGTCAGCTGGAGGCGGACCTGCTTGATCTGAGCCTTGTTCTGCATGCTGAACATGGCGGCGGTAACAACTCCGCTTTTACGGTACATGTAGTTTCCTCCGCGGAAACTGATACCTACTCCACAATGGCCGCAGCCATCGGTTCTCTGAAAGGGGCAAAACACGGCGGCGCGAACATTAAAGTCATGGGAATGATGGAGGATATCAAGGCAAACGTTAAGGATTGGAGCAGTGAGACCGAGGTTGGAAACTATCTTAAAAAGATCCTCAACCGTGAAGCCTATGACAGATCGGGACTTATATACGGTATCGGGCATGCTGTATATACCCTGTCCGATCCCAGAGCAGTGCTGCTGCGTGAACGGGCGGAGTTGCTGGCCCGGGAAAAAAACCACGAGCAGGAGTTCGGTCTGTACACACTGATTGAGAAACTTGCACCCCTGGTTTTTCAGGAGGTCAAGAACTCCGATAAGGTTGTTTCTCCCAACGTTGATTTTTTCTCCGGTTTTGTCTACAGCATGCTGAACATTCCTTTCGAACTGTATACACCGCTGTTTGCGATCTCCAGGATAGCCGGTTGGAGTGCGCACCGAATGGAGGAGCTGATCAGCGGCGGAAGAATTATACGGCCCGCGTACAAGAGCATTGTACGTCCCCGGAACTACATTTCGCTGGACGAGAGAGAGAACGATTAAGGCATGTAGAATGCGAAAAAGGGCGCCTTTTATAAAGGCGCCCTTTTTGTTAAACAATTGGATTTTACCTTAATCAGGCTAGGATACCCCTATTCCTCGGCCGCTTTAAGACTCTTGGCTTCCTGAATTACCAGGTCGGCTACTCGACCGGAAATCGGACTGTAGTGGTCAAAATCCATTTCAAAGGAACCGGTACCGGATGTCATGGATTTCAGATCAATGGCATAACGCAGCATTTCCGCCTGGGGAACCTCAGCATCTACCTCGTTGATTCCTCCTCCAAGGGATTCCTGTCCCAGGACCCTTCCTCGTCGGGATGAGAGATCTGAGAGTATATCACCAAGGTATTGCTCATCGACAAACACCCGCAGTTTCATGACAGGTTCCAGAAGCACTACACCCGCCTTTTCCAGCGAACTCTTGAGAGCCCCCTTGGCAGCAAGTTTGAAGGCCATTTCCGAAGAGTCTACCGGGTGTTCCTTTCCATCGATAATGTGGGCTTCAATATCAACGAGAGGATACCCTGCCAGGTAACCCTCTTCCATACCTTCGAGAATGCCTTTCTCTATGCCGGGCATATATCCCTTTGAGATGGAACCGCCCTTGATATCGTTATAGAACTCCATGTACTTTCCACGCTCTATGGGACCGATTTCCATGACAACACGGCCGTACTGACCGTGACCTCCGGACTGCTTCTTGTGGGTGTATTCCGCACCGGCTTTTTTGGTGATGGTTTCCCGGTAGGCCACTCGCGGGACCTTGGTCTCGATTTCAATCTTCTGCTTCTCTTTGATCTTATCGAGAATCATATTGATATGGAGCTCGCCCATACCGGAGATAACCGTCTCATGGGTCTCTTTGTCATAGGTAACCTGGAAAGTCAGGTCCTCTTCAGCCGCCCGATGCAGTGAAGCGTTCAGCTTGTCTTCTTCCTTCTTGCTGGCTGCGCTTATGGCAAGGGAAAAGACCGGCTGCGGCAGGTGCAGTTTATCGAATTTATAGAAGGTATCAGTGCTACAGAAGCTTGTATTGGTCTGAAAACCCTCAACCTTTGTGACGACTCCCAGGTCTCCTGCAGTAAACTCTTTGGTTTCTGTAAGCTTTTTACCTACTGTCTTATAAAGCTTGGAAATACGCTCTTTTTTTCCGGTATCACAGTTGAGTATCTCGCTATCCGCCGAAAGTACCCCGCTCATTACCTTGACGAAAGAGAGTTTTCCGGAGAACTGATCAATGGATGTGCGAAATACCATACCAGCCAGGGGACCCTGATCTGAAATGTCAACAGTTATCTCATTCTTATCCTTGTCCTGAGCCAGCTCGGGAATACCGGAAGGAGAGGGAGTTATGTTACTGATAAAATTCAGCAGTGAAACAACACCGTTGTTATGCAGGGCTGAACCGCAAAGGGTCGGGACTATCTTGTTCTCTCGCAGACCTTCAATCAGACCCTTTCGTATTTCGTCGGGACTTAAGGTACCTTCCTCAAAATACTTCTCCATCAGAGAATCTTCGCCTTCGGCAGCACTTTCGATAAGGGAAAGGCGATACTCTTCGACCATTTCGCTGTACTGTTCGGGGATGTCGACGGCCTGGTCTTTCTCTGCGCCGTCATGCATCATATACGCCTTGTTTTCAATCAGGTTTATAATACCCTTGTATTCGGTACCGTCCATCATGGGAATGGTGACCGGGACAAAGGTCATCTTGAACTTCTCCTTCAGATCGTTAAAAACGTGTTCAAAATCAGCTCTATCACGGTCAAGACGGTTTATAAAACAAAAACGCGGTTTGTTTCGCTGGTCCAGGCGCCGCCATAGCTTGATGGTCTCAATCTGGACGCCGTCGCGGCCGTCTACCACCATCAATGCACTCTCAGCACAGCGGAATGCGGCAACTACTTCTCCAATAAAATCTGAGGAACCCGGAGTATCGAGCAGGTTGACCTGATGATCATTCCAAGTGCAGCTTGAAAGGGTGGTGTGAACCGATATTCCCCGGGCAATCTCCTCTTCTGTATAGTCGCTTACAGTTTTTCCCGATTCAACGGGTTCTGCCCGATCGATAACCCCCGAGTTGAACAACAGTTGTTCTAACAAGGTGGTTTTACCAGTGCTTCCGTGGCCGACCAGGGCGATGTTGCGGATATCAGCAGTGGAAAAACTCATTCTGTCTCCTCGCAATGTTGGGATCTAAATATGCGAGTAATAGAATAGCCCCAGCTATGGGAGATGTCAACAAAAACCGGGGCCATGACAGAGCCGGTGGCTGCTTTTAGCCGAGTCCGCCGCTTTTCTGCTGAAAATGGGAGAATTCCATGGCAAAGGTCCCACGCCCCTGGGTAATGCTTCTGAGGGCCGTGGAATAACCGAACATGTTCGCCAGGGGGACCTGTGCCCGCACATGCTCGATTGCACTGCGGGATTCCAGGCTGTTGATAATGCCGCCCCGGGTCGTCAGGTGGTTGATGACTTCCCCGACAAAATCCTTGGGACACATAACATCCACCGTCATAACAGGTTCAAGGAGAACCGGCGAAGCCGCCCGGCAGGCACTGTCGAATCCCATGGCCCCCGCGGCTTCATAGGCCAGGGGGGATGCCCGCATTTCGTCATATTTGACACCCACCAGGCTGGCCTTCACATCGTAGCAGGGATAGCCGTACATGATGCCGGAGCTGAAGGAGTTGACAACTCCCCGCTCTACAGCTTCAAGAAGCTCCGTCGGAAGCTCCGATTTGCCGATTGCCGAATGGAAGGAATTCCCCGAACCGCGTTCGGCGGGTTCTACCTTCAGGGTAATGGAAGCAAAGTTCTCCTTGCCCGCCAGGACCTTCTGATAGACCTCCGTATGCTCCTGGACTGCTGTTACAGATTCTCTGTAGGTTACCTGCGGATTTCCGATTCGGGCGTCCACATTGAAATCTTCGGTTATGCGGGTTACCAGTACATCCAGATGGAGTTCTCCCATACCGGATATGATCAGCTGACCGGTTTCGTTGTCCTCTTTCACCATGAAGGTGGGATCTTCCTTCTGCAGAAGGTCAAGGATTTCTCGCAGTTTTTTTGCCTCGGAAATGCTCCTGGGTTCGATGGCCACATCTATTACCGGCATGGGAAACTGCATTTGCTCCAGCAGAACCTGGTGTCCTTCGGAACCCAGGGTGTCTCCGGTCTGGGAAAACTTGCAGCCTATTATAACCGCAATATCTCCTGCGGAAACCTCATCCAGGGCTTCGCTGCGATTGGAGTGCATGCGTAAGAGGCGGTTGACCCGCTCCTTCTTTTTCTTGTTGATGTTGTACACCGCAGAGCCCTTCTTTATGCTCCCGGAATACATACGGATAAAAGTAAGACTACCGGCTTCACGGTCCGTCTGAATCTTGAAAACCAGTCCCAGAGGCGGACCCTTGGGGTCGCAGGGAACCTGTACCTGTTCTTCGTTTTTTACAGCTATTCCAGTGGGGGGAAGCACCTCGTGGGGTGCAGGCAGAAGATTGAGAATGGCATTCAGAAGGGGCTGGACGCCGATATTCTTGTAGGAGGCTCCGCAGAATACCGGCACAAGCACCTGGCTTATTGTAGCCTTTCGCAGCGTGGAGAGAATCAGTTCATTGGGAACAGAGGAACCCTCAAGATACAGGTCGGTAATCTCCTCGCTGTGAGCGGACAGCACATCGATAAGCTGCTCCCTGTAGCTGTTCGCCTGGTCCTTGAGCTCCTCCCTGATGGGATGAAACTCCATCTCCCGCCCCTGGGTCCCCTGGTCCCAGTGTATTTCCCGCATCTCGATCAGATCTATGACTCCGCTGAAGGCGGATTCAGCACCAATGGGCAGCTGCAGGGGCAGGGGATCGGCCTTGAGTTTCTTTTTCATCTCCTCCAGTACGGAAAAGAAATCCGCACCGATCCGGTCCATCTTGTTAACGTAGGCTATGCGGGGAACATGATAATGATCCGCCTGATGCCAGACAGTCTCGGACTGGGGCTCCACTCCGCCGACAGCACAGAATATCCCCACCGCTCCGTCCAGGACCCGTAGAGACCGTTCCACCTCGGCGGTAAAGTCAACATGGCCGGGAGTGTCGATAATATTAATCTGTGTATCCTTCCAGAAACAGCTTGTGGCGGCGGAGGTAATGGTGATCCCGCGGTTCTGTTCCTGGGTCATCCAGTCCATGGTGGCCTCGCCGTCATCGACCTCGCCGATCCGGTGACTCTTTCCTGTGTAGTACAGGATTCGTTCCGTGGTAGTCGTTTTTCCCGCGTCTATGTGGGCGATTATTCCTATGTTGCGCATGTTCTGCATAGTATATATGTTTCTCCCGGTCTGCAAATTACTTTGGTTAAAGAGATACTAACATATTGGCCATGTGTCGGGAAAGAGTCTTAACCCGGGTAAAAAAAAACACCCCGCAGGGTGTTAAAAAAATGGGCGATGACGGACTTGAACCGCCGACATCCTGCTTGTAAGGCCCTTCAGCCTTACCCCCTTAATTGTTCCTGAACGTTGACACCTGTTGATTATTGTAGCACACATAAGGAATTAGTCAATACCTTTTGTGGGTGGCCGTAGATTGCCGTTGATTAAAGTAGCTTTTTTTTAGTAACAATTATGGTAACAGTTGACATCCTGCGTGAGCGTTAAGATGTCAAAAAACCCCGCCGAAGCGGGGCTGTCTGTCAATTTTCGTCAGGTGCTTGCTGTGGTGTTGATTCGTTCGGCCAGGCTATGAAATTCCCGCTGTCGCTTTCTGCCAGACGCAGCGTTTCGGCGAACAACGGAAAATCAACCTTGTATCTTTTACATAATCGGAGGACGTCGCCTTTCCGTTTCCAGTCGCCGGAGCGGAGAAGGTCGGCCAGTTCTCCAGTCAGCCGGAGGAATCGCGTTTGCTCTGTCGGTTCGGTGTAGGATTTGCGCCCAGGTCGGCGTCTGGTGGCTT
>CAZKQJ010000054.1:0-17001 GCA_964554875.1 uncultured Spirochaetaceae bacterium | reverse complement strand
GGACAGTGGTCCGATCCCATCACATCCGCATGGATGGAGGATGATTTTACCGCCCCGGCGAAGCCGTCGTTGACGCAGGCGTAGTCGATACGCCAGCCGATGTTCTTCGGTCTGGCCCCGGCCCGGTAGGACCACCAGGTGTAGTTGCCGCCTTCGCCGGTAAACATGCGGAAGGTGTCGGTAAAACCGTCGGCGGTAAAACTGTCCATCCAGGCCCGTTCCTCCGGAAGGTAGCCGGGGTTCTTTTCGTTCTGGTCGGGCCTGGCAAGGTCGATGGGTTTGTGGGCGATATTGTAGTCCCCGACAATGACGATGTTCTCTCCCGCGGCGACCCGTTCTTTGGCGGCTTCATGAAGAAAGGAACAGAAATCCAGTTTATAATCGAGCCGGGCTCCCTCAGGCTGGCTGTTGGGAAAGTAGCAGTTAAAGAGGGTGAACTCAGGAAAGGTGAGGACAAGTCCCCGGCCTTCGGAGTCGAACTCATCCGCCCCCAGGGTATCCACTTTCAGGGGTTCCTCTTTGCTGTAGACACAGACCCCGCTGTAGCCTTTCTTCTGAGCGCTGGCCCACAGGGCGGTGTAGCCTTCGGGGGAGATCAGCTCCTCATCCAGCTGTTCCGGCTGGGCCTTGGTCTCCTGAAGGGCGAGGATATCCGGCTGTATTCCGCCGAACCATTCCATCAGCCCCTTCTTCCGGGCCGCCCGGATTCCGTTGACGTTCCACGAGTAGACGGTAATCATTTTTTTCTCCTTAGCTGATCTCTCACCCTAATAGTGGTGTCCAAGCACGATAAAGAGCTCGTAATTCTCTCCTCCCCAGTCGCCTTCGTCGATAACCGCCTTCAGGTCGATTCCCAAGGATGCTCTAATATAATATCCCCTGGCGAAAAAGGGAAACCCGATGGCCTCGAGTCCCAGGCCCATCTTGAAGTGCCTGTCCGGGTCAAAGGCCGTATTCTGCTCCTTGACCCATCCGGCATCGAAGAAGACCGATCCCTGTCCCTCCACAAAATCAGGGATCGTAAAGGCCCGCATGGTAAGATCGGTATTGATGAATCCCCCATATTCCACAGCCTCACCCATCTTCAAATCCCGGATACCCCGGATATAGCTTGCCGCTTCTTCCTCAAATTCACCGTCGAACTCGGCAAAGCCCGCCGCCCGTCCGGAAACCATGAAAGGCCAGAAGAGGATTTTAAAGGGAAGGGGATAGAATCCCGAGAGGGAGGCTCTGGCGTCCCGGTTCCAGTAGAGGTGCTGCAGATTCCAGGTGTTGCTGTTCTCGATCCGCAGGTCCACTCCCTTTCTGAAGTTCCCGATCCAGTCCACCTGCCCCGCCGTCAGGAGCTGTCCGTAGCCGATGCCGGGGCCCTCCTTCTCCCGGGAGATCGGCTTGTCAAGCTTGTAATCGATCTCCGTGTAGATTCCCGGGGTATAGATGAACTCGCCGAATCCGGGAAGGAAGAGCCCTGTGGAGAAATCCTCCGCCAGTTCAAGCCGGGAGTTAAACCAGTTTCTGTCTATATCGCTGCTCTCGTAGTTGTAGGTCTCCCTGAAGCTCAGGGTGGGGGTGTAGCCTTTTATGGGTAGATCAATTCCTACTGAGGTGTAGGACTCGAGATCGTGCTCCCCGGCTGCGTACTCCCAGTAGACCGCGGTATCCCAGTGCCACTGATGCTTCAGCCACTGAAAGGGTAGGATAAATTCCAGCTCCAGGCGGTTGTTCGTATCCCCCTCCTGGCGTTCCCAGGCGATATCCAGGGCGAAGCGTTCCAGGGTTCCGAAAAGGTTCAGGTCCCGGTATTTGAGGGTCAGGGAAAAGCCGTTGTTGGAATCGTACTCAGGGATCGGCAGTATGATGATGTTCCAGCTGTCTTCGGTGTAGATGTCCAGGCTTACCGGATAGTGTCCGTTGATCTTTTCTTCAATTGAATACTCTATCCGGGAGCTCTCCTTCAGCTGCCTCAGATTCAGGAGAAGCTGCTGCTGTCCGGCGATAAACTCCTGAAGTTCGTCTTCACTCCGGAAGGAGATTCCCGTCCTCAGGTCTCCGAGCTTCTTTAAAAGAGCTCCCTCCCGGGTTATTCCGTCGATGTGGCAGGTAATCTCTTGTATCGTGTATGGTCCTTCGGCGCTCTCCGCTCCCGGGACCTGGGAAAAAAGGCCGATAGAAAGGCTCAGCAGAAGAACGATACCAGAACAGAGTCGGACAGTGGTTCTCACGTACAGCTCCTTGAACAGTTCATGTCCCTATGTATGTACCACAGGAGAACAAAAAATCACAGGCTGCCCTTTCTTTCCTTTTTTTTCGCCCTGATAGAATCGGGGGGGCTTTTCGCCGGTTTACTCTGTATATGAAAGAAAAAAGGCGCAAGCCTGTCTGCGGAACAGCTACTGCTCTGCTCTGTCTGATTGCCGGTATGGAGATTTACTCCCTGATCCGTGTAAAAACCGCTTTTACTGATCTTCATACGTTCCTCCTTTCTCAGCATAACGCACATAAGCGGTTGGTTCTGGACTCGGTTCTGGACCTTGAGGAGGTGATGGCCAAGGGGTTCGAGCATAATGCCGATGCAGTCTATACCCTTGAGTCCGGACAGCGTTCCCTGAGTGCGCATCTCAGGGTAATGGAAAGACGCCTCGCTGCTGATCTTGCGGATATCAGCCTCAGCCAGGGAGCATTGGAGGCGGCTGTACAGGCAGGCGAGTTGAGGTCGATGGCCCCGAAGGACGATTTGCTCGTGCAGCACCTGTTCAGCACGGGGAAAGACCATTTCGCCGGGGAGCGCTACGCCCAGGCAGCTGTCAGCATGGCGGATGTACTGTCCCGCGCGCCGGATTACCACGAAGCCCGCCTGATCCATGCGGTCGCACTGTTTCGGGATAATCCTCTGGACTCCAGCAGCCATAAAGAGATTAAGGCTGATCTTGTCTCGATTATATGCCGGGATCCCCATAACATTCCCGCCCTGGAGACCCTGGGCAGTGTTGCAGTGGAAGAACAGGACTGGCCTGCTGTACGACAGTATTATCGGCGCCTTATCGGACTGGATTCCCGGAACAGAGAGTATTACCGGATGTTCGGCATAGCTTGTCGCTCAGATGGCAGCCGCGAAGCGCAAGAGGAACTGTCCCTGATCTGTCAATCAGAAGCGGACCCGCTGCTGTGTGAAGATGCACGGAATCTTCCTGAGAGTCCGGAAGGCGAAGATGAGTGATACTTTGATGCCCCGGCTTCTGCATAATGCCCGGTTTTTCGCTTGTATTGTCATTCTTCTTGCAGCTGGAAAGCTGGAAGCCCTGGATATCCGTGTCGCGCCCCTGGCCGTGGATGGGCGTGAGACGGGGACCGGTTTTTCAGCTGAAAAGAATCCCCAGAAAGAACTTGTCCATCTCCTGCATAGCGGCGATCACCAGGGTGCTGTTTCCGTGACAATCCTGCCGGAGCGCACGTACAGCAGTCCCCGCAGCTTTCTGGAAGCCGCCGAACTATGCGAGGCCGCCGGTATCGACTATCTGCTCTACGGCTACATCAGGAAGGGGGAATACAGCTGGGACTGCGAGATAAAACTCTACGCCAGGGAAACGAATACGGTAGCCCAGCTCTTTTTCGGCCGGGACGGCAGGGATCACTATGAGCGGATGCTGGAGGAGCTCAGCGCTAAGATCCTGGACTATTTTTATGGGGAGGTCGGACTTGCCCCCTGCGTCCCGGCTCCGGAACCGGACCGCAAGATTTTTTCCATTCCCATCCTTTTAGGCTACTGGTCCCCAGGCGGAGAAGAGTGGGGAGAGCTGAGCATCGGGATCGGACGCTTGGAGTCGGGGGTTCTGTTTGTGCCTGTCTCGCCCCTGTGGTACCACGGGGATGTCCCCTGGGAGCTTGAGACCGGGATTACCCTTTCATATTCCCTGGCTGTAAATGACAAGGAGTATGAAAGCTTCCTCCTCCACAGCCTGAGAATCAACCTGCCGCTTCTGGCGGCAGCGGAGCTTGGCGCGGATCACGGCATTGCCTTTGGCGGGGGACTGAGCATGCAGTTCGATATTCTGAACCAGGACCGGCAGTACTACGGCAGCTACAGAGCATTCAGCGCGGCACCGGGGGCTTTTGTCGAGGCTGCTTACCGCTACCGGTTGAGCGACTCCTGGAAACTCGGATTTCGTGCCGCTCTTGAGTTTGCCTTTTTTACTGAGCTTCAGAGCAATGTGGTTACCGGGGTGTACGGATTATACGAATTCGCGCCTCTGAAACCATCAAAGGAAGGGAGGAATAGATGAAAAGAGGAACCCTGATACTGTGTGTGCTCACAGCCTGTGCGGGATGCTCCGACGGTCTCGTGACAGAGATGGACCGCCTCGCCGCCGACCCGGAGATTGTCTCTCCTGAGGTAACATCCTTTCAACAGGAACTGACGGTTTCTGTAAGCTGGGATGAGGATGAAGCGGCGGATGAGTATGTTCTTCGGCGGGCAGAGGATACAGCGGGAGTCCTGAGCTACGAAATTTTGTATGAAGGACCGATGAACCGGTACCAGGATAACGATGTGACAAATGAGGGACGCTACCTGTATACCCTGGCCAAAAAGAAGGGCAACCGGGAGTTCGGTCCATCCAGGCCGGTTCTGGGGGTGGGGAGCGACTGTATCGGAGATATCTGGGAGCCGAACAATACGAAAGAGCAGGCGACGCTGCTTGATCACGAGCTTGCCGCAAACAGCTTTTATTATGAAGATGCAGCTACCCACAGTACCGTCCGGGACACTGACTGGTACAGGATCAGCATTCCGCCGCGCTGCAGCGCCTCCATTGTGGTGGTCCAGTCGGACCCGATACCGGCCCAGAACTCCTCGCATTTAAGCTATCTCCTGGAAGGGGCAGGCCCCGCTGAGACCATTGCCAGCGGCGTCTTGTATCCCATCGAGAACACAGGTTTAAGCCCGGCGACCTTCCTGTTCTGCATACGCCCCCGGGCGGAGGAGTGCCGGGATGATCTCAGCTTGAGCGGCGGAACGGTCATCAAATATACCCTGCGGATCAGCAGGTTTGATTTTCTATGAAAGGCTTGCTGCTTGCAAAGAAGGTTCAGATGAAAAAAGGTGTAATGAGCCGGAACCTGCTGCCCTGGTTCCTTGGTATGCTGATTCTGGCATTTTCCGCCTGCCCGGTGACCCCGAAGCAGGCTGATAAAGCCCCGGTCGGCGCGGACGGATTCAGAGAGGTCGAGGACCTTTTTGTCGACGGTGATGAGGAGGGTCAGGTCATCTTTGCGACCAATGACTCAGCCTGGTGGAGCCCCCTGGGCTATACCCTGTGGGCCCTGAACGGAGAGGTACAGGAGCCCTTTGATTTCAGGGAGGTGAAATGCAACAAGATATCCGGGGCCGCCGCTGCGGGATACGGGATTGTTTTCTGTCATTACGAAAGCAGCGATCCTGCGACAGGGGAGACAATGCTGACGGTGATGATTAACACCCTGGGGGAGTACATTCTGGGTGAGGTTGTGGGGGACAGGTTTTACGAGTTCTCTCCCTGGCGGGAATCTGAATATCTGAGAAAGGGATACAACCAGGGTAATGTTGTGGGGCTGCGCTGGGATTCAGAAGAATCCCGCTTTGAACTCAGTTTTAACGGGTTTCCTGCCACCGCCTTCAGCGATGAAGTGGAACCCCTGCATGCAGGGGGAGAGAACGGTTATATCGTGGTGATTTCTCCTGCCGATACCTTTCCGGGGAATCCCGTCCAGGTGGTTTTTACCGAATAGCAGGGAAAAAGTATATCAAAGGAAAAATGTACATGAGTATAAAGGATCGATTGACAGCCCTTTTGTTGTTGGAAACCTTCATTGCCGGGACAGTTGCCCCGCCGATGTACGCGGATGCGCCGCGGCAGGAGTTGCTGCCCGCTTCGGTGTATGTGAACGAAGCGGCGGAACAGGGAGATGCAGAGCCTGAAGGCGAGTTTCTCGTATCTCCGGAGGCCGGGGGTGAGTATCTCTCTGAATCTGTTTCCATCATTGTCCCTGCCGGAGCGGTGGAAAAGCGGACCACGATACGGATTCAGAAGCTGAAGCGGGTGGAAGGGGTGCCTGTCCGTATGACGAATGTGACCTCCGGAGCGACGGGTTACCGCTTTTTACCCGACGGCCAGAGTTTTATGAGGGCGGTAAAGGTGACTCTGCCCTTTGACCGGCGAATCCTGGATTCGGAAACAGCCCTGTCGAATCTGTATACCTGGTACTACGACAGGGCGGGATGTCGCTGGCGTAAACTTGAACGCTGGAGCGTGGACCGGGACAAGGCGACGATAACCAGCCTTACGACCCACTTTACCGACATGATAAGCTCAACTCTGACTCTGCCGGAGGGGCCGCAGGCTGTTGATTTTAATGTAAACAGCATCAAGGACCTGAAGGCAGCGGACCCCACCGCAGAGGTGCCGCGGGTCCGGGGACTTGACGCCGGCAGCATGGGAGCTGCGGGCTTCTTCCTGCCCCTGCGCGTTCCCGAAGGCAGGGGAGCGGTAACACCGAAGCTCGCCCTGACCTACGGCAGCGAACATCAGAACGGCTGGATGGGCCGGGGATTTGACCTGGGGTTTTCATCTGTTTCAATCGATACGAGGTTCGGATTACCGGACTACAGCGGAGAAGACACTTATGCAGTGGACGGTGAAGAGCTTGTTGCCACCGGAGAGATGGAGGATGGGGCTTTAAAATATCGACGCCGAAAAGAGGGCAGTTTTGAACGGATTCTCTGGTACGTGAACGATGACCGGCGCTGGGAGCTGACGGACAAAAACGGTACGACCCGGGTGTACGGAACGGGAGACGGCTGGATTGGCCCGGAGCGCAGCGACCGAACAAGAATCTACCGCTGGTATTTGAGCAGGGTGATCGACGCCAACGGGAATACCGCGAACTACAACTATGTCTTTGATGCTGAAAACAGCGCGGTGTACCTGCGGGAGATCCGCTATTCGGGACATGAGGAGAGCGGAGAAGCGGGGCTTTACCGGGTGGTTTTCGACCTTGATCTGGGCCGTGATGCCCGGCCGGACCGGCGCAGCGAGGCCCGGGGGGGCTTTGTCTCGAAGCTTGCGGGGCTGCTGCAGGGGGTGGATATCTCCTATGACGGACTGGTTTTCCGTCGCTATGAGTTCAGTTATGAACAGAACATCTTCGGTCAGACCCAGCTTGTCGAGACAGCCGAGTATGATGCTGAAGGGAACCAGTTTTACCAGTATGGATTTGCATATCATAGCCTGGAGCAGCGGGAAGACGGTTATGCAGGGTTTGAGGAGACCTCGGTCAGCCTTGGGGCTCCTGAGGAGGTTCCGGCCCTGCAGAAAGACCGTTCCTTGAGCCTCGGAGGGAGCCTCTATACGGGCATTACCCTGCGGCGGCCGAAGATCGATTTCTGGGGAGGCCTTAAATGGGTGGTTGCCGCCAACTTCGGACTGCGGGCAGGGTTTTCCTCATCCTCCGGCCGGACCGATATCTCCTTTCTGGACCTGACCGGTGACGGCCTCGCGGATATCGTGCTTTCCAACGGAAAAAAGGCTGTGTGCGTTCCCAATCGGGGGAATTACTTTGATTTTGGGAATATCATCACGTTCGGGAACCTCCCGCGGGAGGTAAACGAGAATGACTCGACTTCCTACGATATAGGGCTCTCTGTAGGGGTATTTCCCCTGTCCGGATCGACCACCTGGCAGTGGGGAAGTTCAAAAACGAAAAGCAGTTTCAGTGATCTGGACGGAGACGGCTTTGTAGATTTTGTTGCCTCCGGCAGAACAGGGTACAAGAGGAATCAGCAGGGTACCGGTTTCGTGGACGGACAGCTTACTACGTCCGGGGCCTCAGGTGAGATTGTCGAGATTTCTGAAAAAGAACTCACAAGTCTTGAAAACAGCTATTATATTCAGGAACCGCTCAGGCGCTGGAAGGCATATCGCTCAGGAACCGTCAGGGTGGAGAACGAGTTTTCCTGCGTCGACAGCGTCTGGGCGGATCAACGGGATGAAACCGCCTGGACCCGCGGCCCGAATGCAGAACACGGTGTTTCCTTTGTCCACGGTGGATTGTCGGAAGATTCTCAGTCAATTGATAATGTTACAATACATACCGGAGAATCACTCTATTTTCACCTGGATACCAGGGGTGATCCCCGGGGGGATGATCTCAACTGGCGTTCCAGAGTGTTCTACCGGGATATTGAATATTTTGAAGACTGGGAACAGTACGGGGATTTCCTGACGCCTCCCTACGAGTTTCGAAGCCTTCCTGACAGTTCTTTTGCTGAAATCTACACCGGGTCCTATATTCGCGATCCGAACGATCCGGAGCAGCAGATCAGGGTTTATCGCCGCAACAGCAACTGGAAAGAGGTTGCTAAAGCTGATGTACAGGTCGCGAATGCCTTGATACGTGAAGGTTTTATCAGCCTGCCGCGGATTCCCGCACACCTGTATCAACAGCTCATGACAGTGGCGGAAACTCGAATTGCAGTCAGTACCATTGGTGTCCGTCCCCGGGCAATTCCATCGGAACGATACCGGCTGTTCTACGGCTATACCCTGGCCCCGGAGGAGAATATGTATTACCGGACAGGATCAGCCGGGGAGAGTGTAGCCCGACAGTATCTTGATGAATTATACGACCAGGCAGGACCTGAGGAAGTTTGGAAGCTGCTCCGTCCGGAATTCCTTGATGGTGAGCGGGTGTATCTTGAAGGAGACGGTGCTGCCCGGGTTTATACTCGTACCGCTCCTGCAGTTTCCCCGGCAGCGGAGATACTGAATTACGATGATCGTACCGGAACCCTCGGGGAACAGAGTGTTTCCGGCGAGATTGTCCTTGATCGCACCCATGATTCAGAGAGCGGAGATCTTCTCTATTCCCATGTTCTCACCTCCGGTGAGTGGGGATTCCGCCTTGTACGGCGGGAGGGAAATACTGATACAGTGCTCGATTCGGCCCAGGTAAGCAGCAGTGCTTCCGGCATCAGTGTCTATCTGCCGGAGGACGGCGTTACCCGGCGCTTTGTTTTGAGCGATAGAACCTCCCTGATCAGAAGGCTCCCGGAATCGGCCTTTGAAGGAGCCCTTAGCGAAAACCTGCTTGCCGGAGAAGAGTTCAGCGCGGAGGATCTCTTTCCCCTTGACGGCAGCCTGTGGAACGCTGTTCTTGCAGAAGGGGATTTTACCGAAGAGGAAGCGGCGGAGTACGCCGCGGCTTTTGTGTACGATGAGCAGAACGATTCCTACACCCCGCAGCCTGATATGGATGATGATCTGTATCTCTCGTTTCTGAAACTCCTGGACCGGATGTCTGACAATGGCGACTCTGATTTGGATACGCTCCCCGGGGAGAACGCCTGTCGCATCGTCCTGTTCAGCACGGATGAGTATGCCGCCTTTTTATCGTATCAGGAACCTGATGCGGTCACCGCTGTCCAGGGCTGTTTTACCGGATTTCCAGACCCGGAAGCTGTACGCTGGTATGCCCTGAGCGAAGATTTGAGTCCGGATGAGACAGCAACCATGACCGATGCACTCCGGCGTTACCGGATCATGGCTGAGCTCTTGCCCTGGTACCGTGATGACGGGGAGTATTACCTGCTCGATGAAGCCATAAGCTCAGGCAGTGATGAGGCGGACCAGGTTTCGGCGGCCCTTGGAGCAGCCGGGTTTAGCGTATGGACGCAACTTGAACGGAGCATACGCTACCGCTCCGACGGGAGTTACAGTGTGGAAGATATCGGGACCGCCGAAGCTGAAGGACTTGAAGCCTTTTGTCCTCTTCCGTCGGAAGGAACAGCGGGAATGGTCCCGGCCGGAAGGCTTCGAATCCCCGTGCATGATCATGAAGGCGTGTGCCGGCTGAAGGTAATCGATATTCGGCAGGCGGATTCGGCACTGGATTATTCCCCTGAGAACAGAGTGGATTACTCATTTCTGGACGGAATGAATCTGGGTGATATCGAAGAAGTCCCCGGAGTATCCAAGGATGATGTGGATACCAGCGAATTCAAAAATGAATACCCCCAGGAAAACTTTGCAGGCGGCGCCTGCGGCTGGTTTTACGGTGCCTGGACAGGGAACTATCCCTGGGATGAAAAGGAGCTTTTCAAAGCCCGGGCCGATGAGAACAGTCCGAATCAGTATACTGAATCCTCAACGCCGCCGCCCCCCAGTTTTCTGTCTCTCAACAAAAATGAGAAAGAGGACGGAAGCCGGGTTATCGAGACGGACGGAAAAGAGGAGGTAAGAGAGGTTTCCCCTGACGCCTGGATCGGTGTGGACAACAGGTATTCAGATTCCGAATGGCGTGAGGATGCGTCAGTCAGGTACACAGAATATAGCTTTGCCCCCTATATTGACGGGCAATTCTTTCATCCCGCCCGGGTGGGGGGCGACGCCTACTACCAGGCGCCGCGGACCGGAAGCATGGCCGGGGACGGCTGCCTGTCAAGCTTGCGTAAAGGAAAAAACTCAGGCAGGGATAACGGTTTCTCAATTGCCGGAGGTTTGTACATGGGAAGCAGGAACAAAAGCGAGTCCTGGCTGTACAAGGATTTTCTGGACATTAACGGCGACCGTTATCCCGATGTGGTCTATTTTCCATCAGAGGGCGGAAAATCGATACAGGTAATGTACGGTGCTGTCGACGAGGATGGGGCGTTCTCTCTCGGAGATACCGTCCCCTGGACTGCCGCGTTCGACTATCTCAGCTTGAGCGAGAACCACAGCGAGGGCTTCGGTGCCTCACCCCTGGCTGCGGTGGGGGCGATCAGGAATCTCTTCAGGGACGGAAAACAGGAGTCGTCGGGAATTGCTTCTCCGGATGAAGATTCGACATCAAGCTTCGGCGTAAGTATCAATGGGACGGCCTCCTCGAACATCCAGCGGATCGCCCTGCGGGACATCAACGGCGACGGCCTCCCTGACCAGTTGTACCGGGGCGGAACCGGAGCTCTCCTGGCAGCAATCAACACCGGAGAAGGTTTTGTCCCGGTAACGATTGTTTCCGGAGGTCTTGATGTCGATTTTTTTACCAGTCCCGGCGATTTTGCAGGTACGACTGATTCCCGGGGGCTTGATTACAGCAACGTCGGGAGCTTCGGCGGAACAGTATCCGTGGGCTTCGGTAATCCCAGCGTTTCCATCGGCGCAAGCTGCGGCCTTACCGGAAATGCCAACCGAAACTTGTTTCGGCTGGCGGATGTAAACGGTGACGGACTGCCCGACCAGGTGGCAAAACGGGCGGAAGATGACTATTTTGAAGTGCTGTTTAACCTTGGAGATGCCTTTGCCTCGGAGAGTGTCAGGATTTACCGGGACGACTGGACCAATTTGGATCTTAAAGAGGCGATGCGGGAATCCCTGAACAGCCAGATATCTTCCGCAATCAATACCTTTACCGGTCTGAATGTTCCAACCCGGCTGCCGGGGTTCAATGTCGACCTGGGCTCCCTGGAGTTTGAAGACAGGCTTGGAATAGAGCTGAATCCTTTCAATATCGATGATACCCTGGAGTATTCTGCAGGTCTCTCTCTTAATCTGAACTCTTCCCTGACTGTTTCGATTCCCCTATGGTTCCCTGTCCTCAGCCTCGACATATCCCCCGGGGTAAACGGGTCCTATGTCAGTACCGCCGCGACCCTGAAATACCAGGATATTACCGGCGACGGGCTTCCCGACCATGTTCTGCGGGTCCCCGGAGAAAACCGGATCCGGGTCATGGAAAACAGACTGGGGATCGTGGGACTCCTGAAAACAATACAGTCCCCCTTCGGCGGCGCCACAGAGCTTAGCTACAAGCGGGTGGGGAACACCGTCGACATGCCCCAGAGCAGGTGGGTTCCGGAAACGATCCGCGTGAGTGACGGCTTCGAGGACGACCCCGACAGACCGGGAGAACACAGCTATGTGCGGTCCTTTGCCTTTGAAGACGGTGTCTATGACCGGCAGGAACGCCTTTTTTGCGGATTCGGCAGGGTCACAAGCACCCGCTACACAGCCTGCCGGGGATCCGACCCGGCTGCATGGAGCATCGCCTCGGTACGGGAGGACAATTACGCTGTTAATCCCGCCTGTGACGACAACCTCTACCTCCGAGGGCTCCTTACACGCCGCGCTGTTTACGACAGGTCCCCGGAGGATTCCGGAGCGCTACTTTACAGTGAAAAGCTCTACACCTATGACCTTATTCCCCTCGCAGCCGGGAGCCGCTTTCCGCAGCTGCTGCAGGAGATCGAACGGCTCTACTCTCCGGAAGACCAGAGCCACACTGAAAAGAGCAGCGAATATCGCAGGTACAACGAGTACGGCAATGTGGAACTCCTGACTGACTACGGCTCCACCAATGACCCTGACGATGACATGACAGCAGAGATTTTCTATGCTGAACTCGACTCCGGCCGCTACCTGCATGCCCACCCCCAATCCATTGAAGTGCGGGACAGCGATGATACCCTGCTGCGCCGCCGCATTGGGGTTTACGACACATTCCGGGGAAACCTGATCAGACTGGACCAGTACTACAACGAAAGCCAGTGGTCCACCCACCAGTTGGACTGGGACCGTTACGGGAATCTCACCCGCATGGAAGACCCCCGGGGACAAACGCTTGAAGTCGAATATGATGACGCGGTCCATACCTACCCGGTGACCCTCCGCAGCCTGAATGGCCGGGTCTCCTTTACCCCGACCTATATTAGCTCCATGGAGTGGGACTATCGCTACGGCAAAGAGCGCGTCTTGACCGATCAGAACGCAAATGTGCAGACCCGCGAGTACGACAGTTTCGGGCGGCTCACCAAAGTGAGGAGTCCCTGCGATACCGGCACACTGCCTGCAGTCGCCTTCGATTACCGCAGCGATGCCTTCCCCTGGCAGGCGGTAACTGTGAATAAGGTGAGTCACGATCCTGCCTCCGAGTATGACATACTGACAGCCGTAACCAGCGACGGGCTTGGGCGGATTATCCAGACAGCCAGGGAAGGAGAAGTCCATACCAAAGGGACCGGCTGGAACTGCTCGGGCGCCGTCGCTTTTGACGGAGCGGGTCGGGCCGTACAGGAAGGGCAGACGGTCTTCGCGGAGGGTACGGGCGAACCGTTTACAAATCTTCCGCCTCTGGCAGTCCTCAAGAACCCCACCGGCACAAGCTACGACCCCCTGGACCGGGTAGTACGTATCGAACTGCCCGATGATCCTGAGGACCCGGAGGATGACGCTCTCATATCGATCAGCTACCAGGTAGAAGCGGCCAATCTGCTGCAGATAAACACCGACCCAAAAGGGAATATTACCGAAACAATCAAGGACCCCCGGGGAAACATTCGGGAACTGCGAAAAAAGGCTCCTGGGGGAGAACTCCTGAAGCGGGCACGTTTCGAGTACTCACCCTTGAGCGAGCTGATCCGGAGCCTTGAATACACGCTGGAAACAGGCGTATCATACCCCGTGAAGTACGCCTACGATCTGGCAGGCCGAAGAACCCTCATAGAAAGCCCGGACGCCGGGAAAATCACCTTTGAGTACGACAGGGCAGGCAACCCGGTAAAGAAGGTGGACTCCAGGCTGCGGGCAGCGGGCCAATCCATACGCTACAGCTACGACGGACACAATCGGCTTACCCGCATTGATTATCCTGAAACAACGGACACCACCTTTGAATACGGCACAAGCAGCCAGACTAATGAAAACCAGGCAGGGCGCCTTGTACGGCGGAGCGACTCCTCCGGTACCATCGAGTACCGCTACGGAAAACTCGGGGAAGTGCTTTTTACACGCCGCAGTTTAAACCGCCTGTCTCCCGGAGCTCTTGCCAAGAGCGCGGAAACAGGCTTTGTCTATGACTACCTGGGCCGCCTTGAATCAATCACCTATCCTGACGGAGAAGTGGTCAGCTACAGTTACAACGCCGGCGGTCAGGTAAACCATGTGGAAGGCCTCGGCAAAGGAAGCACCACCGTCTACATCGAGGAGATCGGCTATGATGAGTACGGCCAGCGGGTATACATGGAATACGGCAACGGAGTGGTAAGCGACTACAGCTATAACCCGTATCGTCGCTGGCTCGATACCATCGTAACCACCAATCCCGGCGGCTACCGGGAGTATCAGAACATCGAGTACAGCTTTGACCCCGTGGGTAACATAGAGGGCTACAGCAACGAGGTCTACGGTTACCGCACCGAACAGCAGTACAGCTATGACGCCCTGAACCAGCTTGTCAGTGCCGCAGGGAGCTACGAACACACTCCCTACAACACCCAGGTCGACTACACCTCCCGTTACAGCCAGAAGTATGACTATGACTCCCTGGGGAACTTCAGCCGTAAGACCTCGAGTCAGGGGTACTCCCCGAAACGCAGCCCCATGGGCTCACTGAATTACGACCTCGAGTACCGCTACTATGAGGGAAAACCCCACCGGGTACAGTGGGTCGGGAATACCCACTACAGCTACGACAACAATGGGAATGTAATCGAAGAACGGGAAGGCGGCCCCTCGACGGAAGCCTTCGCCGGTATATCCACCCTGGTAAAGGACGGATCCTTGCGCTCAGTCAACCGCGGCTTTGCCCTGATACGGAACCCCGATGAGGGCGGCGAGACCGTCGCCATGCGAAGCTATGAGTGGGACGAAGAGAACCGGCTGACCGGCTACGCCGACCGGCGGGTGAACATGGCCTACGCCTATGACGCCGATAACCAGCGGACAGTAAAGTACCACATACAGACCGGAGAAGAGACCCTCTATTTTGACCAGTTCTGGCAAGGGGTAAACGAGGACAGCGACTTCCGCCAGTCCAAGCACATCTACCTGGGAGAAACGAGAATAGCGACGCGCTTGAACCTGGAATCCCGGAACGGAAGTACCGATAACAGCTACGAGCAGGTGAACACCTACTACTACCACCCGGACCACCTGGGAAGCGCCCAGTTCGTGACCGACCGTCATGGCGGCCGGTACGAGCACATGGAATACACACCCTACGGAGAGCTGTGGGAGGAACAGGTCTCCGACAGCTACGACATGATCCCCTTCCGCTTTACCGCAAAAGAGCGGGATGAGGAGACCGGGCTCTACTATTACGGAGCCAGGTACCTTGATCCGAAACGGGGGAGGTGGTTGAGTGCGGATCCGGCGGGGCCGGAGTTAGGGAATCCGAACCGGGAGGGGTTTAATCTTGTTGAGGGGATGAACTGGTATTCATATAGTGGTAACAACTCCCTTCTGTTTTTGGATCCAACTGGATTCCGAATTGTGCATCATTATGCCTACTATAATATGTCGAAACATGATGAAACAATTATGCTTGGTAATTCGACTAAAGAAAAATTTAAAGACGCAGGATGTTATGTAACTTCATTTGCTAATGTTCTAACTTCAATGGAAATAAGCAGGTATCATAGTCCATCAAAAGCAATAGAGACAACTAGTGACATAGACCTTAATAATATGACAAATATTTTTTGTGCTGATTCTGGTAATATGAACGGAAGAGAAAATTCTATGAATGAAATCTTTGGAAAGGGTAATTGGGATTATTGGACCAGAAAAAAGCAAGGTGTTGATGGTATTCTTCAAAAACTAAAAGAATATCAAGGATCGGAAAAGGGGTATATGATTATTGGTATTTTCGATCTTAGTAATGCCAGTAAAAATGTTGATAATCATATGGTAGGAATTAACGGAGTTCCAGGAAAGGATGGAGTATTCCAAGTAGAAGATCTCGTTCCTTCGAGTCAAGGTGACAGGAATAGATTACGAAGAAGTCAAGCAAAACAAGAATACAACATTGACAATCTCAAAGAGATAAGAATAATTTTCGTCGGACATAAAGGGGAATAATATGATGAAAAAAGTGCAATTTACCATTATTGCTTTTCTCATGATCTTGTGTTCATGTATGAGATCGGAACAGACTATAAATTCTGCTAAAAAGAGTTTTGAGAAATTACCTTCTACGGAGTCACTCGAAGATAAAGAGATTATTACAATTGTTCCTGACTATAATGGGTTGACCGGTGAAGAAGAAATCAAAGTAGATTATGAGAAAAATAATGATCCAAATTCAAATTATATTGATATCTTAGTGTATGCGTATCATGAGGGAGAATCAAGATTGATTGCGCGTCTTTCACCAAAAAACCGTTTTGGCCATGCAATAGTAACAAGTGGGAGAGTTTATTACCTTTATGGTGATCCAATCCACGGTGGATCTACGAAGATAAAATATCTTGATTTGAATCAAGGCGCTATATTTGAATTGAGTCTGAATACTTTTGGAACGTATTGTGTGTCTACCGATAATCAATTCGTACTATATCAAAAACGGGGTGCGGAATATAGGGACCAATGGGGGACTCTGTACATCCCAGTACTTATTGTGAGAAATTTAAGTAATGATAAAGAATACACTTACGATTTTTCAGATTCTTTTTTAAGAGATGGTTTTGGAGTCACTGTATCAAGTAATTATCTGAATGATGTTAACGCATTTTATATAGAATTCTCTCAAGACGCGCCGGGAAACATTGGAAAGGGCTATATCCATTTAGACTCAATGAAGTTTGAATTATTAGAAGAATGACACCGTTCCCACTGAATGACCAAATGGGGTGTCATCCCGGAAAGCTCCGGGACGTTTGCTCCAATTGATCGATTCGGCGGAGCGTAGTATGGCTATTTTCATGTTTTTGAAACTTTGTTTTACTTGTAATACATGGAGGTCGGAATGCTTGCGGTAAGACTTGATCCAGACATGGAAGAGGAGCTAAACAAGCTTTCAAAAGAAACAGGAAGAAGCAAAAGCTATTATGTGAAACAGGCCATAGAAAACTATCTGGAAGATAGAGAAGATTATTTGCTTGCTCTTTCGGTCCTGGAAAAGAAAGAACCACGGAAATCGATCAAGGAAGTGAGAATAGATGTCAACACCGGAATGAAATTGCAGTTTCTCACCGGAGCTACGTTGCAGACTTCC
>CAZKQJ010000053.1:16816-18665 GCA_964554875.1 uncultured Spirochaetaceae bacterium | reverse complement strand
TATAAAACACTACAATCGGATAGATGAGCTAAAAATAGAAAATTGGATAAGATAAGGGCACCTCTAAAAACGTGGTATTTTTTCCATTGTCAAGGAGGAAAGATTTTGTAGCGCCCGGAGTCGTGCCTCGGGCATGTAGATTTTGAAAGATAAAATTGAGTTACAATAGTTTTATATTGCTCCTGTTCAGCCCTCCCCCGTTTTTCGTGCAGGGGGGAGGTTTTCTTTTGCTCTGGCTTCTGCGTTATTGCTGGGTGGACCTTATAGACCGGACGACCGCTAAAGTATGATTTTAAGTTCTGTGTTGGCGATAGCTATAGTGTCGTCAACAGCAACCTTGTAATACTTGTCCGGCTCAAGCTTTTTTCCGTTTAGAAATGTGCCGTTTGAGCTGAACAGGTCACGTATGTAATAATCTTCCTTTATTTTATGCAGCTCAGCATGCCAGCGGGAGACCAGGGGGTTTTCAATGGTAATGCAGTTTATCCGGTCCCGCCCTATTGTTACCTTGGCAACCAGGGGAATTTTCTTCCCCTGAAACAGAAGACAGTAGTTATCCCGCCGTTTTATCGACTCAAGACGTTTGCCGATTGGAGAAGTGCTGTAGATCGTTTCGTCCATACCTGCTCCAGTGAATCTTCAGGAAGCTCCTGCTTCCCGGGCATGATCGTTACTACCCTTATCAGCGGAATGGTGATTATCCTGGTATGTAAGGTAGAGTTCCTGTGGAGTGTCCATTACCACTAATAAAATAGACCGGAAAGAGGAAATTTACAAGAGTATGGAGAATTGGAAGTCGTCACCGGGATGAAATTGCAGATTCCGGGGATCCTCCTTGGTCAAGCAAGAATATGGTATACTATTGCGGAGCCTTATCATGACGATCAGCTACAGGAATTTTGAAATCGCCGATACCCCGGCTGTCAGCCAACTTATGTTCAGTCTCTACAAGGAAGACCCGGGGGGCAAGCCCATTACTCCAGGAAAGATCAAAAAGACAATCGCTTTTTTTATGGAAAACCCCGAACACGGATCGATAGTTGTCTTTGACAAGGAAGGTACTGTTATCGGCTATGCAATACTCATAAATTACTGGAGCAATGAATTCGGGGGCAATATTGTCATTATCGATGAGCTCTACGTTAAAAAGGGCTACCGTTCCCGGGGAACAGGTTCGAGGTTCATTGAATTCCTTAAGAACAGAGAGTCAGGTAGATCAGTTGCCCTTCAGCTGGAAGTTAGTCCCGAGAACGAAAAGGCGTGTCGATTATATTCACGACTCGGGTTTAAACCCCACAAAAACACCATGTATGATCTGGAATTATAAGCTGCCCAGCAGATTCACTCAAATAGAAAGCTGTGCTGCCTTTGCATTCGGGCTGTTTTTCTTTCCTTTCATTTCGGTGTTGACATTAAGGTACCTTTATATTGAAACTGGTTATCCGGTATCACCAGGATCCCTGTTGTAAACACGTTGCAGTCTGAGTACAGATACCTGCACATAGAGGAGACGGAACAGCTGGGATGAGTACGACATTTGTAGCATTAGCGGCGCTCTGCTGGGGGCTCTCCGGCGGAATAGGCGGAATCCTCATGTCCCATGGCTGGGATCCGCTGGTTTTGTCCTTCTACCGGGGTGCGATCGGTCTGCTGCTTGTACTCATCTGGCTCGCTCTGCGTCCCCGAGGCAGCGGATTAAAACGCTGCCGAGTATGGTTCTGGTCCGCTGTTGCCGGTCTGGGTGTAAGCGGCAACTTCGCCTTCTATTTTGTGAGCATAGATCAGGGCAGCGTCGCGGTGGCTTCAATTATGGCTATGGTCGAACCGGTTACCGCGTCATTGTTTGGCC
>CAZKQJ010000053.1:0-16716 GCA_964554875.1 uncultured Spirochaetaceae bacterium | reverse complement strand
GCGGTGGCTTCAATTATGGCTATGGTCGAACCGGTTACCGCGTCATTGTTTGGCCTCGTGGTTTTACAGGAACGCCTGGCCGGTTCGCAGCTTGTCGGTATGGGTCTTATTCTGGTCACCGTTACTGCACTCAGTATATCCTCACGTGCTCATCGGTCATTCTACGACTGAAGCCGCGCGCAAATTCAGCAGCGTTTTTCCCCTTTCTCCTTTTCGAGGGCTGTATTGACACGCCGACAGAAAGGGGGTGTATGCTGATTGCTGATGGAACAAACAGGAGGATAAATGAAAAAGTCAGATGTCTTTGACAGGTATTTAAGGAAGAGGAAGTACTGATTCGCAAATTTGGTGTGGAGTATGAAGAATATAAAGAAAAAGTCCGCTGAAGAATCATTCCGGGAGTTTTCTGATTCCTCGTATTGTCAACAAGGGAATAGCCTTACATAATGGGGCAGAGCATGACGGAACTGGAACTATTAATAGATTTTCACAAAGGAGCGGCACGACAGGGACCCGGCAGTACTGCGGATACCTTGCGGGCATTGAGTTTTATCAATCGGGATCAGAAAAAGCGGTTAAAAATTGCGGACCTCGGCTGCGGTTCAGGTGCCCAGACTATTACCCTGGCACAAAATATTGAGGGCCATATAACCGCCGTCGATCTGTTCCCGGAGTTTCTGGACAGGCTGCGACACCAATCGACGAGCATGGGCCTGCAGGATAAAATAACTCCCCTGGAAGCCTCCATGGATGATTTGCCCTTTGTACGCGAGGAATATGACCTTATCTGGTCGGAAGGTGCAATCTACAATATCGGTTTTGAAGCGGGTATAAACAAATGGAAAGCTTTCCTGAAGCCCGGGGGCTGCCTGTCGATAAGCGAAATTACCTGGATTACCAACTCACGGCCCCGCGAGATCGAGGAACACTGGAATAGGGAATACCCGGAAATTGATACCGCGTCCGGCAAAATACGGATACTGGAAGAAAACGGGTTTTCTCCTGTCGGATATTTCTATTTGCCCCAGAGCAGCTGGATCGATAACTATTATAATCCGATGGAAGAGCGCTTCGAAGATTTCCTTCAACGACATGGAAATTCCGAAGCCGCAGTGAGGATGGTGAATTCCGAAAAGGATGAAATACGAAAATACAGGAAGTACAAGAATTACTTTAGTTACGGGTTTTATATAGCCAAGAAACTGCCGGAATAATAATGCCGGCAAGGAGCCCGCAGAATGAGTGTCTGTACGGGAGGTTAATTGTTGAAAACAATCTATGATAATTTGTATTCCGATTCAGTACGAGAGATCAGGAGTGGAGAATACAAAATTGATACGATGATGGATTCTCCAGATGACGACAGACGCGGAATAACCCTCCTGTTCAGGCCTTCAGCGGAAGTGCGAAAGAAGATATCCCGAATTTTAGATACGTTACGGCAGCTTGAGCCGAACCAGTATTATTATCCTGAATCTGACATGCATGTAACCGTCTTATCAATTATCTCCTGTTATCCTGGGTTTCATCTCTCCAGCCTTGATGTACCAGCTTATATCAGAATCCTTCAGAAAGCGCTCTCCGGCTCAAAAGGGTTCACCCTTAACTTCAGAGGAGTTACCGCATCACCCTCGTGTATCATGATTCGAGGCTTCCCGGAAAACAATGCACTGAATGGCATAAGAAACACTATTCGATCCATTTTTAAAACGTCATCTCTGGAAAACTCTATCGATAAAAGATATGAACTGCAGACGGCCCATTCAACGGTACTTCGATTTAAGGAGAGATTATCCGACATCCCGAAGTTTTTAGAAAGCCTGGAATTATATAGGGATTTTGACTTTGGATCCTGCACAGTTGATTCTCTGGAGTTTGTCGTGAATGACTGGTATTTGCGGGAGAGAAATACGAAAAAGTTATTCAGTTTTTCTTTGCCTTTCGATAAGGGACCCTTTTACCACACCGGGAGAGGAATATGATTACCCTAAAACGGGTATATGAAAAGGTAGAAATCAGCGACGGATATAGAATACTGGTCGACCGTCTGTGGCCGCGGGGATTGTCCAGGGAAAAAGCAAAAATTAACCTATGACTGAAGGAATACCTTTCGGTATACGTTTTAGAAGAATAGCAAACTCAACTTAATCAGGTTATAATAATCAGAAAAGATAGTTTTCGATAGAATATATAGTAAAGGTGCCTATGAAAATCTACGAACTGGTATTTATTGACGCGGATGATACACTTTTTGATTACCGGAAAGCTGAACGAGAAGCCTTGTCCGGGGCTTTTCAATCACTGGATATGCCGATTAACGATGAGATAATCGAAAAATATGGACGCATTAATAAAGAGCTTTGGAGAAAATACGAAAGGAATGAAATCTCTCAGAAAGCCTTAAGGACCGAACGCTTCAGACTGCTTTTCAACGACCTTGCAGTGACAGTTGATTACGCGGACTTCAGTGAGACCTATTTAGAGCATCTGTCAAACTCCGCTGTACTGATGGAAAACGCGGATACTATCTGCCGGTATCTTCATGAAAACTATACCACTGTAATAATAACAAACGGAATCAGCAAGGTTCAGCGGAACAGATTCGACAGGTCACACATCAAGGACTGCTTTGATCACCTGATCATCTCCGAAGAAGCCGGTTTCAATAAACCTCATATCGGTATCTTCGAGTATGCCGAGCAGATAACAGGCTTCAGCGACAAGGATAAAATGATCATCATCGGAGATTCCCTGACCTCGGACATTGCAGGGGGAATCAATTACGGAATCGACACCTGCTGGCTGAATCTGCATGGAACAGACAATACGAAGGATATTCAGCCCAGCTACTCGATTTCTGATCTGCTGGAATTAAAGAACATACTGTAACAAGACTTCAGAAGGGGCGACGATATGGTCGCCCCGTGTAACAAGAACTGGCCCCTGTTATTTGCGTTTGTAAAATTCCTGCAGCACAAAGAACGGCAGCTTCCTGGTCTTCTTGTCCTCGGCGATAAGACCTTTCCGGTTGTATCCCCGCTGATACCGGTTGTTCCTCCGGGGACAGGTGAAATCGTAGAGTATCCAGGGACTCATGCCTTTGACGTAGTCCAGTTTTTCTATGGTCTCAATCTGCCGTTTGTACACCTCCTGGGCATACTCCTCGGTGAATTTTTCGGATATTGACCCGTGGTGTCCGGCCTTGGCCCCGGCACCGAACTCGGTAATCAGGACCGGTTTGTCCGGCTTCGAGTTCTCACCGAGTTCGATCAGGTCTTCGAAGCGGGTCTTGTACCAGCCGTAGTATTCGTTCAGGCCTATAACATCCAGATACTCGGTTAAGCGGTCCTCAATACGGTTTTTTGCATGGTTTACCAGGCATGCCGCCGTAACCAGCCGGGAGCTGTCGTGGGATTTTGCAGTCTTTGCCAGCCTGCTCATAAAATCGAGGCGTTCGTCGGTATCAGCATTTTCATTACCCACGGCCCAGATAATGACGCTTGCCCGGTTGTAATCGCGGTTGATTAATTCAAGGAGCTGGTTCTGAGCGTCCTCGTAGACTGCCTGGCGGGTGAAATCTATGGCCCAATAGACCGGTATCTCTTCCCATAACAGCAGCCCCTCTTCATCGGCGATTTTAGCCGCCAGTTCATGATGCGGATAATGGGACAGCCTCAGGTAGTTGCATCCGAGTTCCTTTGCATGGGCGTAACGGCGGTGTATATCCTCTGCAGAACTCACCTTGCCGAGCTCGGCATCGTCCTCGTGAACACTGATTCCCTTGAGCCAGATCTTCTTTCCGTTCAGAAAGATATCCGTACCCTTTACCCGGATCTCCCTGAAACCGATACGGTCACAGACGGTGTCTCCTCGAAAGGCAGCTGAAACATCGTAGAGTTTCGGATTCGAAGGCGACCAGAGTTCGGGGGAGACCTTTATCACCTCCCGGCACTCACCATCAGAAAGCTTCAGTTCCTGGTCGATACCAAGTTCCGGCACAGTCAGGCGTACATTGTCCCCGGCACTGGTGTCGGATACCTTGATTACCACTTCGATTTTGTCGAAGCGTCCATCGGGAACCAGATGAACACGGAAATCCCTGATAAAGTCCCGGGGAACACGGATAAGTTCTATATCCCGGTAGAGGCCTCCCCAGTTAAACCAGTCGGTATTTTTCATGGGGACGCGATCCGATGTACGGGTATTGTTGACGCAGACCTGGATAACATTTTCCTGCTGTATATCATCTGTCAGTTCAACAAAAAAAGGAGTCGATCCGCCGACATGATTGCCCAGAAATTTGTAGTTTAAATAGACTTTGGCATCGTAGTTCGCTCCGCCTACATGCAGAAAGACGCGCTCCGAGCTGTCCCGTTTTATATAACGGAAATGCCGGCCGAACCAGCCGCAGCCTTCGAACCAGAAGTATTCGGGTTTTATTTTATTCCAGCAGCAGGGAATGAAGGTCAACTCCCCGTCATCGATATGATAATCCCAGGGTTCCTGTACCCCCTTCTCATCAATCTTCCGCGGGACGTGCCAGTTGTCCCGCAGGCCGACGTCATACTGGTCCATTACATAGTTCCAGAGACCGTTCAGCTTCTCCGTCTGGCGTCCGCCTTTGAAGATCATTGTCGAATGATTCAGACTGCGGGTATCGCATTTTGCATAGTAGGCTTCGTTATGGATGGATTCTTCAAAATTGTCGCTCTTTTTCATACAGTATCTCCGATATTCAGTAGTTTTTGTCGAACCGTGGCAGGAAATGTTTCCAGCGCTTCGGTGAAACGCGGAACAGGAACTTTTGCTTCAGGGTCAGGATGGGCGTGAACAAGGCAGGCCAGCCAGAACTCCCCCGGGTCATGCTCGCTTGACAGGGTCGGGATAATAACCCGCGGATGCATGATATTTGAATTGGGGCTGGCTGTTACCAGCAGCCCTTTTCGATGAGCGCTGAAATCCACTATCCGGCTACTCCCCTGCCCGGTGCTTACGGAGGATTCTCCGACGGACTTCCGCTTTTCATCGTCAGGCAGGGGGTAGAACTCATCGCCATAGGGCAGCGAGAAGCCCCCTTCAACAGCTTTCAAGGGGCGATCCGATTTTACTTTGTGCACCCGCAGGTGCCAGCGGCCCTGATCCACCGGCCCCAGCCATGTTTCAATCTCGACCCCCCTGTAGGGCTTCCACCTGGAAAATACCCAGGCGTCCGTCACCTGGTGATCGCCGCTTTCTGTTCTGTACCGGTAGTACTCCTCTCCGTCGCTTACAAGCAGCATATTGTCGGGGGCCAGCTTGTCGATTCCGTAGGTATCGGTACAGACATTGAACGCGAAGGAGGCGGAATAGGCGAATTTAGCGTACTTCTCCGCCATGTGCAGGTGTTCGTTGGGAGCCCCCGGCGTCCACTGCCCGCTGTTCAAAACATAGAGATGTCCGGCATCGGAATCGGAGCAGATATAAAAACCCGAGCTCTTTTGCGGCCCGCTCGTTCCTGTCTTTGGCGTATCAGACTCATCCATGGAGATCTCCGCGGCCTGCCAGAAGGGGTGCGTCTTTGACAGCGCCAGGGGAATAAAGGTCTTCAAGGCCCACAGGGGAGAATTGGGAGAGTTGTAACGCTCTGCCATATACTGGTTCGGGTAGGTATAGCCAACCGAAAGCAGTCCCGTTTCTGAGTAGGCCGGCTGCCTGAACCACCAGCGCAGGTTTCGCAGAAAAAGAGTCTTTGCTTTGCCCCAGTCGTACGCGGAAGTATCCAGGGCGAAGGGCATGGCACCCCAGAAGGCCCCCTGGGCAAAACGGTAGGTCAGGCTCCGACCGAAAGGCAGGGCCGCTCCATCCTCGGCAAACCAGCCTGAGAACTCCTGTGCGAACAGAAGGGCCCGTTCCCGATATCGTGCAGCGTACTCAGGGTATTGATCAGCGCAGCAGCCGGCAAAAATCAGCCCATAATAGTGCATTGCCCAGGGGATGTAATAGTCCCTTGCCCTTCGCTGAGACGGGAAGCCGTCGTTGTACCAGCCATCCCCGGCATCCCTCAGGTAAAACTGCTCCACCAGGCCCAGGGATTCATGAAGCAGCTCCCTGTCAAAACCCTCGGCGCCCACTCTCTCAAGACCGCAGTTGACCAGAATGCGAAAGAATACCCAGTTGCAGTCCGGGATCCGCCGTGTGTTGATATACGAGAGCCACCGGGAAAGGTTTTTCCTGCTCTCCGAATCCAGGGGTTCCCAGATTATTTCCGGTATAAGCAGCAGGGCATAACCGAATACGGCCATCTCAACCAGCAGCTGATCATAATCGCCGGGGACTCCCCAGAATTCATTATGCTCCGGGTCAACCCCATTGCGAATACCCCTGCGTACGAACTCAATATAATCAAAAGCGCCGCGGTCCGGATTTATTATCTCCCGTCCCGCAAGATACGGAACAAGTCCCCACAACAGTCGGGCAAAGCCTTCAAGCTGCACCGCTTTGGTGTTGAAGCTTGCCCCCGAGGGACCTGCTTCTATTCGTGCAAAGCCCGGACTCGCATAGGCGAGATACGGCTCAACTGTATCCAGCAGAGCCTGTTCCAGATCGGAGTAGGTCTTTACCGGATTGTTTCTGAGTTTCTCATAATACATGACAGCTATCCTTTTATTCCGCTTCCCACAACACCTTGAACGATGTACTTCTGGGCCAGAATGAAAAGCACCACTACAGGAACGATAGCTATTAACGAAGCAGCCATCTGCGGTCCGTAATAGACGTCATATTCCGAGACAAAGTCCGCCAATCCCAGTGGAAGGGTTTTTCTTTCCTTGGAAATAATGTAGATCAGGGCGGTAAAAAGGTCGTTCCACCAGTACCGGAAGGAGAGTATCGTCAGGGTGGCGATTACCGGCTTGGAAAGGGGAAGTACTATTTTCGAGTATATGTAGAAGTGATGGGCTCCGTTTATCTTGGCCGCCTCAATATAGGAATCGGGAATGGTCATAAAAAACTGCCTGACCAAAAAAGTCCCGAAGGCTGTAAAGGACGACACGAGTATAAGCGCCAGATGTGTGTCGTACAGATTCAAGCTCCTGATAATTATAAACTGGGGGATTATGTACACCTGAAAAGGAATCATTATGGAGGAGACATACAAAAGGAAGATAAACCCTCGCCCCGGCCATTTCAGTTTAGCCAGGGCATAACCGGCCGTTGTTGCAGTCAGTACCTGGAGTGCGGTAATGGAAATGGTAATCTTGAAGGAATTAAAAATATACCTGGGAAAGTTTTCCATCAGAGCCCGGAAATTCTTTAATGTGGCGTTTTCCGGTATCAGGGAAATCGGGTACGAAAAAATCTCTTTTTCAGTTTTAAAGGAAGAAGAGATAATCAGCACCAGGGGGAATAAAATCAGGTAACAGAACAAAATCAAAAGGAGATATCGAATTACATTTTTTAGAAATGCTCTCCTTGGCTGCATACTGAACTTAGACGATATCATAGCTAACCCAGCTCCGCTGAAATCTGTATTGAATAACCGTGATTGCCAGGATTATCAGAAACAGGACAACCGATTCTGCCGCGCCGTAGCCGATCTGCCAGAAGAGAAAACCGTTCTGATAAATATCGAAGGCCAGCACCCGCGTGGAATCAGCGGGGCCGCCTCCGTACTGTCCTCCGGTCATAATGAATACATGGTCGAACATCTTGAAGGCGTTGATAAGGGCGATTATCATACTGAAGAAGATGACAGGGCTTAGTCCCGGTATGGTGACTTTAACAAGTTTCTGAAATTCCGAGGCGCCGTCAATATCCGCCACTTCGTAGAGGGCGGGATTGATTGTCTGGAGTCCGCTGAGAAAAATAATCATATAGTAGCCGAAGGATTGCCAGACAAATACGATAATAATGGACATAAGAGCCGTGTCTTTATGCGCAAGCCAGGGGACCGGCTCCAGATTAAGGGACATAAGAAAGTTATTTACCGGACCTGCTGTGGGGTGAAACAGAAAAAGAAAGGCCATACACACAGCCACGCTGGAGAGTACGACAGGGAGAAATAGTATGGACCGGAAAATGACCTTTCCGAATATTTTTCTATTCAGAATAAGGGCAAAGCAAAAGCCCAGAAAAAGCTGAAAGACCACCGAGGAGGCAACAAAGATCAGGGTTACATATATGGACTTCCAGAACTTCGTATTCGAGAAAATCAGTTCATAGTTACGAAAGCCCACAAACTGTATCTTCGCGAAGGAACCTGAATAGTTGGTAAAGGAGACCAGAAAGGATGAAAGAATCGGAATCAGAATAAAGAGAACGAAACCAGCAAAACTGGGCAGCAGAAAAAGAATGGCGGTATTAATCTCGTTGTTAAGCTGCTGTGGCCGTTTCATAATGTAAATCCTTGTTCAAAAAATAAGAGAGGGAGACGGTTGCTCCCTCTCAAGCGTGTCCTTACTGAATCTGCTTGGCAACCTGTTCCAGTCTCTTGACCAGGAGGGCTCTCAACTCGGAAACGGACATATCCGAGGCGAGATACTCTTCCATAACAGCAGCCAGCTCACTCTCCACAGCGGACCCGTACTTATTATAAAACTGCGGATTAACTGTCTTGGCTTCGGTGTAATATTTTACCGCCGTCTCATCGGGGAGTATCCGGGAGAGTTCCGCTTTTACCTCGTCGGTAATATAAGCCGGCAGCAGACCGTTACCTGCCACGATTTTGGCTCCTTCCGGTCCGCCCATCCAGGCAAGAAACTTGAACATAGCCTCTTTCTTATCCGACTTGGAGTGTATGTGACTAAAAGTAGGGTTGCCGAAGGTTCTGTATGCTGGCTCATCGCAAGGCAGCCGGGTCAGGGAGTAATCACCCCACTCGTAGCCTTCCAGAAGTCCATCATCACGGCCGCTCAGCATGTGTCCGGGAAACCATGATCCGATCAGCAGCATGCCCGTCTCTCCGTTATAAAAAGGCTTTGAATAATGGGTCTTGGTTACCTTGGTTTCCGTCAGGGGCATTATGAGACCCCGCTCTTCGAGTTCCTTTCGATACAGATATGAATTGATAAGACTGTCGTTTATATCCACCTTGCCGTTTGCATCGATAAACTGTATGCCGTTCTGCAGAGCGGGAATAACATTGGATGAGCCCCAGGTATACATAAAGCTTCCGTAGGGAAGCTCCGGCAAAGCCTCTTTCAGCTGGGCGGATACTTCAATGAATTTGTCCCATGTCCATTCCCCATTTTCCACATAGGTATCCGGAGTGGGGATACCCGCCTTTTCAAAAATTGCCTTGTTGTAATAACAGTACCATGATGCACCCCTGAAGGGTATTGCCAAGGTGGCTCCATCAATCGAGATCGCATCCCTGTAATCCGAGACTTCTCCGAGGTCAAAACCGAATTCGTCAGCAAGGCCATCCACCGGCGCGATATACCCGTTGTTGTAGTGAGCAAAGATATCTGTGGACCGCTTCTGCATGTACCCGTCCATCTTCGCGCCGCCTGCAAGCAGTGTTGAAATCTGGGCTTCATACTCGTTCAGGGAAACCCACTTGGCATCCACGAAAACTTCGTCCTGGGAACTGTTAAAAGCATCGATAATCGGCGGATACGCCGGGTCATCCCACAGATAGAAGATGACCCTTACAGGTCCCTCTTCTGCTTCAGCAGCCTTTTCTCCTCCTCCTCCGGCAATAAGTGCCACCGTGCAGATAAAAAACAGCAACATAAGTAAAACGTTCTTCTTCAGCATAAAATCCTCCTAATTTTTCTTTTCACCGTATGGTATAATCAGAAAAACCCATCCGCAGGTATCTGTCAAATTTGATTTGGGTAAATAATATTGAAATCCGTAACTAAGCGCTTTGTTTTTAATCCAATTACTTGGATATTGTTATCTGGGAGGATTATCGCTGTTCCAGTTTATACTGATTGGGGGTCAGACCGGTCTTTTTCTTGAATAATGTAAAGAAGTAACTGTAGTTGCTGTACCCGGCAATCTTGTATATTCTTTTTATAGGCTGTTTGGTTTCCGTAAGCTGCTGTTTGCAGAAATCAAGGCGCTTGTTGTTTATATAATCCATAATTGATACATCATATACATTCCGGAATGTACAGCGGATATAGTGGGTGGAAAAACCCATAATATCGGCTATTCCCTCGGAGCAGAGATTAACGTCCGTGTAGTTGTCATCAATATATTGCCGGGTTTTTTGTGCCAGTTGAAGTGCCTTGTTGCTCTGTTTCATTTGGAGCTTGTCGATCAGGAGGCTGTATATTTCGAGGAATTTACCCTGAATTTGATCAAGGGTTTCAGAGCCTTCGATCTCTTCAATGAGTCCGTCAAGATTTCTGTAGCCTTGAACCAGGTTGTCTTTTATCTCATCCACGACTTTTTTTGTTCTGTAGGTCATAAACTGAACCAGATACCTGAAGTCCTCATAGTTGTATTCTCGAACTTCAGAGAATACACTGTTCAAGATCTCCTCTATCTCCTGGATTTTTCCAAGTTTGAGTTCATTGAAGAGTCTGTCGATCTCCTTTTCCGGAAGAAGATAGTTCGTTTTATTTTGAGCAGATATTTCATCCCGGTGAATAAGCGCATTGTGACCATAGCGGAAACGATACTGGGTCGCTTCAAAGCTGCCTTTATATTCCCCGGGGAAATCATCAATCTCGAAGAAGATATGGCTCAGTCCAATTGTAATGGTATAGCCAAGCTGCTCCCGAATACCCTCTTTCAAGGACCGGAAGAAATCATCGATATTTCCATATCCCTCAGGAGCATTGGCCTGGCGGGATCCCAGATTACAGACAACACATGCCTGATCGCTTCGTAAATGAAGAAAATAATGACTGAAGGGCAGATAGAGGGAAATCAGTTTGTTTATAATACTGAACAGACCGCTGACTTCCTCCGCGTTCAGGGCTTCTATAATGCTCCTGTAATCGTCCAGGCGAATAACCGAGAGCATGTACGGCCCCCCATTGAGTTCTCCCTTGATAAACTCCCTGTGGTTTTCAAGTTCTGTACGATCGAGCTCTCCAAGCAGCAGGTTCTTAAACACCTCCTTTTTATTGAACTCCCTGAAATCCTCCAGATAATGGTCCGCATCCTCTGCCTTCTTGGCAATCTGCTTAAAAATACGATCCAGCTCCTGTAGTTCTCCTGTTTTTTTTCGTGGATCCGAAGGGTCCGCATCAGTGTACTTTTCTTTCAGCAGAAGCGAGTAATTAAAAAGCCGACTGATGGGAGAATAGATATTCCGTGAACTGACATAGGCCAGCAGTACGGTGAGGGCCGCTAACAGAAGAAAAATTATCATCGCCGCGTTCAAGAAATCTCTTACATCAGCAAAAATGGTTTCATAGGGTGTTATGTTGATAAAGTGCCACTCCCATGTGGGATGGGTAATGTAGGAGACCAGGTGGCGAGATCCCCCGATGGTATCGACAAAGACCCCTTCGTTCCCGTCGGATGCAAGGATTTTATCCACATAGGAGTATCCGGAATAATCGGAGCCGAACTCCTTCTGATCCGGATGGGTAAGAACCAGGCCCTCGTTGTCCACGACGAGCAATTCTCCGCTCGTATTGGAACCTGCCCCCAGGAAGTACTCCCGGATCCTCCTCTCGCTTATATTTACGATCAGAGCGCCGTTAATTGTTCTGGCTGTTCCCGGGATGTCTCCAACGACTATGGAAAAAACGTTCTCCGTCTGTACCTCTTCTCTGCCGGAACTGAAAATATTGTTGTTCCTCCGGTAGGTAATCTTCCGGGGAATGTACCTGTAAACTCCGTACTCCCTTATATCGTGGATGATGGACGGCAGAGTAAAATCACTGCAGTCATCCTCTTCATATCCGTTGATGGTGGAAAAGAACTGACCGGATTGATTATTGAAAATGTATATGGAATGAAGGAGATAATAGGAGGTCATCACAGAATCAAGCCGATCGAGACCTCTGGAGATACTCATTCTGTCAATGTTCTCTGAATGGATAAGAGTGCGTATCGACTCCTCGCTTTTTATCTGACGAAAGGACGGAATGATCCAGGCATGAAGGGAATTGAAAATGAGTTCCGTCTGGTTCAGAAGATCGATGGATTTATTATGAATCTCCCGGGTAGTTATATTCTTGAACGAGTAGTAGAGCGCTGTTACCGTCAGTACGAGAATGAAAAATGAGATAATCATGTTAAAGGAGAAGATCTTAAGGAAGGTCTTCTTCCTGTAACGTGTTCTTGAAGGTTTGAGAATACCAAGAATCGTTCTTTTCTTATTCGTCTGCGCGGTATTCATCTTCGTATCAGGCTGTGCAGCATTCATGATCTGATTCATGATAGGGCATTCACGATACCCAGGCAAGCAACTTTTTAGCGGTTTGTTAGGTGCATCAGTCATAATCAATCTAAAGGGATTCCGGGATACCGGGATACCAAAAACGAAGAACTCTATTACGATTTCGACGAGTCAGCACAGCTCAACCCCTGCGATATACGGGCAGTTCTCTACTTTCAGTGGGGAAACAGAACAGAAGACCAGGAAATGAGAGTCTGGCTTCGAATACAACAATAATGGGTAATGCCTGGAAATCTTCAGCAGAACAGGATTAAAAACCATATCCACGGCATGTATCCTCAGGAGAGGAACTGTGATAGAATCGTTTCATTAAAACAATTTATGGAGTAAGTATGAAATCTTTAAAAAATCTGTTTATCTGCTTTTTTATGGTTGCTCTTTTTGTTTCCTGTTCGACTGTTCCGGGTCCTGAAGTAATTCCCACTTTTGAATATACATTTGAAAGTGAAGACTGTCTTGACCAGTTTGAAGTAACCCGGGGTGCAAGTATTCAGGGTACAGAAAAATGGAGTGAAGTTCAAATTGATTCAACCACATCCTATGAAGGTAGAGCATCCTTGATGCTCAGAGTGAACAGAGAGACTACCCGGTTCTACTTTGTTGGCACCTATTTACCGATTGACAAAACATCGTACCGATACGTCTGTTATGTAAAAGGAGACGGGATCAGGCGTGACGGCAGCCAATTCAATAACTCCTATGTGGGTTTTTTTATACGATATCTCAATGGGAAAAAGAAGTTCGTTGTCACTCATAACAACGGAACCTTTAACTGGCGAGAAGAAACCGGTTTTATTCGAATAAGCAATTCAGCAGATATCGACAGTATTCAATTCGGTGTTTTTCTCTCCAAAAGCGGCAGCATGTGGGTGGATAACATAAAACTCTACCTGGATTGATGTAAAAAACAGTAATTTACTTTTGTTAACTGTTTTTATCATATTTATTGACTATCCTCCAGCATAAGTGCACTTTTAGAAGTGCACATAAATTGAAACAGTAGAACCTTGGAGGTTTCCATGAAAAAAGTCTGTATAATCGGTGCCTCCGGTAAGCTCGGACGCTACATGGTCGCCCATGCCCTGGACAGGGGATATGATGTGACAGCGGTCTGCCGCCGGGAAAGCACGGAAAAACTGGCGGATTTCAAGGACAGAATCCATATAATCGGCGGCAGAACCAACGATCGGGATATTATCCGCGGGGCCGTTGCAGGCTGCGACGGAGTCCTTTGCGTTCTCGTTCCCTGGGGAAGGGACAACTACTCTTCCGGTACCGCCCAGGCCGTACTCGACTATGCCGAACCCGAGGCCAGACTGGTCTTCTCCAGCGGCTGGCACATCTCCCGGGACGGCAGGGATATCTATTCGAAGAAATTCTTACGGATGCTCAGGTTTGTGAGCTGGGTTACCCGTCTTTTGGGGCTGATTGATATACGGGATCAGGAAGAGGCCTGCCGCCGCATCTTTGTGAGCGACAGATTGTGGACGCTGGTACGCGGCAGTGATCTTGAAGAGGGAGAAAGCCAGGGGCTTCCTGTCTGGAGCCGCCATGTGGGAGACCCCATTCTGCAAAGCAATATAACCCGGCGCATTGATTTCGCCCTGTTCATGGTCGACGCCCTTACCAGGCCTGAACTGATACATGAGGCTCCGGCTATCGTCAGCCGCCTGTCTCCATCCGCCCATGCCCATGAAAGAGAGGAAACTGCCTGAACTGCTTGTTCATAGAGGATTCTATCATTTGAAAAACATATAAGGAGTGAAATTGTGGAAAACACAGGTTCATTACGGCGTTACGGCATTATTGCAGGAACAGGATACATTCTCTTGTTTGTGCTGGCAATCTTCGCCAATTTTGTAGTACGGGAGGGTTTGATTGTCGCCGGAGACGCGGCACAGACCGCTGCGAACATCCGCGGTTCGGAAACTCTGTTCCGGACGGGGATGGTAAGTTTTATGCTTGTGTTTCTCATCGATGTGCCGGTTGCCTGGGCTCTCTATGTGCTCTTCAGCCCGGTAAACCGGAATCTCTCTCTGCTTTCTGCCTGGTTCCGGATAGTGTATACCGTATTCCTGGGCGTAGCCCTGATCTTCTTTTTCCAGGCCCTTCAATTGTACAGCAAGGCCGAATTCCTTAAGGTCTTTACCCAGGAGCAGCTGAACGCCCAGGCTCTGACAGCCTTGGACCTATTCAATTCGACCTGGCTCATCGGGCTGCTGGCCTTCGGAGTCCACCTGGTTCTGGCAGGGGTACTTCTGATCAAGTCCCGGTGGACCGGTCCCCTCCTCGGGTACATCGTCATGATCTCCGGGATCACCTATGTAATCGATACAGCAGCGCATTCGCTGCTTGCCAATTACGCGGATTACGCCATGGTTCTGCTGGTTATCGTCGCTGTCCCTTCGGTGATTGCGGAAGGATGGTTCGGTCTCTGGCTGCTGATTAAGGGGGGAAGGAACATCCAGACGATACAGGAATAAGAAGGAAGCGAGTTGTCGTTGTTCTGCAATCGGATATTGGTTATATTAGCCGAACTATGAGAACCACTACCAAACTTGCCATCCTGGGATGCGGAAAGCTCTCTGGGATTGTCGTACACGCCCTGAACAGCGGACTGCTTCCGGAATACCGGCTTGTCGGCCTTTTATCCAGATCGAGGAGAAGCGCGGAAAAGATGGCGGAACAGGCGGGAAGAGAATACAGCGGCTGCCGGGTATGTGAAAATCAGGAGGAACTTTTCTCCCTGAAACCGGATTATATAATTGAGGCAGCATCCCCCGCCGCCATGAAGAATCTGGCCATCCCGGCCCTCAGCCAGGGAATATCGATCATCACCCTCTCAATCGGAGCCCTGGCAGACGCCGCCTTTTATGAAGAGCTTCGCAGAACCGCAGCAGAGAACAATGCAAAGGTGCATCTGGTCTCCGGCGCCATCGGAGGTTTCGATGTTCTGCGCACGGTTTCTCTGATGGGGCCCTGCAAGGCTTCCATTTCGACGGAGAAAGGTCCCGATTCCCTGAAGGGAACGAAAGTTTATTCCGATTCCCTGCACAAGGAAAAACGCCGCGTCTTTTCCGGGAATGCCGTCCAGGCCATAGAGCTCTTCCCCACAAAGGTAAACGTGGCTGTAGCCGCTTCCCTGGCATCCGTGGGGCCGGAACAGATGGCGGTTTCGGTTACCTCCACCCCGGAGTACGTCGGAGACGATCACCGGATTGAGGTATCAAACAGCCAGGTACGAGCGGTAATCGACGTATACAGCGAGACCGCGGAAATCGCCGGCTGGAGCATCGTCAACACCCTGCGCAACCTGGCCTCCCCCATCGTCTTTTAGGCTTTCGTATTCAGATAGTCCTGAATATTCGCCAGGACCTTTTCGCTCAGCCGGTCAAAAGCCTGCATGGTCCGGCCGGTGGAAACCTGTACGCAGAATACGTTGGGATGGTCCAGAAAGCGGGGATCTCCCAGGGCCCCGAGGGTATCGCAGTAACAGCGGTTTTCCCCGTCTATCCAGCGCGAAAAGGATTCCTCGTCCCAGGCGGGGGAAAGCCCGGTATTGAACAGGATTTTTTTGTTTCCCAGGGCGGAAAACTCCTCCTCATGCAGGAGCACGGTGTTTCTGTTCAGGCAGGCAAAGAGCACCTCGTTTTCCGACAGCAGATCCCGCAAGGGCAGAAAGCGGTAGCCCTTTTCTTGAGCAGCAGGTTTTTCACTGCGGGCAAAATAAGAGACCTCCGCGCCGAAGAAAGCCATGGCATCGGCGATCATGCCCCCGGATTTTCCGAGACCGATAATGCCCGCTTTAAGCCCGGTGATTTCCCGGGGCACTCCGCTCCAGGGTTTTGCAGGGCTGCCGTCCTTGTTTTCGCCGAAGCCGTGGAGACAGCGGACCAGCTCGCTTACAACGTACTCCACAACCCCCTCGTCGCCATAGTCCCGGATGCCGGTAACGGTAATACCCCGCTGACGGGCATAGCGGATGTCGACGTTGGCGCTCTCCTCGGAATAAAGAGAACAACACATACCAATGTAGCGAACCGCTGGACACTGCTCCAGGGCCGCGGCGTTCAGCCGGGAGGTGTAACTCAGAAGAACCGCGTCGGCATCCCCGATACGTCGCGCTATCTCGTTGTCATCGGTGGGGATATCGGGATACTGGATTATCTCTTGTGCGTAGTTCTTAAGCTCTTCCTCGGCAGGGGGAGTCAGGCTTACAGGTTCGATTGCCACCAGTTTCTTGAACATGGGTACCTCCGTATAGCATAACACTACGGGTTTTTATTTGTCCTGTCGACCGGGACAAGGAGACTCGGGGTCATGGCGTACCATGTTTCTTCTGTCACAGATTAGAGAAGTTATTGAACCAC
>CAZKQJ010000052.1:0-18953 GCA_964554875.1 uncultured Spirochaetaceae bacterium | reverse complement strand
CGGAGTACCTTCCGGCCTATGCCTGGGCCTGAGGTATCCCCACGGTTCGGGACACAATACATAGGATACTGATAGTCAGGGGAAGGAAAAGAAGGTATCCGCATCACCAAAGCAGGCAGAAATTTCTTTACCCACCCTGTCGATTTTCCGAAGCAGCGCAGGGTCAGCTTCAGGCAGTATAAAATTCTCCTTTGCCTGTGCGGCAGTACGGGCTCCGACTAATCCGCTTTCGATATAATTCCTGCTGATAATCCACTGCAGTGCCGCAACAGAGAGCTTTGTATCGTATCTTTCACACAGGAGCTTTAGTTTCTCGAGCCCTTCGGCCATGCTTTGGGCATTCTTTTTATCAAAGAAGGCGGTTTTACCTCGATCATCGCCATCGGGAAACCGGCTTCCCGGATGATAGTGTCCTGTCAGGAAGCCCTGGGCAAGGCTGGAGTAGGTTATGCGGGCAATGCCGAGATCTTCGCATATGGGTATGAGCCCCGTTTCGGGTTTTCTCCAGATCAGGTTGTATGCGAACTGACAGGCGTCAATAGAAATATAGGCATGGGCTGATTGCACCTGACGGGGGTTGAAGTTTGAAACCCCGGCGTATCGGATGCTGTTTTTTTCTCTGGCTTCAGCCATGGCCTCCAGGGATGGTCGTGGATCAATCCCTTTCATGGGCCAGTGGATATAATATATATCGATTAACTCGCATCCCAGCCGCCGACGGCTGTTGTCTATCTCTTTTAGAAAGTTTTTCCTGCTGCCCTTGATGCCTCCTTTGCTTGCCAGAAGAAGCCCGTCCCGAACTGAAGGACGCCGCCGGATAAGGTTTCCGATAAGTGTTTCGCTTCGACCGGCGCCATAGGCAGCGGCTGTGTCTATATGACGTACCCCGGAGTCAATGGCCGTCAGTAGGCTGGAGAGGGAGTCCCTGTCGTCCTGATTCCCCCAGTGGGTTCCTCCGAAGACAGCACCCCCAAGTCCGGGAACCGGGATTCCTTTCAGTTCATCAATCAGCGTGTTTTTATCCATATCCTGGCCTAGTGTATCAAGATGTTTGACCCCTTTCAAATTCTGGAGTAGGATTTTATCTGGATATTACCAATAACAGGAGGGCACATCTAAAAACTACTCTTTTTCCCATATCCTGCGTCGTCAAGATTTCCCGCGGTCCTCACCACTTGTTGGCACAAGAGTTGTGGGCGCTACAAAATCCTTCCTTCTTGACTATGGAAAAAATACCACGTTTTTAGAGGTGCCCGGGATTAAAAATGGCGAATTATTGTTCTTCAGTTCCGGTCTGGCGGGCCTGGTTTTTTTCTGCTCTTGTGCTTTTTCTTGTTCCCCTTTTGGGAGAAGATCCGGCTGCCAAGCACATCCGGAAAATAGAGGACCCAAGTTCTGTTGCAAATCAATGGGAGATCATATGGAATAACGGCAGGGAACACAGGCAACTCCTTAAGCCCGGGGATATTATACATTTTTCCCATGGAAATATTCCGAAACAGATACGGCAGCGCGCTCTGTTCACGATAAACCCGCAGTTCCGGAATGTCGGCGGATTCCTGTTGAAAACGGAGGTGTTGGGGCCTTTGCAGGTTTTCCTGAACGGGTCTCTCCTTGAGACGCGGGACAATCCGATTTCTACCAGAGGCAGACTCCAGCGGCGGATCGTGCTAATCGATTTACCCCGGGATCGAATAAATTTTAACGGTACCAACGAAGTTTTCGTTGATTTTGACGTTCAGGAAAATGAAGCCTATGTTCATGATGTTAAAATAGCCCGCAAGAACGGACTGACAAACTTTATTAATCCTCGGCACATCAATTTTTTCAACGCCCAGCTTTACACCTTTTTCTGTCTTTTCATGGTCTATTACACGGTTATCTATTTTCTGGTACGACGTAACGAGGTTTTTCATCTCTACATTGGAGCGGCCAACCTGTTCTTTGCCTTCTATTTCTATCGAATGGCATACGAACCGCTTTTTCTATCTCCTTTGCTGAGTTTTATTCTATCAAAAGCTGCGCTTCCTTTGGCCATAGCCTTTTGTGCCATCTCCTTTATGGAATATTTTTCTATCAACGAGCGAAAGTGGCTGCGGTATCTGCTTCTTCTTAACAGTCTGGTTCTCAGCGCTTTTATCATTGTTGTGCCGGGGAGTGAATCTGAAGCGTATGATGTTTTCAGCATTACACTCCTGCCCCTGGTTCCGGTGCTGATCTTCATCTTTCATATCACCGTAAAATCCATGACCTCAGGAAACCCCGATGCCCGTTTTATTTTTGGCGGAATTGTAATTGCTGTCCTTTTCGGACTGCACGACATGGTGTATGCAATTATGAAGGTCACAGATACTGGAGAGAGATTGTATGCGGCTCCCTTTATGTGGCTTCAAGGGGTTGGGCTGTTTATTTTTAATCTTTCCATTTTTACGTCTCTTGCCCTCCGAACTATGCGGGCCAGGGCTGAGTTGGAAACATATACCTCCAGGGTCGAGGACCTGATATCCCAGCGTACCGCAGAACTCGATGCGGCAATGGAAAGGGCGGAAAGTGCCAACACTGCAAAGAGCGATTTCCTCGCTAATGTCAGCCATGAGATGAGAACCCCTTTAAATGCTGTTATGGGTTTCGGAGAGGCCCTATCCGGTTGCCTGGAAGATGATGCAGGATCCCGCCAGTACGCAGAGCTGATAGTTGAAGAGTCGCAACGTCTTTCTGAACTCATCGACCAGCTTCTTGATATCTCAAAGATAGAGGCGGGTAAACTTGACCTTATAGAGGAACCTTTCAATCTACATGATCTTGTGCGGTCAATCGAGGAAATCCTGCGTCCCAAAGCCGGGGCTCGCGGCATAGCTCTGAGGGTCGCTCTCAGTCCAGACCTTCCTGTTCGGGTTATTGGCGACGGTCTTCGACTGCGACAAGTACTTATTAACCTGCTGGATAACGGTATAAAATTTACTTCTCGCGGTGAGGTCTCATTGTGCCTTGAGTGTGAGTACGAATCGGAACAGATAGTCTTTATAAAATTTACTGTCCGTGATACAGGTATAGGTATCCGGGAAGCCGATCTGAAGCGGCTTTTCGACAAGTTCTATCAGGTAGAAGCAGGGCGAACCCGAAGCGCCCGGGGCTTTGGCCTTGGAACTGCAATTTCCAAATTAATTATTGATAAAATGGGGGGGACAATTGCTGTCTCCAGTATATACGGAGAAGGAACGGTCTTTGATGTACAGGTCCCGATGCGCTGTGTCGGGGCTGACGGGGCTGAAGGTAGCTTTGATCCCCAAATCAGGCCGGATTCCCTTGTTCAGGTTCTGCCTCCTGTTGACTGTCGAATCCTGGTCGTGGATGACTATCCGAGTAATCTGAAGATTGCGGAACACCATTTATCCGAAGCGGGTTGCCGGGTGGTCTGTGCTAAAGGAGGATCTGAGGCTCTGGGTTTGCTTCTTTCGCAGGAATTCGATTGTGTTTTTATGGATATTTCAATGCCCGATATGGACGGATGCGAAGTTGTCAGAAGGGTTCGTTCCTCCGGTATTTCTGTCCCCATAATAGCGCTGACCGCCAATGCCTATCCGAAGGATTTTTCTGTGTATACGGATGCCGGCATGAACGATATACTGGTAAAACCCTTCCGCAGGAATGAAATGGTCGATATGGTGGCGCGATGGTGCAGTTCCAACGGAGAGTCTGTTTTGGAAGAATCTCACCGGGAAACAGGAACTGAGTCGTCTTCCAGGAGGATAATTGACCTCGCAAAGCTCCTTTCCGATTTTAATGGCAACGAAAGATTTGTAATGGAACTGATCTCCGGGTTTATTACCGATGCAGAAGATCGTATAGTTCGAATCCGCCAGGGCGTCAGCTCGAAAGACAACATGGTGGTCCATCGCGAAAGCCATGCCGTAAAAGGAGCAGCCTTTAATCTCCGGGCTGAACGTGTCGGGGCTGCGGCGAAGATCCTTGAAGTGGAGGCAAAGGCTGGTACAATGCAAAATGCGCCGGCCTGTCTACAAGAGATAGAATCGGAACTCCAGAGACTAAAAGAGTACCTTGGGCAGTTCAGAATTTCCAGTCGGGGTCCGGAATCATGACCCGAAATGCGTTGTAATAAAAAATAAGAAACTGTATTTGAGTTTTTTCTAAAGACGGGTATACTTATTCATATGCCTGCTGTACGTGACGCCGGAGCTTTGCTGAAGGTTATTGAAAGACTGCATTCCCTGAAGGATGTCGATATAATCCTGGAGAATATCCTTCATGAAGCAAGAAATTTTGTAAGAGCCGATGCTGGGACATTATACCAGCTCAAAGATAATCAACTCTATTTTGCTTTTATTGAGAACGATACCCTCTTTAACCGGGGAGAGAGGGAAAATAATAAATACCTGTACACAACGCGCTGTATCCCGGCCAACACAAAATCCATTGCCGGGTTTGTAGCAGAAACGGGACAGTCCCTGTTAATCGATGACGTGTATGCTCTTCCAAAGGACGTCTCGTTCGAGTTCAATCCGGAGTTTGATAAAAAAAGCAACTATCGCACCCGGTCCATCCTTGCCGTTCCCCTGAAAGATACTGAGGGGAAAACACTGGGAGTTATTCAGCTGATTAATGCCCTGGACGAAAAAGGAAAGGCTGTACCGTTTTCCCAGCAGGATCGACTTTTTATATCCTACTTTGCCCAGCATGCGGCAATGGCCCTTGAAAAAGCTGAATTCGCGAAAGAAATGATTCTGCGTCTGGTGGAGATTTCCCAATTACGTGACCCCCACGAATCGCGCCTCCATGCCCAGAGGGTAGGAGAGTACTCCGCCGCCATATTTGATGCCTTCGGCGCCAGGATGGGTACACCTCTGGTTCAACGGAATCGGGGCAAGGAGGCCCTGAGGCTCGCTGCCCTGTTGCATGATATCGGGAAGGTTGGTCTTGATTCCGAGCTGCTTTCCAAGGGAGATGAGTTTTCCGAGGACGATAAGGAAACAATGGTCTGGCATACCATTTTCGGAGCCCGACTTTTTTCAAGGCGCAGTTCTGTCTGGGACAGGGTAGCTTTTGAAGTAACCCTGTCCCACCATGAACGCTGGGACGGAAACGGGTATCCCGGACACATCGAGAATGTTTTTTCCGACACTCTCAAGCCTGGTCCCGGAAAAACCGGTAAGGAGATCCCCCTGTCAGGAAGGATCGTTGCCATAGCTGATGTTTTTGATGCCCTTGTCTCTCCCCGAACCTACAAGGATCCCTGGGATGAAGAGTCGGCATTTCTGTATGTTAAAAGCAAGGCGGGCAAGCAGTTTGATCCAGAACTTGTTGATGTTTTTCTATCGATTAAGGATACCATTGTCAGCATTCTGAAAAACACACGATGAGATAGCTGTCTGTCGTGACCTTGGAGGGATGCTGTAAATATCCGAAAGCAAAAAGACTATTAAAAGCAGATGAGTGAGGGAATAGATGAGGCGGAGTAGTTTTACCTTATTTCATTTTCTGTTACTGATTATTTTGTCCGGCGTGGTCTGGTTCTTCTGGGAAGTTCCCGCTTTGCTGCCGGTCAGGATAATTGCCGACCTTCTGTATGACAGCGGTAAAGCCCTGTCTGTGGTAATCAGCGGCGGTAGAATCGATTCCGTAAGCGCGGGATTGGAATCCGGCTTTTCTATAGCTGTGAGTGGAGGAGCCGAAGGCCTGACCGTTATTGCAGGCTATGCCGGCGCGATGGTCATTGGATTTCTGCTGCTATTGACCTCTGCGATCTTCCGCTTTGACAAGCTTGTAACCATGGCGCTTGGGGCCGGGCTTGTTGTTCTCTCCCTTGTTTTTGCCTCTGTAGGGCTTACCATGGTTTACGCGGTTGTCTTTGGTATCGCGCTTTTTTTAACAGGGTTCCTTCTTCCCGGAATCGTGAACGATCTTGTCCTGAAACTCTTTGGAATGCTGGGTATTTTTTATGTTCTCTTCGATATACGGGGAGATTTGATCAAGCCTTCGGGTCATATTTCCGATGCCACCCGGATGGCCGGCTATCTCTTCGGAACCCCCATCCTTTGGACAGTTCTCTGGGGTACTGTGGGGCTCGTCCTTTTTCTTGTTACAGTCAGGTTGGTAAGCGGAAAGTCCTCCCAATCTGTGCGGAGAGGACGGTATTCCCGAAGAGAGTACTAGTTTGTTCAGCGGAATACGTCTACCTGTCCGTCTTCCGAAAAACTGAAAAGGTAATCCTGCAACAGCGGGAGTCCGGTATCTATCAAGGTGTCTCCCCTGAGCTGATAATCAAGCCTGCGGTTCCCCGACAGAAGGTCCACCACTGATCGGCCAACTTCCACAATATTCAGGGAGAGGGGAATGGACGCGCTGCTCGTGCTTTTTTCGCGAAAACTCAGAGGCCGAACCTTGTTCCCCCGGACCCATGGACGGCCGGCGACGGTAAGATCGTAGTTAAAATCCTTGAAATCGATTTTAAAATCGTTTGGATTGAAGACCTCAAGCTGCAACTCAAGATCGATCCGTGTCAGGCTGACGTTCCTGACCTGCAGGGATGCCATGTTCAGGCTGGGAAGTTTCGGAACCGGTATCGTCCCTTTGAAAGAGAGGGGAACCTTCAGGCTGCTGTAACCCGGAACGGTAAAGGAAAGATCCAGGAAAATCGTATAGGCGAGCTCATCCTTATCCCGGGCCGTCTGCACTGTTTCAAAGATATTGGCATAACCAAGTGAAACGGGGATCTTCAGAAGAGATGATTCCCCTGCCCGCAGGTTCAACCCGTTATCCAGATTTCCCCGGATCAGAGAATGGTTTTCGATTTCAAGGTCGTACTCCAATCCTGCAAGTTTCAAACCAATGGAGTTCGGATTGCGGACCGTAACGTAAAAGAGCAAATCTACCCGGTCGAAATTCAGTCCGGATAGTTCGACCTTCTCTACCTCGGCGGTGGGCCGGGTAAGATTCATGACCCCTTCGATAGTCGAACAACTTCCGATAATCAGTATGATAATAAATACCGGGAATAGTATTCTAAATGGGTATTTGCTGTTTCCGGTTGTGCGGACCTGCATGTATGCTCCTATATCTTCTGGTGCCATCCCCTACTGCTTTCCTAAAGGAAAGCGGCAGGCCACAGAATCAAAGTCTTTATGATCGGGTTTGCTTGTTCAGGGCTGGTAAAGCCGCGCCTTCGTTCTGATCTTCCAATGCTCGATGTAAATCTGAGGCTGTATCAAGGTAATTATGACAGCCCCTTATATTGAAAGAATAGACGATCAGAGGACTCTAGGCAATATATTCTGGAGCCTATTTTTCGGATCAAAGTGGGGAGAAGGTTATTTATTCATTTTTGTCGGCCGCTGGCCGATTATTTACTTGTGTGTAAGACATCCTCATTGTATATTTAATCCATGAATGCAACTATACCTCAACTTTTTCGATCAATTGTAAGGGATTATCCTGACTATGTTGCCCAGTATTCGAAGAGCGCCAAAGGGGCATTTGTCCCGGTAAGCTTTTCTGAGTTGTACCGGGAGGTGTCTGTATTTGCCTCGGGTCTGCACGATCTGGGCGTGCGGCGCGGAGACCATCTTGGTTTGATCGCGGACAACAGAAAAGAGTGGCTGGTGGCTGATCTGGCGACCATTAGTCTCGGCGCCATGGATGTTCCCCGGGGACGGGATTCCATGCCGCAGGAGATTGCATTTATTCTGAATTATGCTGAGTGCCGCCTCGTTTTTGTGGAAAACCGGGATATGGCGGAGAAGGTGCTGAGTGTAGTCGATGAACTGCCTTCCATGAAAATCATGGTGGTACTGGATCAGGATTTTGATCCTGCAGAACTGGGAAAAATACCCAGAAGTCTCAAGCTGCACAACTATGGCGACGTAATTGAACGGGGCAGCAAGGTTATCAAAAAGGAACCTGACTTTCTCGAACAGGAGATAGAAAAAGGCGATATAGATGATGTGGTAACCATTATATTTACCTCCGGTACCACAGGAGAGCCGAAGGGGGTAATGCTGACGAACCGTTCCTACCTGCACCAGATTAAAGGGGTCCAGAAAATTGTGGACATACAACCCGGGGACATCTGGCTTTCAGTTCTTCCGGTATGGCACTCCTTTGAACGGGTTATTCAGTATATAGCAATCGGAACTGTCAGTGCTCTTGCCTATTCCAAACCGATTGGCAAGATCATGCTTCAGGATTTTCAGGCGGTACGGCCCCAATGGATGGGTTCGGTTCCCAGGATTTGGGAGGCCATTAAATCAGGTATATATCGAAACGTTGCAGGTAAACCGGTGGTGAGCAGAGCCCTTTTTCACTTCTTTGTCTGGGTTGGCGGCGCATATGCCACCTTGCGGAACATGTTTCTTGGAAGGATGCCCCGCTTTGAATACCGCAACAGACTGCTGGACAAACTTATCTGCCTGCTGCCGCTGATCCTGCTCTTTCCCTTTAAACAGCTGGGAAATATTCTCGTCTTTTCCGCCATCAAGAAGAAACTTGGCGGGCGTTTCAGAGCAGGTGTGTCCGGCGGAGGCTCCCTTCCTGCGGCGGTGGATTCCTTTTTTCAGGCTGCTGGAGTCTGTCTCTTAAACGGCTACGGTCTGACGGAAACCGGGCCGGTGGTGGCAGTTCGTAATTATTTCCGTCCTGTGCCTCTGACCCTTGATGTTTTTCCGGAGACGGAGATTCGTATCGTGGACGACGAAGGCAGGGATGTTCCACCGAATACCCGGGGAGTAGTTCTTGCCCGGGGACCCCAGAATATGAAAGGTTACTACAAACGGGAGGACCTTACGCGGCGGATTGTCGATGAAGAGGGGTGGCTGAATACAGGGGACCTTGGGGTCTGGACCAGAGATGGCGAGTTCGATATCCGAGGCCGGGCAAAGGATACCATTGTCCTTTTCGGCGGCGAGAATATCGAACCCGGACCCATCGAAGCCAAGCTGCGCGAATCGGTGTATATAGAACAGGCCATGGTGGTCGGTCAGGACATGAAATTCCTGGGCGCATTGATTGTTCCAGACGCAAAAGAAGTGGAGCACTACATTAAGGCCAACCACGTGCCCTATATAACCAGGGACGACATGCTGGAGCTTCCGGAGGTGTGGGAGCTTTTCAACAGTGAGATACAGGAGCTGATCAGCGGTAAAAACGGGTTTAAACATTTTGAGCGCATCTATCGTTTCGCCCTTATTCCCCGCAGTTTTGAGATCGGCAGAGAGCTCTCGGCAAAACAGGAAGTTAAACGTCATGTTATTGCCGAGCTCTACAAGGAGAAAATCGATAAACTCTTTCGCTAAAAACAGCGGCCTGTTGTTTCCTTTCTGCATTCCGGGCGGTCGCAGCGGTAGCAGACCTCGTTTTCAAGGGGTGCGCCGCTGAAATAGGCCCGGAAGTTGCCAAGGGTCGTTTCCGCAATATTCGCCAGGGCTTCCCGGGTAAAAAAGCCCTGGTGTGCTGTTATCAGAACGTTGGGAAAGGTCAAAAGCCTCGCCAGTATGTCGTCAGAGATAATCTCTCCCGAGAGATCCTCGAAAAAATAGTCTCCCTCTTCTTCATAGACATCGAGACCGGCATGACCGATCTTTCCGCTCTTGAGCCCCTCGACCAGGGCTTGTGTATCGATCAGGCCGCCCCGGCTGGTATTGATAATCATGACTCCGGGCTTCATGGCAGTCAGGGCATCCGCGTCAATCAGGTGATGTGTCTCCTTGGTGAGAGGACAGTGGAGAGAGATGATGTCGGAACGGGAATACAGGGTTTTGAGGTCCACGTAGGTAAAACCCTCCCTGCGTGCAAAGTCCTGGTCGGGATAGGGATCGTGGGCCAGAATATTCATTCCAAAACCCTTGAGTATGCTGATCATGACCCTCCCGATTTTTCCCGTTCCTATTACCCCGGCGCTTTTTCCGTGAAGATCGAAACCTTCGAGGCCCGCCAGGGCAAAGTTGCTCTCTCTGGTGCGCAGGTAGGATTTATGGGTTCTGCGATTGAGTGAAAGAATGAGTGCCATGGCGTGCTCCGCAACAGCATAGGGAGAATAGGCCGGAACCCTGAGAATGTGTACTCCTTCATATGCGGCTTTAAGGTTAACATTGTTGTATCCGGCGCAGCGCATTGCCACAACGCCGATATTTTCCCGTTTCAGGATCTCGATGACCTTTTCGTCAATGGTGTCATTGACAAAGGCGCATACCCCGTCGAAGCCTTTTACCAGGTCCGCGGTTCTGGGGGACAGCCGGGCCTCAAAGAAGGCGATTTCAAATTCCCCTTCATCAAGCTGTGCTTCAAAAGAGCGGCGGTCGTAGGGTTTTGTGTCAAAAAAAGCAATCCTTTTCATACTGCCTCCCGGGCTGGATTCCAGTTTATATGATAAAATTAATCACATATTCCCGGGATGTCAGTGATATATGGTACGCTTGTTTAAAAAAGACCGCTGATATTTCCCTCGGCGTCGATATCGATGTTTTCCGCCGCCGGTACCCGGGGAAGTCCAGGCATTCGAAGTATGTCTCCGGTAAGGGGAACCAGGAAACCGGCACCGGCGGAAATCAGAATGCGTCTGACGGTAACAAGGAAGTCCTTTGGCCGACCGAGCAGTCTGGGGTTATCCGAGAGAGAACTCTGGGTTTTCGCAATGCATACCGGGAGCTCCCCGTATTCCAGTTTTTCGATACGACGCAGGTCTTTTTTTGCTTCCGAGGTATAATCGACCGCTTCGGCGCCGTATATCTCGTGGGCAATCTTTGCGATCTTTTCTTCCACCGGGAGTTTCCAGTCGTACAGCCTCACTGCATTCCGCTGTTCTCCGGATTCACAGACCCTGCTGACCTCCCTTGCCAGGTCCACCGCGCCGTCGCCGCCGTCAGCCCAGCCCGTGGAAACTGCGTAGGCAGCTTTCTTTGATTCACAGATATTCCTGACTGCTTCCACTTCCTCATCGGTATCCCCGGGAAAACGGTTAATGGCTACAACCGCAGGAACCCGGAACTTGGCAATGTTCTCCAGGTGCTTCTCAAGGTTTTCTCCACCACGGTTCACAGCCTTCGGGTCGGGCTTGTCAAGTTCACCCTTCTGGACACCTCCGTGCATCTTGAGGGCCCGTACAGTGGCCACAAGTACAACTGCATCCGGGGAAAACCCTCCCGAGGGTGCCACAATATCGAAAAACTTTTCAGCCCCCAGATCAAAGCCGAAGCCCGCTTCGGTGACTGTATAGTCTGAGCAGCGCAGGGCCAGGTTGGTTGCCATAACCGAGTTGGCCCCCTGGGCAATATTGGCAAAGGGGCCGCCGTGTATCAAGGCCGGAACGCCTTCGCCGGTCTGTACCAGATTTGGAAGCAGGGCTTCCCGCAGCAGGGCAGCGGCTGCACCCTGGACCTTCAGGTCTGCCACCCGGACCGGTTCACCCTCCTCGGTAAAGGCCAGCAGGATGCGGGCGATTCTCTGTTTCAGGTCCTCATAACCGGTGGCGAGGCACAGGATCGCCATAATCTCGGAGGCGGCAGTTATATCGAAACCGCACTCCCGGGGAATGCCATTGCTGCTGCCCCCCAGCCCGATTACCATGCTCCGCAGGGCCCGATCGTTCATATCCATGACCCGCGGCCACCACACGTCCCGGGGAGATACCCTGAGTCCCTGGCGGTAATGGAGGCGATTATCCAGGGCTGCAGCTATGAGATTGTGGGCAGTGGTTACGGCGTGAAGGTCCCCGGTAAAGTGGAGGTTGATGTCCTCCATGGGCAGCACCTGGGAATGCCCTCCTCCGGTTGCGCCCCCTTTAACGCCAAAAACCGGACCCAGAGATGGTTCCCGGAGGGCAACTACGGGATTCTTTCCTGTTTTAGCCAGACCCTGGGCAAGGGCTATGCTTGTGGTGGTTTTTCCTTCTCCTGCGGAGGTCGGGGTTATGGCGCTGACGAGAACCAGCTTTCCCCGTTGAGGCTTTTCCAGAAGCCTGGCCAGGGCAGGCTGTCTGATCTTCGCAATGTAGGGTCCGTAATTTCGTAAATCGTCTTGGGCAATTCCCACAGCTGCTGCAATCTCTTCAATGGGCTTGAGGGTATAACTTCGTGCTATTTCGATATCATTTGCCATTATTCCATTATGCCGGATAAAGCCCTGGAAGGCCAGAAAATATTTCTGAGCTTTCCTGACTTGCAACAGGAGCGGGTCTACGGCTACACTCGACCATGATTTTTCGATTGATATGAGAGGCGTTTGATGCACCTGCCGGCTGAAAATATGGTCCTTAACTTTCTTGTGCTTTTTGCCAGTTTCTATGTTCTCGCAAAGAGTGCCGATTTCCTGGTAGACGGAGCCGTCGGCATCGCGGTAAAGGCCCGGATCGACAAGGTTATCATCGGCATAGTTCTTGTCGGGTTCGCGACAACTGCGCCGGAGTTTACCGTCTCGCTTATGTCCGCCATACGGGGTTTCCCGGAGATCGCTCTTGGAAACGCCATCGGATCGGTTATAGTCGATGACGGGGTGGCCCTGGCTCTGGCGATTCTCGTGGCTCCGAAGGCAATCACCATCAATCCTAAAGTTCTCAAACGGGTTGGACTTTTTCTTGTGCTTATAGACCTGTTCGCCTTTGCTCTGGCGGCTAACGGCATTATCAGTCGTCTCGAAGGATTCATGCTGTTGGTAATCCTGGCGGGGTATTTAATCGTCATGGTCCAAAGCAGCAGGAAGAATGCGGGACTTGTTCCCCCTCCGGAAGAAGAGATAGAAGAGCATATAAAACCCGGGTCTCTGGGAAAGCAGCTGTTGTTCTTTTTAATCGGTGTGGCAGGGGTCATTATTGCCAGTGAGTTTCTCGTAAGTTCTTCCCTGAATATTGCCCGATTTTTTCAGGTGCCCGAAGTCATCATCGGACTGACGATAATCGCCATCGGGACTTCTCTGCCGGAGATAGCAACCTGCATAACCGCCGCCCGCAAGGGACACGGCGATCTCGCTTTTGGGGATATTATCGGGGCGGACATTCTCAATATCCTCTGGATTATCGGAGCCGCTGCGGCGGCGAACACCATACAGGTGGCGACGAATGTAATCTACTTCGCCTTTCCGTCCATGATCATAATGGTGCTTACCATGCTGCTCCTGGCCCGCCATAAGTATACCCTTCACCGATGGAAGGGCCTGGTACTGATTACTTTGTATATTGCCTATATCGTGAGCATGCTCCGCTTTTTCTATGTGCCCGGCGGTGAAATGCCATTCTGAGAGGTCTGGTGACTTTTCAGATTATCCAGGAACATCATGGCGGAGACAAAATTGGATTCGTGAATAAGTTTACCGCCGGAATAGTAACGGATATACGGGACCTCCCAGTTGTTCCAGACCTGTTCCTTGAAGTCGCGAAACCGGGAAAAATTCGGCAGCTTGTCGTATTCCACCTCGAAAGTATGTATGTTGAGACCTTCGGTCCTGTCTGCGGATTTTTCCAGCTGCCCTATCCAGCTGCGTATGAATATCCACTGGGGACACCAGCTCTGGGTCATGATACAGGCCACCAGGGGGGAAGCCCCCAGGATATCCGGAGGAAACTCCCCCCTGGCTATTGCGAAATCCAAATGTTCCGTTGTAATTTTATCCCGTACCAGCATGCTGTAATAATGTACTAGTAAACGTCGGGAAACGCAAGAAACCAGTATCCTGGGGGAGTTGTTATGTATCATTGTCTTCTTGTCGACCATGATGATACCTGTGTCGACAGTACCCGGCATATTCATTATCCGGCCCATTGCGAGATCATACGGCGGATGCGTCCTGATCTTGCGCCGGAATCCCTTGATGTATGGTTCGAAAAGAATTTCCACCCCGGAGTGTTCAACTACTACACGGGAGAACTGAACTTCAGCCCGGAAGAGATGAAAGAGGAATTCGCCATCTGGCGGAGTTTTACCACAACCCGGATTCCCAGTTTTTTCCCCGGCATGGTGGATACCCTGAAAAGCTTCCGTGCCGCAGGAGGCATGGTGGTCGTTGTGTCCCATTCGGAGGAGGAGCACATACTCCGTGACTACTCCCACGGAGCGGAAGGCTTTATCCCGGACCTGGTGTTTGGCTGGCACGATGATCCCGAACGCCGCAAACCCCATCCCTGGCCCGCCCTGAAGGCCCTTGAACGCCTGGGCATAGATCCCAGGGATGCGGCGATGCTGGATGATCTGTCTCCCGGAATCGAGATGGCCGGTCAGCTGGGTATTGATACCCTCGGGGCAGGCTGGGGGCATCATGTTCCATCTATCAGAGAAGAGATGAAGAGGCGTTGCCGGAAATACTTTTCCAGTGTGGGTGAATTCCGCAGCTTCCTGCTGGAAAATTAATTCAAATATTTCTAAAATGGTAAGGTATGAAGGCTATAAAACTGCTGCAGGTCCTGGGTACAGCTGCTGCGTACTTTCTCCTGGCGTACATTGGGCGTCTCTTTGTCCTGGAGGGAACTCCTGTTTCTCCCTATTGGCCCGGCGCCGGGCTTAGCCTTGCAGCAGGTGTCATGTTTGGTACATGGGGCCTTGCCGGAATTTTTCTTGGAGTACTGAGCTCTACCATTGCGCATCTTATATCTTCCGGTTTTCCCAATATCCAGGCCATGTTCTTAATCTCCTTTGCCCAGGCCTTCGCCTACATATGTGCCGCCTGGGTTTTCCGGCTTCTTATGCTGAGGATACTCAAGGACGGTATTTCCATCCGATTCAGCGGGGACCTTCTGCCCCTGACCGCAGCTTCCTCCCTTGCTGCTGCGGTTTCGGCATTGCCGGGGACAATATTGGTCATATTTATTCTTGGCGTGTCTGCAAGTCCGGGGGCAGTTTTCGGTATCTGGTTTACCGGTATTCTGAGCGCCGCGCTCATTGTTACCCCCTGGCTGCTTTCGCTTTTTGACTCCCGGTCGGCGGGAAAGAGGGACTCGAAAAGTCAGAGGGGTTATTTTCTGCTTTTCCTTGCAGGCGTGGTTGCAGCAGGAGCCATTCATGCCGGTGCTGCAGATTACCGAATTCTCTATATTCCGATCCTTCTTGTCCTGGGGGGGGCTTTGCTGTTGAGTATGCGCCAGCAGGGAGCTCTTTTAAATGTGGCTGTTGTGAGCATTCTGTATGGGGCTGTCAGGGAAATCGAAGACTCCTCCAGACCAGGGGCTTATCAGACCCTTGTCCCGGCAGTTCTGTTTCTTTCCGCCATTGCCGTAATTACCTACGGATTCATTTTAGCCCGTAACAGCATGAGAGAAGGGGGAATGAGCATCCCTCTGAGGAGGAGATATCGCTCAGTCTTCGTATTGACAGCCCTGGGGATCCTGTTTGCCGCTCTGGCGTACGAGTTCCTTTCTACCGCGCCGTCCCGGTGGCAGGCCGGTGTGGATGAATGGATTTTTCTGGGGGTGAACAGGTATATTCCCGAGATTGTACTCGGCCTCGGGGTTACCTTTATACTGATGGCTTTCGCAAACCTGTTGAGCAGCATCAACCGGGAGGCGGATGTCGAATCCCTGGTTGATTCCCGGACCCGGGAACTGCAGCAGTCCAGGCAGATGCTTTCCCTGATCATGGACAATATTCCCATGAGCGTTTTCTGGAAGGACTCCTCCGGGGTCTACCTTGGCTGCAACAAACGCTTTGCCGAAGATTCCGGGTATGACTCGCCGCAGGACATTATCGGCAAAACCGATGATCAGCTTTCTCCGCCGGAGATTGCCCAGTTCTACTGCCGGGATGACGAGAAAATCCTCCGTTCCCGTATGCCAAAACTGAATATTCAGGAACCGATGCCTCGCCCCGGCGGACTTGTCCATTATGTACGATCCAGCAAGATTCCGATTATCGATGCCTCGGGCATGGCTGTCGCGGTACTTGGCCTGTACGAGGATATTACCGAGGATCGGGAGCGGAATATCCGGCTCGAGAACAGCGAAAGAAAATACCGGGCACTTTTTCAGAATTCCAATGACGCCATTGTAATTCACGATGCCTCCGGAGATATCCTGGAGGTCAACGAGAGCGCCGCAGCCCTTTTCGCGTATCAGAAAGAGGAACTCGAGAGTCTCAATATCCTTGCCCTGTATCGCAGAAAGAGCAGCATTGACCAGATGATCCGTAAACTGCAACAGGGAGCCCAGCTGCGGAAGGAACAGGTCCTGGTCAACAAGCAGGGAGAGGAGATCGACACGGAAATATCCGCCTCCCTGCTGGATCCCCGGGCGGGGATTGTGCAGATAATTATCAGGGACATCTCCCAGCGAAAACTCGCAGAGGCGCGGTTGAAGGAGGCAAAGCACCAGGCAGAGGAGGCAAACCAGGCAAAAAGCCATTTTATCGCCAACATGAGTCATGAAATCCGAACCCCCATGAACGCTATTCTCGGCTTTACCGAGGTCCTGCAGCGGGAGATCGGCGATCCGGATCATCGTTCGTATCTGTCCATCATTCAGAAGAGCGGCTCCGCCCTTCTGGGGCTGATTAATGACATACTCGATCTGTCAAAGATCGATGCCGGAAAGCTGGAGCTCAATCCAGGACCGATGAGTATCCGCGAACTTGGGCAGGAAGTCCTGGATGTCTTTTCGGTGAGCTGCGAAAAGAAGGGAATTGACATCAGCTTCAGGATCGACGAGAACGTTCCTTCCAGACTTATGCTGGACGGAATACGTCTCCGGCAGATTCTTTACAACCTCGTTGGAAACTCCGTAAAGTTCACCGAGAATGGTACCGTGGAAATGGATGTGAGCCTCCTCAAAGTCCACAATGAGAAGGCGGATATCGTGTTTGCCGTCAGGGATACCGGTACCGGAATCCCCGAGGAAGAGCAGGAGGCCATCTTCCAGGCCTTTCATCAGGTCCAGAGACAGGACTCAAACAAATACGGCGGTACCGGTCTGGGGCTCACGATTTCCCAGCGCCTTGCACGGCTTATGGGGGGGAGTATATCTCTTGAAAGCGAGCAGGGGACGGGAAGTGAGTTTTCCCTTGTGTTACGGAAAGTCCCCGTCTACAGTACGTCCGCGGACGGAGAGGAACAGCACCGGGGCGGTGCCAGGGACCTGCTGTTCCGGAAAGCCCTGATACTGGCCGTTGACGATATGGAGGATAATCTGCTGCTTCTGAGAAAATACCTGGATGCTGCCCGAAATCTCCGTTTGATTAGCGCTGCAGATGGGAGTGAAGCAGTCCGTCGGGCCAGGGAAGAGAAACCTGATATGATTATCCTTTCCCTGGGGCTGACGGGAAAGAGCGGTCTGAAAATCGCAGAGGGCCTTAAAGAGCTTCTGGGGGACGATACCCCCATAATCGGGATTACCGCATCCATTATCCCCGAAACACGGGCCCGTGCCGTAGAGGCGGGAATCCGGGAAGTCCTGGTAAAACCTCTTGACCATGCATCCTTTATGGATATGTTGAAACGGCATCTGCTCTTGCAGCCCAAGCTGGAGCATCTTGTAGACAAGAATAGTGCCAAACCCGATGAAGAAAGCTTGGTTTCTGCAGAATTGCACGCTGATCCGGGAATATATGCAGAAATTAGTGAACTATTTCTTGAGGAGTGGCGAAATCTGACCGATTCATATTATACTGAGGATCTGGAGGATTTTGCTATGCGAGTTGCCGCCGCTGCAGGGGAACGCGGTGCCGAGGATCTTCGCCGTTGGGGTATTGGGCTTCAACTGGCTGCTTCCGCAGTTGATATTGAGGGAATAGAGAGGGCAATGACCGATTTTCCGCGAATTCTGGGCATTGAGGCTGACAAATCAGGGGAAATACTGTGATTGAAACCCTGACGCCGATTCAGGAACCCGACGAGATGGCCATCATGATTGTCGATGACGTCCCGGCGAATATCCAGTTTCTGGGCAAGCTCCTCAAGGAGGAGGGGTTCAAGATTGCCCCGGCCTCCAACGGAAAAAAGGCCCTGGAGATGATTCCCAAGGTCAAGCCGGATCTTGTTCTGATGGATGTCATGATGCCGGAGATGGATGGATTTGAAGCCTGCAGGCGCATGAAAGAGTCCGTGGAAATGAAGGACATTCCGGTCATCTTCCTTTCCGCCCGGACGGAAACCGAAGACGTTATCAAGGGCTTCAAGCTGGGAGCTGCTGACTATATCCAGAAACCCTTCAATGCGGAAGAACTGCTGGTACGGGTAAGGAACCATATCGAACTTGTGCGTAACCGGCGTCTTATAATCCACTATATGGATGAACTTGGTAAACAGAATGCCCTGTTGCAGCAGCTTGCCATAACCGACGGGCTTACAGGCCTGTACAACCATTCCCACTGCATGGACCGGCTTCAGCACGAAGCGGCCAATGCCAGGCGATACGATAATCCCCTTACCGTAGCCATGCTGGATCTGGACTATTTCAAGGAGCTGAACGATACCCACGGGCATCCTTTCGGCGATACGGTTCTGGTGGATGTAGCGGAGATTATCCGATCCAGTATCCGCGAAGGGGACGTTCCAGGCCGCTACGGCGGGGAGGAGTTTATTCTTATTCTTCCAAATACTACCCTTGAGGGAGGTCTCGTTATTGCCGAGCGTATCCGCTCGAAGATCGAGTCCCATGCCTGGGGGAAAGAGGGCGTAAAGGTCACCATCAGCGGGGGGCTGAACTCCCTGCAGAACGGAGAGACAACCTCGCAGCTGGTGCAGGTCGCTGACGACAATCTTTACCGGGCGAAAGAAGCCGGCCGCAACAGGATTATGCCTGAACAAAAGGCTTGATTACAAAAGGTATTATTACTGTCCCGAATCGTGGGGATAATAACACCCCGCAGCCGTATTTTACCGCTACAATGGAAAAATTCACCGGATAGGGAACAGTGTGACGGATAATCCGTTCCTGTAACTACAGTTAGCCGCAATCCATCCCCACGATTCGGGACAGTACAAAAGGCATTAGAATCGCAAACCCGCGCTGATTCCGAAGCGGGGATCAATAA
>CAZKQJ010000051.1:0-21448 GCA_964554875.1 uncultured Spirochaetaceae bacterium | reverse complement strand
CCTCCCCTATCCGTTGACCCGGGCTGTAGCTTGGCCTATACTGTTTCGAGGTGTCCGCTGCCTTGATTCGGGAGGGGAAATGTCGGAACAACTGATTGTAAAAAACCTTGATTTTATCAGGATCCTGCCTGCCTGGGCTCAGGAGCTTTCGTACAAGTATCTTTCGAAAACGACCAACCTCTATATTGCCCACGGCAATATCCGGGACTTTTTGCCCAACAAGATGATCGAAGGGGAGTTTATCTTTGTCCGGATTCAGGAGTTTATCTCCGAGGTGCTCTTCGGAAACCGGGATATCGTAGCCTTTTACGACCGTTCTTCGGGAATTAACTTCTGTACCCCGGAGATGCAGAAAGAGTACCTGAACATTATGGAGTCCCATTTTCCGGATACACCCCGGGAGGATTTTATCTCCCTGGATCCCCTTAAGGCCTTCGACTACCTGGAAAAGTATTTTTTCATGAACATTCCCCATAAAAAGCGGATTGTTCTTATAATCGACTATGCCGAGACCCTTATACCCAACACGGAACTTGCCCGGCTCTCCGACGAGGACCGCTACGCCCTGGTTACCCTGAATCGCTGGTCCCACGACCCGATCTTTACACAAGGGGATGTCTCCATCATTCTGCTAACCGAGAATCTCGCGGACCTGAGCACCAGGATTGTACGTTCCCCCCATACGGTGAAGGTGCATGTGCCGATTCCCGACGAGGACATCCGGGAAAAGTTCCTCAACTTTCTGGACCGACAGGAGATCCTCCTTACGGAGTCCCGGCTTAATCCCAAACGGATCGCCAAGATAACCTCGGGACTCAACCTGCAGAACCTGAACCAGATCGCCGCGGAGAGCTACCAGGAAGACAAGCCCATTACCCTGGAGTATCTTACGGAGCGTAAAAAGGAGATCATCGAGAACGAGGCTGTCGGTCTCCTGGAGTTCATCGAGAGCGAACATGACCTCTCCATGGTGTCCGGGCACGAGTTCGTGAAAAAGCGCTTCAAGAGTGCCGCCAGGGCCATCAAGCAGGGCCGTCTCGACGTGCTTCCCATGGGATACCTTATTGCGGGTCCCGTGGGGACCGGAAAAAGCTTTATGGTATCCGCTTTCGCTTCGGAAATCGGAGTTCCCATCGTCCGGCTGCGGAACTTCCGCAGCAAGTGGCAGGGAGAGACGGAATCGAATCTGGAGAAGGTACTCAACATCCTCAAGGCCATGTCCCCGGTGGGAGTCATGATCGACGAGGCGGATGCTTTTCTGGGAGACCGCAACCAGGATGGGGATTCCGGCACCAGCAACCGGATTTTCGCCCAGATAGCGAGCTTCATGGGCAATACGGAGTACCGGGGCAAGATTATCTGGTTTCTTATCACCTGCCGTCCCGACCTTCTGCCCATCGACCTGAAGCGCCAGGGACGGGCGGAGGAACACCTGGCCATATTCTACCCGGATACCTTAAGTGAGCGGGAAGACCTTTTTGATACCCTGGTAAAGAAACTGAAAATGAAGATCCAGAAGTTCCCCATCGCGGATCTTCTGAAGAGGTTTCCCAACGAGTACTCCGGTGCTGATCTGGAATCGATCCTTATCCGGGCCAAGTTCAACGCGGCCATGGAGAATCATATAATCATTACCCGGGAGGATCTGGAAAACGCCATGAATGACTTTGTCCCCGCCAGCTACCCCCACGAGATCCGCCTGCAGAACCTTGTGGCGGTCCTTGAGTGTACCAGCCGGGAGATGGTGCCCAAACGTTTCCAGAACCTTGACCGGTCAAAACTTGTTCAGGAGATACGTGAACTCAAGGAACTCCTTGGGGAACATCCCTGACGCGGAGGCAGCAGCATGACGATCGAGCGAATACCCTATGGAACAACGAAAAGCGGAGACAAGGTGGACGCCTTTGTCGTAAGCAACGGAGAAGTCGCTTTTCAGGCCCTGACCTATGGAGCGGTTTTGAGTTCCGTTTCCAGTGCCGACCGGGAAGGAAATCCCGCCGAGCTTACCCTCGGGTTCGATGATCTTGCAGGATGGGAGAGTGCCCATCCCTACTTTGGTGGGACCATAGGCCGTTTTGCCAACCGCATTGCCAACGGACGTTTTATCCTGGACGGAAAGGAGTACTCCCTCTACACCAACGACGGTGCCCATCATCTTCATGGCGGGAGGGAGGGTTTTGAACGGAAAATCTGGGACGGCTTCCCCTTTCAGAACGAGCAGGAAGCGGGGGTCAAATTCAGCAGGACAAGCCCTGACGGTGAGGAGGGGTACCCGGGCAACCTGGATGTGGTCGTAAGCTATGCTCTTTCGGTAAACAACGAGCTGTCCATACGTTTTGAAGCCGCCTGTGATGCTCCTACCCTTGTCAGTCTTACAAACCACGCCTACTGGAACCTGGATGGTTCAGGAGGAAAGACCTCCATAACGGATCATGAACTCCTGATTCATGCCGACAGCTATGTAGAGGTAGACAAGTATGCGATTCCCACGGGACGTATCGTTCAGGTACAACAGAGCCCTTATGATTTTCGCCGCCGCAAGACAATTGGTGCGGACATACAGGCTGCCGGTGGGTATGATCACTGCTACAAACTGGCCGGAGACGATTCTGATGAACCTGCCCTGGCCGCGGAAGTCTTCTCTCCCCGCTCCGGCAGGGTGATGAAGATATACACCACCCAGCCGGGTCTGCAGTTTTATACCGGTGAGTTTCTGGACGGGACAATAACCTTGCGCGGAGATATCCCTGCAAAGAAGCGCTGCGCACTCTGCCTGGAGGCAGCCGGCTTCCCCGATTCTCCCAACCAGCCGGATTTTCCCTCTCAGGTATTACGCCCTGGTATGCGTTATACTCATAAAACGATACACCATTTTTCCCTGGCATAAAAAGGAAGTGGTATGCAGATAAAAAAGCAGTCCCCAAAAGAAGGTCTTAAACTCACCAATGACGGGAGCTTGAGCCTTTTCTGGCTCGGTGTGGGAAGCGCCTTTTCCAAGCTTCATTATCAGACAAACCTTGTAATCATAAAAGGCGACGACCATGTGATGATCGACTGCGGGACAAAAGCTCCGCAGGCCCTGTTCGAGCTGGGGCTCAATGTAACGGATGTGCGGAACTATCTTATAACCCACTCCCACGCAGATCATATCGGGGGACTTGAAGAGGTTATGCTGATGAACCGCTACGTGCGGCGGGAAAAACCGACTATTGTCATAAACACCACATACCAGCATCTGCTCTGGGACTTGAGCCTTCGGGGAGGCGCGGCCTATAACGAAGAAAAAGGAGGCATGGACCTCAACTTCGGTGACATGTGGAATGTTATCCGGCCGACATGGCTTCCTGCCTATCCCCGGGAGACCCACGAAGCAAATATCGGATCGATCAATATCAAGATGTTCCGCACCATGCATATTCCCGATATAACCGGCAGCTGGCAGAGTTCCTTCTGGAGCTGCGGGATTATCATCGACAACCGGATCATGTTTACCTCGGACACCCGTTTCGATCCCGAGCTCATCCACAGTTTTGCGGAGAACTTTGACCTGGAGTATATCTTTCACGACTGCCAGTTCTTTACAGGAGGGGTACATGCCGGCATCGACGAGCTTGCCACGCTGCCTGCCGCCGTGAAGGAACGGATGATCCTGACCCACTACGGTGACAACTGGAAGGACAACGCAAAGAAAATTACAGAGGCCGGGTTTTATGGTTTAGCCAGGCAATGGCACCATTACATGTTTTCATGAGGCTCTGGAAACGCATAATCTACAATTCAATACGCAGCTTTCTGCGACTGAACCTTTCACTGTTCTACGATTTTCACGTATGGGGCCGGGAGAATATCCCTTCTGAAGGACCGAAAATCTTCTGTTCCAACCATTTTTCTTCCTCCGACCCGGGATTCGTTATTACTCTGATGAAGGAACCGGTACATATGATCATCGGATCGGCCTTCGGGATTCCCTGGCTTGCCGGTCTTTTGCGTGCAGGGGAACAGATCGATGCCTTTGATGAGAAGGCCCGGGAAAGAGTAATTCCCGAAGCTGTCGAGTATCTCCGAAGGGGAGAATCGGTCTATATTTTCCCGGAAGGGGATATTGGAGACCAGCAGCAGCTGAGAAAGTTTTATACCGGGATTGCCCGAATCTACCTTGAACATCCTGTTCCCATCGTTCCCATCGGCCTTATATCCCCGCGAAGAAATGTCTCCGACAAGGACGTTAAGGTCCGGGAGGTCCTGTACCATCAGCTTCGGGTGGTTTCCAGGAATTACTACGCCAACATAGGAAAAGCCCGTTGCTTTCCGGAATACCATGACCGGGACAACCAGCGGCAAGCCGCGAGGGAACTCACGGAAGAGATAAAAGCCATAATCGCCGATCTTATCGACGATATAAAACATAACAAGTTCTGGAGCTAGAAGGAGAACAGATCCATGAAGATACTTGATGAGATACGGGAGATTTTCAACCTTATTCTGGAGCATTCGGAAGATGTGTCCCGGATGCGCTTTGAAGCACGCATGAAAAACGGCTCAAGCTTCCGCTACAGCTTTGACAGACAGAAGTGGGAACGGGAAATGCAAAAGGAACATCTTCCCAAACGGGAGACGAACCAGCTTATCAACGCAATACTGGATGTTCTCGGAATCGGCATCACCGTGGCAATACTGGTCATTCTGGTAGTCTTTGCCGCGGTCTCGGAAAGAACCGCGGGCATACTCTACTACAGTATATCCTGGGCCCTGGCAATCTTATATTACCTCTTTAGCGCCCTTTATAATTTTCTGAGCCCCGCCCACACCGCCCGGGAGTTCTTTTTCAAGTTCAGGAGTATTCTACTGTTTCTTACCCTGTCGGGATTCTTTCTCCCACTGTACCTCATCTATTTACCCTCCAATCCGGGAACAGGGCTCATGGGGGGAGTCCTTCTGCTCTGTGTCGCAGGGCTCTATTTCAACGGATTGAATACCCGGGGAGGACGACGAATGGCCGCCATCTCGGGGATTCTGCTGAGCTGGCTTTCGGTAATCGCCATTCCCTTTCTTTCTCCGGGTTTCAGCCTTTTTGAAAAGATGCTCGTGATCTTTGCCGCGGTGCTTCTCAGTTTCTGGATAACCGCGGCTTTCCAGAGCGACCACAGTACTTCAAAAGAGCCGCCGGCGATGAACCTTTTCCTGCTTTTTGCGTCCCTCTGCCTCTTCTGGTTTAATCTGCTGTGGCTGGGTGCATAGAAGCGAAAAATAAGGAGAAGGGCTTTTAGCGATCGAGCAGCATATCGGAATAATAGCGTCCTTCAATCCTGTCCCGTCCGATTCCAACCGCATCGAAGACGGCAAAAATATCCTTTTTCGCAGCTTCGATTTCCGTTGCTTCCAGGACATCCACAGGAAGGACCTTTTCAATTTCGAGAAAGGTCCCAAGCCCTTCTACATTGACCAGCTCGATTACAAGATCCTCGCGGGAGAACATTATGCCCCGTTTTCTTTTCTCAAGGAACCTTCGACATCCGAAACGCTGCAGCAGTTCATCAATAACCGCAAACTCTTCGACAACCGTTTCGTGTTCACGGTTGATTTCCGTTCCGTCTTCAAGGCTTTTGTCCTTGTAGGTCAGAATCCATGTATCTCCACTTTTTCGTAGGCGAAGGGTATTCAGTCCGGGAAAGCGGCCTTCGGTTTCGTAGTATACATCATCCTTGCTGACCGGGATCGCCTCTCCAAATTCCTTACGCAGACGTTGCTCAATCAGTGATGGATCATCTACCCAGGCTTTAATCTCGATTTCCATGGACATACAATACTCTCCTTTCTGTTGCAGGATCGTCAGTCGAGCCAGATCAGCCGGGCTTTCTGCCTGAGAAATTCTCCCAGAGATTCCCGTAAACGCTGATTATTAGAAAAGGCGATCTCCAGCTCCGTAGGCGATGAGGAGGCGGCAATAAAGGCAGGAATTACACCATAGATTGCATGCTGCAGGGTAACAATGGGGCGCCCCTGAAGCAGCCTGTCGAATTCATGCTGCTCCATTCCCGTTACCTTGCGCACATCCTCGGAACTCAGGTCAGGGTGCTTTCCGGGTATGTACGAGAATATACCGGGAGAAAAGAGGAACTTTCGCCGTTCATCCCTGTAGGCGTTGAAACTCCCTTCCCAGAGGACGGGACTCGGCCGCAGAACCCTGGATGAGCCTATCCTGCTCAGAATCCCGGACTGATAGACCTCCCCGGCTACACGTGGTATATCCGGATCCAGCAGAGGTGTGGCACCGGAAAAGACCCCGAGGTCACCGATGCGAACTTCCTCAATCCATTCAGATCCTGGAACCTTTTTTCCGTCGTCTCCCTTTCCGGGATGATTTCCCAGCAGGGTAACAGTGAGCAGACTGGAGATACTCTCACTCCCGGGATCAAGGTTGAAGGTGAATTCCAGTTCCATTCCTTCCCCGCAGGTTCCGTCGGCTTCATAGGGAAGAGCATCAAAGGGAAGTATCATCAGGCTGCGAAAGCCCCGTCGGCTCCCCCCGGCAGAACCCAGACGAAGAACATCATCAATGATTTTTCCGGCTCCGGGATCGAGATCAGCCAGCACGTCCCGGATTTCTGACGGAAGATCCGGGAAATTCTGCATGCCCCGTTTATAAACAGCAGAATCCTTTGGAATGTTTAAAGCCAGAGGGTCCTTTACCCAGGATCGGTCCAGAAACAGCAGCGCTTCCGGCAAGGGGAATTGGGTGTAATCCTCACTGAAAAAATCCTTCCCCCAGCGGCCCTCAAGAAAACCTGCTGGCCGCTGTGGTTCGGTACGGAGAAGGATCATATCGATATGTCTGAGCTTCGAGGACCCGAAGATCTGGACGGGTTCCAGGCTCTGGGGAACTCCGTTGAAAAAGAGGAACCGCTCAGGGTATATGGACCAGGCTCCCGGCCGGTCAAAGCGAAGCACCACCAGAGAATCCTCCATGGAACCCGTCCGGCCGATATCTGCCAGAGCAGCGGTTTCCAGGGGAAAGTAGATGCTAAGTTCCGCCGGGGACTCTTTCCGGACCGGTTCCGGAGCATCAGGAATATGTGGAGACGAGACCTCCGGAGCCCCGGCGCAGGAAAAGAAGAGAAACGCCAGGGTGAACAGCAGGGAAAGGTTCCGACGGGTCTCCTCAGGTATCATCCTATTTCCATTCAAGTACACTGGGGTCATAATCCGAAGGCGGCTGGTACCCAAGAAGTTCAATACTGGTCGCCGCAAGGGAGCTGATTCCAAGCCCCTCCTTGAGGGTCGCGGAGTATTCCCCCTTTCCGTCAAAATCAACGATTATGCAGGGAACCGGATTCAGGGAATGGGCGGTTTTTGCCTTGGGCTGACCGTTCTCCTTGAGAACGACCTCACCGTTCTTGCCGTGTTCAAACATGTCGTCGGAGTTGCCGTGGTCGGCGGTCAAGATAAGGGTGGCCCCGGCCTTTCGGGCGGCCTTCTCAAGACGACCGAGTTGCAGGTCCAGGGCTTCCATGGCGCAGACAACGGCTGGATAGATTCCGGTGTGTCCCACCATGTCGCCGTTGGGATAATTCAGACGGATAAAGTCGTACTTTCCCTCTTCCAGGGCCGTTATGACGGTGTCGGTAATCTCCGCCGCTTTCATCCAGGGCCGGTCTTCAAAAGGAACGATGTCCGAGGGAATCTCCATATAGTCTTCCGTGCCGGGATCGAATTTACCTGTCCGGTTACCGTTGAAAAAGTAGGTTACATGACCATACTTCTGGGTCTCACTTACGGCCAGCTGTTTTACCCTGGTCGCGGCCAGGAACTCGCCCAGGGTGCGGTCGATCGAAGGAGGCGGAACCAGGTACTGCCTGGGTACATGCATGTCGCCGTCGTACTCCATCATACCGGCGTATTCCACCGCAGGGCGCCGCACCCGGTCGAACTTGTCAAAGTTGTCTTCCTCAAAGGCGGCGGTGATTTCGAGAGCCCGGTCGCCCCTGTAATTGAAAAAGACAACCGAGTCCCCGTCTTCAATGGTGCCGAGTGCCTTTCCGTTCTCCTCGATAACAAAGGGAGGCAGATCCTGGTCGATGGCCGAGGTCTCATCGCGCAGAATCTCAACAGCCTCATGGGCAGAGGCAAAACGGCGGCCCTCTCCCAGCACGTGGGTGTGCCAGCCCTTCTCAACCATGTTCCAGTTGGCCCCGTAGCGGTCCATGGTAATCTGCATTCTTCCGCCCCCGGAGGCAATCCGGTAATCCGCGCCCCGGGCATTCAGTCCGGCGAGGAACTCCTCAAAAGGATCGATGTACTCAAGCGCCGAGGTTTCCCCCACATCCCTGCCGTCCAGCAGAATATGAACTCTGGCCCGTTTTACCCCTTCCTCAAGAGCTTTGGTGAGCATGGCACGCAGATGGGAGACGTTGGAGTGGACATTTCCATCGGAAAAAAGCCCCATGAAATGGAGAGTGGATTCTTTTGTTTTTACGTTGGAGATGAGTTTCTTCCAGGTTTCGCCCTCGAAAATCCGCCCCTCCTCGATAGACTTGCCGACAAGTTTCGCCCCCTGGGCAAAGACCCTGCCGCAGCCGATAGCATTGTGGCCGACCTCGCTGTTTCCCATATCTCCGTCGTCGGGAAGTCCTACAGCCGTTCCATGGGCTTTCAGCTTGGTGGAGGGCCATTCGGCTGTAAGCCGGTCAAGATTCGGGGTAAGGGCAGCCTTTACCGCATCCCCTTCGGTATATTTGCCGTATCCCACACCATCCATTATAACAAGTACAACCGGACCTTTGCGTCCCTTGTGTTTCGGGTTCTTCTGTAATGCATCTACCATAATCTGTCCTTATCCTTGATTGGCGGAAAGCCGCCTGTAAAATTCGTATCGATTCCAAATATATCGAATCCCCGTGCCTAAGAAAAGTCAATCAGAGATCAAGCCTCTTTGATCAATCAAAAACTACTGTTTTATTTCCGAATACCAGGATCTTATGGTCCAGATGAAGCCGTACTGCCCGGGAAAGGACCAGTTTCTCCAGGTTTTTTCCCTTCTGCACCAGGTCCGTCACCGTATCGCGGTGGGAAATCCTGGTTACATCCTGTTCGATAATCGGCCCCTGGTCCAGATCGGCGGTAACATAGTGACTGGTCGCTCCGATAATCTTGACGCCCCGGGAGTAGGCCTGATGGTATGGCTTGGCCCCGATAAAAGCGGGAAGAAAGGAGTGGTGAATGTTGATTATCCGGTTTTTAAAGCGCTTAACGAACTCGTCGCTTAGTATCTGCATATACCGGGCGAGGACGATAAGGTCCGCCTTGTGCTTCTTCAATATCTCCCACTGCCGGGCTTCGTCCTCAGCTTTACTGTCTTTTGCGACCGGAATGTGGTAGAAGGGGACCTTGAAATAATCGGCGATGGACTGGCAGTCCGTATGATTTGAGATAATGCACACAACCTCGGCATCCAGTTCCCCGGAACGCTGCCTGGTCATCAGGTCCCAGAGACAGTGGTCAAAGCGGGAGACAAAAATCGCCATCTTCGTGACCCGTGTTGAGAACTCAAGATGCCACTCCATCTTGAACTTCTCCGCAATGGCCTCGAAGGCCTGGGAAATCTTGTCCTTTTTAATAGTAAAATCCTTCAGGTCCCACTCGATACGCATAAAAAAGGTGCCCGTCTCATCATCGTTATGCTGATCGGAATGAAGAATGTTTCCATTGTAGGTAAAGATAAAATGGGTAACTTCCGCGACAATACCTCGATGATCGGGACAGCTGATAAGAAGAGTAGCGGTATCGCCGGAATTCGGTCGGTTGGTTGCCATATCCTGTAAGTACTCCTGTGCTGCGGAAAAACAGTATGGTCCGTATTTTATCAGGGCAGCCGGCAAGAGGCAATGGATACCCCCCGCCGACAAAAATAACCCGCGAAAAGGAGCTTAAAAACCCAGGAGCCGCGGGAGAAACAGACTGAACCAGGGAACGTAGGCCACGATAAAGAGTGCGATTACCTCAACGACAATAAAGGGAAGTATCGCCCGGCTGAGCTGAGACAGCTTAAGGTCAGCGATGCTGCAGGCCACAAAGAGACAGGCGCCAACAGGGGGTGTCATCAGCGCGATGTTCAGGGACAGGACCATGATAATGCCGAAATGGATTGGTTCTATGCCCATGCTGACTGCGATGGGATGCAGGATCGGTCCCAGTATAATAAGTGCCGCCGCAATATCCATGAAGAGCCCAACTGCAACCATCAGGCCCAGGATCATCAACAGAATGAGTTTCGGATTCTCGGTTACCGAAAGCATCAGGGCGGCGATCCTCTGAGGCACCTGGGAAAAGGACAGTACCCAGCTCAGGATGGATGCAGTCCCTATAATTAGAAAAACCACTCCGGTAATCCGGGATGTCTTTATCAGCATTTCCGGGATGTCCTTGAAAGAGAGGCTCTTGAGCACCAGAAAGCCGATTATCGCAGCATAGGCTACGGCTACCGCGGCGGCTTCGGTGGGGGTAAAAATTCCGGAGAGGATGCCCCCCAGAATTATTATCGGCATGAACAGAGGAATCAGGGCATCCCTGAATCCGACCAGCATCTCCTTGAGGGAACTTCGTCTAGACTTCGGGTATCCGCGTTTTACTGAAAAAATCGCCGCAATAATCATCAGCAGACCCGCAAGAAGAATCCCGGGGAGGAAGCCCGCCGCGAAAAGGCCTGCGATGGACACATTCATCAGGGAACCGTAGATCACCATCATGTTTGACGGAGGAATCGTCGGGCCGATGATGGAAGACGAGGCGGTGACCGCCGCAGCAAAATCACGGTCGTACCCGTCCTTTTCCATGGCCGGAATCAGCATGGTACCAATTGCAGCGGTATCAGATACCGCAGCGCCTGTCATCCCGGCAAAGAATACACTGGCAAGGATGTTGGCGTGGGCCAGACCTCCCCGAAGATGCCCGACCAGGATATTGGCGAACTGTACCAGCCTCTCGGTTATACCCGTACGGTTCATGATCTCCCCGGCAAGAATAAAAAAGGGCATGGCAAGGAGTGTAAACATATCAAGACCCGAGAAATATTGAAGCGGAGCCATGGAAAAAAACGCGAGATCCATGTTGATAAAATAGAGTCCAGCGAGTCCTGCCAGACCTAGAGTAAAACCTATGGGGACGCCAAGGACAAGCAGCGTCAGGAACAGCACAGATACAGCAATTATCATCCAGGACTCCTCTTAAACATCCACATTCCGTGGCCGTTCGATATCAGGTTCCCAACCCAGCAGGAGCAGAGCTATCTGTATCAGATTCTGGATCATGGCAATACCCATTGTTACCGGAATCGCAAGACTGGGAATTACCATACTTATAGGCAGAGACTGGGCTATCTGAAACTTTGCATCCCGAACCATGCCCAAGGAGTAAAACAGCATAACAGAGAGAAAAAGCAGGATCAGAAGATTGACACCGAGGTTCAGCAGAATTTTCGGATATTTACCGCTTATCCGGTCAGGCAGAAAGGTAAGGCCAATGTGCTCACCATGGTAGATTCCAACAGAAATAGCCAGAGAAGCGGTCCAGATCATTAAATAACGCGAAAGCTCTTCGGTCCACCCCAGGGGATTCAAAAAAACATAGCGAAAAACGACCCCGGCCAACACCGCCAGGGTCATGGTTCCCAGCATAAAGGCACAGGCAAGACTCGATATGCGGTCAAGTACCTGTGCAAAGCTCCTTAAAAACAGTATGCCCTTTTCCCGCACACCTAATCCCTTTCCGCCTCTTCTATAGCCTTCAGGAACTTATCGACCCACATCGCACCTTCCCTGCCCAGCTGCTTTTCAATGAAAGCCTTGGCGGATGGAATAGTCAGATTGCGAAACTCCCTCATCTGGGCTGCTGTGGGGGTGTAGACCTCCATGCGCTGCTGCAGGACCGGCAGCCCCTTTTCGGTGGAGTCGATAAGGCGGCTCAAACCCCGGCCGGCCAGAAGAGCCTCCTGCGCGGCATTATCTATTACGGACTTAAGGTCCTCCGGGAGCCGCTGATAAAAGGTGTCGCTCATGACCCACACGTAGGGGGCGTACAGATGGTTCGTAAGGGTAATGTACTTCTGCACCTCATAGAACTTAGCCATATTGATTATGGAGATGGGATTCATCTGACCGTCAACAACACCGGTCTGCAGGGAGGTATACACTTCCGCCCAGGCTATAGCCGTAGGGGTGCCCCCCAGGGAGCGAACGATATCCTGATGGAGGGGAACCGTCATTGTTCGTATTTTAAGTCCCCGCATGTCTGCAGGTGTCCGGACGGGACGCCTGGAATTCGTAAAAGCGAAAAATCCTCCGGATTCACCAAAACCCAGTACCTTAAAACGGGTTTTTCTACGGATATCTTCTGCCATTTCCCTGCCGAAATCTCCGTCATAGACTTTGTATCCTATGGAATAGCTTGAGAAGGCGAAGGGAAGGTTGGTCACATCGATGAGGGGATAAAAAGTCGACATACCGCCGGTGGAGGCGATATAACTCTGGACGATGTTATTCTGAACCTGAATCATCGTCTCACGTTCTTTTCCCAGAACACCGCTGTCGAATATCTGGACTTCGATTCTTCCGTTGGAGTTGGCTTCAACAGAGGATTTAAAGACCGCCGCTATTGCTGCCGAGGGGATTTCAAAAGGCTGCTGGGCGTTCAGGTGGGCGAGTTTCAGTACAAAGTCCTGTGCACCAAGGCTGGCACTGAAAAGGGAAAAAACAACAAGAATGGAAAGCAGGATTACTTTAGACCGATTCATACAAATCTCCTTACGGATAATATCCGCATCCCTGGCTACGCAATGGAGAAACAATTGATCAGGACACTGCATTAATTATGCCAGTAACCTTCAAGCTTTGTCCACTTTTTTCGTCAGAAATCCGATCTCCAGGGATGCATCCTCCTCTAAAACCGGACGTGCTGGTCAGAAGTTACTGCACGTGTGCAGGGAAACGTATTTAAATTATACTTGAAGCTATGAAGCAGAAATATCAGATTATCAGTAGCGCCGCTCCCCGCTGCCTGAAGGGCGGCCGGAAAACATCTATCCTCCTGATCCACGGCTGGACCGGGTATCCCGGACAGCTCTATTATCTTGGCACCGAACTGCACAAAGATGGCTACACCGTCATGATACCCCGCCTTCCCGGTCACGGTACCAGTGCCGGGGATTTCCTTGCCAGCACAGCCCGGGACTGGATCCGCCGGACGGAAGATGCATTTATGGATATGAGCATGGAAGCGGATCAGTGTATAGTAGCCGGGATATCCATGGGTGCCCTTTTGGCCCTGCATCTTGGAGCAGTTTTTTGCCCTTCAGGTGTCATTGCCGCTGCTCCGGCGATGTCTTTTAAAAGCCGCATCGCCTGCCTTTCACCTGTCTTGAAGTACCTGGTAAAAGAGATTCCCGTGGTTTCGGACAGCGAGAGTGATAACCCGGAGGAGGAGTATATTCGAAAAGAGTACTGGTCCTCCCGAAGGCTGCCGGCGGTGGCAGAACTGATCAAGGTACGACAAAGGGTAAAAAAAGAGCTTCCCCGGGTCAACGCACCTTTGCTGATTCTCGCAGCCGGGCAGGACGAACTGGTCACAGCCCAGGGGATTTCAAAAATAGCCGGAAAGGTTTCCTCAGAAGACTGTATAACCCGGCACTTTCCGGAAAGCGGACATCAGATGTTCGACGGGCAGGAGAAACAGGCCGTTGCACAGGAGATTCTTGGATGGTTGAAGGCGCGGTTTCCAGAGAAATAATATCCTAGGTGGACGAGGCCGTCTGTTTTTTGTATATACCAATCATTCTGCCGAAGGCGGAGTTCTCTTTTTTCAGTTCCTTTGATCCCCGGGTTATCTTGCAGAGACTCAGGCCCAGTTCCTTTGCAATGTTTCTCTGGCTCATCCCCTGATCAATCAGACGAACGAGAGCCCAGCGCTTGGTCAGTTCATCGACCTCGTACTTGGTCAGAAGGCTACGCAGAAAATCCGCGATAAGATCGCGATCGTCGGTAGCCGCTATAGCATCTACCAGCTCGTTAAAAGCCCTTTCCGGGGTGAGACTGTCTTGTTCCATAGAATCAATATAGTAAAAACAGACACTATTATGCAACAACCAGATCTTTCTGCCTTGATTTGACCATTAAAAGAGGGTAGAATTTTACATATACCATTTTGATTCAGCTCAGAGAGGAAGTGTATGGCCCTGGAAGAGATCTATGATTTCTCGCAGATTCGTAATCAGGCAGAAAAACTTGTTGTTGAAGAGATCGAACGCCAGCTTACGGAGGAAGAGCTGCAGGACAACGAAGAGTTCATTCTCGATATAGCCACCTTTGCCCTTAATCACCTGCGTCCGATTTACAGCTATACCCTCCTGGGAAAACTCTACACGGATAATCTCGAAGAAAGCTATTATCACGAAGTGGAGAAAGCTGTCTCCAACGCTATTCTCAAGATACGCGGAAATCCCTGAAACACGGGATCACCCGTTAATAAAACTCCTGATGCTTCCTTCCAGGGCGGCAAGACCGTTTCTCCGCGATGGGGAGATGTGTTCTGCGAAACCCAACTCGGAAAAGAGCCCATCGGAGGTGTCTTTCGGCAGCTCCGTCTCCGGGACTCCGTCGTAGCGCATAACCAGGACGGCCGCAAGTCCCTTGACAATGGCAGAATCGCTGTCCACCAGCAGCCGGAATGTCCTGCTGTTTTCTGTTTCTTCCCACCAGGGGTACAGCCACACCCGACTCATGCAACCGAGAACACGATTTTCTTCGGTTTTTTTGTTTTCCGGGAAAGCAGGAAGTTCCTTTCCGAGATCAATTACATATTCAAAACGGTCTTCCCAGGAAGAGAGCAGAACCAAATCCTCACGAAGATCACTGATTTTCATCATTGATAAACTACGGATTTTTCCACATGATTACAAGACCGCGATAGATATCTCAAAGAATCTCAATAATCGCCTATTTCGTTTCTGAAGAGCTGCAGGGGGACTTTATCACTCAGAACAAAGTCGGTAAAACTCTCCAGGCGCACAGCAATACTGCCGGGCATGGCGTGTTCGATCTGACAGGCAATCGCTTCGGCCTCATCTGCCCTTACCATCAGGACCTCCGATAGAAAGCGCTGTACAATCTGGTGCTTGTTGTAGATTGACCTGGCTACCTTCGTTCCCCTGCTGGTCAGGGTAATGTAGGAGTTCTTTTCGTAATCCACCAGCCCCTTCTCTTTGAGTATCCGTACCGCACCGGTAACGGAAGGCATCTGTACCTTTAATGCTTCTGCAATATCCTTTACTCTGGCAACCCGATTCTTTTTCTCGAGATAGAGTATCGCTTCCAGGTAATCTTCCAGACTTTGTGTAAGCTTTTCAACCATAGCCCATTAGTATAGCCTAACAAAAATAGGTTGACAAGATGTTTGTATCCATAGCCGTATTATTGCTTGACGAGAAAGAAAAAAGGACGTACTGTTAGTGCAAACTATCGGCCGATGGCCTAGAGAGAGTTATCCGAATGGTAGCAGCACGGGGCAAAAACAGGGGAATCGACAATAAAAAAAAGATCCTGAACAGCGCCAGGAAAATCTTTCAGAAGAAAGGCGGTCAGCAGACAAGCCTGGCGGATATCGCCAAAGCAGCGGGTATCAGCAAGGGTACGCTCTATTATTACTATTCAACAAAAGCTGAACTGATTTTTGACATCACCCATGAACACATGAATTCAATGACATCCTCTCTTTTGAAACTCGTGGAAGACAAGGCGGACAGCATGGACGCAGCGGAAATTGTTTTCCTTGTTTACGATACAATTATTAAAGCAGAATCACGGTCAAAGCTGCACCTGTATCTCGTTCAGGAGGCTATCATCGGAAACGAAGACCTGAAACAGCGTTTCCAGCAGGCCTACAACGAATGGCGGGAGATGATCAGTACGGGCTTGAAAACAATCCTGAAACGCAGAAAGGATATCGACACACTCTCCCATGTCCTGCTGACCAGCATCACCGGGGGCATGATACAGAAACTCCTGGGAATTCAGGACCTCCCCCTGGAGGAGATGTCCAACTGGCTCGTCCATAAGCGATAGACAAGTGTCTGATACTAAACAGCTTGACGTGTTGGACTATATACTTTATAAATACTTAAGAGGCTTCAGTCTAAATGAAAGAAGAGACACGCCACCGATTCGGGGAAATACTCAGAAACGTAAGAGAACGCCGGGGAATAACCCTAAAGAAGGTTGCCCTGGAGGTAGGGGTCAGCGAAAGTCTGATATCCCAGATTGAGCGAAACAAGGTCTCCCCTTCCGTGGATACCCTTATTGCCATTGCAAATGTTCTGGAAATCGATCTTGAGTATCTTTTCCGCGACTACAAACGGAAGAAAAACGCCACGATTGTGCATCCCGACCAGCGGGTTACCAGAACCTTTAAGGGAGTTACCTACGAACACCTTACCGTTGTAAGTGACCCCACTGATGAACACTCCATGGAGGCCCTTCTCCTTACTCTGGAAAGCGGCGGTACCCGGGGAGATATGGAGTACGGCCACCGGGGAAAAGAACTTGGAGTCATCCTGGAGGGTTCCGGAACCCTTACTTACGGGGACAACTCGTATGAGATTCAGGCTGGTGACTGCGTCTCCTTCGATTCGGATATCCCCCACAATCTTGAAAACAACAGCAAGAACGCCTTGAGGGCGGTCTGGATAATCACACCACCGAAACACAGCCCCTGATATTCAGGAAGGAACACAAGGAGAAAAGATGGGACAAACGACTGCACAAAAAATATTTCAGGCCCATCAGGTCGATCAGCCTGAACCCGGACGATACGTTCTCAACCTCGACACGGTATTCTGTCACGAAATCACAACCCCCGGAGCGATTCTTGATCTTAAGACCAGAAACAAGGACCGCGTTTTTGATCCCGACAAGATCAAGGCCGTCATCGACCATGTCACCCCTGCCAAGGACTCAAAAACCGCCCTGCAGGGCAAGATACTCCGGGAATGGTCCCGTAAGCATGAAATCAGAGATTTCTTTGACATCGGACGCAACGGGGTCTGCCATGCCCTTTTTCCGGAAAAAGGCTTTGTGCGACCCGGGTATACTGTGATCATGGGAGACTCCCACACCTGTACCCACGGAGCTTTCGGGGCCTTTGCGGCGGGCGTCGGCACCACCGACCTTGAAGTGGGAATACTCAAAGGTGTCTGCGTTTTCCGTGAACCCCAGACCATGAAGATCGAGGTTCGCGGAAGCCTCCAGCCCGGGGTTTACGCCAAGGATCTGATTCTTCATATTATCGGGACCATCGGAGTCGGCGGAGCAACCGACAAGGTAATCGAGTTCCACGGCGAAGCAATCTCCGAAATGTCCATGGAAAGCCGCATGACCCTGAGCAACATGGCCGTAGAGGCCGGAGCGACAAGCGGTATCTGCATGCCAGACTCCACCACCGTCGACTACCTCTGGCCTTACATCCAGGCAGAGTTCTCCAGTCCCGGGTCCGCCCTGGACATGTACAGCCGCTACAGCGCAGATCCCGACGCAGAGTATAGCGAAACCATCGTAATAGACGCCTCAGAAGTAGTACCCTTGAGTACCTTCGGCTATAAACCCGATCAGGTAAAACCCGTAGCGGATTTCGATTCCACCCCTGTCGACCAGGTCTATATAGGATCCTGTACCAACGGCAGGCTCGAGGATCTTCGTATCGCCGCCCAGGTTCTTAAGGGAAAAACGATTGCCCCCACACTGCGGGGAATACTCTCCCCTGCAACCCCCAAGGTTTATCATGACGCCCTCAAGGAAGGGATAATCGACATCTTCATGGAGGCCGGTTTCTGCGTTACCAATCCCACCTGCGGAGCGTGCCTGGGCATGAGCAACGGTGTCCTGGCGGATGGGGAAGTCTGTGCATCCACTACCAACCGTAACTTCAACGGCCGAATGGGCAAGGGCGGCATGGTACATCTGATGAGTCCTGCCAGCGCCGCAGCGACAGCCATTGCAGGACACATCAGCAACTCACCCCTCTACGTAAGGAGTACAAGATGAAAAACTTCTCAGGGCAGGTCCTTTTTCTGGACCGGGGCGATATAAATACGGATGAAATTATCCCCGCAAAGTATCTTACGGAAATTACCCGGGAGGCCCTGGGGCCCCACCTTCTGGAAGACCTCTCCCTTGAGGGCTTCGATCCATCCCGGGATATAGAAGGAAAGAAGGTCGTGGTGACGAGGGAGAACTTTGGCTGCGGGTCCTCCAGGGAACACGCTCCCTGGGCCCTTGAAGCCCGGGGAATCAATATAGTAATCGCCACCAGCTTCGCCAGAATTTTCCGGCAGAACATGTTCAATTGCGGCATGCTGGCGGTGGAAATATCGGACGCGGAGTGTGAAGATCTCTTTCGCCGCTTCAAGGGAAAAGAGGTATCCGTTGCAACTGACCTGGATTCGATGAAGTTTGTCTTTACCCCGGGTTCAAAGACGCTGGAGATACCCTTTAAACTGAGCAACTTCGAAAAGGATCTGATAAAAGCCGGCGGCTGGGTAGAATACGCCGACGCCAAATACTAATTGTACACGGCCATTCTATTTTTCATTCGCGCTGCTTTCCTGTGGAGGCAGCGCTTTTTTACCTCATCTCATAAATCACCTTGAACCTGTCTGCCCTTAAGTCGTACACTTGGGATGGAGGACGAATTGGCTTTTCAACACACCCCGGTCATAGAAAAGATGACCAGGAATCACAACGTCTATTTCACCCTGCATTGGTCAGCTCTTGAAAAAGCGGACAAATATCGCATAAATTCCGGTGTTCCCTCCATGTCCGGGGTCTACGAGCTCTACTACCGGGACCCCTATGGCAAAATGATCCTTCATGAGGTCGACTGCGCCTGGTACGGTGGGCTGCGGTCCCACCTGCGAAAAATAACCGATCCGGAGCTTGAGGAAGACCTGGAGAAAAGAAAATTTATAGAAAACAAGAAATTCTTTTTTCGATACTGCCTAAGTGAAAACTTCAAAGACATGCAGGATGTCGTCTTCTTTCTAAGCAGCACAGCGGGACTGCCGCCGGAAAAGAGAAGCCCGGATTCCGGTAGGTACAAGAAGGTCTATCTCCGGGAGAACTCTCCAAACAAGATAACTACGATCTAGATCGATCTGTTTATAAGCTCCCAGCACATGTCGGCGTCAATCTCATTGTTTAGATACTTGGTAATAATTCTGCGTACGGGAACCGGAAATTTGCTCCAATAAGCTTGAGGCCAGTCACCAATCTCGGAGACAAGGGATTTGAGCTCTCGGGGATCCATACTCTCGGTTTTGTAGGCGATATACTGGCGAATCATCGTTAGAAGGGCTTCCTGAGGTATCTCCCCGGCGTTCTGTCCGCCCCTGTTTTTTTTACCTGGCTCCGGAATCCATGACTCCAGGAGAGCCTCGAGTTGTTCGTCGCCGATCTCGGGAGCCTGACCCTTTATTATCTGAACAGCGTAGTTTCGGATCATATCCCGTATTGAATCGACGCTGGCTCCGACCTGTTCCTCTATGCTGCGGCCGGTCTGCCGGGCGACATTCTGTACATTGATCCCGCCGAAGGACTGCTGCTTCTCCCTCCGCTTCAAAGCTTCCTTAATTGCGGCCAAGTCGTCAGAGTCGGCCTCATTCAGAATATATTCAAGTATGGGATAGATCCGTATCTTGTCCATGGCTATCTAAACATTGAACTTGAAGAACATTACATCCCCGTCCTTGACCGGGTACTCCTTACCCTCGATTCTCAGCTTACCTGCCTCCTTTACCTTCTGCTCCGAGCCATAACTGAAAAGGTCCTCGCAGTGGTAAACCTCGGCCTTGATAAAACCCTTCTCGAAATCTGTATGAATAACCCCCGCCGCCTTCGGCGCCGTATCCCCTTTATTAAAGGTCCAGGCCCTGACCTCCTTCGGTCCGGCTGTAAAGAATGTCCTGAGGTCCAGAGTGTCGTAGGCTTTCTGAATGAGTTTTGACAAACCGGACTCCACAAGACCGGCATCGGAAAGAAACATCTCCTTCTCCTCCTCGGAATCCAGGGCCGCGATATCCGCTTCCAGTTTTCCGCAGATACAGACAAGCTCTACTCCCTCTGCGGCCGCAACCTTCTCAACATCCCGGGTATAAGCATTTCCTTCCTGTATACCTTCTTCGTCGACGTTGGCCACATAAATCTGCTTTTTCATGGTTATGAGCTGAAGCTCCTTCAGAATCTCTCTTTCATCCTTGCTGAAATCCAGGGTCCTGGCCGCTTTTCCCTGGGAAAGTACCTCCTGCAGCCTCTTAAGGAGCAGATCCGCCGTTTCAGCCTTCTTTTTTACATCCTTGTCCGGGGACCTCAAGGCTTTGCTGTTTTTTTCAAGTCTTTTTTCCACAGTCTCAAGGTCAGCCAGGGCAAGCTCGATATTAATCGTCTCAATGTCAGAAGCCGGATCGATCGTATTGCTTACATGGGTAACATCGGGATCCTCGAAGCAGCGAACCACATGAGCAATAATCCCCACCTCTCGGATATTAGCCAGAAACTTGTTCCCCAGCCCCTCCCCTTTGGAAGCGCCTTTTACAAGACCGGCAATATCTACAAATTCCACGATGGCGGGAATAACCTTTTCCGTGGGAATAAGATCGACGATCTTCTGGAGCCTGCCGTCCGGTACGGGCACTATTCCGACATTGGGGTCGATAGTACAAAATGGATAGTTTGCCGCCTCAGCAGGGGCCGAGGTCAGGGCAGAAAAAATAGTTGATTTACCTACATTGGGCAGGCCGACTATACCGCAGTTTAATGCCATTATTATTCTCTTATCTGAAGGATTGTTAGCTCTTTATACTCTAAAAGTGCGGCATTATTCAATGACAATAGGTTTTTCTGCTGGCCTTCAGAGGAGCTTTCATGTTTTAAGGAGGGCCTCTTGCCGTTGCTTTATTCTCATGATGATCGTCGACCAGATCCGCGGGAGCAAGCCGGGGAAAGCCCGATAAATCCACCAGACAGGCACCTGGATCCGCGGCGATACCACGACCGACCGATTACGCAGTATCCCATGCATCATGTGCCCGATAATTCGTTCCGGCGTCGGATACGAATGGGGTTTGCTGAGATATTCCGCGTCATGGGCGGCGATGTAGGGTGAGACGTTGCCCGCGGATCGGTGCATCGGCGTTTCAAGATATCCCGGACAAAGCGCGGTAACTCGTATCCCGTACTGCCGCGCCTCAGCCCGTAGATTGGAGGTAAAGCCGACTACCGCGTGTTTTGCCGCGCCGTACCCGGACATGAGTCCTCCAGGGACAAGGCCCGCCAAGGAGGAGACGTTGATTATATGCCCGGATCCCTGTTCGATCATACGGGAATAGACTGCGCGCGTTCCATAGATAACTCCCCAG
>CAZKQJ010000050.1:0-22451 GCA_964554875.1 uncultured Spirochaetaceae bacterium | reverse complement strand
TTGCCGAGACCCGGCTCTGGGGAGAGGACCTGACACAGCTGTCCGGGCTTTCTGCAGCCGTCGGCACACACCTGGAAAATATTCAGCGGGCGGGAATGCTCGCGGCAATAAAAGACCTACTATAAGGAAGATACACCCACAGATGAGCACCTATCGCATTCACAGCAGAGACAATGTAGCTGTAGCAGTTGAAGATCTGAAGGCCGGAGAGACCCTGAACATCGACAATGTGCAGGTTACCTGCAGGAACAAGATTCCCCGGGGCCACAAGTTCGCCCTCCGCAGTATCGAGGCGGGGAGCAGCATAATCAAATACGGCTACCCCATCGGTACAGCCCTGCAGAATATCGAAGCCGGGGAACACATCCATGTTCATAACCTGAAAACCGGGCTTTCCGGCACCCTGGAATACGACTACGATCCGGTAAAATCCCGCCTTCAGGCGGCAGACTCCCGCAGTTTCATGGGATTTCTGCGCCCCGACGGAAAGGCCGGCACCCGCAACGAGGTCTGGATTATCCCAATCTCGGGCTGTGTGAATCGTACCACCCAGATGCTTGCGGAAAGCGGCCTTCCTCTGCCGGAAAACGTGGAGGGCATCCATGCCTTTCCCCACCCCTACGGCTGCTCCCAGCTCGGGGACGACCACGAACACACCCGCAGTATCCTGGCGGGCCTTGCGGAGCACCCCAACGCGGGAGCCGTGCTCCTCATTGGCCTGGGCTGCGAGAACAACCAGATGGACAGCTTTATCGAGCTCCTGCGGGAGCGGGGCTCCTGGAACGATGAACGCATCCAGTGGATGGTTACCCAGGATGTGGAGGATGAACTGGAGACCGGCAGGGAGCTCCTTACGCGCTGCATCAGCTATGCCGCGGGCTTCCGGCGCCGGGAGCTTCCTTCATCCAGACTTGTCGTCGGTCTCAAGTGCGGAGGTTCCGACGGACTCTCCGGTCTTACGGCGAATCCCCTGGTGGGGGCTTTCTCCGATGATCTGATCGCCCAGGGAGGCAGCACAATTCTTACGGAGGTGCCGGAGATGTTCGGTGCCGAGACGATCCTCATGAACCGCGCGGCAGACCAAACAGTCTATGGCAAGATCGTCTCCCTCATCAACTCCTTTAAGGAATATTTTATCAGGCACAACCAGACGGTCTACGAAAACCCCAGCCCCGGCAACAAGAAGGGGGGGATATCTACCCTGGAGGATAAATCCCTGGGCTGTACCCAGAAAAGCGGGGACGCCCCTGTGGCGGACGTTATCCACTACGGCCAGGTACTCAGAACTCCCGGACTCAACCTGCTCCAGGGCCCCGGCAACGACATTGTCTCGGTAACCGCCCTGGCGGCCGCGGGGGCCCAGTTAATCCTCTTTACCACCGGAAGGGGAAACCCACTGGGTTCACCCGTTCCTACGGTCAAGATTGCCAGCAATAACGATCTGGCGGCCAGAAAGGCCCACTGGATCGACTTCAGCGCCGGAGACCTTGTTTCAAAGCCCGGGACCCTGATGGAGACCCTGCGGAAGGATTTAATGGGTGTTGTGCTTAATCATGCCTCGGGAAAGCGCACCCGAAACGAAGAGCACGGCTACCGGGAGATAGCCATATTCAAGGACGGCGTGATTCTCTGATCAGCAGCTGTTCTCTTCATCGTCCATGATCTGCTGAGAAAGGCCGTAACGCTCGCGATGCTCCCCTTTACCCTGGGGTTCGATGTGGACTATTACGTCGTACACATCGGGGATCTCCCGCTTTATGGCCTCTTCCACCCGTCCCGCTATCCTGTGTCCCAGCAGAACCGTGGCATTGCCGTCGACCTCGATATCGAGATCCACAACCTGCAGCCTGCCGATCCTCCGTACCCGGGTCCGGTGGGGATTCATGGCCCCCTCGACCTCGCTTACCGCACAGAAGATCTTCCGGTAGATATCAGGATCGGCCTGTCCGTCCATCAGTTCCACCGAGGTTTCCAGGAAGATCCCCAGGGCGACCCGCATGATCCAGATGCTGAGTATAAAAGCGATAATGGGGTCGATCACCGGCATATGCAGCACGTGGGTTGCAAAGAGCCCTGCCAGCACCGTCAGGGAGATAAAGATATCGTTCCGCATGTTCGCCGCATCGGCAATCAGCATGGAGCTCCCCGTGGAACAGCCGACCCGGTATTTGTACAAGGCGAGCCAGAGTTTTCCCAGGATCGAGATTCCCGTCACCACCAGGGCGGCGGCCCGGGGAACCGAGGAGACATCTCCGGAGATCAGGTGTTGTATGGTAATGATCGCCAGTTGCGCGCCGGCAAAGAAGATAATAAAGCTCAGCAGCTTGGTGGCGATGGTCTCGGCCCGGGTGTGTCCGTAGGGGTGGTTAACATCCGGCGGTTTCTCGCTGATGTTGATGGTTACCAGGGTAATGGCGGAGGTAAGGATGTCCGTGGCAGAATCGATTCCGTCGCTGATAACCGCATAGCTGCCGGCAATGAACCCGACGATGATTTTCGACGCCGAGAGCAGGGCGTTGGCAACTATACCTATCACCGAAGCCCGGGCTATGATTCTGGCTCGTCGTTCCGGCATACAGGGAGCTTATACAAAAAGGTCCTGTGCCGCAATATGGATGCCGGCATTTGCTTTTCCCGTACCCGGGTCGTACAATGTAATGATCATACAATGAGGAGTGAAGCATGAAAAAAACACTGTTTGTTCTGGTTCTACTTACCTTCTCCCTGGTGTTCCTGGGCGCAGAAGGTATCGATATGGGGGATTTTCCCGTCGGCACATGGCTGGACCCCAACTACGACGCGGTATGGGAGCTTTCGGTGGAGAACATCCGGATTCTCGATACATCGGGCAACGTATACTATGACTTCGGGAAAGCCACGGTGGAGGACTTTAATGTATCCGGCGGCATGAGCGGCCTGACCGTCTCCTTCTCCTGCCCGGAGACCGGCAAGTTCTACCAGCTTACCAAACCGGTATCCATGGGTACGGCCATTGTTCTGGAGATCGAAAGGCAGGACTTCCCGGACTACAAGGTCGAGATGCCCTTTCGCAAATAGATGGGTTTTCCCGATTCTGATATCCCCCGAGCCTCTCGGGGGATCTTTTATTTCGTTGTTATAACCGATTCCCCCTGCCAGTTCCCTGGGGGAGGGGTTTTGAGAAAACCTTCACAGCGTTTCCGATACATCTTCGCCTGATAGTCATTGGGCAGCAGTTTCTGCACCCGATTAAAATGGTCCAGGGCTTTCTCAAAGGAACGCTTGATATAGAGCTCCATGGCCGCGGCATGCAGGTCCCAGGCCTCTTTTTCCTTGACGGACAGGGACTCCTTTAGCGTATAGATGCGCACCGCCGTGCTTTTTCCCTTCACGATCACCCGGTCCACAAGACGGCAGGGATATGTAGACGCAACACGCTGCTGAACGGATTCGGAAACGATAATCGGTTCATGGTAGATCTTGGTAAGCCCCTCCAGGCGGGAAGCCAGGTTAACCATATCTCCGATGACGGTGTAGTCCATCTTTTTTTCTGAACCGATGTTTCCCACCGTTACGACACCGTAGTTGATCCCGATCCCGATCCTGAAGGGCGGAATCCCCTGACTGCGCTGCCGGAGATTGAAATCCTCCAGCGCCTTGAGCATCCCGAGGCCGGCTTCCACCGACAATAGCGCATCATTATCACTTTTGACCGGTGCGCCGAAGAAGGCCATGATGGCATCCCCGATATACTTGTCCACGATGCCCTTCTTGTCGAGAACAACATCCACCATCTTTTCAAAATAGCCGTTCAGGGACTCCACCAGAACCTCCGGCGACATATTCTCGGAAATGGTGGTAAAGGAGCGGATGTCGGAAAAGAGCACCGCCAGGACCCGGTTGTCCCCCTTCAGCATCGATTCCGGGGCCTCCTCGAACTGCTCGATCACATTATTGGGAACATACTTCTGGAAGATGTGACGGATTCGTGTCTCCCGGTTTTTAGCCAGGACCATTTCGTAGGCGTATTTCTTTATCTGGCTGTAAGCCTTATCCAGCTCTCCCGTCATAAGATTGAAGTAGTGGCCCAGCTGACCGGTCTCGTCCTGGTACCGGAGGCGTACCTTTTTTGACAGGTCCCCGGTGGAGATGATTTCCCTGATGACATCCACCATGGCGTTCAGGGGGCGGGTAAGGATATTGGAAAAAATAATCAGGAACACTGCAGCCGCCGCCAGGGAGAGAACGAGGATTATCGCCGTCCGTCGGTAGATCTGCCCTATGGCGGCGTAGAAGACCTCCTCCTTTTCCGTGCTGAGAAGGTACCAGTCAAAGGGGTCGAAGAAGGCGGCCTGACCGACGTAGGATTCCCCTGCAAGATTCAGCCTCAGCCAGCCTTCCCGCCCCCGGGCAAAACTCTCAGCCAGGGATTCCTGCTCCTCCGGCAGAAGCTCTAGCTTCCGGGTCGCCAGGACCGGGCTTCCCGTCGTATCCACAGCAAGGATAAGCTCGGTATCGCTGCGGATTACTGTTCCCGCAAAGCTCGAAACGGCCTCTTTGGCGGCGGCCACAAACTCGGGATCGGAATCAAAACCGTTATCCCGCAGCAGGTCCCACTGGCTGCGGGCATAGTTTAGAACCGTGTCGTTCTTGAAGCGCAGAAAGTCAGCGGCTATTATACTTATACCGTTGCGTGCCGATAATGAAGAGACCAGAACCGTCAGTAATAGAGGCGTCAACAACAGGGGCAGGACAATCAGAATGATCTTTCGCCGTATGGTCATAGGTACTTTTGAGTATAAACTCTATTTCCCCGGAGTCAACCTGCTTAATGCCGGCACCTGGAGCAGCGGATAATGGGAAGCCTGCTTTCACGGGCCCGGCTGCTCCGGGAGAGGCCCCGGTATCCATCGGAAGGTCTTCTCAGAAAAGCCCGTGGCCTTCGGGGCAGAATCACGGGGACGCCTCCCGCAGGAACAGAATACATCGATCCGCTGCGGCAAAAGGAACAGGAAATCATGGCGGAGATGGACTCCATCCTGGGGCAGAACCGTCTTGCCGTTACCGATGAAACCCTGAAGTTCTCCGCCGTCTCTTCAGGAGCCCGCTTTCCGCTCATGCTGAACCTGGCTGCCGCCGCTCTGACCCTCGTGGTCGGAGCAGGCCTCTTTTTCATCTTTAACCGGGGAGAAGCCGCACAGGTTGATCCTGCCGGGCGAATCAGCTCTGCGGAAAGCAGAATAATCTCCGCCGTCAGGGAGGAATCCCGGCAGGAACTGGCCCGCAAGGAAGAACAGATCAATTCCATAAACCGGCAGCTCCGGGAAGCCGAAGATGCCAGAATCGCGTTGATAGCTGAAACGGAAAACGAGCTGTTACGCAGGGAAGCCCAGCTCAAGGAAGAGATGTCCCGGGAGCTCGAAGCGGAGCGCCAGCGCCTGATTGCAGCCGGCCTCAACGAGACCGATGTAGATGAACGGCTCTCCCGGTATCAGGCACAGTTGCAGGGAGAATACGAGGAACGGCTCGCGGTGGTAAACGCCGAACTTGAATCCCGCCTGGAAGAACGCTCCGCGGAACTCAACCGGCAGATGGAGGAGTACCGCCAGGCCCTGGGCGACGCCCGGTCCGAGCGGGAATCGATTCAGGCGAGACTTGCTGCAGCCCGGGAAGAGGCCGCCCGGGCGATTGAAGAAGCCGACGCCGACCGAAGCGCGGTCATGGCCAGGCTGGAGGAACTCAACCGGCAGGGAAGACAAAAAGGGCTTGTGGAAGATCACCTGCTTTCCATGTATGACACCGTCAATCTACAGCTGCAGCAGGGGGAATACCGTGAAGCATCCCTGCAGCTGGACCGCATCGAGGAGTTTATTAACAGCCCTGCAGCGGAAACCCTGCTGCTTCAGAATAACAGGATGGAAGTGGAACAGTTCCTGGTGGATTCCCTGCGCCGCCTCATTTCCGTCGAAAGCGCTGAAACTGAAGGGCCGCCCACCCTGGAACCTCTGCTGATGTCAATCTCCGCCGGAGTCGAGGACGGAAACCGCCTCTTCAGCGAAGGAAAGCTTGAAGAAGCCCTGGGGGCCTATACGGACGCCCTGAACACAATTCCGGATATTGAGACAGCGTATGCCCGACTTCAGGAAATCGAGGAACGTCGACTGGCGCAGGAACGCGGTCTTCTTGAAGAACGTCTTGCAGAAGGGGACCGGCTTTACCGGGAAGCCCGGTATCAGGCCTCCGTGGACCGCTACCGGGAAGCCCTGGAAATTCTGGAAAAGCAGGCGCCGCCCCTGGATCAGCTTGTTACACAGTTAATGGACGCAGGCTACCGGCTGGGCAGAGGAAACGAGGCAGAGCCGGAACCGCTAATCATAACCGAGATCATCCGGGAGGAAATCCCGGCGGAAGACAGGGAAATCATCGAAAAATCCAGAGCTGCCGATGAGCGGCGGCGCCGGCTGCGTGATGAACTGGAAACTATCCGTACCCGTCTTGCCGCAGGCTCGAGCGCCGAAGAGGCGCAGGCCTCCAAGGAGGCCCTTATCAGCCTGCTGAACACCAAGCTGCTGATCCGGCAGGCCCTGGCCAGCAATGAGGTACGGCAGAAGTACCCCGAGCTCTACCAAAGCGCCGACGACGTTTTTGAGGCCTACGGTGAAGAGCAGCGCAGGGAGGGCAGAACCGAAGCCCTGCGGGATATAGTGGCCATCACCGATTACCTTACTGACAGTCCCAGCACAGAACTTCCCGCGGAAACAGCAGAAAGCGCCCGTCAGCGGGAACTCCTGCTCCAGTTTCTGGAGAACCTGGAGGAGCTGCTGGGGGGCTAGGCGGGATCAATTTCCGCCTTTGATATAGATGGTATAGGGATACTCGTCCCCCGATGACACCGATCTGTATGATCTGAACCCGACATAGCCTGTCTCTGGCGGCACCCATCCGCTGACACTCAACCATCCCACGCCAGGTTCCCTGCCGTTGACCGATGTTGCACTGGAAGCTTCAAAATTCAGCTCATCCCAGATATGCAACTGACCAATATCATCATTTGCACTCCACAGAGCATAGGAACTGAGAGTTGTTACACCATCCGCAACAGTTACAGCGTAGGTATCCCAGCTGCCCCCCGGAGGATTTGACGAGTCAAGCCAGCCCCGCACTACCAATGTCTGTCCAGGCCGCAGTGAACCAAGGTGCTGCGTATTTGCAATGGGACCGTTACTGGGTCCGGATCCGTCGTTTGCGGTACCGCCGGGAACCGGGCCCTCGATATCATAGGTAAAGAGTTCCATGAGAGGTGAATTATAGGCATTGTTCGATGCATCCCCGTCATCGGAAGCGCTTATGCGTATCAGAATGTAACACAGACCGTAAGAGGGCCAATTACTTATATCCAGATCAGCTGCCTGAATGGAAAAACCTGCCCCCGCATCCAGAGGGCTCAGCGAACCGGAGCCGATCTTCAGATCATCATCGCTCAATCCCGTGTCGAAGCTTAAAAATGCTTCCCAGGAGATATTTTTTCTGCCGTCTCCGCTCCCGCTGTTTTCTATAGAGAATCCGCCGGTAACCGAAGTACCTACTTCCGCCTCCAGGGGAAAGGTCACGGAGTGAATCCCGTAATCAGGAGGATCGCTCACGGTAACCCTGCCGGCGGATACGGCATAATCATCGCTATTCACCTCGTCGGAGGCTGACACCGCAATGATCAGGTAATACTCCCCGGGTATCGCAGGCCATGCGGCACCCAGAGTCGGAATGTTTGACAAGGTCTGCCCGGCGTTTAAAGGTCCCACAGTGCCGCTTCCGATCTCTTCTCCCGGATCAGGGACAGTGTTTGACGAAGCATAGGCGGTCCAGGTAACATTTTCCGTGCCGTTGGTTCCGATATTGGCAATACTGAAACTCTCCTCCACAGGGCTGCCGCTGGTTACAAAGGGGGCGTACATGCTTATGTCGCTGACCTTGTAATCAGGATCGCTTGCCCCGGGATCGGTGACATTGTACATACTGCTGCTGGCCCGTATGTTGTTGCTGGTATTGACCTCGTCCGCCGCCTGCAGGCGCACCAGGAGATACCAGTTGCCCGCAGCCGACCAGGTTCCATCGTTAATCGGTATGGAAGCAGAACTTGCACCGGCCCCCAGGGCGGAAAAAGTGCCGCTGTCCACCAGAATGTCCCCGGTATTGTACACCTGATCCGCGGAAATATAGGCGGACCACTCCACCGGAGAGCTTCCGGCGTCGGTCCCCTGGTTTCTGGCGGTAAAACTGCCCGACACGCTGTCTCCCAGCTGGGCACTTCCCCCTGCCGGCGCTATGGACACGTAATAATCCACATCCGACCCGGCGCTGACCGGCTGCACGGTAAAAGCGGCACTGACAAACCATTCCCCGGGTGTCAGCTCATCGTCCGCCCACTCCCGGACCTTCAGGTACCAGGTTCCCGCGGTGACAGGCCAGTAGCCGCCAAGGGGAATGACGGCATCTCCTCCTCCGGCAAGAGCTGACGCACTGCCGGAATCGATTATACGGTCCCCGCCGCTCAGTCCGGGACTGTTGTCCTGGGACACGTAGGCAGCCCAGTTTATGCTGGCCCCGCCATCGTCAAGACCGTCGTTCCGCAGGGTAAAGCTCTCGCCGATGGCGGAACCGGCATCCGGAGCCGGATTGATCGCAGTAAAGCTGTCCACACGATATTCTATGTCCCCCGCCGGGGGGGCGGGAAAATCGCTGACGGTAATCGTTGCATGAGCAGTCCAGCTGCCGTGGGCAGCGTCGCTTACTTCAATAATATCCGTCCCGGCGGACGCTCCGGCGGTATAGCTTGTACCGTTAAAGCTCGGAGACCCTGAACCGTTCTGCGCGAAGTAGTGATTATAAGATCCGGTTCCGCCGCTCAGCACAAAATTGATGCTCTGCCCCACGTATACCGATGCTACCGCCGGGCTGATAGACACGGGCTCGTAGATTATCGTCGGATCTGAGGACCGGTTCCGGTTGTCCCCTGGTTCCAGATCGTCGGCGGCGTATACGTCCACCAGCAGGTAATAGCTTCCCGGCTCCGAAGGCCAGGTGCCTCCGGTACCGTCGGAAAGCCGGACAGTGGTCCCCGGCCCTGCGACAAGACCTCCGGGAATCGATCCTGAGGCCACAATCCGGTCGTCCGCACCCCCTATGGCGATGTCGGTACTGGCATAAACCGTCCAGCTGATATCCCTGGAACCGTCGGCGCTTCCGTTGTTGGTAATTGAAAATTCCGCGTCAAAGGCACTGCCGGTAAGGATGTCCGCGGAAAGGATGTTCACAATTTCCCCCGCCTCGTAATCCACACCGGTCGCGGCATTTACCACTGTAACCGTCGCGGACCGGGTCCTGCCGTCATATCCGTCCGTCAGGCTGACCGTGTCGCTGCCGCTAGACGGTCCGGCGGTATACACCCCCGTGGACGAATTAATTACCCCTCCTGAGGTTCCGGACACGCCATAACTGAAAGGCCCGTCGCCGCCGACCGCACTGAAGGTAATCGACTGGTTCACGAAGACCGTTATCGTCTGGGGGCTGATGGAGAGAGGCTTGGCCTGTACCGTTACAGTGGCGGAAGCCGTACTCATGTCGAATGTATCAGTTACCGTTACCGTATCGGTTCCTGCCATGGTTCCCGCTGTGTAGGTGCTTCCGCCCATTGCCGGCGCCCCGCTGCTTCCGGTAACGGAAAAAGAAAAGGGGCCCGTCCCCCCTAGGGCAGAAAAATTAATGCTCTCACCGGTATGGACGCTCTGGCTGGCGGGGCTTATACCCAGAGCGAGGCCGGGGTTGTTTATGCTGAACTCCCCGTACACGCTTGTTCCGGCCTTATCTTTTACCCGTATCACCGTTACCCCGGGACTTGCCGGCGCGGTATAGGTATTTCCGCTAAAAGTTCCGGAACCGGATACCACCCCGTAGCTGTAGGGAGGGATTCCCCCGGAGGTATCGATGGGAAGGGAGTCGTTTATCTGCAGGGTCGCGGAGGAAGGAGAAATGCTCAGGGCTTTGCCGTCGGGACCGTCAACCAGCTCTTCCAGGCTAAAGGGTTCCCGGCAGGAATCCGTGAGAAAAACAATGGCAATCAGAACAGGAAGAATGTACCGGGCTTGTACCCTCGGGAACCGCACCATTTTCCTCCAAAGTCCGCACCATTCAAGTATCGACTACTGCGACAAACAATGCAAGGAGACAATCCTGTCCGTTTTAATCGACAGTATACGGGCCGCTGCTCTCCTCGTTATTATTGCTGTTACTGTCATCAATGGAAGAAATTCTTACTATCAGGTAGTAGTTACCCGACGCAGAAGGCCAGGTACCGCTGAAATTGACAGTCGTCCCGGTCCCGCCGGCCAGCGCAGCTACGGAAGCTGAGGCCACCTGATAATCGTTCGTACCCCAGACAGGGTTGCTCTTTGAAGCATACACTCCCCATTGAATGGAACTAACGCCGTTTGTTATTCCTGTATTGACTATATCAAAGGTTCCGCTGAGGGTTCCATTGATGCTGTACGGACCCGGATCACTCGGCTCAGGTGCTGACACCGCGTAATCGACGAAGGCCTCCTTCGCGGTAATCTCATCCCCTTCCAGGCTTCCGTCCACCACCGTCTGGAGAAAAAAAGGTTCCTGGCAGGATGAAACAAAAAGAAAAAAAAGAGAAATCTGAATTATCCGTGCCGGTAAGCCGAAAGCCCGCGGCAACATAAAAAGCTCCTTTGCTGCGCGTACAGCTAGAAATTTACCCCGATCCGCGGCATAAATCCGTATAAAAGCGCCCCGTTCTCATAGAAGAAGGCCATATCCGCTGCTGCGGTCAGCACAATCTTCCCAAAGGCAAAATCCATGGTCATTCCCGCTTCAGCAGCCGGTACCAGCTTGGTCTCGGTATCTCCTCCATCCGGGGTCACCATGAATACGGCCCCTCCCGCTGCGGCTCTGAGACCCGGTACTGCGCTTCCGCCCTCGTCGAACTTCAGCCGCAGCTCCGGACAGAAGCTAACGATAAAGCCCTGCGCTTCGGTGGCATAGCCCTCGGCCTGAAAATACATGGCCCCCAGGTTAACGCCGCCGTACATCCCCGGTTTAAAACGGTAGCCTCCGAAGAAGGAGGGGGCAAAACCGGTCTTCATATAGCGTCCGGCCTCTCCCGCGGCAAGAAACAGGCCCATATCGGCGGACAGAAGAAGATTTTTTGTCAATTCTTCCTTATCGGAAGGCTCATCCGTGATTGTCGTGTCCGCAGTTCTCAGCGGAACTTCCACGATCTCTTTCTCCGCAGGTTCAGGTTCCGGCCCGGCCTCCTCAACCCCTTCGGGCAGTTCATCCGCGGCGAAAATATCCGGATTCTCTTTCACAAACGCGCTGATCGATTCCGTCAGGTTCCGGGCATAGTTCAGAAGTACCGTATCCAGGGCAAAGCGAAACTCCTCCTGCGCGCGTGTGGAGAAGAGGGTAATATCCTCCCCAGGGACTTCGGCAGTCAGCCTGAAGTTGATGGTATCACCGATAACATCATAGTCGCCGCGAATCAGGATATCCGGGTCGGGCAGGTATGAATCCGTAAGCGAGAATCCCGCCAGTCCGAGTTCGAGTTGAAGACTCTCCAGAAACAGACTGCTCAGGTTCTGACCGTCTGTGTCCCCGCTAATGGCGGCGCTGATTTTTACTGGTTTTTTTTCATTCCCGGTCTGGGCGTTCAGATATGTCAGGGGGTTGCCGAGGGTCAGAACAAGAAGAACAGTAAGGAGTACACGACAGTATCCCAACATATCGAAAGTATAATTCATTTTGCGGAAAACCACAAATCGTGTATTTTATTTCGGGCCCTGCGCTCTGTGAACCAGATATTTAGCCGCAGAAATATCAGCCTCCGCCAGCTCGTAAGTGAGCAGGTCATCTAACCGAACCCAGGCAAGCTCATGGTGTTCCCTCGGATGGGGCTCTCCTTCGACTATCCCTGCCTCATACACCGCAAGATCTATGCTGATATCGGGATACGAAAAGGGGAAAACCCCGATTTTTGCGCCGATCCGGGTCTCGATCCCCAGCTCCTCCCGCAGCTCCCGGGTCAGGCAGCTCCGGTCGTCCTCCCCGTCCTCCACCTTCCCTCCGGGGAATTCCCATAACAACGGTCGGGACTGTTCCGCCGAACGCCTCGCAAGGAGGATATACTCACCCCGGCGCAGAACAGCAGCTGTTACACGAATGCGTCTCATCCGGCCAAGGTAATCCTTTTAAAGCAGCTTATTCAAGCTTGAATCGGACTGCTCCAGCTGATATGGTGTTCTCCATTATGCGGCAGATGCTTTTTTCTCTCGGAATCATTATTGCAGGAATGTCCATCGGATACGCTCTTCAGCGTCTTGTGCGGGCGGGAATAATCAAAGCCGATCCGTCTCTTGGGAGGGCTCGCAAATACCTGCAGCGGATATCCCTGCTCCTGTTTTTACCCCTGGCCAATATGGGGGCCATCTGGATATTTCAGATCGACACCCTTCGGCTGCTCTTCCTGCCCGTTTTGGGTTTTCTGGCCATTGTCGCCGGAGCAGCGGCCTCCCTGGGGATCGGCAAGTTCCTGAACTTCGATACGGCGCGGCGGGGAGCCCTCTTTTCCACCGGGACAATGTCGAACCTGGGCTCTGTGGGTACCCTGGTGGTATTCATTACCCTCGGCGAAGCGGGCTACGCCATGGTTCCGGTTTATCGGCTGTTCGAGCTCTTTACCTACTACGGCATCTGTTTTCCCATCGCAAAGAGCTTCTCCTCCCAGGCAGCCTCGCAGGTCGGCAGCCGCGGCCGGGTACTCTCCCTCTTCGTCGACCCCTTCGTGCTGGTAACCCTCTTCAGCCTGGGCACCGGGCTCGTTCTCAACCTTGCAGGGGTCGGGCGTCCGGCCTTTTACGGACCTCTCAACTCCATTCTCGTGCCCCTCGCCAGCCTGCTGCTCCTCATGTCCATCGGCATGGCCATGCGCTTCGGCAGAATCGGGGCTTACATGAAAGAGGCATTTATAGTCGCCGGGATAAAGTATCTGATTATTCCCGCCGCGGTTGTGGGAAGCGCCGCCCTTTTGGGCTACGGATCCATTTACGGCGGACTGCCCCTCAAGGTCGTGCTGATCCTCTCGGCCATGCCGGTGGGCTTCATTGCCATGGTGCCGCCGTCGATCTATAAACTCGATGTGGACCTGGCCAACGCCGCATGGCTGGTAACGACCCTGCTGCTGGCGCTGGTAATACCCCTGCAGATTCTGCTTATCGGCCTTGTTTAAGCGGGCAGGCGTGACGAGAGCCACTGGAAGATAAAACTGTACACCTCTTCCCGCTCCGGTTCGTTCATGAGCTCGTGGTAGAGTCCGGGCCAGAATTTTTTGGTCTTATCCTGACTGGAAACCCGGGAGTAGACGATCTCCGTTGCCGCCGGATCGATAACCTTGTCGTCGGAGCCGTGCATAACCAGAAGCGGCAGGCGTATCTCACCAAGCCGGTCCTGAACCTCCTGCTGGGCACGGATTGTTTCGTTCCCCGTCCTGGCCCGGGCCTTGCCTTTATACTGAAGCGGGTCCCTGTCGTCCTCCGCCCGCATCTCCATATTCCTGGTGGCCTCGCTCAGGTCGAGCTCCTGGACAGGGAGTTTCGGCGCCAGGCGCGCGAGGAACCCCGCCATGGCCTTGATAAGGGGGCTGATACCCTCGGGCAGGAGTATGGCGGGTCCGCTTAAAACCGCGGCGGCATACTGGTCCTGGTACTTCAGCAGCTGATACAGGGCCAGCATTCCTCCCATACTGTGGCCCAGGAGAACCACCGGCAATCCCGGGCACTTCTGGTTTATCGTCTGGGTAAGAATGTGCGCGTCCTCCCGGATCTTCTCCCGTCCTTCCATATCCCCCAGGCATCGGGCGTTTCTGCCGTGTCCCCGGAGGTCCGGAACGAAAACGGCATAAGCCCGGGCAGCGAAGCTCTCTATAACATGGGGGTAGCGGCCGGAATGCTCTCCGTAGCCGTGGAGGATCAGCACCGAGGCCATCGGCTCCTTCGGAAGAGCATAGCGGTAAAAAAGTTCCCTGCCTTTGTATCCGTAGAAAAATCCTTCCTGTATCATATGCTCCCCCTCCCTCGTTTATAGCACGAAAATGGACGCGCCGCCATAACAAAGGGCCCGACCGCCGCAAGGCAATCGGGCCCGATAATCCTGAGATTCAGTGCCGGCTATTTGCCGACAACCTGCTCAACGGAAACAACAGCTCCAAACTTCTCCTTCAGGGCGAGGAGTTCAGCCTTCTGCTTTTCGTACACCTTGAACAGCTGTGAAGGAAGATTCTTCTCCTTGCTGTAGGCTTCGGTCTGCAGATCGATTCTCTTGATGATGTTGTCGACGTACAGGGCGAACTGCATGTCGTAGAGGCTCTTGGGATACTCCTTGTCGATTCCGTCGAAGAGTTTCTTCAGGTCCTCGTACTTGGGAATGAAACCGATGGGAGTCTCGATGGCTTCAACATCTCCGTTGGCATACAGCTCGAGCCAGCCGAGCCAGACCTTTACGTCTTTCTTTTCACCCAGGAGGCCCTTGCCGGATCCGCCGCGGTTTTCGTGGGTAAGAAAGTAGTTGAGTCCCGCAAGCAGGGGCTTGTCCTTGATCTTGCCGGAGTTGTAGAACTTGAACTGGGCGTCCATATAGTCGGCGAGAGCACCGGGAACGAAGGGTGCGTTGGCCCAGGGCTGACGGTTTACACCGGTGGCTCCAACCTCGGTAGCGGTAGCCTTGGAAACAACGGAGGCACCGATGGCGACACCTTCGTCAGGAGTACGGGCTACCCATACGGGAACCATGGTGTCGGCGTCACGTCCGGAGTAGGTAACAACCTTAACGTGTACTCCATGGGGATCTTCCGCAGCCTCTTCGTTATAGTTGTCGATGGAAGAGTTCAGCAGGGTACAGCGGGAGTTGGGGTGAGACATGGGGACCGGCTTGCCGTTGGCATCGGTCTTTCCGGGCCACCAGTCGCCCTGAAAGTTGATTCCCTTCTCGGGGATGGGTTCGCCGTCGCCGACCCAGCGGGGCTTCAGGTTCTCGTCGATCAGAACGTTGGAATAGATAACGGTGGTTTTCTCTTCCCGCAGACATTTCATCAGGTGGGGATCGCCTTCCCAGTTTACGTCTTCAACGATACCGAAGATACCTTTTTCGGGGTTGATTGCCCGAACGGTCCCATTGTCCTCGTCGATCCAGATCTGGGCCAGGTCGTCGCCGATAAAGTCGGTACCAACCATGGCGGTGGTGGTTTTTCCGCATCCCGAAGGCGCGGCGCCTGCAAAATAGGTCTTCCGTCCGCCGGGGCCGGTCATACCGGTAATGAACATGTGCTCGGAAAGTTCTTCCTCGACCTTGTAGTAGGTAGCGCGGTCTACGGCAAAACGGTGGTTACCCTTCTTGAGGAGCAGGGTGTTACCGGCATAGGTACAGTAGGTGGAGTAACAGGTCTGCCAGCTTCTGTCCATGTAGATGCGGGCCTTGGGTACGTCTTCGGAGCGGTTGGGTCCCTGGCTGTGAACGTTGGTAAAGAAGGTTCCGCAGCGCTCTGCTTCGCTGTCGAAGCTTGAGAATACGTTCCGGTACAGCAGGTCGCCGCTGGTCTGAACATAGGTGGAAGAGGTAATCATCAGGGCGGGAATGGAGGCCTTGGCCCCTACGGGTCCCCGGTTCAGAAAGGAGACATACATGGTAAGGCCCTTCATGATGCCCTTCATGTTCTCCTGAATGTACTGGTGGGCTTCGGAACGCAGCTGCTTCTTGGCCAGAGCGCTGATGTCCTCATCCTCGTTTATGATGTAGAAAGTCTGACTGACCAGACGTCCCTGGTCTTCAGGAAGATCGAAGTGGATGGTGTGGTCCTTGATTGCCAGCTTCTTCTCTTCCCCGGTCTCGAGGCTTCGCTGTTTTACATAGGCCGCGTCTTCCCGGGTATCACTGATAATAAAAACATTGTCGGGCTCGCACATAGCGATCGCATTGGCGATCTTGAGCAGGGCCTCTTCGTTCTTGATCTTTGAAATTTTCGCCAGATTGGCAGAATCCAGATTCGCTTCAAAGACCTTGCGTGCTTCGTCTACGGTTTTCAGGCCGCCGACGTCTGAAAGGATGTCTACTCCTTTCTTCAATTCTAACATGATAAGCTCCTTCCGTTCTTGATAGGAATTTTATAGTAGAAAAAACCGGTGTCCCATACCGGATCTACGTACAGGTTTCCGGGAAGTATAATAGAGATTTTTGTAGCGCGGGTCAAGGAGAAAGCCTGTTTTCCAGCTTGACGGCGTCTGTCAGATTCCGAATAATGGGTTTTGAATTTTAAATTTATAGGATGATGGAGGACTTGATGAGAAAACGCTATGCCGTGTGCGGCGTCAGCAACAGGGCTTTAAAAATGTTTGTAAAGCCGATGCTTTCCCTCTTTCATGAACAGACGGAGCTTGTGGGACTCCTGGACCCGGATCCCCGCCGCTTCGAAGTTGCCGGTGAACAGTATCCGGAGCTGAAGAATTTCCCCTGCTACAGGCCAGAAGAGCTCGAGAAAATGATCCGGGAGTGCAGGCCCGACGTACTTCTCATTGCCGGGCGGGACAATACCCACGCGCAGTACGTCCTCGCAGCTCTGGAACACGATATCGATTCCCTGGTAGAAAAACCAATGGCCGCCAGTGCCGAGGACTGCCAGAAGATCATCGACGCGGAAAAGAAGAGCAGGGGCCGTGTCCAGGTCACCTTCAATTACCGTTACACCGCCATACATCGGCGGATCAAGGAGATGATTCTCCAGGGCAAGGTGGGACGCATTACCTCCATCGACCTTAACTGGTACATCGACACCTATCACGGTTCAAGCTACTTCCGTCGCTGGAACCGTTACCGGGAAATCTCCGGAGGGCTCTCCATCCACAAGGCGTCACACCACTTCGACCTGGTAAACTGGTGGACCGGACAGCGACCGGAGGAAATCTTCGCCTTCGGAGCACTGAACTACTACGGTCCCGAGGGGCCGAAGAACCCGTCAAAAAAAGACGGCCGTTTCTGTCAGACCTGCCTGGAAAAAGACCAGTGCATCTACTACCGCCGCTGGAACCACCGCACCGGCGACGCGGAGGTAAAGGACGACCACCTGGACCTGGACGAGGCCAGGAAGGCCAATTTTACCGGCTACCGTACCGACGCCTGTATTTTCGATTCAGACATCAAGATCGAGGATACCTATACAGCTGCCATCCGCTACGACAAGGGGGCGATGCTCTCCTATTCGGTCAACTTTTCAACCCCCTGGGAAGGCTATCGGGTGGCCATCAACGGGACCGAAGGACGGATAGAATCCACGGAATATCACATGCCCCAGCGCATTCCTTTTCCCTTCGAAGAGCATCAGACAATCGAATACTACCCCCTCTTCGGCTCCAAGGAGATCATCCACGTGGTTGAACGCCCCGGCGGTCACCATGGGGCTGACCCGGTTCTGCTGGAAGATGTCTTTCTGGGACCGGATCCTTCACGGGACTACGAGATTGCTTCAGGCTCACTGGACGGAGCCCTTGCCGTTGCCACCGGCGAGGCTGTCTGGAAATCTGTTCGGGACGACCGTCCCTACAAAGTACGGGAACTGCTGACGTTTTAGTATTCAACTAATCCGGGGCCTTCATCTCCCAAAGGAATGGAAGGCCCCGTCTTGATCAGGCCGCATGGCCTAGTATCCTTTCTTACCCTTATAAAACTGCTTAACCGATTTGGAAATCTGCTTCCAGCGCCGTTCCTCCTCGGCCCGGGCCTGTTCATCGCTTCTGCGATGCAGGTAATCGAGCTCCTTCCGCAGTTCCAGATAGCTCTCGTAACGTTCATGGGAAAGCTCTCCGTCGGCCAAAGCCTGCTGCACCGCGCATCCCGGCTCACCCTGGTGGCTGCAGTCGCGAAAGCGGCAGTTCCGGGCATGATGCTCCAGGTCATGAAAAACCTCATCAAGGGAAGCTTCCCCGGCCCAGAGCCGGAGTTCACGCAGGCCCGGTGTATCGATCAGGGCGCCTCCACCGGGAATAACAACCAGATTACGGCTGGTGGATGTATGCCTTCCACGGCGGTCGCTCTCCCGGGCCTCTCCTTCAGCCAGATGTTTTTCTCCCATCAGCGCGTTTATCAGGGACGATTTTCCCACCCCCGAAGGGCCAAGCACCACCCCGGTCATCCCCGGGCTTAAAGCCTGGGCCAGTTCATTCATGCCGTCACCGGTACGAGCACTCGTCAGGATCTGTCGGACACCGGGAGCAGCCTCCTCTGCAGCCTGAAGGGCACTGACAATGTCGGTACACAAATCAAGCTTGTTCAGCACCAGTGCCGGTTCTGCCCCACTCTCCCGGACCATTACCAGGTAGCGTTCTATTCCCCGGCGGGTAAGGTTGCGGCCGCCGTCCAGTCCTGCGACAATAAAAACCAGGTCCACATTGGCGGCCAGAATCTGTTTTTCCGTGGTCCCTCCCGCGCTGGCACGAGCAATGCAGGCATTTCTAGCAAGACGACCCTCTATCAGGCAATCTTCACCCCGCAGTGCTACCCAGTCCCCGGTAACGGGATAATCCTCTTTTCTGGCCGCGGCATGGCGAAAGCCACCGCTCACCCGGCACAGGAGTTCATCTTCGCCGCAGAGGACCTTGTAGAGGTGCAGACCTTCGCCCACAACCCGGCCTGGAGAACAGCCGGGGAAATTCTTTTCGCATTCTGTTTTCCTATCTTCCGCCATGGGGAGCCTCCTCCAGATTATGCAAGCCTGCCATTCTGTCCGCAATTGTGGATACCGGAAAAGGAAGCAGGGACACCGGCTTGAGGGCCAGAGAGAGCAGGGCGCCCTCGTTATCATCTCCGGCGATCCGGTTATGCTTGAGCATGCCGCACTTTGTGCAGCGGTGGATCAACGACCACTCTCCATCGGGCATAACCCAGATACCCACCGGTTCCATCGTGCTCCTGCAGCCTGAACGCCGATCTCCGGGACGCAGGTCAAGGTGCAGACTCCACAGACAATGGCAGCAGTGGTTTCTATGCTGCGTACCGGACAGAGAAGGGGGTACTATCCGGCCGCAGTGTCGGCAGATAAAGGCCGTGTTTTCCTGAGTATGGTGTATTCTGTTTCTGGACATAAAAGTCTCCGTTCCCTGGGTATACAACACGCAGGGATATCACGTTCCTGCAGCAATATCGTGCAGATCCGAAGTTTTTGAGAAAACTGAATCGGAAACTCTTCCGCTGTGAGAATAGTATTAAAAAACGGGTTCTTGGAGGGATACGTTTTTAGATGGCCGACAGGTCAAAATGGCGCATCAGGTATCAAGCGACCCGCTCGCGGAGGCTTCCGCACATTCCAACACTCATCAACACTACCTCCCGTAAAATGAGTTCTTTTATTTTTAATCCTTTTCACCGGAATCGTCAACTGCTTGGGGGACAACATCACGGTAGTGCAGCATGGCGGCAAAGCTCTCGCTGCCGTCATCAAGATATCCCCGGACAATTGTGGATCCGGGCATATCGCAGCGTTTCAGCGTTACAGTATCGTTCCAGCCGGCGGCCCGGGAGTAATTTATATCGAAGCTGGTCAGCTCGAGACGGTCAAAGTCCTGGGGAGAAAAGCAGTCCAGAAACCAGCGCACATAGCGGGTATTGTTGACATGATCGTTCTGGTCGAGGTCCGAGTACCTGGCGATAACCTGGACCTGGCTTCCCTCTCCGTCGCAACCCGGAACCTTTGGTGCCGAGCCCCGGACGGCCTCCCCCACGTCTGAGAAATCAAAGTCCTTGAATACCTGCTGAGGCCGTACCGGACGCATGCCGGCCGTATCCAGTAGCATCCAGCCGCTGGTAGCCCGGGCACAGAGAGTCCCGTCGGCGCCGAAGATACGGAAATCACGCCGCGCCAGAGGCCCCTGGGGTTCCTTGGGCCAGGTTTCCACCCGTATGCACTCCCGATGGGCCGGGGAGCGCTCAAACTCGACCCGCAGCCGGGAGAGCACCCACATCCGCCCCTCCGCCGCGCAGTAGGACTCTCCGAAACCGAGCTCCTCCGCCTGGAGCAGCGCCGCCTCCTGAAAAATCGCGGAAAAAGAGGGAAGGGCCAGACACCCCCGTGTGTCGATCTCGCTGTAGATAATGGTATGGGAAAAGCTGTAGTGCATGTCCGTTGCCATGGTTCCTCCGGTACACAGGATTCTATCATCCGAAAAAACAGGGATGCAATGGCAAGCCAACTCAAAGTAAAAATATTGTCAGATCAGAACAAATATTCTCCTTCAGCAGCTAATAGGAATCACCGAATATTTATTATGGCATTATTAGAAGACCTACAAAAACCGGTAACGTCTTTGGAGTCCTTTAAAAGAATAACAATTAGAACGCTTAACTATCTCCCTGAGGTAACCTCGTCTGTTACACAGAATAAAGGATACACAATTATACACTCGACTCAAGCAAGTACAAAAAAGTATTCTCGTCCTTTCAGAACTAATCTGTTTATCCAGGATCCAAAAATATTTGATAAAAAATTTGAACATTTTTTACACATTCTCTCTAAGGCAGCTGATAAAAGAAATGTTTTCGAAGAAGAAGACTATTTAGTAGTGGATACGGTAACATACACAATTCAGCAGTCCATAAGTATATCTTTGGATTTACTGGGAAACCAAAACGCCAACAGAAAACATGTTGGGAATAGATTTGAAGAACTGATAAAACTGATGGTATCTACAATCGGGATAGCAAACAAGAAAATTGTACTAAAAATTCCATATGAAGATAAAGGGATTTACTCATGTGAAACAGACTTTATATTTTCCCCATATAAAGCAGTTAAGTCAGACAGCACAAGAATCGAAGAAAATGAAATAGTCGTATCGCTTAAAACCTCATCGAAAGACAGAATGGGTAAAATATTTATCGATAAAATTCTTATGAGTCGCTTTGTTAACCGAGATGTAAAAGTAATCGGGATATTCTTAAATGATGTCCAACGTAAAGAAAAAGATAAAGTTGGCTGCACGTTTGTGGCGGGACTTTTTATGGTTTACACCAAGTTTCTCACTAACCTTGATGGTATCTATTTTGTTGATCCACCACCTCATGCAAAAAAAATCCCTTATTCACGGTATATAAAGAGATTTTCTAAATTCCTTCTGCAGGATGCAAGAAATCTACTGGATGCCTCCACGTAATTTCAGACGCCGCTTCTCCGACTCCACCTGGTCTAATTCTGAGTAGATCCGGGCAATATGGGTTGAATCGCTGACTCTATTCTTAATTTCTTCACAATACTTATTATCTATCTCACTTCCATACCAACGCCTCCCATAAGCTTCAGCGACGGCAAATGTTGTACCTGACCCACCAAAGGGATCCACAATAACACTATCTATATTAGAAGAAGAAAGTATAATCTTGCGTAATAATTCAACCGGTTTCTGTGTTGGATGATTATACCTTTCCCAGGATTTATTTGAAATAGTTGGTATCTCAAGCACATCCTTTGGTTTGGCACCAAGTGGATGTGGCGACCAGTCAAATTTTTTACCATTTCCATACTGAGAAGTAACCGCTTGAGGGCGAGTTGGATACCTCAATGTATGTTCATTGTATGGAATACGTACCATGTCTATATTAAAGATGAAATCTTTAGTCTTCCTCAAATGAAGAATACTTTCATGGGATCTTCCCCAATCATTTCCCATATTAGCTTTGTTTCGGTAATACCAAACAAGCCATTTACATCCCTTAAACAAGGAACTGGCCGCCCATTTGATATCAGCAAGGATTTCTGAAAAACCGCAGACATAAAGAGAACCGTTATCAGTAAGAATCCGATGAGACTCTCTGATCCATTTCAATGACCAGTCAATATACTGCTTCTGAGATTCAAAAGTATCCCACTCAGCTTTTTTTATATTATAAGGAGGATCAGCAAAAATTAAACCAATCGAAGAATCGGGAAAAGCCTTTAGAAACGTGTTTGCATCACAATTGTATAGCCTACCTAATTTGGTAGTAAAGAAACTCTCAAGATCTTCAATCCGTTTTTCGTTATAATTTAAATAATCTTGGGATTCTAACTCTGCAACAAGTCCTGTGATCTGTTCACTAGAATATACTCTATAGTTATTGATTGGATGGCGTCGTGAAGTAAACTTTCCATTATTATCCCATCTTCTTAAAGTTTGTTTACTGACTCCCAACTTTTTAGCAGTTTCACTGATCGTATAAAACTGTTCGTCTTTCATATCAACATTATACAACCATACACAACATTAGTCAAACAAAAAAAGCCCCCCGGCCGTACCGGAGGGCTTTGATAGAACGTCGTAAAAAATGCTGTATCAACCGCCTGCGAGCTTGGGAATAACACCCAGAAGCACACCGGCAGCAACCGC
>CAZKQJ010000049.1:0-23384 GCA_964554875.1 uncultured Spirochaetaceae bacterium | reverse complement strand
GGGTACCTGCCTCTCCCTGTGACGGGGATCCCCCCCGGGGGTCGTATCCGCAGGACCAGAAGTATGAATCCAAATCCGCGTCTTCCAGTTCCTCAATTTCCCGCCGTAAGGCGCCTTCAAAGGAGCCGAGGAGTTCGTCATCCTCGAGGGCATCGTTCAGACCGAACTCGTCTCTGAAAACCTGGAAAGCCTCGCCTCCGCTGTGCCCCTGACAGGAGAACATTCTGAGAGCCAGAAGATCCAGGGTGTCCTCGGTCCAGCCGTAAGTCTGGATGGCAGCGGATACACCGTCGGTCTCTTCGGTGTCGCTGAACATGTCAAAACGTTTCAGCATTTGCAGATACTCGGCATAGGGGCGTATCCACTCCTGTCCGGCCATTATGAGGCCGACAAAGGCGTAGGCCCCCAGAGGCGCGGTATCGGATTCCATGATCATCGATTCCGCCATGCGTTCCATGGTCTCTTCAATCTGTCCGGGAATATCGAATCCGCCGGCGGCATAAAAAAAGGTGTGTTCGCTTGTCAGGGTCATAGGACGACCGCTCACTGTTTCCAGATGCCAGGAGGGAGGGGAAAATTCAGTGAAACCCCCGTTTTCCTGGCTGCCGAAGATCAGGCTGAGATACTCTCCATCGGTTCCGCCGCGACCGTTGCCGTCTCCTCTGCGGTCCAGGAGGTTCTGGATTGCCTTCAGGGTTTCTGAGACGCTGTCGATGTTATGCAGGTTAACGGTAAAGTGCTTTGTTGCCATCCCTGTACCCTCCATAGTAAGTATACACCCCGGAGATTGCGGAGAAAAGGGGCGGGTTTTCTATTTCTTCCCGATGTGGATGCGGCTGCTCAGGGCCTCACGCTCATCATCGATGATCCTGTACCAGGTGTATTTCTGGTTCTCCTTCATCATCTCGTCGAGTCCTTTCTGTTTCAGCTGATCGTAAATCTCCCTGCTCTTTGAGGCTTTGAGAAAAAGGTCCCGCTGGGAGAGGTCCAGGAATTTGTTGATCATTTCCGGAAGATGCTCTTCCAGGTATTCGTAGAACTGCTGTTCTATCATGCTGTACTTTTCGAGGATCTGGTCGGTGTAGATCCTGAGAATCGGATCAGCATTGCGAAGATGGAACAGGGACTCCCGAAGTTCCCGCAATATGGCCATGGGACGGTGATAATCAGTACCGGATTTGTACATTTTCAAAGCCTGGGAGCATTTGTTCAGGAGTTCGCTTCTGGATGCCTCCCCTATTTTTATCTGTTTGGCGGAACTGATAACCCGGGCAAAGATGTTTACCAGAGAGGTGAAGATAAGATCCCGCCAGCGTTCTTTTTCTATGGCGGAATAGAGCTTGAGCAGATGCCCCTGGTAGACGAGCTTCTCCTTCTGGGAGTTTCGGAACAGGATCTCGAAGACGGACAGATCCATCCCCTTGAACTGGAACCTGCCGAGATTGAAGTAACCTACCTCGTCCAGCAGATCGGTTTCTGCCCCCGGACGTTCCTTCTGCAGCTGATGGACCACGTGGTTGGTGGCGAGAATCTTGGTCTCCGTGGGAGCGAGGGTGTTTGCAAAACCCTGAAGACGGGCGGCGGTATTGATAATGTCTCCGGAGATGTCCCCGTCCCGGGTTATTACCAGGGGAGTGTAGGCCCTGCCTCCGGCAATACCGGCAGAGACGGCCATATCGGGCAGTATGATTTTATGCACGATCCGGCTTTCCTGGAGCTTCTTGCTTTTTACAATCCGCCGACGGGAGAAGTAGTCGACGATATTGACCGCGGCGGAGCTTATTCCCCGGGGATCGTCGGAAATCAGGATTATCGCATCCCCTTCGCTCCGCCAGCTTAAAGTGCCGAAGTTTTTGGAGATCCTGCGGATATCTTCCTGGATGCATTCATCCAGCAGCATCAGCATCGAGAGGTTGCGGCGGTTTTTCAGGCAGAAAGCGGAGTAGCCGTGAATATCCAGTATCGCCGCGTAGACCGTAGAGATGGAGGTATTCCGTTTGAGGTCCCCGGTCCCGGGGAGCTCCGGGCAGGGGAGAACCAGTTCCCGCCAGAGCCCGGGGAACTCCTTTTCGTCCAGGGGGGCAAAGACCCCCCAGTTGAGCTCCTTGATGAGGTGGAAGATTTTTCTGTAGACCCGCAGATTCGGTTCGGTTCCCGGCAGGGGACTGACATATTCCATGAGTTTTGAGAAGCTTCTGATGGAACGGCTGATTACCCGGTTATAGAGGTGCTCGAAGAGTTCGTAGGGCGATGTGTCGGGAGAATAATCTTCAAGGGTTTTCATTGCTTTCATGTACAGAGTACTGAAAATAGAGGGCTCCGGCCAGTCCCAGCGCCCCCAGAGCGAAAGGCGCGGCTGTGAGGCTGAGGGCGGCCGTGATCAGCCCTACAGCGAGGGGTCCGGTAAAGACCCCCGCGTCGGTAAAAAGTCGCCATATGCCCATGAACTCCCCGACCTCCCCGTCGGGGGCAAGAATGGCGCTCATGGCCATGTTTATCCCCGAGCCGAACCCGTTGCCGATACCGATCAGAACGGCAACCAGAGCGAACCCCGCAAAGCCTCCGGAGAGGGGCAGGAGAATCAGCCCCAGGGAAAAGAGTCCCAGGCAGAGGACTGCTCCCCGTTTAATTCCGCAGCGGTCGAATATTATTCCCGCGGGATAGAAAAGCAGGGAATCCGCCAGACCGCTCAAACCCATGACTATCCCGATCTGGCCGAGACTGAGGCCCAGGCTTTCGCCATAGAGAGGCAGCAGCACCGGTCGGGCGGACCTGAGAAGACCCAGAACTACGATTCCGGTCCCTGCGCTCAGAAGTATTCCGCTGTGCCTGCGGAAGGTTTCGGAAATCCTGCGGAATACTGCGGGGGCTTCGTTGGGTTCTTCCGATTCCGGTGTTCTAAGCAGTATGAGTCCTGTGGAAATGAAGGTGCAGAGGGCAGCTGCAAGAAAGAGGGCCCCCAGACTGAAAATATCCGCTATATACCCCCCCATAACCGGGCCGAGAAACGAACCGGCCCGTACAAGACCTCCCATATTCGCCAGAGCTCGTCCGCGGAGCCCCGGATCAACAAGTCTGCGGACCACGGTAACCTGGCTTATGGACCAGGATGTCCGGGCGGCGCCGAAACCGATGAGCAGAATCATCAGGAATGGGAGGGAGTCAAGGACCCAGATCAGAAACAGAAAAATCCCCAGGAACAGGGTACTGAACATGTAAACCTTTTTCAGGTTGAAACGCTCGGTCAGGCGACCCGCGGGAATATCGAAAAAGAGTGTACCCAGGTGCTGAAGTGCGGCGATTACACCCGCAGCCCCGGGACCTGCTCCAAGTTTCAAGGCGTAGAGAACGACAAAGGAGGTGGTAAGTCCCTGGGCAAGGTAGGAGAGAAAAGCCGGGATATAGATGGGTAGTATCAGTCCCTTGAGGGTGTAGTTATCCGGTTTTTCGACTAGAGCCATTTCTTTTTCTTGAAATAGAGGAGCATGCCCAGGGCGACCAGGGTCATGAAGCCCATAATGAGTGGATACCCCAGAGGCCAGGTGAGTTCCGGCATTATCTGGAAGTTCATTCCGTAAATTCCGGCTATGAAGGTCAGGGGAATGAAAATGGTCGCCACAATGGTCAGGACCCTCATAATGGCGTTGGTAGAGTTGCCCACCCTGTTCTGGTAGGAGTCCATCAGACCCTTCAGGCTGTCCCGCATCAGTTCGATCCAGTCGATTATCTGGACTATATGATCGTAGAGATCGCGAAAGAATATCTGTACCTCCTCGGACACGGTGGGAATTTGTCCCCGCATCAGGGCGGAGGCTGCCTCTCTCATTGGCCAGACAGCCCGGCGCAGGGAAAGAAGCTCCCGGGCAAGGGAGTGCACCGAAGCGGAGGGGTCAGGTCCGTCTTCGAAAAGGACCTGTTCTTCCAGCGTTTCAAACTCCTTCTGCAGATCCTCCAGAACAAGAAAGTAGTTGTCCACCACAGCGTCGGCGAGAGAGTAGGCCAGGTAGTCGGCTCCCATTCTGCGCACCCGTCCAAGACCTTCCGAGATCCGGCGGCGGACCGGATCAAAGACATCTCCGGGATGTTCCTGGAAGGAGATCACGTACCCCTTTCCGGAAACGATACTCACCTGCTCGGTTTCCACGCTTTTTTCTTCCCCGTTCCAGGTGATCATGTGAAGGAGCAGAAAAAGCTGGTCTCCGTATTCATCGGCTTTGGGTCGCTGACCGGTGTGCTGGATGTTCTCCGCGACGATGGGATGAATCCCGAAGCGGCGGACGATTCTTTTCAGCAATGCGGAGTCATGGACCCCCGGTATGTCCAGCCACAGGATCTGGTCTTCTTTTGTGAGTTCTTCTAGGGAGTTCCCGGCAGCCAGCTTTTGCCGCTCCAGGGCGTCCGCATTGTAGCGGAAAAGTCCCATCTCTATAGGATGACTGCCGTTGGAGGGTTCATCGATAATCGAACCCGGGACAGTGCCTATCCTGCGGGAAAAAAGATTGGACAAACGCTTCATTTTTCTCCTCTCTTACTCTGGCGCAGTATTCCCATCAGGCGGGACTGAAGGGAAACTTCCTTCTGCCTGGTCTCCTGGACCTTCTGGTTATACATAAAGGGCCGCTTTTCGGCGTTGAACACCACATAGGAAATAAGCCCGTCGCTGCCGACAACCGGATAGGCCGTAAGAGGGTACTCTTCCACCTTGAGACTGATCGGCGAGAAGGTCTCCTCCATGGAGATACGCAGTTCGCTGAAGCTCAGCTCCTCCCAGACTGAGGACAGGGGGTAATTTATTATATTCGGCTTCTCTTTTTCCAGGGATTCCAGCAGTACGCGGCTTGCAAAAACGATAGTGCCGGAGCTGTCGGTTACCAGCATGAGGGCCGGCGAGTTTGTGATAATGATATCCAGGAGGGTTCCCTGGGATGCTATTTTACGTCTGAGCTTTGAGTTTGTCTCGGTAAGAACCTTATAGAGCTCCCGCAGCCGCGGACCGAGAGACCCGAATCCTGCGAAGTCAGCATCCCGGTCCAGGCGGCGGTACCTGCTCTTGCTGATAAGACGGTCCAGGCGTTTTTCCACCGAGATACCGCGGACAATGGTTATAACCCAGACTGTCAGAAAACCGAGAAAGACGACAATCGAAATAAAGAGGATGCGCTGGGCAGCAAAAACAGGTTCCTGTAAAAATTCTTCCGGGGCGCCGCTTATCAGCAGGTAGCCGGATATCCCCACCGTCAGGATGCCGAGGGAACCGAGCAGCATCAGAAGAATTATCCAGCGGTTGCTTTTTACATCCATGTCTACACCTGCAGTTCACTGAAGGAGGATATCTTATCGTTCCTGCCCACGATCAGCAGAATATCCTCTTCCTGAAGCACCTCGTCCCCGCCGGGGAAGATCAGTCTCTCGCTTTTAGTAGGGTTTCCAATTTCATCAACGCCGTAGCTGTAGCGGCGGATTGCTATTACGTTTATCTGCAGGCGTTTTCGAAGGTCGAGTTCTATGAGCTGTTTCTCGACAAAGTCCTTCGGTACCCGTACCTCCGCCACGCTTATTTCATCGGAAAGAGGAATCCTGTCAAGAACGTCAGGAGCAATGAGCCTGTTGGCAAGTCTGGTTCCTTCATCGATCTCGACGTTGACAATCTCGTCCGCCCCGACCTGGAGCAGTACCTGATGATGCAGTTTTGTAAGGGAGCGGGCAATAATGTAGGGAACCCCCAGACGCTTCAGAATGGCGGTGGTCAGTATACTCGCCTCGAAACTGTTTCCTATGGCAACAATACCTACATCCACATCTTCGAGGTCCAGTTCGCTCATACGGCTCTCGTCGGTGGAGTCGAGGTGAACCGCCTGGGTTACGCTGTTCTTTATCCGCTCGATCAGGGTTTCGTCGGAATCCACGGCGATAACCGTGCCGCCCTTCTCTTCCAGGACCTCGCACAGGCGGCCGCCGAAGCTTCCGAGTCCCACAACCAGATAGTTTTTGCCTGTTTTTTTTGCCATTTTCTACTCCAGTTTATCCAATTGAGAGATTCGCCGCCGGATAATGGATCTCCATCTGAGCCTGCCGGGTGCCGGCGGCGGCAATGAAGGTCAGAGGGCCGATTCTTCCGAGAAACATCATTATAATAATAACACCTTTTCCCGCAGGGGAAAGATCCCCGGTAATTCCTGCGGAGAGCCCAACGGTCCCGAAGGCGGAGACGGCCTCGAAGAGTATCTTAATCGCAGGGGCATCCTCTGTCAGCATCAGGATAAAGGTTCCCAGGAATACGGTGATGAGGCCGAAGGTGGCAATGGTAAAGGACTTGAGAATAATGTCGCTGCCCAGGGAGGAGCGGAACAGAGTAACCTCCTTTGATTCCCTCAGAAGTGAGCGAAAATAGGCCCCCATCGCAGCAAGATTGTTGACCTTGATTCCCCCGGCGGTACTCCCTGCGGCCCCGCCGATGAACATGAAAAGGCACATGAAAAGGTATGTAGCACTTCCAAGCGCCCCAAGGGGGACCGTGTTGAAGCCCGCGGTACGAAGGGTCACGGATTGAAAAAAGGCCGCCAGATACTGATTTCCGGTTCCCAACCCCTTGAGTACTCCGTCGTGTTCCAGGGCATAAAAGACCAGGGTCCCGCCTAGTACAAGGATCCCGGAAATGATCAGGACTACCCTGGTATTGACCGAAAGTCGGCGGCCTCTGTCCGCGAATTTTCCATCACGATTAAAAAGGGACAGCAGATTAACATGAACGCCGAAACTCAATCCCCCTGCAATAATGAGCAGGGCTATCGTGGCGTTTACAAGAAGATTTCCATGGAATCCCTCGAGACTGTCGCTGAACAGGGCGAAACCGGCGTTGCAGAAAGCGGAAACCGCGTGGAAGACCGCCGCAAAAAGGCGTCCCCCCCAGGCCCCGGTAAAAGAAGGGCTTGAAAAGTAAAGCAGCACAGCACCGGCAGCTTCAAAGAGAAAGGTTGTTCCTATTATGGCGATGACCGTTTTCTTTATGGACCGCAGATCGTCCTGACTGAGCATGTAGGCCGCAATGAGCTTATCCTGCCGGCTGATCCCCCGATGGAGAATAAAAATCGAGAAATAGGAGAGGAGCATGATCCCCAGTCCGCCGATCTGGATCAGGACCATGATCGTAATGTGCCCCCACAGGGAATAGGCGACGGCGGTATCGACGACAATCAGACCAGTTACGCACACCGCGGAAGTGGCGGTGAACAGGGCATCCAGAAAATGGAGTCCCTTTTGTGAGGAAGAGGTAAACGGAACCATCAGCACCAGGGCCCCGACCAGGATTACCAGCAGAAAGCTGAGTACGATGGTCTGGGCCGGCTTGAGGCTGATGGATTCCAGCAGAGCATTAAGCTTCCGGAAACGGGTCAGCACTTTGAGTACCAGGAAGGTATTCTTAAGGACCGATGCGGTGAGGGAGGGATCAACCTTTTCAGGGCTAAAGTGAACCTGAAAGGTCTGCACCTTCGAGAAAACAAAGAGGACAACGAAAGCGGCGGTAAAGACCAGGGAGAAAATATTCTGCCGTATATGGATGTATTTGTAGGGCGCGGCCTTATAGGCCGTCAGGGTTTCCGTTATCAGGATGAAAAGGACGGTAATATCAAGAGTATTTATTACGACAAGCCAGAAGACAGTCATGGTGACCTGCTGTTCGAGAAAAAGGGATACAATACTCAGCAGTACGGGAAGTAAAACCAGGTTCTTTTTCATAGCACAAGTATAGTATACCTGCAGAGAGATAGTATTTAAATATGTACTGCAAAACCTTTCATCAGGTATTGGAGAGGCTGTTTTTATTTAAAACCAGTCTTACAAATTTTTCTACTCGCTTTTTTATTGCCCTGCTGACCTCCCTGGTTTGTTGAAGGATCTCTTCCTGGCTGCCGTGAAAACCTGACGGGTCGGGAAAAGGCCACAGCATGCGTTCGTGAGTTCCGGGAAAAATCGGGCATTGTTCTTCGGTTTCCCGGTCGCAGACGGTAATTACATAATGGTAGACTTTTCCTGCCCGGTACAGATCCATTACCCCCTGCGTCTTTTTGGAAGATATGTTGATTCCTTCTTCCTTTAATACTTCAATTACATAGGGATTTATTTCTCCTGGGTCCAAACCGGCGCTTTCTACCTCAAAATGGTCTCCGGCAATCGAACGCAGGTACTCTTCAGCCATCTGGCTGCGGGCGCTGTTGTGTATGCAGATGAATAAGACAGTTTCTTTTCGCATGACATCTCCATTTCGGGAATACTATATTGCGTATAATAGACGTATTTACGTAACTTTCAAGAAAAAATACGGGATTCTTACATTTCTGACACAAGCTTAACACTCTTCTAACAATAGCGGCTGATTTTATGAATGAATGCTATTGGCCATTTGGCCAACAGGCATACACCTTTATTGGAGAGTTGTTATGAAGAAATTTGTTGTTTTTTTTATTGCTGTCTGTATTTCCGGCTTTCTGTTTGCCGGTGGAGAGAAGGAGCAGAACACTGGATCATCAGGGGCAAGGAGCGGTTTCGAGTGGGTACTTGACTCCGAGGTCAACGGTCTTCCGGAAGTAGATCCGTCACTGGTGAAGGGCGATATTATTACCGCAGGAAGTTCGACTGTTTTTCCCCTTTCCGAACGGATGGCTGAACGCTTCAAAGACGAAGGCTATAGTGGAAACATTACCATCGACAGTATCGGGTCAGGCGCGGGGTTTGAACGCTTTACTGTGGCCGGAGAGACGGATATTGCCAATGCCAGCCGACCTATCAAGGAATCGGAGCGTGAACAAGCCCAAAAAATAGGCCGGGAACCTATAGAAATACGGGTGGGAACCGATGCTCTTGCGGTTACAGTAAGCCGGGAGAACACCTTTGCCAGGGACGTGACCATAGAGGAGCTCGCAGAAATTTTCTCCTCTGCAAATACCTGGCAGGATGTTCGACCGGAATGGCCTGATGAGCCGATACTGCGATTTATTCCCGGTACCGATTCGGGGACCTTTGACTATTTTGTCGAGGAAATCTTTAACAAGAACCCCACTCCAATACTCTCCGCAAAAAACCTGCAGCTTTCCGAGGACGATAATATTCTGGTCCAGGGAATCAAGGGCAGCCCGTATGCCGTCGGTTTTTTCGGTTACGCCTACTATGCGGAGAACGAAGCTTCCCTCAATATTCTGAGCATTGAGGGGGTCAAAGCAAACCGGGCAAATGTGGATAACAACTCATATCCCCTGGCGCGCCCCCTGTTTATGTACACCGATGCAAAGATTCTGCGCAGCAAGCCGCAGGTCGCCGCCTTTATCGCTTTCTATCTCAGCTATGTTAACGAAGAAGTGGTAGATGTGGGCTATTTTCCTGCCAACGATGCCGCCCTGAACTCCGCACGGGATGCATGGCTATCAGCCATGGATGGAACTTTTTAGCAGAATGAACACCGGCAGAAGGCCCTGTGGAAGCAGGGTCTGTCTGCTTTTTATCATTACAAGGAGGTCATGTGTCGTTGAAAATTTCCGTACCCCCCGTCACTGGTTCGACGGATCTGAAAAAACATCCCAGGATTGGGGAAACGCTGATTTTTTCAGTTCTCTTCTTTTTTTCCATCCTCTCGGTCAGCATTACAGCTGGAATCGTGATAATTCTGGTGCGGGAATCGATACTGTTCTTTGGAAGCGGTGAGGTTTCGCTGATAGAGTTCCTGGGAAGTACCGAATGGCAGCCCATGATCGGAAAATTCGGGATTCTCCCCCTGATGAATTCAACGGTGATGGTCAGTTTTATCGCCGTTATGGTGGCCGTTCCTCTGGGTACTGCGGTAGCCGTTTATTTGAGTGAATACGCTTCCGATGGCCTGCGGAATATACTGAAACCTGTTCTTGAGGTATTGGCGGGAATCCCGACGGTAGTATACGGCTACTTTGCGGTAACCTTTATGACTCCCCTCCTGCGAGGTATTTTCGGCAACAATGTAGTTGAGATTTACAATACCGCATCTGCAGGTATTGTAACGGGTATTCTCATCCTTCCGCTGGTAACCTCAATGTCCGAGGATGCCGTCAGGGCAGTTCCCCTGTCTCTTCGACAAGGCGCCTTTGCCCTGGGGGCGACCAAACTGGAAACCGTGGTCCATGTGGTCATTCCCGCGGCTTTCTCCGGGCTCTCCGCCGCCTTTATTGTGGGATTGTCCCGGGCTATTGGTGAAACAATGATTGTCGCCCTGGCAGCCGGTGCGGGACCGAATTTTACCTTTAATCCCTTTAAAGCCGCTGAAACCATTACCGGATACATCGTCCGGATAAGCGGAGGAGATGTGGGCTACAATACAATGGATTACAACTCCATATTCGCCCTCGGTCTGGTTCTGTTCCTGATTACCCTGATACTCAACATTATCAGCCGTAAAATCGTCAAGAAATTCAGAGAGGTCTACGAATGAGTGGCACATCAGAATCTCATTTTCCGACGGACACAAAGGCATTTGACCGACGAACACGAAGGAATTCCGTATTTGCCCTGGTTTTTTTTGCAGGAACGACCTTTTCTGTGGCAGTGCTTATTATCCTTCTTTTCAGCATTATCAATAATGCCTTCGGCCCTATGGCAGTGGAGAACACCGTTGATCCTGCAGCATTACGTATAGGCGGGCGGGAATATACCGAACTTGATTCGAAGGAGCTGATCGGTATTCTGGAGGAGCACCTTTCTCGGGGCTTGATTCGTCGTTATAACCGGGAAACGCCTCTGAATGAACGAAGCACCGCCAACCTGGTGCAGCTGGTGGAGGAAAGGATAATAAAACCCGCGGTTAAGCAGAGCTGGTCTCTTGCGGAAGGACTGTTTGAAGGGGGGAAAATTCGGTCCCACTTTGAGGATAATCCGACCCACATCCGATCCTTCCGTGCATGGCTGAATCCTTCATTCATTGTCTCCTCCCAGTCCTCTACCCCGGAAGACTCCGGAATCCGTACAGCACTTTTAGGCTCGGTATGGATAATCCTGGTTACGTTCGTATTTTCATTTCCCATCGGTATCGGGACCGCAGTCTATCTTGAAGAGTATGCCAAAGACAGCCGCTTGAACAGGTTTATCCAGACCAACATCTACAATCTCGCGGGAGTTCCCTCAATTATCTACGGACTTCTTGGCCTGGCGATTTTTGTCAGGATTCTGCAACCCCTGTCAAGCGGCGAGATTTTCGGATCTGCGGATCCTTCCACCGCCAACGGTCGTACGGTATTCTCTGCAGGTATGACCCTTGGCCTGCTGATACTGCCGATCATAATAATTAACACCCAGGAGGCCCTGCGGGCGCTGCCGGCTTCCCTGCGGCATTCCAGTTTCGGTCTTGGTGCGACCCGCTGGCAGACTGTGTGGCATCATCTACTCCCAGGGTCAATGGAACGTATACTGACGGGAACAATCATAGCCCTGTCCCGGGCCATAGGCGAAACCGCGCCTCTGGTGGTTGTCGGCGCCTCGACCTTTGTTTCCCTGGACCCTGAGGGGATTTTTTCGAAGTTCACCACCCTCCCCATTCAGATCTATCAGTGGTCCGCCCGCCCCCAGGGGGAGTTCCGCAACATAGCAGCTGCAGCGATCCTGGTACTGCTGATTCTGCTTTTAAGCATGAACGCGACGGCAATCTATTTTAGAAACCGCTTATCCCGGACATCAAGAATACAATGAGGTGATCAAGACAGTGACTCCTACAATAGAGCAGAAAACCGAGAAAGATACCGACAATATACTTCAGATTAAAAACTTGAGTGTGTATTATGACATGTTCAAAGCGGTCAATAATGTATCTTTCGTGATACCGAAGAATCACATAACCGCACTCATTGGACCCTCCGGCTGTGGTAAAAGTACTGTACTGCGCAGTATCAACCGCATGAATGATCTGATTCCGGGTGCAAAGACTTCAGGTTCGATTCTTTTTGATGGTAAAGACATTTATGATCCCGAGGTAGATGCGGTACGACTTCGAAAAAGGATAGGCATGGTGTTTCAAAAACCTAATCCCTTTCCCAAAAGCATTTATGATAATATTGCCTGGGGTGCCAAAATAAACGGGTTTACCGGAAACATGAGTGAGCATGTGGAAAAGTGTCTGAGGGATGCAGCTCTCTGGGACGAAGTAAAGGATAAGCTCAAGCAGAACGCCCTTCAGCTTTCAGGCGGGCAGCAGCAGAGGTTATGCATTGCCCGTACTATTGCCGTCGAGCCTGAGGTCGTCCTTATGGATGAACCAGCATCGGCACTGGACCCCATCGCAACAGCTTACATAGAAAAACTGGCAATAAAGCTCAAGGAGAAATATACGATAATAATCGTAACCCACAACATGAGTCAGGCATCGCGAATTTCAGATTATACCGCGTTTTTTATGGTGGACGAGAACCGTGCCGGATACCTGGAGGAGCGGGACAGAACAGAAATACTGTTTCAAAACCCAAAAAACAAGCGCACCGCAGACTATATAGCCGGGCGCTTTGGCTGATAAGCTTTTTTTGAGGAGGCATCATGCTTCAGCGCTGCGAATGGGTGAACCCTGAGAATAATCTGATGCGGGAATATCATGACAATGAGTGGGGTGTGCCTTTACACGATGAGAACAGACTGTTTGAGATGCTGATTCTTGAGGGGGCGCAGGCAGGGTTATCCTGGAACACCATACTGAAAAAGCGCGAAAATTATCGTAAAGCCTTTGAAAACTTTTCTCCCGCCAGGGTTGCCGCCTTTACTCAAGAGAACGTCGATTCTCTGCTGGAGAATGTCGGAATTGTACGGAACCGGTTGAAGATCGAATCAGCTGTAAAAAACGCCCGGGTGTTTCTTGAAATTCAGGACCAGTATGGCAGCTTTGATGCCTTTATCTGGAATTATGTGGATGGCAGCCAGATAGACAGAGGTTTCGCTGTCTTAGATGAAATTCCTGCTAAAGATGAGCTGTCGGAGAGGATATCCAGGGATCTAAAAAGGCGGGGAATGGGTTTTGTCGGGCCGACAATCATTTATGCATACATCCAGGCCATCGGCCTGATAAATGCCCACACCATCGATTGCTTCAGGTACGGGGAATTGGTCCAGCATTTTTAGTGCAGCCGTTTATCCGCAGACAGGACAGTCTGGATCGGCCTGGAGGGAAATCTCCCGGTAATCAGCGGCAAGTCCGTCACAGATAAGCAGCCGTCGGATGAGGGGGGCCCCGATCCCGGTGATTAGTTTCAGAACCTCCAGCGCTTCCATGCTTCCCAGTATTCCGGCTGCCGCTCCAAGTACGGATATATTATTCTGGTCCGGGGCCTGGGGGAAAATACACTCGAGACAGGGTTTGCCGCCTGGCGGAATGACAGTTATCTGTCCTCCCCATCCGGATATCCCGGCATGAACCAGGGGAATCCTCTTTTTTACCGCCCAATAGTTCAGCGTCCGTCTGGCAGAAAAAGAATCGAGACAGTCCACGAGAATATCAGTTTCACTGCAGCATCCGTCCGCTGTTGCATCGCTGAACTCAGCCTCCAGGCTTTCAATTGAAATACTGCTGTTAAGTGCAATCAGCCGCTCCCTGGCCGAAACCGCTTTCGATACTCCTATTGACGGTTCGCCATGGAGAATCTGTCTGTTCAGATTGGAAAGTTCAACCCGATCGTGGTCAATAATCCTGATCCGGCCAACCCCGGCTGCAGCGAGGTAGAGGGATACGGGGCTACCCAGTCCTCCCGCACCGATGATGCTTACCCGGGCATTGCGAATCTTTTCCTGCCCCGCCTCTCCCCACTGGTCGATGGACAACTGTCTGTGGTAACGTTTCCTGTCTTCATTGTTTATCATGGATAAAGAATAGGAGTTTGTTCCGGGCAGAATCAAGAGTTGATGAGGAGCGCAATGGACAAGACCAGGGTTGAGGAAGAGTTTGTATGGAACAAAACCCGCATTCTGCATCCCGCTGATGTTTATCCTGAAAGCCTCTATATCGAGCTGACATCCCGCTGCAATTTCAGCTGCAAAGGGTGTTTCCGCGAAGGCTTTACGGAAGATTTCGGAGACATGAAGGATTCTACATTTCGCGCGATTCTTTCTGCCCTTGACGGTAAAAAGGCAAAAAGGGGGGTAAAAAGGGTATTTATTGGCGGAATCGGAGAGCCTATGCTTCACCCCCGGTTTTCCCGGTTTTTCCGGGAATTATCCACCCGGGTTCCGGTGATTGAACTGCAGACAAACGGATCCTTTCTTGATGATCGAAGAATCGATTATCTTATCGATGCAGGTCTGGAGAAACTTGTTCTCAGTTATGAGACAGGCTCCCTTGGCCACGCCGCCGGCAGCAGTCTCGATGAGGTCGGCGTCTCTGGCAATTTTCTCTGGCAGGCGATAGACAGGGTAAAAAAGGCAAAGAAAAAGGCCGGAAAACGCAGACCCCTTATTGCAGTTGAGTGGGTCCTGACCCGGGAGTCCCTTGAGGATCTGGAAACCTTTGCAGCTGCTGTAGTTGCTGCCGAGGTGGATGAGATAATCATTTCCAACATGCTGCCAGTCAGTGCGGAAGGCGAGAAGGAGATTCTTTATAGGACTGACGGCTGCAGAGGGGGAGATCCCATGGAACCCCTTTTCCGATCTATCCGTCACCGGATTCACTATACGATTCCCCAGTTTTCCCTGAAAACAGAGAGGAGCTGCAGCTTTATCGAGAGTAATAGTGCGGTCCTTCGCTGGGACGGAGAAGTGGCTCCCTGTTACCGTTTTCTTCATAACGGCATGGAGCGGATCGACGGCAGGGAGATGGAGCTGATAGCTCACTCCTTTGGGAATATTGCTAAAAGTCCCCTCTACGAGATCTGGAACAGCCGGGAGTATATCTGGTTTCGTATTTCGGTATCCCAGAGCCTTTACCCATCCTGTACCGACTGTAGCTTGAAGGCCGGATGCGAATACCTGCGGGACAGCTCAGGAAACTGCTGGGGACTTGCCCCAAGTTGCGGCAACTGCTTATGGGCACGGCAGATAGTCGTTTGTCCGTGAAATACTATCCCTGAGCTGTGAAAGGGAAGAAAAGTTTGACAAGTCCCTGAGGTGGGATTACAATTCTCATATATAGATAAAGGTAGCTCCCCGAGCCTGTAGACCTAAAGAAAAAACTCTATATTTCTATGGTTTAAGGACGAAAGGGTGCAGGGGAAACCCTGTCGCCTCCCGTGTTTGGAAAGGAGAGCACCCCCACATTCTGGAGGTGCTATGAAACTGACCGACGCGATCCTGTTACGAATCAATCTTTCCGACCACACGAGCAGAGAGGAACCGATAGCTGAAGCCTTGTTGAAGGATTATCTTGGAGGAAGAGGCCTTGCTTCCAAGTATCTTGCCGACGAGGTAGACCCCAGGGTAGATGCGTTATCCCCGGAAAACAAACTGATCTTTGCCTGTGGACTGATGACCGGATCCAGCGCCCCCACCGCCGGAAGATACATGGTAGTGACAAAAAGTCCCTTGACAGGAACCATCGCCTGTTCCAACTCGGGAGGCATCTGGGGCGCGGTTTTGCGGAAGACCGGCTATACCATGATCATTCTTGAGGGAAAGAGCGACAAACCTGTCTATATCTCAATTTACGACAACAATGTGGAGTTCAAAAATGCCACCCATCTCTGGGGAAAGAGAACCGGAGAGACCACTGATATTGTTCTTGATGAGGTAGGGGAGAAACGGGCGCGGGTTGCATGCATAGGGCCTGCCGGGGAAAATCTCTCCCGGATTGCCTGTATTATTAATGATAAGCACCGGGCGCCTGGGCGAAGCGGAGTGGGCGCCGTTATGGGGTCAAAGAACCTCAAGGCTGTTGTGGTTAAAGGAAGCAATACCATTGATTTTACCGACAAGAGCGCCTTTACCTCTGCGGTCAAAGAGAAGATTGACAAGATCAAGGCTCATCCGGTAACCGGAGAAGGACTTCCCGCCCTGGGAACCAAGGTCCTCGATAATATCATCAATCAGGGGGGGCTTTATCCTACCCGTAATTTCCAGGCCGCAACCTTTGAAGGGGTTGATGAGGTTTCCGGTGAAGCGCTGGTAAAGAAGGGTTACCTCAAGAGCAATACCGCCTGTTTTGCCTGTCCCATCGGCTGTGCCCGGGATGTGGAGCTGCCCAACGGTATACGAATGGAAGGTCCCGAATATGAAACAGGCTGGGCCTTCGGTGCCCACTGCGGAGTGAACGATCTCCTTGCTATTTGCGAAGCCAACTTTCTGTGCAACGATCTCGGAATCGATACCATCAGCGCAGGTGTTACCGTGGGAACCGCCATGGAACTCTACGAGAAGGGCTTTATTCCCAAGGAAGATCTAGAGGAAGGTCCCGAACTAAAGTTCGGCAGCTCTGAGTCGGTGGTCTACTGGACCAACAAGCTCGGCAGAGTGGAAGGCAAGCTGGGAAAACTAATGGCAAAGGGTTCGTACCGAATGGCAGAACACTACGGCCACCCTGAATTCTCCATGTCGGTAAAGAAACAGGAGCTGCCTGCCTATGATCCCCGGGGTGTTCAGGGCCATGGATTGCAGTACGCAACCAGCAATCGGGGCGGATGTCATGTCAGAGGCTATATGATAAGCCCTGAAGTACTTGGTGTGCCGGAAAAGCTGGATACCCAGGAGCTGAAGGGCAAACCGAAGTGGGTTATCATCTTTCAGGACCTTACCGCAGTAATCGATGCCACCGGTCTCTGTCTTTTTACCTCCTTTGCTCTGGGGCTTGATGACTATACCGACCTGATTAATGCTTCCACGGGATTCAATCTGACGCCCGAGGAGACCCTGAAGATCGGATCGAGGATCTGGAACCTGGAGCGGGTTTTTAACATGGCCGCAGGAATCGATCCTTCTCAGGACACCCTGCCGAAAAGAATGTTCGAACCCCTGCCTGACGGTCCCCAGAAAGGAGCGGTCCATCAGCTTCCAAAAATGCTTCCTGAGTATTATGAACTTCGGGGCTGGAATGCTGACGGAACCATTCCTGAACCGACGCTTAAGGATCTCGGTATCGTTTAATGCTTCGAGTCAGATTTTTCACCCTTCTCCATCTCCTTCTTAACAGGAAGGAGATGGAGCTCTCATTTGTTCCCGGAGAGACGGTCAGGGATCTGCTGTCCAGGGTTCAAGAACAGATTGAAACTCCGTTTCTCCATAAACTGCTCGGAGAATCCGGAGAAATGAAGATCGGTACAATCATAATGATAAACGGGCGCCATATATTTCATCTGGACAAGGTAAATACCCTTCTGTCAGATGGGGACGAGGTGGCCCTCTTTCCTCCCGGGGGCGGAGGTTGAAAAAACTGTATCAGCATCCCAGGAAAGTTTTCCTTTACTCATACCGTTCCATAATCGCGGAAATCGTGCCGTCATCCCACATCGCCTGCAAAGCGGCGGCAAATTCCTCTGCCCTGGCTGCGAGATAAGATCGTTTGCTGATCAGGGGATAAAAAGACGACTCTTCAACCAGACCATTTGTAATGATGATCCAGCGCTCCAAACCGGCAGCGCGTAAACTATCTGTAACTAAAAGAGGATCATCAACAAGTATGTCTCCGCGGCGGGCATACAGCATCCGATACATGCCCTCAACAGATGTGGCTTCCAGTACCGGGATACCTATATCCTTCAGACTTGTTCTGGACCAGCTGTTACCGATATACGAAATTACTGTAAACCGTGCCTGCAGTATTTCCGCGATACTGCGGATATCATGCATTTCATGTATGCGAGGATGATCGAGATAGGTATAGATTCTGTATTGTTTAATCCAGATCGGTACCCGTACCAGTTCAGCGTATTCAAGCCGGGCTGGAGTAGGGATGGTGGTCATAAGGTCCGCTTCGCCCTGTCTGACTAAAGCCTGGCAACGCACCCAGGGGAAGACACTTATTCGCAGTTCCAGGCCAAGGCGATTCTCAACTGCTTCGCGGATAATATCAACGAAGAAACCGGCGGGTTGTCCCGTCTTATCCAGATAGTTGGCAGGCCGATACTCCTGAAACACATAGTGTACTTCCTGGGAAATTGCCGTACCGGGGATCAGTATGAGCAGGCAGAGTATTGCTGCGAGACGAAAAAACCGTCCTCTCATAATACCAAGTATAGATACAAGGTTGTTAAAATCAAGTTTTTACCCGGCTGTGCCGGATTCCAGGGCCTGCGGATTCGTGAAAAAGCGGATGCCAGGGGGACCTGTTGTCAGTCTTGTTTTTTCCCAGATATACCCTTATCATTTTACATTGATAATCTCTCCTGAAGACCATAAGATTATCAGTAAGGATAACCAAGGGGATATACATGTCCGAGTCCGCTCATTCCATTTCTGATAAAGCGATCTTATGCGTTGATGATGAAGCGATTATCCTGCTTGCGCTGCAGCAGGAGTTAAAAAGAAATCTGGGGAACCAATTTACCTATGAAAGGGCAACGAGTGCCGAGGCTGCACTGCAAATCCTGGATGAACTGGATAAGGACGGGATCCATGTCATTCTGATAATCTCCGACTGGCTTATGCCGGGAATGAAAGGAGACGAGTTCATCGAGATTGTCAAACAGACGTATCCGGAAATAAAAATAATAATGATAACAGGACAGGCGGATAAAGCAGCAATCGAACGGGTCAGCAGCATCTCATCGGTCGCCGCCGTCCTGAAGAAACCGTGGCGGGCGGATGAGCTGATACATACCGTCCGCTCTACATGTTCCACATGTCTCTGACCCGGCCAACAAAACCTCTGCTGCGATTCTTGATTTTCAGGAGAAATTGACTAGACTTATACCTGTAACTCAGGCTGTTTCCACAGACAGCATCAAGCCTGGGCGGGGCGGTAATGGTTATTAAAAAGATATCTCTGATAATCACCGTTGTTTTTCTCTGCTTCGCTGTGTATTCCGATGATCTTAATGCGGAAACGGTAAAAATGGCTGCTTTCCAACTTGAACCTTTCATGATGAACGACGAATCGGGAGAAGTTACCGGAATCGCGGTGGAATACTGGCGGCAATATATTGCCCCTCGTATGGGGGTGGATCTCGAGGTTCTGGGGGTGTTCCCGATTGTCAGAGCTCTTGCGCTTCTTGAATCGGGAGAGATCGACATTATCCCCAATATGACCAAGATTCCTGAACGGGAAGAAAAATTCCTGTTTCCGGAAACGATACTCGCACAGATCGACAGTTGTCTGATAGTCCGGCCGGACAGTCCTCTTTCTTCGATAACAAAGCCGGAGGATCTTTACGGCATGAGAATAGGGTTTCTGGACGCTGCATATATCCCGCCCATGTTTATTGATGAAAGGATAGATCTGGAACTGGTTCAGCATCAGGATTACCGGCAGATAAATTTGAACAAACTCTGGGCGGGGAGACTGGACGGCGTTCTCGATATTAATTATATATCCATGATTTATTATCTGAATAAGAAGGGATACAGGGAGCGGGTAAAGGTAATACCTTTGCCGACTGAGGCGGTACATGTCTATACAGTATTCCGGGACACCGAAAAAGGAAGGAATCTTCGTAAGCGCTACGACAAAGTGAATGCGAAAGGCCTGGAGCAGGGGATTTTCGACAAAATGGTCAGGTCTTTCGTCGCTGAAGGGAATCAATAGAAAATGGGTGGTAACAAACCGGCGAAAAGATTGATAGAAGGAACCCAGTTTCTTTCTCTTATTATATCAATAGGTACTATATTTATTGTTCAGATTGTTTCCATTTTCGCCATATCCGTCTTTATTATCCTCGATTTGAATAATAAAGCAGAAAATGCAGCGGACGAAACAGTCTATATCCTGACCGAACCCCTGTATAATGTGGACGACAGCCAGATTATCAGGATTGCCGACGCACTACTTTCTTCCGGTCGGATCTCCGGTATCGTTATTGATACCTCCGCAACGGGAATCGTTGTGGACAAACCGGCAGCGAACCAATCTCGATGGATTAAACCTCGAATCAGGGAAATCAACCATAACGATTTTTTTCTGGGAACAATCGAACTGCAGTTCAGCGATAACGAGCTGTTGTTAACAATCAAGCGTTTTCTGTTTGCGATGGTTGTTGCGGTGATCGCGATTTTAACGGTGTATTTAATCGCTACACGGGTGCTTATTCAAAAGCGGACAAAAAGGGTCTTTTCGACACTCTCCGAGGGAATCAGCGAAATCGGAGCCGGAAACTATGCGTATGCTATTCCTGAGACGGATTACGAAGATATAGATGCAATAATAAACCTGCTGAATGAAATGACCGGAAGAATCCAGGGAAAGAATGCCGAACTGCAGGAGATAAATGTCTCCCTGGAACAACGGGTTGCCGAGCGGACGGCAGAACTGGAAGACTCTCTTGTTGAATTACGACGGATGCAGGAACGGCTTATTGAATCCGGAAAACTCTCCGCTCTGGGACAGCTTTCCGCCGGTATAGCTCATGAACTGAACACACCGCTGGGAGCAATACAATCCGCCGTCTCATCGATGGTGAGCTCATTTGACAAAAAACTTCCGGTTCAGCCGACTTTTATCTCTTCCCTGTCAGACCAGGAACAGGATCTATACACGAAAGCTGTTGTTCTGGGTATAGAAAGCAATAAAACGCTGGATGTTTATCTTCCCTCCAGGCGGGAGACGAAAGATATCGAGGATCTGCTGAAACAGCGGAACATTCAAAACAGTCACGAAGTGACCGCATACCTTGCTGATATGGGGCTGTTGAACAAACTCGATGGTCTTTTACCGTATCTTGCACTAAACAGGAACCGGGAAATCCTGGCGGAGGTTTCGGATACGGTAATAATCAGACGGATGATCGAGGTTGTTGCAGAATCTTCTGCAAAAGCGTCGAATGTTATCGAAGCACTCCGGTCATATCTTACAACAACTGTTTCTGATACAACAAAGGTTATTGATGTCGAGACGGACATAAAAAAGGTGCTGACCCTGATACATAATCTGCTGAAACACGGAATAAGCGTCAAAACAGAGTTCTCCGGACTGCTTGTTCAAGCCAGGGCGGATACCTTATCCAATGTCTGGATGAACCTGATACGAAATGCTGTTCAAGTGTTAAATGGTTCCGGAGAAATTGTAATCACAACGCAGGAAAAGAAAGGCCGGGGTATTATCTCGGTTAAAGACAACGGCCCCGGAATACCACCAGAAATTCAGGACCGGATTTTTGAACCCTTCTTTACTACTAAAAACAATATTCAGGGAATGGGCCTTGGTCTCGACATTTGCAGAAGGATCATAGAATCATCCCAGGGTAAAATCTGGGTGGAGTCAAAACCTGGAGAAACAGTTTTCTTTGTTTCACTGCCGCTGGCCGAGCAGGGTTAGGCTGAATGGCAGAACAATAGCCCCGCATTGTTCTGGTCAATATATTGGGAACAATGCTTTTATATCGAACAGGATATCCAACAGATAATTTTCCTGGCGAGATTTTCCTGGTATTCCAGACGGGTTCAAGGGCGCACCGTCAGATGTTCATTTTGTCCATTGGACTGATTACACTGAGTTTATTCTTTGTAGCTACATGGGTATAGATCATTGTTGTACTGAGGTTTGAATGGCCGAGAAGTTCCTGTACTGTTCTTATATCATAACCCGCCTCAATCAGATGTGTCGCAAAACTATGTCTCAGCGTATGGATGCCTGCTTTTTTCGGGATTCCGGTCTTTCTCAGCGCTTCATGAAAGGCGTGCTGCAGGGTTGATGGAAAAACGTGGAACCTGCCCGGCTGGCTGGTCCGCGGACACACTGAAAACCTGGGGGAAGGGAATATCCAGAACCAGTTCCATTCCGTGGATGCCTGGGGGTACTTCTTGTGCAATGCAAAAGGCAGAGGTACTCCCGGTAAATTTTCAAGACGATCGGATTCGTATAATTGTCTGACTTTTACAATGTGTTTCTGTAGATCCGGGATCACCGAGCGTGATAGCAATGTCAGCCGATCTTTATTACCTTTTCCGGAGCGGACAATGATTGACCCGCTGTCAATATCGACATCTTTTACTCTCAATTCCAGACACTCTGAAAGCCGAAGACCGCCGCCATAGATAATGCGGCACATTAAACGGTATTCATCAGGTAAATTCTGGAAAATTCCCGATATCTCGTGAGGAGAAAGGACGACGGGGAGTTTTCTGCTGACCCTGGCGCGTACCACTGATTCGAGTCCATTTATTTCCTTATCTAAAACATGACGGAACAAAAACAGTAAAGCGATAAAAGCCTGTTTCTGAGTTGCAAAGGATATGTTACGGTTTATTGAAAGATGGGTGAGGTAAGCGCGGACATCGTCAGATCCTAGTTGATCTGGGGTTCTGTGTCTGCGCCATCCGGAAAAATCGCGGACCCAGTAGAGGTAGGTTTTCTCTGTTCGGTACGACTTGCTCTGCACCCTGAGCTCAGACTTCATCTTATCCAAAACTTCCGGCCATGCCGCTGGTTTCTGCAGCATTGCATTCTTTTCCTTTTTGTTCACGTAATGAACAAAAAGACGGATTGCCGTGGCAGCTTGCTCTACCTGCCATGGTTCATACCGGTCTGAAAGAAACTGAAGATACCTCCGGATTGAGTCGTCCTTGAGGTAGTTCTTATCGCTATTCCAATAGCTGATATATTTCTTCACCCAATGGAGGTACCAGGAAAGGTGGTTCTCCTTTATCTTATGATATTTCTGGAGATAACTAATGTATTGACTGTAAACGTTCTGGTCCACTGATATTGTCCTCCGGAGAACAATGGTAACTATTGTTTAGAACCAAAGATTTGGTTGAATGCTTTTACTCCAAACATCATTTCTTAAAATAAATTGCATATATGAAAGATAAGAGGTTAAAATAAGATAAAAGCAGTGGGTAGAATATGTTATACAGACACTTTTTGGGGACTTCGAAGAAGGAAGGGGATAAGGAAATTCGATAACGAAGGTTTATCGAGATTACACTAAGGCCAATCGCTGGCCGGCGTTTTCCCGCGCTGCCACGCAACGAGCCGCACAATGCCATCGCAATCCCAGCACTGGGGCCGATCGCACTTTTCCTTTGAGACTGTGTATCGATATTCGATGGAAATTCTCTTCATGGTTCGACCAAAAGTTCTTCTGCCTGGGGGATCAGTGCAGTATAACCTGCAGTTGGAGCAGACAAACCTACTGTCACAGTTTGTGCAGGATCGCAGAAATGGGGAACAATAGTTTTCGATTGTTCTAGATAATAAGTGGAGTTATACTGTTTACGACTGAGGCACAAACTGCGCCAGCTTAACGGTTTGCAGCTCAACTGGGTGTTGAGGCTGTAGAAAAAGTATCCAATTAAGAGACTACCGGGATACCGAATCC
>CAZKQJ010000048.1:4379-23639 GCA_964554875.1 uncultured Spirochaetaceae bacterium | reverse complement strand
ATTTCAGGAAAAATCTGATGCGCTGCCTCAGTTGCGGCGAATTGTTCAGTTCAGGCTTTGACGAGGAACTGTCAGTCTGTCCGATCTGCGGTTCAGCTGAAATAGAGGATATGGCCGATGGTTTCGGACATGGAAATTGCTGCCGGCAGTACAGCCGGGAAAAACTATACAACGACAGGCGGAAAAGCTGAGGATGAAAATAGCGATAGCCAGCGGGAAGGGCGGTACCGGAAAAACCACACTCTCCGTAAATCTGGCCTCCTACCTGGCCCAAAAACGGCCGGTGGTGCTGACGGACCTGGATGTGGAGGAGCCGAATTCCGGACTTTTCCTTCATGGAAGTCTGAAAGAGTCCAAAGATATGCACCGCATGGTCCCTTCCTGGGATTCAAACAGCTGTACCCTCTGCGGTCTCTGTCAGCAGGTCTGCAATTTCAATGCCGTAATCAGGATGGGAGACCGGGTCATGGTTTTCCCTGAATTGTGTCACGGCTGCTACGCTTGTTCCGAACTCTGTCCCGCCGGGTCCCTGCCCATGGTCCCGATTAAAATGGGGGAGATCCGGCGCTACCGGATAGACGGGGTCGACTTTATCGACAGCCGCCTGGATATCGGCCAGGAGCAGGCCGTTCCCCTGATTGCCCAGACCCTTGACTACGTGGATGAGTGTTTTCCCGACGATGTATGCAAGATTTACGATTCCCCTCCGGGAACCTCCTGTCCGGTAATCGAAGTGGTAAAGGACGCTGATTTTGTTCTGCTGGTTACCGAGCCGACTCCCTTCGGTCTGAACGACCTGAAACTTGCCGTGGAGACCGTCCGGGGGCTCAATAAACCCTTCGCCGTGGTAATAAATCGGGAAGGCCTGGGCAATGCCGATGTCCGTTCCTACTGTGAGGCGGAGAAGATCGACATTATCGCCGGAATTCCGAACAGACGAGAAATAGCGGAGATGTATTCCCGGGGAGAGCTTCTCTACCAGGACCTGCCCGAGGTCGCCCGGGAACTTGAAAAGATTTATGCCTTCCTGCAGAAGCTGGCAGAAGAGGTACGGGCCGAATGAAAGAGATAGTAGTAATATCCGGCAAGGGCGGGACCGGTAAAACATCACTGACCGCCTCCTTTGCAGTCCTTGGGGGAGAAGCCCTGGTCACCGCTGACTGCGATGTGGATGCCGCGGATATGCATATCCTGCTGGAGCCGGAGGTAAAAAAAGCGGAGGACTTCTACAGCGGCGTACTCGCCTCCATAGATCCGGTTCTCTGCACCGGATGCGGGGCCTGCGACGAGGTTTGTCGTTTCAATGCCCTGGAAGAAAAGGACGGCGTCTATTCGGTTATCCCCCTGAACTGCGAGGGCTGCGGCTACTGCGCCAGAATCTGCCCTCAGGAAGCCATACGCATGGAGGACCAGCATGTGGGGGAGTGGTATGAATCACGGATAAAGGCAGGAAGCATTATGATCCACGCCCGGCTTGGTATCGGGGCTGAGAACTCCGGAAAACTGGTAGCCAGGGTAAAAAACGAGGCAAAACGGATTGCCCGGGAAGAGGGAAAGGAGATAGTTCTTGTGGACGGTTCTCCGGGGATCGGATGTCCCGTGGTGTCCTCCCTTTCCGGGGCCGACTTTGTCGTCTTTGTTACCGAACCGACGGTCTCGGGACTTCACGATCTGAGGCGGGTCAACGAACTGGTCCGCAGGTTCTCCATCCCTTCGGGCTGCATAATTAACAAATCCGACCTGAATCCGGAGATCAGGGAACAGGTAAAGGCATTCCTTTCCGAGGCGGGAATCAAACATCTGGCGGATTTACCCTATGACGAATCTTTTACCCGGGCCATGGTACAGGGAAAAACAATTGTAGAACTGGACAGCGGCGAACTGAAAAATCATATATCCGCCTGCTGGAACAGAATACTCGATACTGTCAATGCATAAGGAGCATACGCATATGAAAATCGCATTTACCGCAAAGGGAACAGATCCCGAATCGATGATGGACCCCAGGTTCGGCCGTACCGAATTTATTTTGATTCTCGATGAAGAAACGAAGGAATACACGAGTTTTGACAATCGTGAAATCGATGGTGTGGCCCACGGGGCCGGCCCTCAGGCAGCCCGGACACTCTTTGAACTCAAACCGGACGTTCTGATTACCGGGAATGGTCCCGGAGGCAACGCCGCTACGGCCCTCTCACAGTCAAACATAAAAATCTACACCGGAGCAGGCAGCATGAAGGTCTCGGAAGCCTACGAGGCTTTCAGGCAGGGAAAACTGACGGAGTTCTGATCGTGTCCCTTCTGTACAAAGGAGGCAGTTTAATATGACCCACCTGTTCGGACCGGTTCCGTCCCGGAGGCTGGGAATGTCGCTGGGGATCGACCTTGTTCCCCATAAGGTCTGTACCTTCAACTGCGTCTACTGCGAGTGCGGCGTAACGACAAAGCTGACCCTTGAACGCCGGGAGTACATCCCGGCTGACGAGGTTCTCTCGGAGCTGTCCGGCTTTCTGCGGGACAACCCGAAACCCGATTACCTTACCTTTTCCGGGGCGGGGGAACCGACCCTTAACTCGGGGATCGGCAGGGTCCTGGCAGCCATAAAGCGCGAATATACTGATATTCCTGCCGCGGTGCTGACCAACGGCAGCCTCTTCAGCGATCCTGTCGTTCGGGAAGAGCTGCTTCCCGCCGATCTTGTGCTCCCGTCTCTGGATTCTGCATCGGAAAGGACCTTTCGCCGTATTGACCGCCCACACCGGGGGGTGGACCTTGAGGTCTATATCCAGGGACTTGTTGACTTCAGGCGGGAGTACTCCGGAAAAATCTGGCTCGAAGTCATGATCCTTCCCGGCTATAACGATAACAGGGACGATCTTTCACTGCTAAAGGAAGCCATTCTTCGAATAGGGCCGGACAAGGTCCAGCTGAACAGTCTCGACCGGCCGGGAACCGTCAAGGATCTTCGGACCGCTGATGAGCAGACCCTGGGGACTATCATCGAATACTGGGGCCTGAACAATGTGGAGATTATCGCCGCCCCGCCGGCACGAAAGAAAACCCGGGCCTACAGGACAGACATGGAATCCGCCATTGTGGAAACCCTCAAACGACGTCCCTGTACCCTCCCGGACCTGGTGGGGATCCTCGATATCCACGAAAACGAACTGAACAAGTACCTGGGGGTTCTGGAATCTTCAGGACAGATCGAGGCGGTCCCTGAGCAGAGGGGAATCTTTTACCGGTACTGCGGCGGCAGCTCCTGGAGTATTTTCAATGTAATTTAACCCATAAGACTAGGATATCCGGGGGACTGGTTTATTATACACGAGTTTTGCTGGACGAAATATCGTAACTCTTTATACAATATAGACTATTGTGAAGACTATTAACATCCTTATTGCGGATGACTACCCCATTATACGACGTGGTGTGGAGCTGATTGTCCGTAAAGCCTCCGACATAACTGTAATCGGAGAAGCAGGTAGCGGCTTCGGAGCCCTGGAAAAAGTGCGTGAAGCTGAGCCGGATGTGCTGGTGCTGGACATGATGATGCCCGACATCAGCGGTATTGATGTACTCAAGCAGCTTCGCAGCGAAGGTAATACTGTGCCCGTTCTTATTCTGAGCGGAGGGCAGGAAGATCAGTATGCAGTCCGTGCTCTCAAGGCTGGAGCCTCCGGTTATCTGTCGAAGGAGAGTGTCGAGAAAGAGCTTATAGAGGCAATCCGTACCGTCGGTTCGGGGCGAAAATATATAGGCCGGAGGACGGCGGAAAAAATTGCGGAATCTTTTTTTTTGGTAAAATGTGAAGATCCTCACAGTTCGCTCTCCGACCGGGAACTTGATGTAATGCTGCAACTGGCTCGGGGATATAAGAGCCGTGAAATCGCAGCCAAACTGAATTTGGGTCCTACAACCGTAAGCACCTACAGGAGCAGGCTGCTCAAAAAGATGGGTGTTTCTCGTAACGCTGACCTGACCCTCTACGTTATGCAGCACCGCCTTTTGTAGATCTTCTCTGTAGTATTACAACTACAGAAATAACTTATCAGAGACTACATACCAATACATCTCCAATATCTATAATTAACTTCTAATACCTTATATTGGGAGTGTGAGCATGAAATGGTTCTATAATCTGAAAATCGCGAACAAGCTGATAATCGCTTTTATGTTGATGACGGCTATTACAGGGATTGTCGGTTATGTCGGAATTTCCGATATGGAGAAAATCAATGAGCTCGCCGATTATATGTACGAAACTGAATTGATGGGTCTATATTACGTAAAAGAAGCCAACATTCAGCTTGTATATGCCACCCGGGCGGAGAAGACTATCCTGATCTCCGCAAGTGCTGAAGAACAGAGGGCCTACTACGATGATTATCTCTACTATATTGAAGCGATGGACAGTTTTCTCGAGCAGGCTGAGCCCCTGTTTTATACCACTGAAGCCGAGGAGATGTTTCATAACCTCTACAGCGCCATAGACGAGTGGCGTGCCACCAGTGCCCGGGTGGTCCAGCTTGCCCTGGCGGAGGGAACAGCGGAAACGCGGGAATCCCGGAACCTCTCCATGGGGGACGGGCGTGAAAAACTCGATGCGGTTGATATGCTCATGACAAATCTTGGGGACATAAAAGAGGAAAACGCGGCCGATTCCGCCGTGGTAACATCGGAAACCTACAGGGAAAGCCTGAAGTTCATGATCATTCTCGTGGCCGCCGGCATGGTATTCGGCATTCTCCTTGGTCTTTTCATCTCCAGGGTAATCAGTCTGCCCTTGAAAAAGGGTGTTGCCCTGGCAAATGCCTTATCCAGGGGGGATCTGTCCTATCGTATAGAAATCGATCGACGGGATGAGACCGGCGAACTGGTAAATGCCCTGAACCAGGCGTCCAGAAAGCTTAAGGAGATTGTCAGGTCTGTTAAAATCTCCGCGGAAAATGTGGCCAGCGGCAGTCAGCAGCTGAGCACGGCCTCGGAACAGCTCTCTCAGGGAGCGACGGAACAGGCCGCCTCCGCAGAGGAGGTAAGCTCTTCCATGGAAGAGATGTCGGCGACTATTCAGCAGACTACGGACAATTCAAACCAGACCGAAAGCATTGCAAACCGCTCTGCCGCTGATACCGCCGAGGGGGAACAGGCGGTTATTCAGACGGTTAATGCCATGCAGGAGATAACCGGAAAAATCTCCATAATCGAGGAGATCGCCCGGCAGACAAATCTGCTTGCCCTGAACGCCGCTATCGAGGCCGCCCGGGCGGGGGAATACGGCCGGGGCTTTGCCGTTGTCGCCGCGGAGGTCAGAAAACTCGCAGAACGCAGTCAGCAGGCGGCCCGGGAGATCAACGAGCTGTCCGAATCCAGTGTAAGCGTGGCCGAAAACGCGGGGAAACTGCTGAACAGCATTGTCCCGAATATACGCAGAACTGCAGAATTGGTTCAGGAGATAAGTGCCGCCAGCAACGAGCAGTCCAGCGGTGCCGAGCAGATCACGGAGGCTCTTATGCAGCTGGATACGGTAATTCAGCAAAACGCTTCCGCTTCGGAGGAAATTTCATCTACCTCTACGGAGCTTGCAGGTCAGGCAGAGCAGCTGGAAGAGGCGCTTCTCTTCTTCAAGGTCGAGAACGAATCATCCACCAGGTCAGAGAAAGAGATACGCCAGATCACGAGCAACGGCGGGGACATTCAAAACGGAACAAACGGCAGCAGAGCCAGAAAGACCGGCGGTGAAACGAAAGATCAGGGGAACACCTTGGAAGATTTTACACAGTCCCACCTTTCCTCCCAGGCGGACGAAATCGACGCTGAATTTGAAGCATTCTAAAAAAGGCTGATCCTGAATAAAGGGGAAAACGATATGAATTCGACGGAAAACAGGACAAGCAATGAGTATCTGGTCTTCAGTCTGAAGGGTGAACGCTACGCTCTTCCGGTAGAAGAGGTCCGGGAGGTCCTGGACCTGAGAAAAATAACACGGATTCCGGGAGCTCCGAGCTACATGCGGGGAATCATTAATGTTCGGGGGGCTGTGGTCCCGGTAGTGGATCTTCGGATGAAATTTGATTCCGGGATCATGGAAGCAGATGACGATACTCAGTCGATTATTGTTCTCGATCTGAGCAAACGAGGACTTTCAGCTTCTTTGGGTATCCTTACCGATACGGTGGATGCGGTTCTGCATATCGGGGAAGAGATGATCGACCAGCCGCCCCAGATTGGCGGTTCCGGCGGAAGCGGGGACGCCAATTACTTTAAGGGAATCGGTAAGCTGGAGGACAGTTTTGTCATGATTCTCGACACCGGGAAGATGTTCTCTGCAGAGGACCTGGTTTACGGCAGTGATCCGGCCTCCGTATGATGCAGAAATCGATGGGATACGGTTCTTTTCTGAAGGTAGGAACTGACGATGCGTTCGCAGGTGCGTCGTAAATGCAGCCGCATATAGCCTTCGGCTTCATCACGGTTACCGGCGATAAGACTGTTAATAATGAGAATATGCTCATCCCGCGAGATGGATTCAATTTTTGAGGTGTACTTGCTCAGGTTCCGTGTAAGCGCCGCGACTGTGGACAGTTCCTGGTAGAACTTGTAGAGCATCGTATTATGGGCAGTTTCTGCAATCAGGTTATGCAGTTTACTGCCCGTTTCTATTACTTTTTCCGGATTAACGCCCGGATCAATCGCTTCCATCTCGATTTTCATGTTTTCCAGTCGCTGTTTCAATTTCTCATTGAGATGGGAAGCCGAAAGGTTGGCCAAAGTTCCCTCGATGCTTTCACGGGCTACAAATACTTCAATGATATCTTCCACGCTCAGCTGCCGTACTGAGTATCCCCGCCCCCGGCTAAGAACCACGAGACCATCGGAAACCAGCTGCCGGAGGGCTTCCCGGGCGGGTGTCCTGCTGACATTGTAACTGATGCTCACATCCCGTTCCACGAGGACTTCCCCGGGGTGGAGATCTTCCTCCATGATGCGGCGTTTAAGATCTTTGTAAACGTCCTCGCTGTGGTATACCAAATTGAAGAACCTTCCATTATCAGTAGTTTGTCATAAGCCTTTACAGGATATAGTATTTGTTCTCATTTGTAAAGCAAGCACTGAGAAATATATTAAAAGGTTATTGTATAAAGAGTAAAGAGATAATTATTCTCCATGAATTTCTAAGTTCCCTTATCAGAAACATGAAACGATCTTGAAAACGTTGACAGATCGATGATCCTGGCATACCATTACTATACCAGTTATCAATCAAGCGTCACCTGTCACTGTTTGGACAGAGATGAGGAGGTGATGATATCGATCGATAAGGTGCTGGTTTCGTTTGATTAGTAATCTTTAGGAGGAAACAGATGAAGAAAGCAATTATTGTAATCGGACTGATTGCGGCGGTATGTTTCAGTGTAAGCGCCGGCGGACGGGGGGAACCGAAGGAAGGTGAGCCAAGCTATATGCTGCGCTTCGGACATGTGCAGACAGAGAAGGAAGAGTACCATAAAGCCTATATTCGATGGGCGGAAGCGGTGGAGGAACGTACCAATGGTGATTTTGTCATTGAGGTATATCCGAACGCCCAGCTGGGAGTGGAAGAGGACATCCTTGAACAGATGCGGAAAGGAAGCAACGTCGGCTGGCAGACCGATCCTGCCAGGCTTGGGGACTATGTAGGGGAGTTCTCCGTCCTGTACGGAGCATATCTGCTTTCCGGCTACGATGATTTTGAAGCCCTGCTGGGATCTCCAACGATCAACAGCTGGTCAAAAAAACTCGAGGATGAGTTCGGAATTAAAGTAATCTCCTACGCCTACGCTCAGGGATTCCGGAACGTAATGGCAAATGTTCAGGCAAGAAGCCCTCAGGAACTGAGGGGTGTCCGCATTCGGACTGCTCCTGCCCCCGCATGGCTTGCAACGGTCAATTCTCTTGGCGCTACAGCCACTGGTCTGCCCTACGGCGAGTTGTATAACGGAATACAGACTGGAGTTGTCGACGGTGCGGAGCTACCCGTTTCTGCAGCCAGGGCTCTCAGTGTGGAAGAGGTGGCGGATTACCTGATTGAAACCCGACATATCTATCAGATGAACGTTCTTGTGGCCAGCGCTAAGTGGTTCAACTCTCTCCCGAAGGAGTATCAGGATATTCTTCTTGAAGAGGCAGATAAGGCCGGTCTTGAAGCGACTCAGGCTCTGGAGGCCAAGGCTGGTACGGATATGCAGTATCTCCTTGACAATGGAATGACCCTCATCCCCTGGGATGAACTTGATTCCTCTGCCTTCATCAGATCTGGTCAGCAGAGCTACGAAAAGCTTGGTGTCGTCAATGCCAAGGAAGCTATTTACAAGGAACTCGGTAAATAACTCCCGGTATCTGATTAGGAACCATACTGCTCCGGCAGCATACACCGGGCGAACAGGTTTATGCTGCCGGACAGCTTTTTAAAAGAGGACCATCATATGGACACCCTTAGAAATCTATTGAAAAAGACATACGCCGGCGTTTGTGCTGTTGAGGCTGCATTATCGGCTGTATGTCTGATTACGACAGTTGTCGTGATATTCTCCCTGGCTATTTTCAGATCCTTTGGTATCCCCATCCACTGGGCCTTGGATACCGCGCTGCTCGTATTTACCTGGGGTGTATTCCTGGGGGCCGATGTTGCGTTTCGGGAAGACAAGCTTGTAAATGTTGATTTCGTATATACACGACTGCCGGGAAAACTGCAGACACTTGTCAGCATTTTTCTTTATCTGCTGATGGCTGTTTTTCTTATTACTCTTATCTACCATGGCATAGATCTCTCGATTTCCACCAAGCACCGTTCTTTTCAGGGAATTCCGCATTTGAGTTTTACCTGGGTGACCATCAGTATGCCCATATGCTCGTTTTTAATGCTTATAAGTTTATCCATCAAAGTCTACCGGACATTCGTCACCAGGAGTTGATAGATGGAACTTGTTACAATCGTTTTTCTTGTATTGCTGTTTCTGGGAATGCCGGTGGGTTTTGCTGTTGGAATAGCCGGAGCCACCTTCTTCCTGCAGCATCCTGAACTGCCCATCATAACCATGATACAGTTACCGATTTCGCAGACCCAGAATGTTACATTGCTGGCTGTTCCTTTGTTCATCTTCGCTGGTACCCTGATGAATGCTTCCGGAATTACAAAGCGTATGGTCAAATTGTCCATGCTTCTGGCAGGTCACATGAGAGGCGGAATGGCCCAGGTCAGTGTCGTATTGAGTACCCTGATGGGGGGCTGTTCCGGATCTACCAATGCGGATGCTGCCATGGAGGCGAGGATTCTCGGTCCCGAAATGGAACGCCAGGGATATCCGAAGGCCTTCACCGCTGTTGTAATCGGATTCACAGCTTTGATTACCTCGACTATTCCTCCGGGGATCGGAATGATACTATACGGCACGGTTGGGCAGGTTTCGATCGGCCGTCTGTTTGCAGCCGGACTTACCTCCGGGCTTATTCTTATGGTAACCCTCATGATCGGTGTCGCCATCATGTCCCGGATACGACATTTTCCAAGGGGACGGGAACACCGCGCTAAGATTAAAGAAATTCTCGGTTCCCTGAAGGAGACGATCTGGGCCTTGATATTTCCTTTTGTTCTCCTGGGAAGCCTGCGGATCGGGATATTCACCCCCGCAGAGGTCGGCGGTCTTGCATGTGTCTATGCAATAGTCATTGGATTTTTTGTCTATAAGGACCTGACGGTTAAATCACTTATCAAGACTCTGCTTGAATCGGTACGCGATATAGGCGGTATTATGTACATGATTGCCATGTCCGCCATATTCGGCTACGGAATACCCATTGATAAGGTCCCGGCACGGATAAGTGCCCTGATTACCGGTTTTACCGGAAGTACCTTTCTTACCATGGCAATTGTGATCGGTATTCTCATCCTGTTCGGCATGTTCATGGATGGTGCCATCGTGATTATTCTTGTAACTCCGATTCTGCTGCCCCTCGTGGAGGCGGTGGGAGTCAATCCGGTTCTGTTCGGTATAATTACCACGGTTGTCGTTACCATGGGAGTACTGACACCCCCCTTCGGTATTGCCATGTATGTTGTGAACGGGATTCTGGGCAGTAAGCTGGAAGACTATCTTCGGGAGAGTATACCCTTCATTTTTGTCATTCTATTGACGGTTTTCATATATCTGGTATTTCCAAAAATAATTCTGGCAGCCCCCAATCTGCTGTATGGTTGAGCTGACAAGTATTATTCAGAGAGGTAGGAAGCATGAAGAATTTTTACGGAATTATCCCCCCCCTGGTTACACCCTTTAAGGATAACGGTAAACTGGACGGCGATGCCTTGCGCAGAGTAATCCGTTATGTTATGGACGGCGGAGTGCATGGCGTATTTATCGCAGGCAGTACAGGCGAAGCCTATGCCATGAGTGATGCGGAACGCATAGAAGCTCTGGAAATAGCCATCGATGAAGTACAGGGCAGGGTTCCGGTTTTCGCGGGAACTGCCCGTATTACAACTGATGAGACTGTATCCCTCACTAAAGCGGCTGAAGCTGCCGGGGCGGACGCGGTTTCCGTTGTTACGCCCTATTTTATCACTCCCACCCAGGATGAATTGTATGATCACTACAAGGCAATAGCCGGAGCGGTAAAGCTGCCCATACTTCTGTACAATAATCCGGGAAGAACGGGAGTCAATCTCAATCCTGATACAATTGCACGCCTGGCTAAGATCGATAACATAGTCGGAATAAAGGATTCCAGCGGCAACATGGGAAATGCCGTGGAAATGATCCGGCTGTGTGGAAAGGATTTTTCTTTCTTCTGCGGCTTTGATATGATCATCCACCCGACGCTGTTCGCCGGCGGTTCCGGTGCCGTTCCGGCTTCGGGAAACATCGCACCACGCTTGATTGCGGATCTCTATGAGAGCTTTATTAAGGGAGACCGCGCAGGAAGCCTCGAACTGCAGCAGAAACTTGCTCCCTTACGGCAGGCCTTCGGGCTTGGTACCTTTCCTGCGGTTCTGAAGGAAGGGCTCAATCTGATGGGTGTTAACGTGGGCAGACCGAAACTCCCTGTGCGGCCTCTCAGCGATGAAGCAAAGAAGAAACTCAGGAGCGTCCTGGAAGGACTTGGCCTGCAGCCTGTTGAATAGTTTCTGAGGCACCGCCAGATTTCCTGCTCTTACCGTTGATCATCGACGAAAGTTTAGCTAAATTTACTCCCGTCGGCCTCTCTGTGAAAGGGAGGCCGGTTAATATGTTTCCGTCAGGAGTAGTGTGCAGTATGTCCGATCAGGGTGCCCGGAACTTCGATTCGGAAGTAGTTGAAAAATCGGACCAGCGTCTCAAGGAACCGGAGATGTACAAAGTGGTTCTCCACAATGATCATTACACAACCATGGAGTTCGTGGTTGAGGTTTTGATGGTGGTTTTTCATAAAGAGGTACCTGATGCGACCCGGATCATGCTGGATGTACATAAGAAGGGCCGTGGCGTGGTTGGTGTGTACACCTGGGATGTCGCTTCGACCCGGGCAACGAGAGTCCATCGAATAGCCAAGGAGCGGGAGTTTCCCCTGCGCTGTACGGTTGAACCGGCATAGATGCCGGATATGCTGCAGAGAATAAGAGTATAAAGGTAAGGTTTTGTAGATGAAGGTCAGTGAAGACGTTCAGAGCATTCTGAATGCCGCGTATCTGGACGCGAAAAACAGAAAACACGAGTTTCTGCTTCCCGAACATATATTATATGCCGCTCTTTTCTTTGACTCCACCAGGGAGATTGTCAGCCTCTGCGGTGCGGATCCCGATGAGCTCAAGGATGAACTGGTCGCCTATTTCGACGACAAGGTCCCCAGGGTGGAAGACTCCGAGCCGGTCCAGTCCATCGGTTTTCAGGGGGTCATAGAACGGGCGGTTTTTCATACAGAAGCATCCTCCTCCAAGATTCTGGAGGTGGGGGACCTTCTTGTATCGATTCTGGATGAGAAGGAGTCCTTCGGCGCCTATTATCTCAAGAAGGCGGGGATAAGCCGCTATACCCTTCTGAGTATAATTTCCCATACCCCGGAAGATTTATCCGGGGACGGGGCAGGGCTTTCCGGCAGCATGGACAATGAAGAAGAAGCGGAGCTTGAACCCGATCAGGAAGCCGGGGAGGATCAGGAAAAAGGCAAAAAAAAGCGTAAGGCCCTTGATTCCTTTACCCGGGAGCTTACCCAGGCTGCCCTGGACGGTTCCCTGGAACCCCTTATCGGCCGGGAGGATGTGCTGGAACGCACAATTCAGGTCCTGTGCAGACGGCTCAAAAACAACCCTATCCTGGTCGGCGACCCCGGGGTAGGTAAGACCGCCGTGGCCGAGGGGCTCGCCGCGAGAATAGCCGAGGACAAGGTTCCCGCCCTTTTAAAGGAATACCGGGTTTTTTCCCTGGACATGGGTTCCCTCCTTGCTGGAACGCGCTTCAGGGGCGACTTCGAGGAACGGATCAAGATGATTATCAAGGAGCTTGAAAAAGAGGAGAAGGTGATCCTCTTTATCGACGAGATCCATACCATCGTGGGGGCAGGGGCTACTTCCGGGGGCTCCATGGATGCTTCGAACCTCCTGAAGCCGGCCCTGGCTACAGGGAAGATCCGCTGCATGGGAAGCACCACCTACGATGAGTACAAGAAATTCTTTGAGCGCGACAGGGCCCTCTCCCGGCGTTTCCAGCGGATAGAGATCGATGAGACGAGTCCGGAGGAGACCTACCAGATTCTGCTGGGACTGAAACAGCGCTACGAAGAGCACCATAACGTGCACTACACCGACGGAGCCCTGCGGACGGCGGTGGACCTTTCCCATCAGTACATCAACGACCGTCATCTGCCGGACAAGGCCATCGATGTAATCGACGAGGCCGGGGCCTATACCCGCATTATGGCCTTCCGGGAGAATGCTGAAAACAACGACACAAAAGAGATTGGTGAAGACCTGGTGGAAAAGGTAATCTCGAAGATTGCCAAGATCCCCGAGCGCAGCGTTTCGGTTACGGAAACGGACCGGCTCAGGAGCCTCGAATCCGACCTGAAGAACCGGATCTTCGGCCAGGATGCCGCCGTGGATGCGGTTGTACAGGCGGTAAAGAGGAGCCGTGCCGGCTTCAAGGGACCGGACAAGCCGGTGGCCTCTTTCCTTTTTGTCGGTCCCACCGGGGTTGGAAAGACCGAGCTTGCCCGGCAGCTGGCGGACCTTCTGGGCATCCATCTGCACCGCTTCGATATGAGCGAGTACCAGGAAAAACATACCGTCTCCCGGCTGGTCGGGTCTCCCCCGGGATACGTGGGCTACGAGGAGGGCGGCCTTTTGACGGATGCCATCCGCAAGACCCCCCACGCGGTGCTGCTCCTGGACGAGATCGAGAAGGCCCACCAGGACATATTCAATGTACTGCTCCAGGTAATGGACTACGCGACCCTTACGGATAACGCCGGACGCAAGGCGGACTTCCGTAACGTGATTATCATAATGACCTCCAACGCCGGGGCCCGGGAGATGGGCAAGCCCATGATCGGTTTCGGCGAACGGAACGTTACCGAACAGGCCATTGGAGACGCGGTAGAGCGGGCCTTTTCGCCTGAGTTCCGTAACCGGCTGGACAAGGTTGTCACCTTCGGCCGTCTGGATAAGCGGGTGGTCCTGAACATCGTGGACAAGGAGATCGACGCCTTCAGGCAGCAGCTCAAGGAAAAGAACGTCGAGCTTGAGCTGACCGAAGCCTGCCGGGAGTACCTGGCTGATGAAGGCTACAGTCCCGATTTCGGCGCCAGAAACATTGCCCGACTGGTGAGTGAGAAGATTAAGCACTACTTTGTGGATGCAGTGCTCTTCGGCAATCTTGCCACCGGCGGCAAGGCCGTTGCGGATTACGTTGACGGCGAGGTTGTCATTACCCCGGCGGAACAGAAAAAGGGCTGATGTTTCCCTACTTGTCAGTAAAGGACTCCTTCCAGTTCCCTGACCCCCGGGAGGCCGATCCTCCGGGTATCGTCGCCTCCGGGGGGAACCTCTCTCCCGGCATGCTGGTCTCCGCTTATCGACAGGGGATTTTCCCCTGGTTCAGTGAGGAGGATCCCATCCTCTGGTGGAGTCCTGATCCCCGTTTTGTGCTGTACCCCCAACGGCTGCATGTTTCAAAAAGCATGCGTCGGGTCCTGAAACGCGGTGTATTCACCATCACCTTCGATACCGCCTTTGATCATGTTATTTCCGAATGTGCCGACAAGGAGCGGCCCGGCCAGGACGGAACCTGGATAACCCGGGATATGCGGGACGCCTACTCCGTGCTCCATCGTCTGGGTATTGCCCACAGCGCCGAGGCCTGGCAGGAGGGGCGGCTTGTGGGAGGTCTCTACGGCCTCTCTCTGGGGAAAATTTTCTTCGGGGAATCCATGTTCGCTCACTGTACCAACGCATCCAAGGCTGCTTTTATCGTACTTGTGCAGTCCCTGGCCTCCCGGGGAGTCCGGCTTATCGACTGTCAGGTCTATACTCATCATCTCAGCAGTCTCGGCGCCGAGGATATTCCCCGGTCCCGTTATCTTGAGGAACTGTCTGTTTTGCTGGATGAGCCGGGGCTTCCGTCATCCTGGTCTGATTGGGTCTGATATAAGGTGAGCTTTCTCATTTAAGGGTTGTCAGGTATATAACTATACGAATAAAGTTATGTTATGATTCGTAACCACCATGGACTCGTAAAACCGACTGTCATAAAAGGAAACAGGAATCATTTTATGCCTCATAAGGAGAAATATAAACAATGCTGCAAATATTAATTATCGATGATGAGGCAAATATCCGTAATACGTTATCATATTGTTTGACCGGAGAGGGGCACACTGTGGTGGCGGTGAACAAAACCTCAGATGCCGTAGAAGAGGCCAGAAGAAGGTCTTTCGATATGGCATTTGTGGATTTAAAGCTTGGAACTGAAGACGGTATGGATTTGATTCCGGTTCTGTTGGCTGATTCACCATGGATAAAAATAATCATCATAACTGCATATGCTTCTATAGAGACCTCTGTGGAAGCCATAAAAAAAGGGGCTATGGATTATATCGCCAAACCGTTTACTCCTGATCAGGTAAAAATTATGGTCCACAGAATTGAGAAAATTCGGGAAATGGAAACAGAAATCACTGCTCTCAAGGAGAATATTCAGCGTATTGGTCCTGAGGAACGGCTGCAGAGTCGTAATCCCGGTATGCAGCGGATGATAGAAACGGTAAGAAAAGCTGCAGCCTCAGAAGCGATTGTATTACTGCAGGGGGAAAGTGGAACGGGTAAATCAGTTTTCGCCAGAGCGATTCATCATTGGAGTTCTCGTTCCGGTAAACCTATGGCTCTTGTTTCTTGTCCCGCAGTTCCTTCTGAATTGCTCGAAAGCGAGTTGTTCGGGCATGCTAAAGGTTCTTTTACCGGAGCTGTGCGCGATAATCCAGGAAGGATTGCAACCTGTGAGGGCGGTACTTTATTTCTGGACGAAATCGGTGACATGGAGCTTGCAGTCCAGGCCAAAATTTTGCGGTTTATCCAGGATAAGGAATATGAGCGTCTTGGTGAATCGGTATCCCGTAAGGCAGATGTCCGTATTATAGCTGCTACAAATGCTGACCTTACAAGGAATGTAGAAGAGGGACGTTTCAGGGAAGACTTATTCTACAGGCTTAACGTAATCAGTATAACTATTCCGCCCCTTAGGGATCGGAAAGAAGATATCATGCCGATGGCTTTGGATTTTCTTGCATATTTCAGCAAAGTAAATCATAAGCATGCGTATGGTTTTACATATGATGCAGAAAAAGCACTTTCTTCATATACTTGGCCGGGAAACGTAAGAGAGTTACGCAATACGATAGAACGAGCAGTAATTCTTGGAAATATGGAAAAGATAAGTGTCAATGAATTATTCGGAAATATATCTTTAAATAAAAGCGCTCCGGTGATTGGAGATAAAATTTCACTGGCAACTATAGAAGAGTTGCATATCAGAAAAGTCCTGACTTCAACAACATCTTTCCAGGAAGCGGCAGATGTCCTGGGAATTGACCAGGCTACTTTGTGGCGCAGGAGAAAAATGTACGGAATCTGAATTTAAATATCCAGTTTGTGGACCTTGTAAAATGCAAGGTTTGATATGTGTTTCCTTTCAATTTTCAATACCTTATGGTTCAAACACCTCAGAATAGGCCAATAATTGGCGATATTTTCGTTGGCATGAATATTGCATATATTGTGTGGATATTTCAGTTCTTTAAAGGATGATTGGAATGACGTTAAAAAAGAAAATACTGATTGGCTACGGAGTGGCTTTTATCCTTATGGGGCTGGTCGTTGCCTGGTCTGTAACTAATCTTGTTTCCCTTGGGAAAGCGTCCAAAGCTATCCTGAGTGAAAATTACAGAAGTATTCTTGCCGCAGAAAACATGGTGGACGCTCTGGAACGTCAGGATAGCGGCATTCTTTTAATTCTCCTTGGTGAATTTAAACAAGGGGCCGAACAATTCCGTGATAATGAAGCTGTTTTCTTGGAGTGGTTTACCCGGGCTAAGGATAACATCACCATTGAGGGCGAAGAGGAACTGGTCAACGATCTGGAGTCGAATTATACCGCCTATCGGCAATTCTTTTACACATGGATCGACCTTAGAGACAATGAAAAACCTAATTCTTCATCTTCATTGTATCTGGAATCTGTCTATCCTATCTTTTCTCAGGTTCGGGATTCATGTATCAGCTTACGTCGCCTCAACGAAAAAACTATGTATACCGCCAGTATTAAAGCTGAGATAGTTGCACAACGGGCCATTTGGTCAACCTCGATTGTAGCGCTATCCGCGTTGACTGTAGCGCTAATCTTCAGTTTATTTCTCGCGGAAAAGATCGTTAGACCTATCCGACGGTTCATGGAGGCATCCAGAAAGATTTCAGCGGGTGACTACACTGTACAGGTACCCGCGGAAACTAAAGACGAACTGGGTAGATTGGCGAGGGAATTCAATGAAATGGCGAGAAAACTTCTTGGGTATCATGAAATGAATATTGAGCAAATTATATCAGAAAAGAACAAGGGAGAGGCAATCCTGTCAAGCATTGAAGACGGTTTGGTTGTATTTGATATAAATTTAAAAGTTAATGGTATAAATCCGGCTGCACGGGAAATGCTTGGAGTTACCTTTACGGAGACAATCTCATTACGATGTGCCGATATTATTCCAGATTCAAAAGTCAATGATCTGATCCGCAAAACAGTCGAAACCGGGATACATCCGGACTTACCGGATGAACAACGAATAATTGTCTTATCCATTGGCAAGCGAACCAGGCATTACCTCTTTTCTGTGACAACTATTCGAGGAAGAGATCATAATCTTTCAGGCATAGTTTTATTGCTGCGGGATGTTACACGATTAAAGGAGGTTGAGCGGCTGAAAAGTGAGTTCATCATGGCTGCATCGCATGAGTTGCGGACTCCTCTGACAGGCCTTGGCATGAGTGTTGATCTTTTGCTGGAGAATGCATCCAATCTGCTTCAGAGAAAAGATCAAGAACTTCTCAAGATGGCACATGAGGAAGTTCATCGAATGAAGGCCCTTGTCAATGATTTACTTGATCTTTCTAAAATTGAAGCTGGCCGGATAAATATGGAATTTGATGACATTGATATAGAAACCCTGTTTGACAACGTTAGTACGGTGCTTAAAAATCAGCTTGAAATTAAACATATTGACCTTAGTTCGGACATTCCTGGTGAGTTGCCAAGAATTCGGGCGGATGTAAATAAAATAACATGGGTACTGACAAATCTGGTTTCCAATGCGCTGCGATATGTGAGTAGTGGAGGATGGATCAGGATCACGGCACATAGAATCGGCCAAAGTATTCACTTGTCCGTCCAGGACAACGGACCAGGCATACCTCAAGAGTACCAATCAAAAATATTCCAGAAATTTGTTCAAGTTAAAGGTCAGGAGTCTGGAGGCACAGGACTTGGACTAGCCATATGTAAAGAGATTGTTCGGGCTCATGGCGGAACAATTTGGGTGGAATCGTCCCAGGAAACAGGAAGTACCTTCACCTTCACCCTACCGATAGCAAATACATAGGAGGATTCAATGAAAGAAGAAGCTATACTCATCGTCGATGATGAAAAAAACATCCGGTTTACAATGTCCCAATCACTGGAACCGCTTGGAATTCCTGTGCAGGTAGCTGTAAATGGCGAAGAAGCAATCCAGGAGTTAGGGACCGGTCGATTTGGAATTGTGTTTCTTGATCTTAAGATGCCAGGAATGGATGGGATGGAGGTCCTGCAAAGAATTAAGCAGAATTGGCCGCAAACGCGAGTTATCGTCATTACTGCCCATGGAACGATCGAATCGGCCGTAGAGGCTATGCAACTCGGGGCAGTCGATTTTATTCAAAAACCCTTCAGTCCTACGGAAATTCGAGAAATAACTAATAAGGTATTGGCGCGTGACAAGCTGGACGAAGATGCTGCAGTTGATTATGCCTCGTTTATCGAGCTGACAAAACGTCACATTTCTGACCGTGATTTCGCTGCTGCCCGAGCATCCGCCAGAAAAGCTATTGCTGCTGATCCGGCAAAACCTGAGGTGTACAACCTTCTTGGAGCGCTGATAGAAATTGAAGGTGACTGGTTAGAGGCTCAGAGGTTCTATCGGGCATCGTTGGATATCGATCCCACATTCAAAGCAGCCAGGGTGAATCTTGAAAGGACCTCTACTTTTAATAAGACCGGTAAAATTGACCTCGGACAGAATTCGAAAGGGAAGTAAGTGGTTGGAGATTACAGCGAGGGGCATGATGAAAAATAGTCGATACATTATCGTCGTGGGATGTGGCAGGCTGGGATCCCATCTGGCGAACTGCCTTAGTCGGGACGGGAACCTGGTTGTGGTGATCGACCGGAAAGAAACAACGTTGAACGAGTTGTCTCCGGACTTCAGTGGGTTCCGTATTAATGGTGATGCAACTCATATGGCGGTTCTCAAGGAAGCCAAGCTGAAAGATGCCGATGTGCTGATTGCGACGACACATGATGACAATGTCAATCTGATGGTGGCTCAAGTTGCGAAGAAGATTTTCCACGTATCACATGTTTTAGTCCGGGTTTATGATCCAAAACGAGAGGAAGTTTATGCTCAATTGGGCGTGGACACAATTTGCCCGACTTCGGTAGCTGCCGACAT
>CAZKQJ010000048.1:0-4279 GCA_964554875.1 uncultured Spirochaetaceae bacterium | reverse complement strand
TGTATTGGCGATTACCCCCAATGATCAGGATAATCTGGTAATTTGTCAGTTGGCCTCAATGAAATACGGGGTTCCAAGAACAATCGCTCTGGCAAATGATCCTGATAATACTGAGATATTTGAGAAACTGGGAGTTGCTTCGTTTTCTATAACACAAATTGTTGGCAGCCTGATTGAGCAGCGAGCCTCTATGGATCAGATTCTGAACCTAATGCCCGTAGGAGAAGGCAAGGTAAATGTGACAGAAGTTATTTTAGAAGCGGATTCTCCTGTTGTTGGTCAGCAGTTGAAAAACGTGGATCTCCCTGAAAACACTGTGATCGCAGTTATCATTCGCGACAACCACCCGATAGTTCCTCGCGGAGGTAATGATCTTCAGTCAGGTGATCGGGTGGTAATTATTACACTACCAGAAAACCACGGTACAGCTTTGAAAGTGATGACCGGAGAGGGAAGTTAATTCTAAGGAGAGTACAGTTGTGCGGGAGAAAGAATATCAAGAAAGACGCTATGCAGCCATTCTCTCTTCTATAGGTGTGATTCTTATCTTGGCCAGCATGGTCATGCTAACCCCACTTCTTATCCTGATTTCGAATCCAGCGGAGTATACGAATATTCTCTCTTTTTGTTTTCCGGCGGGAAGCCTTGCGTTTTTGGGAGGTCTCTTGTGGATGATATTCAAGTCAAAGTCCGTTACTGCCTTATCGGTACAAGAGGGCGGTATTATTGTTCTTGTCAGCTGGATTACGGTCATTCTATTCTCTGCCTGGCCTTTTGTTTCTGCACAGGACCTCCCGATTTCCAGGGCGATTTTTGAGTCCATGAGCGGTTGGACCACAACAGGATTATCCGTGGTAGACGTTACAGCTGCAAGTCCGATTGTTCTATTATGGCGTAGCATTATCCAGCTGGCAGGAGGCGCTGGACTGGCCATTATTATGGTATCTGCAATAATAGGACCTACCGGAGTCGGTATCTCCAGTGCCGAAGGGCGAAGTGACCAGCTCGTGCCTCATGTACGTCAATCAGCTCGACTGGTTCTAATTATTTATACCGCATATGCTGGTGCCGGGTTTATAGCGTACTGGGTGGCAGGAATGTCTCCTTTTGATGCTGTCAATCATGCATTTGCCGCTGTCTCCACAGGTGGCTTCTCTACCAGACCCGAAAGTATTGGATATTGGAACTCTATCAGTATTGAAGCTGTTACATTGCCATTGATGCTGTTGGGAAATTTAAGTTTTGTAACAGCCTGGTTTCTTTGGCGTGGTAAAATCCGTTTTGTATTAAAGAATGGAGAGGTTCGAATACAGGCTGTATTGTTTCCTCTGGCTGCGGCGACTGTCTTTTTACTTACGTCAAAAGGTCTGTACCCTTCTTTTGAAAAAGCGATAAGGGTTGCGATATTTGAAACAGTTACCGCATTAACGACCACGGGTTTCTCAACTGTCAGTTATGACAATTGGAACTCTTTTGGAATGTTCCTCCTCATTAGTCTGATGTTAATTGGTGGTGGTACTTGTTCCACCGCTGGTGGAATAAAACAGTTTCGGGTCTATCTGCTTCTTAGAATGTTGTTGGCCGAAATTAAACGGAATATTGCTCCAAGAAACGCCGTTACAGCAATTCCAATATGGGAGGGTAACAGACGTGTTTTTACAGATGATTCCAGGTTTCGTCAGATAGCGGCGTTTGCTTTTATATATCTACTTGTATATGGGTTGGGAGTAATGATTCTGTGCTCTTATGGTTATAGTCTCAGTGATTCTCTTTTCGAATTTGCTTCTGCCTTGGGTACTGTCGGTCTTTCTGTGGGGGTGACATCAGCTAACATGCCGGATGGAGTTCTTTGGGCACAAATTATTGCCATGTTCCTTGGAAGACTTGAGTTTTTCGTTGTGATCGTAAGTTTGATTAAAATTGGTAAAGATTTTCGCCTGGTTTTTACTCGGACCTCGAAATAGCAGTTCCAAGCCTCCTGCCTAAAGGTGTTAAGGAAGGAAATCGCCTGTATGTGGCAACTCGTAAAAGATAAGGTTGGATAAAAACCATTGACGAACGAATGAGCATGCGCTATACTGTTATAGTAAGGTAGTACACTAAGTTGCTAAGGAGAAAATGCGGATGCTGAAAATTGAAAAACTCTCCTTCGGGTATTCAGGGGAAGGGCTTTTCCGGGACCTGAATCTTGAGCTGGAACCGGGAATGATCTACGGCCTCCTGGGAAAAAACGGGGCGGGAAAAACATCCCTGCTGCGTTTGATTTCCGGGCAGCTTTTTCCGTCCGGTGGAGACCTGGAGGTCCTCGGTTTTGACCCCCGACTGCGGCAGCCCGGAATGCTGCGGGAAATCTATTTTCTTCCTGAGGAGTTCCCGGTGCCCCGGCTGACAGGAACCCGGTACCTGGCACTGAACTCGCCGTTTTACCCCCGCTTTGACAGGGAACGTTTTTTCGACCTCTGCGAAGGCTTCCAGATAGATCCGGCTCGATCCCTTTCGCAGGTTTCCCTGGGACAGAAAAAGAAGTTTCTGCTTGCCTTCGGCCTTGCTTCCGGGGTTCGCCTTCTTATTCTGGATGAACCCACCAATGGACTCGATATTCCTTCCAAGCGGCAGTTCCGCCGTCTGGCGGCATCCTCCCTGGGAGAAGACCAGACAATTCTGATTTCCACCCACCAGGTACGGGATATGGAGAACCTGATTGACCCTGTGGTCATCCTCGATTCGGGACATATCCTCTTTGCCGGGAACATTGAATCCATCGCGGCCGAATTTCGTATGAGTCTGGAGCCTGCGGAACCTTTGCCTGACGATGCCTTCTATTTTGAAAAAGTCCCGGGAGGATATTCGGTGGTGCGCAGAAACCGTGAAGGGCACGACTCCCATGTGGATCTGGAGGTGTTTTTTAATATGGTCATAGAAAACGGCGAAAAAGTTTCCGCCATACTGAAGTCCGTGCGAAGGGAGGAGCGGGTATGAATGAGTATTTCAATCCGGAACGCTTTCTGCTTCTTGTCAGGAGGGAAGAGTTCATGCGACTGCACTCCCTTGTTTTCAGCGCCCTGGCGATTGCCGGATCGGTGGCGGTACTGCTTCTTCTGACGGGATTCCAGGCCGGCGGTCCCGAATATATGAATACTCTTTTTCTCATGTTTCTTTTTGCCGGGGGCGCCCTTAACTCCGCCGGAGCATTCCGGAATATGCATTCCAGGGACACCTGTCACGACTGGCTTATGCTGCCCGCCTCCACGGAGGAGAAGTTCCTCTCCCGTCTTCTGGTCAGTTCCGTGGGCTGGTGGGTGTACATCAACCTGGTTTTCTTTACGGGCGTTCTGGTCGGCGAATTTCTGCGCTTCCTTGTAATCGGGGAGTTCCGGGCCCTATTCAATCCTCTGTCACCGTTTCTGCTTCGGTCGGTTCTTCACTATATTATTCTGCAGTCCCTGTTTTTTGCGGGAGGGGCCTGGTTTCGCCGCCATCAGTTTCTCAAGACCGTGCTCTTTCTCAGCATTCTTGCAATGGGCCTGGGGATTATATCCCTTATCGCCGCCAGAATTATCTTCGGTTCCTATTTCGATGATGCCTTCTCGTTTGATATGAGCATCAACATCGGAGACCGCTTTTTCGGTAATACCCTCGAGACGGGGGAGGCGATCCTCAGGCTCGTAAAGGCCCTCTACCTCTGGTTAACGGCACCCTTTTGCTGGCTTGTCGCATACCTGAGGGTCCGGGAGGCGGAAGTAAAGAATGCGCTTTGACGAATCCCGAAGCATCTTCATGCAGATCCGGGATTATGTGGGAGACATGATCCTGAACGGAAAGTATCCGGAGGATGAGCGCATACCCTCGGTCAGGGACATGGCAGCCACCATGGAGGTCAATCCCAATACCGTGCTCAGGAGCTACGGGCAGCTTCAGGATGAGGGGATTATTTACAACCAGCGGGGTCTGGGCTATTTTGTAAGTCCCGGGGCCCGGAAAAGGGTTCTGGCCTCCCGTAAGGAAAACTTTCTTCTCCATACCCTTCCGGAACTTTTCCATACCATGGAAGTGCTGGAAATAGACTTTACGGAGGTTCGGGAGTATTACGAAAAATACACAGACGAACGCACCCTGAACGAAGCAGAGCAAAGCCGACGGACCTGATCCCGATGGCGACCGTGTAGAAAGCGAAGTGACGGCTTTGCCGGCTCTGAGCGATGAAGAGCGGAGTCGGAGGACTTATGTCCGATGGCGACCGTGTAGAAAGCGAAGGAACGGCTTTGCCGGTCCAGAGCGA
>CAZKQJ010000047.1:0-24271 GCA_964554875.1 uncultured Spirochaetaceae bacterium | reverse complement strand
GCGGGAAATCTTGACGACGCAGGATATGGGGAAAAGAGTAGTTTTTAGAGGTGCCATTATTTCTTAGCGATTCATCCGCACTGTGAAACCGGGGCTCCCTTGACAGCGGTACTTCATTTTCTCTAGAATGTTGCGACCCTGTAACGACATTATTCCTACCAAGGAGCGCAAGCTGTGTACAATCCCGTGGACCCGAAAGTGAGTTTTCCCAGAATGGAAGAAGCCATCCTCGAGTTCTGGAAGGGAAAGGACATCTTCAAGAAATCCATCGAGAACCGCTGCGACTGCGAACACTACTCATTTTACGACGGGCCTCCCTTTGCAACGGGTCTGCCTCACTTCGGCCATTTTGTGCCGGGTACCATAAAAGATATCATTCCCCGCTATCAGACCATGAAAGGAAAAAGGGTGGAGCGCCGCTTCGGCTGGGACTGCCATGGTCTGCCGGTGGAGTACGAGATGGAGAAAGAGCTCGGTATCTCCGGAAAAAAGGAGATCGAGGATTTCGGAATCGCGAAATTCAACGAATCCTGCCGTTCCATCGTGCTGCGCTACACAAAGGAGTGGGAAACCGTCATGACCCGGGCCGGCCGCTGGGTGGATTTTGAAAACGATTATAAAACCATGGAACCTGATTACATGGAGTCCATCTGGTGGGTTGTAAAGCAGCTCTGGAAAAAAGGTCTTCTCTACGAAGGACACTACATTCTGCCCTACTGTCCCCGCTGTTCAACGGTACTGTCGAACCACGAGCTGAACCTGGGGGGCTACCAGGATGTAACCGATCCGGCCATAACGGTGCGTTTTAAAATCAAGGGCGATGAGAACTCCTATCTTCTTGCCTGGACCACAACCCCCTGGACCCTGCCGTCCAACCTGGCCCTTACCCTGGGCCCGGATATCGACTACGTAAAGGTGGCCGATGGCGACGACTCCTACATTCTTGCTGCCGAAAGGCTTTCCGCCTACTACAAGAACGAAGAAGAGTACACCATCGTCTGGACAAAGAAGGGCAGGGACCTGACGGGAATCGAATATGAACCTCTCTTTCCCTATTTTGCCGACCTGGAGAGCAGGGACGCCTTCAAGACCTACACCGCCGACTATGTTACCACTGAAGACGGTACCGGTATTGTCCACACTGCCCCCGGGTTTGGCGAAGACGACTACAATGTCTTGAAAAATACCGATGTCCCCACGGTCTGTCCCGTAGACGGGGAGTGCAAGTTCACCCCCGAGGTCAGCGATTTTCAGGGAACCTTCGTAAAGGACGCCGACAAGGCGATCATCCAGCGCCTTCGGGAAGAGGGCAAGCTGATAAAGCGGGATAACTACCTCCACTCCTATCCCCACTGCTGGCGCTGTTCCAGTCCCCTTATTTACCGGGCTATCTCCTCCTGGTTCGTGGATATCGGCAAGATCAAGCAGAGTATGCTTAACGCGAACCAGCAGATCAACTGGGTACCCGATCACCTGAAGGACGGTCGTTTCGGCAAGTGGCTGGAGGGCGCCCGGGACTGGGCCATCTCCCGGAACCGTTACTGGGGAAACCCCATCCCCGTCTGGAAATGTGATACCTGCGAGGATATCCAATGCATCGAGAGCCGGGGCGAGCTGGAGGAGAAGTCCGGCGTCAAGGTTACGGACCTGCACAAGCACTATGTGGACGAAATAAGCTTTCCCTGCTCCTGCGGAGGTACCATGCGCCGGGTCCCGGAGGTTCTGGACTGCTGGTTTGAATCCGGCGCCATGCCCTACGCCCAGAACCATTACCCCTTCGAGGACCAGGAGTTTTTCGAATCCCATTTTCCCGCCAACTTCGTCTCCGAGGGTCTCGATCAGACCCGGGGCTGGTTCTATACCCTGACAATCCTTGCGGCGGCGCTCTTTGACAAGCCGGCGTTTCAGAATGTCGTTGTCAACGGCCTTGTCCTGGCCTCGGACGGAAAAAAGATGTCCAAGTCCCTCAGGAACTATTCCGACCCCATGGAGGTAATGGACCAGTTCGGCGCCGACGCCCTGCGGCTCTTTCTGATGCATTCGGCGGTTGTCCGGGCGGAGGATCTGCGTTTCTCCGACGACGGAGTTCGGGACGTGTTAAAAGGGGTGATCCTTCCCATCTGGAACGCCTACAGCTTCTTTGTCACCTACGCCAATATCGACGGCATCAGGCCCGAAGGGGCTCCGGAGCATCCCGATAATCCTCTTGATCGCTGGATATTGAGCGAAACCGAGAACCTGGTGGGACAGGTTACCGGGTATCTGGATGCCTACGATCTGCAGAAGGCCATCGGACCGATCGTGGAGTTTGTCGACCTCTTGAACAACTGGTATATCCGCCGTTCCCGGCGCCGTTTCTGGAAGAGCGAAAACGACGGCGACAAGCTGCAGGCCTACGGTACCCTTTTTGAGGTCCTGATGAAGCTGGTTCACGTGGCCGCTCCCTTTACCCCCTTCATTACCGAGGAGATTTACCAGAACCTGAAGACAAAGGATATGCCTGATTCAGTTCACCTTGCGGACTATCCCCTGGCGGATGCGTCCAAACGGGATTACGAGCTTGAGCTCAAGATGAAGGTAACCCGTCAGGCGGTTTCCATGGGACGGGCCCTCCGGGCAATGCACTCACTGAAGACCCGCCAGCCTTTAAAGGCGATTCACCTGGTAACCCGGGAAGAGGCGGAACGTAAGGTTCTGATCGAGATGGAAGACATCATCCGGGAGGAGCTCAACGTCAAAGAGGTTATCTACCGGGAGAACGAGGAAGACCTGGTGGAGTACAGCGCCAAGGCAAACTTCAAGGTCCTGGGTAAGAGCCTCGGAAAGATGATGAAGAGCGCCGCCGCGAAGATCCAGGAACTCTCCATGCGGGAAATCCAGTCTGTTCTGGAGGGGGCCACCCTCTCCATAGACGTGGACGGAAGCCCAATCGAAATAACCGAAGATAGCATTATCATTCAGCGGACCGAGAAGTCCGGCCTCAAGGTACTCAACGAAGGCTCCCTGACCGTTGCTCTGGACCCGGAGATTACCGAAGAGCTGGAACGGGAAGGCCTTGTCCGGGATATCGTGCGGGGAGTTCAGAACCTGCGCAAGGAGTCAGGCCTGGAGGTAACTGACCGGATCCGGCTGACCCTTTTCGGCGACGAGAAGGTGCAGGCTTCGGTACAGGACTTCAAGGACTACCTTACTGAAGAGACCCTGGCGGAGGAGTTCTCCTGGGGGGAGATCTCCGACGGTACCAGCGTGGAGTGCGGCGAGACCACATGTCTTATCGACCTGGAAAAGGTTTAGTCCCAAGCAGTGCCGTGCTCATTACGGCACTGCTTTTTTTGGCGGGCTGTCGAAGTGTTCCCAGGGATGTCTCTGCCTATGTTGCCCCTCTTCCCCCGGAAGCCGTCCTGACGGCCTCCCTGCATGCCCGGTCCCTCCCCGTCAGTCTCGAAGACTCCATATTCCGCCTCTATGGGAAGGATATGGCGGGGATTCTGGAGCGGACTGAGGAGCTCAATCTCTCCTTTTTCGACGACGGCGCTGCGGAACTGCTGCTGGAGGGGAATTTTCCCCGCTTCAGGACCTCCCTGGCTCTGGGCTTCAGCCGGAGCTGGCAGCTTACGGGCCGCAGCCCTGATACCTGGACCTTGAAGGACGGGACAGCCCGGGTAAGCCTTCCAGAAGGCGGGGCGCTTCTGTTCAGCAGCCTGGGAACAGACCGAATCCTCAGGACCTGGGAAGATCGCTTCGAAAGGGGGCTTGTCCGGGAGAATGATCTTGTCATCTTTATCCCCGAAATGAAAAATCTTTCTTCAAGATTGCCCCTGGGGGGAGAATGTCGTATAGTCGGTACCTGGAGGCAGGAGGACCTGGAGCTTGGCTTCACATGGCGCTTTGAGGAAGAACGCCAGGCAAGGACCGCGCTTCCTCTCGCGAAGCTCCTGCTGTGGGGCTTTATGAAAGGCCTGGATCCGGATTTTGACCGGCGGACCTTGAGTTCCCGGATAGAGGGGGCGGACGTGCAGATCAGCGGCATCCGCCTGAACCCCGGCAGTATAGAGAAGCTGCTCACTGAGTATGTTGATCTTCAGGCCGGGGGTCGAATCGGCTCATAAAGTACAAAGGAGCTGACTGTGAAAATCGGTGTAATTGACTATGAAGCGGGAAACCTGCGGAGTGTGGAAACCGCTCTGCGCTATATAGGGGCAGACTTCAGCGTCCACGAGGACCCCGAATCCATTCTGAAGTGCGACGGAATCGTCTTTCCCGGGGTGGGGGAGGCCTCATCCTCCATGCGGGTCCTGCGGCATCGTGGACTTGACCAGGCTATCAGGGACTTCGTCAAGGCGGGTAAGCCCCTGTTCGGTATCTGTATCGGCTGCCAGGTTCTTCTGGACCACTCTGAAGAGGCGGATACCAGCTGCCTTGGTCTCATTCCCGGCAGGGTCAGGCTCTTCAAGGGCGGTCCGGGACTGAAGATTCCTCACATGGGCTGGAACAGCGTCAGTCAGAACCGGAATCATCCTATTTTCACAGATGTACCCGACGATGCCTCCTTCTACTTTGTCCATTCCTACTACCCGGATGTGACGGACCGGAACCTGGAGATCGGAACCTGTGAATACGGCGAGCGCTTCTCCGCTATCTACGCCAGGGACAATATTGTGGCAACCCAGTTTCATCCGGAAAAGTCGGGGCGCTTCGGCCTCAAGCTGCTGGAGAATTTCCTGAAAGGGAGGCTTGACTAGAATGTATCGCAAAAGGATTATCGTCTGCCTGGATGTCCGGGACGGCAAGACCACCAAGGGTATCAAGTTCAAGGGAAACGTCGACATCGGCGATCCGGTACAGATGGCCAGGGAGTATTATCAGGCCGGAGTCGACGAGCTCGTCTTTTACGATATTACCGCCTCTTCCGAGGGACGGGGCATAATGATAGACGTGGTCGAACGGGTGGCCCAGCAGATATTCATCCCCTTTTCGGTGGGGGGCGGAATCTCTTCGCCTTCGGACATGCGGGCCTGCCTGCTGGCCGGGGCGGAGAAGGTCAGCGTAAACTCCCAGGCGGTCAAGTTTCCTGGAATCATCGAAGAGGGGGCGGGACTCTTTGGCCGCCAGTGCATAGTCCTGGGAATGGATGCCCTTAAGGACGCCGAAATGCCGTCAGGCTACCGGGTGGTTATCAACGGCGGCCGCACCCCCACGGATCTGGATGCCCTGGAATGGGCCCTGACCGCCGAACAGCTGGGAGCCGGAGAGATCGTCCTGAACTCCATCGATGCCGACGGTACCCGGGACGGCTACGAGCTGAACCTGACCAGGATGATCTCCACCGCCGTCAATATTCCCGTAGTGGCCTCCGGCGGTGCCGGGAAGCCGGAACACCTGGCAGAGGTCTTTACCAAAGGCGTCGCCGACGCCGCCCTGATCGCTTCCATGGTTCACTACGGCGATTATACTGTCCGTCAGATCAAGGAGTATCTGCAAGACCAGGGCGTATCTGTCAGAATGGATTGGTAAGAAAATTTTTATCGGTTCTGTTTAGATCTGATTCCAGACCAGGTACCAGCCGGTATCCGGGTTGGCTGTTGCGTCGAGAGATGTGTGGAGGTCCGACTCTTCCGTGGCGGTGTAGGATGAGACGGCGAACTCATAATCCCCGCCGGGGAGCATGGCGGAGCTTATTTCCAGCTGGGCCTCAGCTGAATCGGTAAGAAAGAGCCAGTTCTCCGTTTCGTGGGGCCGGTAATAGACGTTGTATCCCAGAAGATCCTCGGATTCCGAAGGGTTCCATGCCAGGGTAAAGGAGTCTCCTTCCACGGTATAGGGGGTCAAAGAAGATTCAACCGGCTGCACAGAGGGGGATGCAATCTCCATTCCCGGTTCTACGCAGCCTGCGGCAATGATAAGTGCAGAAATTGATATCAGTATAAAAAGAAGCTTTCCGGATTTCATCGATATTCCCTCCCGATTAAAAAATCTCCGGTCCACAGTTCGGGCACAGCTCGAGCGCATCAGAGTTACCAGCTCTGATGAAGCATCGGGGCACAGTATTGGTGGTACTGTCTACCGTCAACTATGGAGAAAATCTATAAAGTAAAATTAATGACTAAATAAGTTGAACTTTATGAATTAAACTACTCAGGGAACAATATAGCGCGTAATAAAAAAAAATCAGGCTGAACGTGAAAAATATAATAAAAATTATGTAAACACCTAAACAGAAGATAGTAAAAAAGTACTAGTCATTTCTAGTCTTTTAGAAAGATCCAGGCTTTGATCGACAATCGGGGCTTTCCGTTTTATACTGGCCATGGAAAGAACAAATGGATAAAAGTATGCCGATCTGCAGGAATCTGCCCGAACTGTCCCTGAATACCCTTTTAACGGAACGGAGAATTTCCGCCCTGGGCAACGATATCGTTTCAATACCGAGAATAGCCTCCCTGCTTACCAGAGGGGGTGACCGCTTTATGAGACGCTGTTTTACCCCTGCGGAAGTATCGGATTGTCTGGGAAAAGCCAACCCGCCGGTACATTTCGCCGGCCGATGGGCGGCCAAGGAGGCGGTTTTCAAGGCTCTGAGGCTGAAGTGGGACCGGCCCTTCAGCTGGAAGGAGATTGAGATCGTCTCCGGCCCGGACCATGCCCCCCTGGTGAGGCTATCGCCGGCCATACTGAAAAGGTACCCGCCGGACCAGGTGCCGGAGATCCTGCTCTCCATATCCCATTGCAGTGAATATGCTTATGCCGTCGCCCTGGTCCTGACCGGGCAGAAATCTGAAGTAAAGAGGTAAACCATGCTGGTACACAGATTACTCGAAGAGTCATGCAGGCGGTATCCCGACAAGGAGGCCCTCTGGTTCAGAGAGAACTGGATGAGCTACCGGGAAATAGAAGAAAGGGCGAACCGGATCGCCCGCTTTCTGATAAGTGAGAATCTGAAGCGGGGAGACCGGGTGGTACTGCTCTTGGAGAACTCTTTTGCCTTCGTCTGCGCCTATTTCGGCATTCTCAAGGCCGGCGGAGTTGTGGTGGGCCTGAACACGGAGATAACGGCAGAGGACCTGGAGTACCTGGTTGTCAATTCCGATGCCGAGGTTCTGTTTATCGACGGGAACCGTCTGCACCTCTATGAGGCTGTCCGGGAAAAGCTCGGTCAGCTGAAGAGGATAATTCTGAACGGCGATTCAGAGGATTCCGACAGGTCGGATGCAGTGTATCTGAACTCCATAATGGAATCCGGGCCGGCGGATCCCCCGGGGGTATGGGGCATCGACCTGGACCTGGCGGAGATTGTCTACACCTCGGGCAGTACGGGCATCCCCAAAGGGGTCATGCTGACCCATCTGAACCTGGTAAGCAACATGCGCTCCATCGTCGAGTATTTCGGCCTTACACCGGAAGACAGGATGATGGTGATTCTTCCCTTCACCTATATCTATGGAAAATCTCTGCTTCTTTCCCATATAATGGTCGGGGGCTCCCTGGTTATCGACAACCGCTTTACCTTTCCCAACACGATACTGAAAACCATGCAGAATACCTCGGTGACCGGTTTTGCCGGGGTTCCTTCGACCTACTCGATTCTTGTAAGCCGTTCTTCCCTGAAGAAGATGAGCTTTCCCTCCCTGCGTTATGTATCCCAGGCAGGTGGGCATATGGCGGTCTCCCTGGCACAGGAGGTAAAGGAAGCTGTCAGTCCCGCTGAACTCTGGGTCATGTACGGGGCAACCGAGGCGGCCCCCCGGCTCTCCTACCTGCATCCGTCCATGCTGGAGACCAAGATTGGCTCCATCGGTACGCCGGTGCCCAACGTGGATCTTTTTGTCGCCGATGAGGAGGGGAATCCTCTGCCCATTGGCGAAGAGGGGGAGATTGTGGCCCGGGGATCGAACATCATGAAGGGCTACTGGAAGGATCCCGAAGGGACGGCGGAGGTTCTGAAAAACGGCCTCTACTTTACCGGAGACCTGGGCAGGGCTGACGATGACGGCTATATCTTTATCGTGGGACGTAAAAAGGACATCATCAAGGTAAAGGGGTTCCGGGTCAGTGCCAAGGAGATAGAAGAGCGGCTCATGGAGATGGAAGAGGTGGTGGAGGCCGCGGTAATCGGCATCCCCGATCCGGTGCTGGGGGAGGCGGTAAAGGCCTTTGTTGTTCTGAAGGAAGCGTCCGGTCTTGATGAGCAGGAGGTCCTCAGACGTTTACAGCCTCACTTGAGCGCCTTCAAACTGCCGAAGCAGGTTGAGTTCAGAGAGGCCCTTCCGAAGAACACGTCGGGAAAGATTATGAAGACCCTGCTGTCTGCCTCTGAAGCAGAAGGGTAGAAAGAACCGCGGTAACCGCCATATTGTCGAAATTGCTCATTCCCTGACCCTTCTTTCTGCGGCACTTCTGCATCAGGCTTTCCACCGCCTGGGGATTGAAGACCCCGGAAGTCCGCAGCTGCCGGGGCTCGATGATCTCCTTGAGCCATTCCGGTTCATCGGTAAAAAAGCTCCCCGCGTCAGGCGCCCGGTAGGGCTGCTTAGGCCGCCGGAGAATCTGTTCCGGAACGAGATCGGCAAAGGCGTATTTAAGGAGGTACTTCTCATCCAGGCCCATGATCCTGTAGCGCGGAGGCAGGGCCGTCGCAAGATCGACAAGATCCGGATCGAGGAAGGGAAAACGCCCCTCCACGCCGTGGGCCATCAGCATTCTGTCTCCCTGGGAGGCAAGCAGGTAGCCTGCAAGCAGGGTTGTAATCTCGAGCCACTGGGCCCGGGAGAGGGGATGCCAGTCGTCGGCACCCTCGGGCATTCGTTGAAGCAGATCATCCGCTGCCTGGTATTCTTCGAACTCATTTTGCAGATCCGGATTCAGAAGGCGCATGATCCCCGAGGCGCTCTGCCAGCGGGGCCTGTGGGAGAGGGCCGGGTCTGCCGGGTCCAGGGACTGGCTGAAGAAACTCCTTGCGAAGGCCGGAGCCGCCGCCGGGTTCCGCTGAAGCCAGGGGTAGAGGTGCCGGATAATCTCCGGGCGCAGGGCGGATTCCGGGTCCCTGGCGATAAAGTCGCGCACCAGGGCTTCCCGGAAGATGTCGTAGCCTCCGAGCATCTCGTCAGAGCCCTCTCCGGTAACAACGACCTTGTAGCCCGAGTCCCGGACAAAGCGGGAGAGCAGAAACATGGGGGCCGCGGCTGTCCGCAGAAGGGGCTTTTCCGCCTGTTCTACGACATCGGGAAAGACCTCTCCGATGTCCCTGTTGGTTACCCTCAAAGCCTCGTGATCGGTCCCCAGGCGGGAAACCATCAGCTCCTGGTAGCCCCCCTCGTCGAATTCGGCATCTGCGAAACGGAGGGAGAAGGTCTTTATCCTGGCATCGGTAAAATTCCGGATAATGGCGGTAGTAACCGAGGAGTCGATGCCCCCGGACAGGTAGGCCGCCACCGGCACATCGCTGCGGGTAAAGCGCAGCCGGGTCGCTTCCACCAGGGTCTCACGCAGGTGCCGGGCATGTTCGGCGGCGCTTCCTGCTGTTTCGGCGGAGCGGTGGGGGAACCTGAGCTCCCAGTACGAACCCTCCTGCTCGGAGCCTTCAGTAAAGCGTATCCACCTTCCCGGCGGGAGCTCCCGGATACCCTTGAAAACACTCCGGGGCGCTACGGTGGTCCAGAAGGTAAAACTTTCCGCCAGACCCCGTGGATCGAGCTCCCGGGGAACTCCGGGATCGCGGAAAAGGGCCTTCGGTTCCGAAGCAAAGAGGATGCGCCTGCCCCCTTTGCTTGAGACGCTGGTAAAAAAAAGAGGAGCAATGCCCACCCTGTCCCGGCAGAGAAGGAGCTCCCTCCTGCCGGTGTTCCACAGCGCCAGGGCCCACTGGCCGTTCATCCGGCGGAAGAAATCGGTCCCGTACTCTTCATAGCCGTGAAGTATGACCTCCGTATCGCTCGTGGTTTTGAAGATGTGTCCCCGGGCGATAAGCTCGTCCCGCAGCTCCAGATAATTGAAAACTTCGCCGTTAAAACTGATCCAGAGGGAAGCGTCCTCGTTGCTCATGGGCTGGTCGCCGGTGGCCAGGTCGATAATGGAGAGCCGGGCATGACCGAGTCCGATGCCCCTCTCCTGCCAGATGCCCCGGGCCTCCGGTCCGCGGTGCCGCAGGGAGTATGTCATGGCATCCAGGGTTTCCCGCCGCACGGGGCTGCCGGAGGTGTCGAAGATACCGCAGATTCCGCACATATCAGGAGTCCCCCAGTTTACAGGATATAAAGGCGCTCAGATCGGCTCTATGGCCAAGAAGTGATGTGTCTATCTCCGATTCGTCAAGGCTTATACCGAAGACATCCTCCAGGAACATGGCTGTTTCCAGCAGGTCAATTTCGGGACAGTCCCTGCTTTTCTGCATCTCTCTGAGTTCCGAAATTATGTTGTCTATGGCAGTTTTATCCATCGGTTTTTCCAATTTCCATGTTGACTTTCAGGTACATACAGAACTATACCACAGGCTGCGCTGTTTGGAAGGATTTTCTGGATGGGTGCTGCGACAGCTGTAAATCTGAAGAAGCTGATTGAAGAAATGACCCGATTGTACTACTATTCTATATTGTCAGGGCCCGGCGTTTTAAAAAATCCTCGATTTAAAAAGCGCCTCATCTAATAAAAGCAGCCGGTTGTAACCGACCGGCAGGAGAAAAAGTGAAAACCTCCTTCAGGGAAAAAAAAGACAGTCTATCCTATGCCCAGCTGTCCCTCTGGTATGAGACTCTGCACAGGCCCGGGGACGATTCGTATCGTCTTTTCGCCCGGATTCGTTCCAGGGTTCCCTTTTCTCCTGCGAAACTCGATCTAACCATGAGAACCCTTGCCGAACGGCATCCTCAACTCCTGATGCGGATAGATACGGACGGACCCTCGGTCGTTCAGCATTACTGCGATTATCCCGGTATCAGAATATGTGTCGAAGGTGAGGAGTGGGAGTCAGAGGTTTTACGGCAGCTTTCCCTGGAAGACGGACCCCTTTTCCGGGTTACCCTGTTCTCCGGGAATGAGTCATCTGATCTTCTGCTTACCTGGCATCATTTGGCAGGGGATGCCTGGTCTTTCGGTATCCTTCTCAGGGATTTCAAAGCCCTCTATTTTGAAGAAAGGGAGCTCCCGCCTTTGATTCGGTCCTATGGTGATTTTATCCGCTTCCAGGAGGAATGGATTTCCGGACCCGACGGTCGCCGGGGAGCAGAATACTGGAAAAACGAACTTCAAAATCTTGTACCGCTGCGGGGACTCGGTACGGTTGCAGATGTCCGGGAAAGCTTGAAAACAGGTGTTGGAACCCGGAGGATTCCCGTTTCTCTGCCTGCAAGAGGGGAGTTTACCCCCTTCGAGTTTGTCCTCGCCGCGTATTGCTGTCTTCTCTCTGCTTATTCCGGAAGAGAGGATATCCCGGTTCTGGTTCCCCTCCACGGACGCCAGCAGAGGGGCTTTTATAGTGTGTTCGGACATTTTGTAAATCCCGCAATTATCCGGGTGAATCTTGGCGGTCTCGAGTCCTTCAGGGATCTTCTTGATGCGGTACGAATAAAGCTGCACAGGGCTCTGGAATGGCAGAACTATCCCTTTCTTCTTGTGGCGGAGGCCTCCGCTGTTCCCGGACCCCACGGTGCGGCGCCTTTTACAGAGGCTTTCTGCGGAATGGTGCGACTTCCCCGGGGACTCTCCTCCGGGGAAGTCAAGGATTCTCCTCTGCAGTTGCTGGATCTGCGCCAGACAGGATCCCCCAGGCAGCTCAGCCTGGAACTGTGCGAAGGGACCGGATTCAGTTATCTGGAACTGAGGTATCCGGATAAACTCTGGGATACGACAACCGTTGAGACCCTGGCCGTTTTTATGAAAAGTATCCTGGAGCTTACCGTTGAATCTCCGGATACCGGGATTGAAGACCTGCTCCGCCTGCCAGGTATACCGCATGTCGAATCATCCCCGCCGTTTCCGGATTCCCTGCAGACGCCGAAGGATGCTGCTTCCTATGCTGTTCCCTGTACACTGACCGAAAAAAGGCTGGTTGAAATCTGGGAGTCCGTCCTGAACTGCGAAAGGATCGGGATAGATGATGATTTCTTTTCCCTCGGCGGACACTCCCTGCGGGCTACCCAGGTTATGACCCGGGTAGCGGACAGTTTTCTGGTTCGCCTTCCCCTGGGGACACTTTTTCAGGTAAAGACAATCCGGGCCCTGGCGAAAATAATCGATACTGAACGACGTACGCCGGAACAGACCCATATACCCCGGTCGGCGAGTATGCCGTCGGGGGAAAGATTTCCGCTCTCCTTTTCCCAGGAAAGGATGTGGTTCATTCATCAGCTTGAGCCGGAAAGTGCTGCGTACAACATATCCGTCAGCCTGCGTCTTCGGGGATCCTTTGGGCCAGAAAAACTGCACAAAGCTTTTCGTAGACTTCTGGAGCGGCATGAAATCCTGCGGACCACCTTTCACGACAGGGAGGGGACTCCCTTCCAGATTGTACACCCTGCTCCCATTATGAACTTTTCCGTCACCGACCTCTCCTATGCGGTGCCGGACGTAAGAATCTCTCTGGCAAGAAGCATTGCGGAGACCCAGGCTTCCCGTCCCTTTAACATACAGCAGGGGCCCTTGATCAGAATCCAGGTACTGCGGCTGGACAATGACGACCACATACTGATTCTGTGTCTTCACCATATAATCGGAGACCAGTGGTCCCTGGGAATAATTTCCCGGGAGCTGACAGCCCTGTATCGTGGTGAAGTTCCCGCTCCCCCAAAATTACAGTACCGGGATTATATCGCCTGGCAGCGGGAGGAGTTTGCGGATCACCATCGTGATGAAGACCTGCGGTTCTGGAAAAACTCACTGCAGTCCGTTCCTGTACTAGAGCTTCCGACGGACCACCCCCGGCCGCCTGTACAGACGTATCGGGGAGGCGCCATACGGGTTGCCCTGACCGAAACCGAGGAGAGGAGAATCAGGGAACGTTCTCTGGAACTGAACGTTTCTCCCTATATGCTGTTGCTTGCAGTATTCGCTGTTCTGCTGAAGCGGCTCAGCGGGAGTCATGAGATTCCCATCGGAACCCCCGTGGCGAACCGGATGCATCCGGCTTTCGAGGAGCTGATCGGGACCTTTGTAAATACCCTGGCAGTAGCGATTTCCGTGGATGAGCAACAACGTTTTTCGGACTGTCTTGTCAGAGTCCGCGAAACGATCCTGGAAGCCTTTGAACATCAGGACTACCCTTTTGAAAAACTGGTGGGCGCCCTTAACCCCGAAAGGGATATCAGCAGGCTACCCCTGACCCAGGTTCTCTTCAACATGGTGAACACCCCCCAGGAAGTCCCTTTCGGAAATGATTTTGAATGGGAGATTTTTCCCCTTGGGCATGCCGGAGTGCAATTCGACCTGAGCCTGAGCGTCGATCTCGAATTAAGCGGAGAAATCCTGCTCCAGTACAACGAAGATCTGATTATGCGTGAGACGGGGGAGAGATATCTCCAGATGTACCGGACTCTTCTCGGGGCCGTCCTCGAGAATCCTGAAAAACCCATAGCTGACATGCCCCTCATGAGTCGTCTTGACTTGGAGAAAGTCCTTTTCCGACGTAACAATACCTGGCGTGACTACCCGCTTGAAGTGCCCCTTACGGATTTTCTGTTCAGCCGGGCGGTGGAGTTCCCCGACGCAACAGCCCTGATAAGCGGCACCGAACATATTTTCTACAGGGAACTCTTTTCAACCGCAGGAAGGCTGGCCAATCTCCTGCGGAGCAGAAAAATCGGTGAAGGGTCCCTGGTGGGGCTTTATATGCAGCGATCTACCCGGCTTGTTATCAGTCTTCTGGGAATAGCCGCCGCGGGGGCAGCGTATCTGCCGCTGGATCCGGGATACCCTGACGCCCGGATTGAGTTTATGCTGAGGCAGTCAGGGGCGGATTGCCTTCTGACCGAGAGTGCCCTTGCCGCGAGACTCAGTTTCGACGGCGGAACAGTTCTTGAATGGGAAGGGCTGGAAACCCTGTTGCCTGATTTCCATACATCTCCGCCCGTTTTGTCTCATGATCCTGAACGTCTTTTATATGTGCTCTATACCTCCGGATCAACAGGAGATCCCAAAGGTGTGGAGATCCCAAACCGGGCCTTCGTTAATTTTCTTTTCTCCATGTCCGAGTCTCCGGGTTTTTCCCGAGATGATGCACTGCTTGCTGTTACTCCCGTCTCCTTTGATATCTCAGGCCTGGAAATTTACCTGCCCCTCTTTGCCGGGGGAAGCCTTGTTCTGGCCGACAGGGAAACAGCAGTGGATCCTGTGCGGCTTAAGGAGGCTCTGGCAGATCCAGATATCACCGTTATGCAGGCGACCCCCGGCACCTGGAGAATGCTGCTGGAGGCAGGCTGGAAGGGCCCTTTAAAGACCCTGCTCTGCGGCGGGGAGGCCTTTCCTCCCGACCTTCTCGATCCCCTGCTTGCAGCCTCGGAAAGTCTCTGGAACATGTACGGTCCGACGGAAACTACGGTCTGGTCAACAGTGCAGCGGCTTTACCCCGGCGCCAATCCTGTTCCAGTGGGACGGCCCGTTGCAAATACCGCGGTGTACCTTCTGGATGAGCTGATGCGGCCCGTGCCGGACGGAGTCCGGGGTGAACTCTACATCGGAGGCGCGGGACTCGCCCTGGGATATCGAAAGCGGCAGGCCCTGACCCGTGAGGTCTTCGTCCCTCATCCCTTTTCAGAGGGAGAGTATCTGTACCGCACCGGCGACCTGGCGCGGGTGCTGCCCGACGGAACACTGGTTTGCCTGGGACGCAGGGATAATCAGATCAAGCTGAACGGTCATCGAATTGAATTGGGGGAGGTGGAAAACCGGCTTTCCTGCCATCCCGGAATATCCCAGGCGGTCTGTAGAATCCTCGAGTACGGGCCAGGCGATTCACGTCTGGCGGCCTACTGCATCCCTGTGTCTCAGCAAGAAGGACTTCCCGCTCCCCTATCCCTGCGAGATTATCTCGCGGAGATGCTTCCCGGCTACATGATTCCAGCAGTCTGGATTCCCATGGAATCCTTCCCGCTGACGGAAAATGGAAAGATCGACCGACTGAAACTGCCCCTTACGGCAGCGGGCATATCCTGCGACCGTGCAGGAGCGGAGGATCAGGTTCCTCTCTCTGAAACAGAGCGAAAGGTCTACGCAGTTTGGCAGCAGCTGCTGAAAGCCGGGGCTTTTGGACCGGACGACGATTTCTTTTCCCTGGGGGGGCACTCCCTTCTGGCTGTTGCCATGGTTGCCGCTCTTCGCAGAGAGTTTGGCATAGAGCTGCCCCTGAGGCTCTTTTTTTCCCAACCGACGGTCCGGGGTATATCCAGGCGGGTGGAAGAATTATGCGGTAAGGGGAACGAAAGCCCGGTGGAGAATGACGTTCTCTTTGTAATGCAGCGTTACGGCAGCCTGCCGCCCCTCTTCATAATTGCAGGCGTTTATGCCCAGGAGGACGGACTGTACAGGTTTTTAAGCAGTCTTGTGCCCCATCTAGGGAGTAATCAACCGGTATACGGCCTGCGACCCAGGGGACTTATGCATCCCGCACCGCAGTACAGCGGTATAGAGGAGATGGCCTCGGAATACCTGGAACAGCTCAGAACCCTGCGGCCCACAGGACCATACTGGCTTGTCGGCGAGTGCATAGGTGGAGTTGTCGCTTACGAGATGGCTCGCAGACTTGTGCAGGACCATGAAGAGGTCTGCCTGCTGATGCTGGACACCGAATATCCCAGCCGTCTGCGGAGACTTCGATATCAGCTATTCAATAGAGCAGGAAGAATCAGGCACAAGCTGGAGCATGCAGTCCATAGTACTCTGGGGAATCCGCTGGAAACCCCGGGTCGGATTTGCTCGTTCCTCCGCTTCAGATACAGGTCGGTCTTCCCCCGAACGGATCAGGAAAAAACCGTGAGCAGGTTCAGAAGGGTGGAGCAGCACTACAGCCGTCTGGTTTACCGTTATCTGTTCCCGCGCTTTAACGGCACGGCCCATCTTCTGATCAACGAGGAGGACTCGCGTTATCTGAGCAATCTCGGATGGTTGTGCTCCAGTGGAAAAAACAGAAACAGGGGACCGCGGGAACTGATAATAAAAAAGGTGCCGGGGAATCACATAAGCAGAATTACCGAATACGGAGCCGAACTGGGAAGGGAGATACGGAGTATTCTGGATGGAAGCGATACAGAAATCCGGGACGGGGACCTCAATAGAGGATAAGAGTTCCCTCTCTGCGGGCCTTTCGTACCGCCCTGTTGAAGATCAGAAGGCTCGCGGGAAAAAGCAGTAGGCCGATCCCGGCAAGACTCGTGAGAGACCTCCACACCCCGGCGAAGCCTGCGCCGTTTATCAAACCCTGCCGCAGGACGTCCAGTGCGTAGGTTACAGGTACAAAACGGGCGATATCCATCATCCACTCCGGCATCTGTTCCAGCGGGAAGAATGCCCCGCCGAGGATAAAGTTCAGCGTGGTTATCAGCCAGGTAAGGGGGTCTCCTTTTTTCAGGACCAGCACGAAGGAGGCCGAAAGGATTCCAAAACTGACAAATACAAGGACTGTAAGAAGAAAGGTTACCAGTACCAGCGGAATATTAGCCTCACCGAGATTTACCCTGAAAACCAGACTTCCCACAAGGAAGATTAGCCCAAGATGCACCAGCGAGGAGAGCAGGCTGTAGAGAGAAGACAGCAGGATGCTCGTTTCCGGCGCAGTCTGAGTTCCCAGCATGGACTCCAGACAGCCGGTAAGCTGTTCCCTCTGTATGGCGGAGGAAAAGCTGGTCAGGGCCAGCTGAAAATACTGATAGAAACTATAACCTATAAGTACAAAGGCAAAGTAGTCTCCGCCGTACTGTTCAAGTCCAAGGGAACCGGAATCGATCATGCCACCTATAAAGTAGAGGAGAGTCAGGATAAAAAGGGAGTTCAGGGAGGTCAGGACAAAGTTTAGCTGGTAACTGCTGGCGATAAGAAAATCCCGTTTTAAAAAAGCCCAGGCTTTATGGAGAGCTGCAGGGCAGTTCATAAACGGACCTTCTCCTGGTAGAAATCAAGAAGATTTCCCCAATTCTGCAGTACCGCCTCCAGGTCTGTATCAGCGGTAAGTGATCCGCGGCTGAGGACGCAAAGACGGTCGCATAAAATCCTTGCCTCATCCAGACGGTGCGTTGCTATCAGCAGAGTTTTCGACAGGTCCCGGTGCAGGGTGGTAAGGACCAGACTGATCAGTTCCTCCGCCGCTTCAGGGTCAAGTGCTCTGGAAGGTTCGTCGAGGATAAGAATTTCAGGGTCGGAGAGGAGCCCCCGGGCGATAGCAAGGCGCTGCTTCATGCCGCTGGAATAGGTTCCCACCCTCTTGTCTGCCGATCCGCCAAGACCAACCAGATCGAGAAGTTCCTGTATCCTTGTTTTCAGTCTCTGCCCGGAAAGATTCTCCAGGGCGCCGAAGAACTCCAGGTTCTGCCGGCCCGTCAGCCGCCAGTAGAAGCTGCGTTCCTCGTTCATGACCAGGGAACTGCTCTTCCTCGCCCTGTTGTTCTCTCGTATCGTATCTGCGCCGTCTATTACCACAGAACCGGATCCGGGCAGAAGCAGGCCGGCAACAAGTTTGAGGAGAGTTGTTTTTCCTGCTCCGTTGGGACCGAGAAATCCGACCCGTTCTCCGGGGCGAATTTCCAGGTTTACACCTTTTAAGGCTATAGACATCCGGGGACCCCGAAAGGGGGTCAACAGATACTCCCTGTAACGTCTTGGAACGGGAAAGCTCATATCCAGTCCGCTGATACGGATCATTCTCTCAGTCCTGCATCCGGAAAAAGAAGGCAGGCCGCCACAGAGAAGCCGGGGAGGTCATGCTTCTGCATTATCAGGGGAGTAGTACCATGAGGACAGGAGGGATCTTCCACACGCATTTTTCCCTGACAGGATGAGACAATCGCGAAAGAAGCGGGATCCCGTAAAAGCCCGCAGCCCAGGGCTTTGAGATAGGCCTCTTTATAGGTCCAGAGCCCTATGAACTTCTCATTTCGCAGCTCCTTCGGGTAACTCTCGAGATACTCACGCTCTTTTGGATGTAGATACACATATACAGAATCATCAATAGGAAAGCTGATTTCTTCCATGTCCACTCCTACAGGATATCTGCTCACACCGCAAATGGCCCACTCCCCTGAATGAGAACAATTGAAGAATACGCCTTCGGGTTTTTGAAGTTCAGGTTTTCCATGAGGTCCGTTCTTAAGAAGGACATCTCCGGGATCAATGCCCAGGGAATCCAGAAATTGAAAAAGCAGGGAATAGGCCGCCAGGGACCGGGATATATCCTTCCTGTTTCTCTGTTCCCGAATGTGGCCAACTGTTTCCTGGGGCAGACGCGAGAGTATATCTATACCCAACCGGCTTTCGGGAAGGTGTGAATCCACGGCAGAGATAAGTATCCTGACCATAAGAAGAATGGTAAGCAAAAAGCAGAACCTGTTCAACTATGGGAATCATGGAAAAGAAGGCAATTCAATTTTTTACACAGAAGGACTAGGCAGATTTGCAAGACGAATTACTAAATAGTAGTTCAAAGCTATTAGTCCTCTTTACTATTTACATTGTGTATATTATCATTACTATACAACAATGATGCTTTTAACAATGTAGTCTTTTAATAAGGTGTTTCAGAATGGATAGTCCGGGCGGCCGAATAATTGTCCTGATAAGCGCTGACAATCTCAGTAACCAGATGCTGGTTTATTCGATCAATAAAGAACTTGATGTCGACTGTACGATCTACAGTCATTCCCTGAATAAGTTTCCTGACGGTTCAGAGTTACGACCGGATATCCTATCCTCCAAGGATGTCAGTTTTCTGTTTCTTGTTGACTGCAAGGACGCGGATATCGAGGCAATGACAAGAACTATAATTGATAATCCGCTGCTAAATGACCATCTGATAGCATTTTACAATCTCTCGGACTATTCCGAATCCGAAGTAAAGGCCCTTACCAAGAGGGTTCGCGGTTTTTTTTACACCGACGACAGCATGGAGCTCTTTCTTAAAGGGGTAAACGCAATCTTTGAAGGAGAGGTTTGGATCAGTCGCCAGATACTGCTGCGGTATATAATGAACCATGTCGAGGGCCACAAGAAAGATGCAGGTCAGAGTGTTCAGCTGACCCAGCGGGAACAGCAGATCCTTTCCCTGATGAGTGCCGGGGTCTGTAATGAGGAGATAAGCGACAGATTATGCATAAGCGTGAACACCGTTAAGACCCACATGTACAATATCTATAAAAAGATCCAGGTCTCCAACCGACTTCAGGCTGCCCTCTGGGCAGCGAGAAATTTATAAAACGTGACTAGTGCGCAATGGTTACCTCTCTATAAAAATACTAATACCTGATATGTAAAAAGAGTACCCGCTTTTTCTTTAAAAAATCATGAGTCCGCATTATTTACATCCCGTTTACCAGAGCCGTACAATTATGAAAACGGTAGAAAGTAATGGAAGAAAAACGTGGTATGACGAGATACGATCTTGTCGTTCCTGCAACGGTGAAGGTTGCAGACAGTCACCGCGGGTTAAAGGGGTTTCACGCCTACACCCGGGACGTCTCATCTCAAGGTACTTTTTTGAAGATGAAGCAGCCCCTTGAACTGGGACGCCGGGTGGAGATCGAACTTTACCTCTCCATAAACAAACTTCAGGAGTTTTTCAAACTTCACGAAAAAGTTTGTGTAAAGGTAAGAGGAGAGGTTATCCGGACTGAGCAGGGGGGAGTTGGAATCAGCTTCGACAAGCGTTATTCCATTCTGCCGAGCATGGGAGACAGCGACATTCCCCCGGCAGAGAATGTAAAAGAAGATGCCTGAAAGGGGGGCATTAGTATGAGAAAAGTAAAAGTAGGAACCTTGTGGAGTCCGTCGTTAACCAAAGACCTGGGAAAATACGGAATCTATTCACAAGATGCAATGAACCGGATACTGCAGTATGAACGCAGCAGGGTAGACCGGGAGGGCGGCTGTTTCTCCGGAATGCTGTTGACCCCTGAAGAAAAAGGGGGTGCGGATAAGATAAAAAGTCTTATTGAGGTGTTGAAAAACTGTACCCGCCTTATCGATCATCTTGGCTGGTACGACGATACAAGCCTCTGTGTGCTGCTTACCGCGACAGAGATTGAAGGGGCAAATCTGTTCGCTAAAAAAGTCAGGGATATTCTTGCTTCCCGATACCAGAACGGTACCTATCCATACTATGCACTGGAGATATTCCGGTATCCCGATGAAAAACACCGCGATGAAAACGGGAACAATGCTGATAAAGCCGGAATCTATCATAACAACAAGCTGCGAATCGACACACGTTTAATCAGAAGATTGAGCAGAAACATGCCGGCATGGAAGCGTCTGCTCGATATCTTCGGGTCCCTGTTTGGTCTTGTTGTTCTTGCGCCGCTTCTTGTGCTGGTGGCGCTCTATATTAAAGCGGTTTCTCCGGGTCCTGTTTTCTACAAGTCCGTGCGGGTAGGGTATAAGGGACAGAACTTTACCTTTCTGAAGTTCCGGACCATGCATGTCAACAACGATCAGGGCATTCACTCCCAGCACGCCACAAACTTTATAACCCGCAGCGACGTACCCATGGAAAAACTGGATGAACAGGACCCGAGGATTATTCCCGGTGGTCGGGTACTGCGAAAGGCCTGTATAGACGAACTGCCCCAGCTTATAAACATTTTACGAGGCCAGATGAGCCTTGTAGGTCCCAGACCCTGTATTCCCTACGAAGCAGAAAGCTACCTTCGCTGGCACGCCCACCGCTTCAATATTGTCCCCGGCCTGACCGGACTGTGGCAGGTGAGCGGCAAGAACAAGCTGACCTTCCGGGAAATGATTGCTCTGGATATTGCCTATTCCCGGAAAATGACCCTTGGACTGGACCTGAAAATCATTTTCCTGACCCTGCCGGCGATAATATCAATGGTCGGCGCCAGTGTCGCACGCCGTCTTTTCAATGATCAAAAGGTATATGAATGAGTTTAGCAAAAAGAGGGAGATTATAAATGTCAGATACCGTGGTTAAATCTAATGAGGTCAAGACCGCCCTTAAAGGATTCATTGTCTCCAATTTTCTGTTCGGCCAGGGGAGTCTGAAGTTTGATGACGCTGACTCTTTTCTGGAAAAGGGGATTATAGACTCCACCGGAATTCTTGAATTGATCAGTTATCTGGAGGAAACCTACACAATAAATATAGAAGATGACGAACTGATCCCGGAAAACCTGGATTCGGTAAACGCGGTAGACGCCTTTGTACTGAGAAAGCTGAATGGAGAGGACAGTGCGAACCGCTGAGACTGTATTTAACCGGAAGAGTCTGAAAATCGACGCGGCGTCGGAGACTGAACGCATCTGCAGGTGGATACGGGAAACCATCGCCTTTAAAATGAAGCGGCAGGGAGCGGTGGTGGCCCTTTCCGGAGGTATAGACAGCAGTACCGTCGCAGCCCTGTGTGTCCGGGCCCTGGGACCTGAGAAGGTCCTTGGTCTGCAGATGCCGGAGCAACATTCCTCGGAGGACACCCTGGAATTAAGCAGGGGCGTTGCGGAGCACTTCGGCATTGAGGCGGTTCATCAGGATATTACGGAAGTTCTGAAATCCCTGGGCTGCTACTCCCGACAGGAGACAGCCTTTCGCAGACTTATTCCGGAATACGCTGCGGGGTGGCGGGCAAAGATAGTACTTCCCGGAGTTCTGGAAAGTGGCCAGTTGCGGCTGTTTTCTCTGGTAGCAGTCTCCCCGGAGTGCAGGGAGATAAAAAAGCGCCTTGACCACAAATCCTACCTGGAGATTGTTGCGGCAACAAACTTCAAGCAGCGGGTACGCAAGATGTTTGAGTACTACCATGCCGACCGCCTGAATTACGCGGTTACCGGTACCCCGAACCGCCTGGAATACGACCAGGGTTTTTTTGTAAAACTTGGCGACGGAGCGGCGGACATAAAACCCATAGCTCACCTATACAAGAGCCAGGTGTATCAGCTTGCGGAGTACCTCGGCGTACCGGAGGAAATTCGCAGCAGACCGCCGACCACCGATACCTATTCCCTGCCTCAGTCTCAGGAGGAGTTTTATTTTTCCCTCTCCTACGAAAAGATGGACCTGTGTCTGTACGGAAAAAACAAGGGCATTCCCCGGGACCAGGTTGCTTTCGCCGCCGGTATAAATCTTGAACAGCTGGATCGAGTTTACGCAGATATCGAACAGAAGCGAAGGACTACAGCATACCTGCATATGACTCCGCAGCTTGTTGAAAACGTGCTGTAAAAAGGGAAATGGTGCAATGTTCAAAAAAACAGCTCACCAAAAAATGTGTTTCCTTTCTCTGCTGCTTCTGGGAATCAGCGCTTCGGTATGCGCTCAAAGCAGTTTTACCAGGAGCGGAATTAATGCAGCTTTGTTTGATGTACAGACATCGCTGAACGATGACGGAAGTCTGCGTAAGGCCGGTGGCAGGATCGGATACTCAATAGGCGGCATACTCGATGTGGGTACGGAATTCAATATCGTGCTTTCGGAGATTGAATCCCGCTCAGCGACAGAAACCAGTATAGGTATTATCTACGGACTCATGTTGGCCAAACAGGAAAACTTTGCCCCCTTCTCGATAGAGTTGTCAGGTGCCTACGGCTACTCCTTTGTCGACAGCTCGTATTATGAGAGCCTGGATCTGGGAAAGGAGGGCCACGGATATGACCTGCGGCTTCATGTGCTGCGGGACATCGGGCTTGGTGATTTTTGGGACCTGAGGATTGGTGTTTCAGGGGCGTATCGAAGTTATCGTTACACCATAATCGACCTGAGTCCTTCTTCCGAGGAGGATCGCTCTGTGATTCCGGAACGTGAGACAAGTTTTTCCGGCGGGGTGAGTGTTTCTCTGCTACGAAAGACAATCAGGGGGCGAACATATTTCTTGGGCGCGGAACCTTTTGTCGATGAGGATTTGAACTTCACCTATACTATCAGAACAGGGTTGGTGCTCGAATTGTAAACTAAATAGAAAACGTAAATAAGGTGTTGTCTGACATAAGTACCTGGATAGCCTGTTTCGGCGGCATCGGAAGGTCGAAGGAAATTCCTCAGCAGCGGCGAAGCACTCAAGATCCTTTTTGGTTTGGATAATTCTACTTTAACTATCAGATATATTCTTGAAGTTTTTCCTTTCGTTGAAGTAAATTGTCAGCCCGATCTTCTGCTGATTGCCGAGACCTGTATTGATGATGAAGCTTGAATTCTGTTCGTTTCCAAGAACTGAACTTTTTACACTCGTAAATGAGTATTCCATGCCAAGGGCATATTCTGCGAACAGAGATATGTAATCATTAAGAAACCATTCAATACCAAAGATCGCACTGGCGTTGAAGGGAAGCACAATTTCTGTCCGGTCATATGCTTCATCCTCCTTATATATGCATCCGGTATGCACACTCCATCCATAATACGGAGAAAGCCTGCTCGGATAAATATGGTATTCCCGGGCTACACCCAGTGAGCTGCTGAAGAGACTGGCTTCATGGTTATAGAGGAGATCCAGAAGGAATCTCCAGCTTCTGTCTCCATCCCAGTATTTGACACCGATTCCTCCTTGGTAGCTTTCTACGCCTTCAAGGACATTTCCGATGTTGAAAATTATTCCAATTGGAGGAACTTCTTTTCTTTGCTGTTCTTCCGCATAAACAGTGCTTGTCAGCACGAGAAAAGCAGCTATAAGGAAGGTTTGTTTTTTCATTATGTCTCCTTTATGTTCTAATCCATTACCCAGTATATATACCAACCTGTTGGTGGGGAAGCAGTATAATCAAGGGAGGAATGAATTGCCGATTCAACACCATCGTTTGTCACTATTGAAACACCAAAATCATATTTACCGGGAGTATAATCGCCGCGATTCAGAGTATAGGAAGGCGTTGGTGAATAGGGGATTTCATCAATATGTCGCCATATACGCAAGCCGTGTTCTCGTATATATATTCTTTGGGAATGTATCTGGTTGGACTTCTCGGAAAAAGCAGGATTCTGCCATTCAAGTATTATATGATTGGAATAAATCCGTATTTCCTGGGGAAGGGTGAAATCGCTGTCAATCAAAAGAGAACATGAAAAAAAGCAAAGAATCAGTAGTACAAGCAATCCGTATTTCACAGCCATAATATTCGTGTAAAATGCCGGTAAAAACAAGAGC
>CAZKQJ010000046.1:0-32483 GCA_964554875.1 uncultured Spirochaetaceae bacterium | reverse complement strand
CGAGGCGACCGGGAACGTCGCGCCCCCCGCGGGCGCGTGGATTGAAACTCTTCCCAACTTTCAAGCAGCGCGATGGCCTTCTGTCGCGCCCCCCGCGGGCGCGTGGATTGAAACGTGCTGTATGCGAGTCTTGAAAATATCCAGATGGGTCGCGCCCCCCGCGGGCGCGTGGATTGAAACTTCCATATTGTGTAAAGGATCAAAATTTAAAGGAAGTCGCGCCCCCCGCGGGCGCGTGGATTGAAACATCGCGTCAGAGGTGGTCTGGATAAACGGGCGGCGTCGCGCCCCCCGCGGGCGCGTGGATTGAAACACCGTGGAGCTCGAGGGCACGGAAATACCCGGCAGGTCGCGCCCCCCGCGGGCGCGTGGATTGAAACCCGACCCTCAGCTCCTCTGCGCCCAGCGCCTCCTCGTCGCGCCCCCCGCGGGCGCGTGGATTGAAACCTGAAGCACGACAGCACTATCTCATGCGCAAGGTGTCGCGCCCCCCGCGGGCGCGTGGATTGAAACACCGTCCTGTTTGTCCTCGTCTTCGCGGCAATAGGGTCGCGCCCCCCGCGGGCGCGTGGATTGAAACCCGGTGAAGAAGAACCCGACGCAGAGGGACATCTGGTCGCGCCCCCCGCGGGCGCGTGGATTGAAACTCGTGGTCGATCCTGTCCACCTCTCCGGCAAGCTGTCGCGCCCCCCGCGGGCGCGTGGATTGAAACATAGACTCGGGCCCGTCCAGCCTGCACTTCAGGCGTCGCGCCCCCCGCGGGCGCGTGGATTGAAACAGGGAGTGGCCCGAGCTCCTGACGCGGACGCTGGGTCGCGCCCCCCGCGGGCGCGTGGATTAAAACTCGATGGCCTCGGAGAGCAGGGCGTTCGGCTCCTGTCGCGCCCCCCGCGGGCGCGTGGATTGAAACATAGCTTGTAAGTGCTCGCTCCCAGAGTGCAAATGTCGCGCCCCCCGCGGGCGCGTGGATTGAAACACAATCCTGCTTTTGCACATCTATCCGAGCAGGCAGGTCGCACCCCCGCGGGCGCGTGGATTGAAACATCGGGGTTAATTGCATCCCCTCCCCTTCCAGGCTTTCAGAATCCCCGCCCACGCCATATCTTTACTAATGCCAATCCGCTCTTCTCACCGCTGAGTTTCTCTGTCCTGAATGCCAGTACCAGCAGCAGAGCAAGTACTCCCAGCACAAATCTGAAAAAGATCCGGTATACATCCAGCCCTTCAACACCAAGAGCCCGTATAAGGCTGAATGCGGTGCCTCCCCCCAGGGCGCTGGCAATTCCGGCAACCAGCCCGCCTGTCATGCGGGCAAAGAGTGAGAGCCCCACCCTGTCTTCCGGTCCGACAACCTGCAGAAAATAATGATTTGTCGCGATTATAAGACCGGTTTTACAGTAGCCCTGCAAAAGAAAAACCAGTGCCACCAGTACTGGAAAGAATTTGGCCGGAGCGACTGCCCAGAACCCGGCACTGACAAAAAACCCGGCTATATACAGAATTAAAAGGGGCCGCGGACCCACGGTATCGGCCACCCGCCCGTTGGTGTAGGAGGAGAAAATTCCCCCGGCAAGTATAAAGAGTGAGAACACAAGGGCGTGATAATCGGATATGCCGTAGCCGTTCTTTATGGCGACGATGGAAAAGGGAATTACCAGCACAAAGGAGGATATTCCCGCAGCCCAGCCGCCAAGGAGCCGCCGGTACGTACGCCTTGTTTTCAGCAGTTTGTATGATTCGCTTAATGGTGCGGCTGCGGACTTGCTGGGGGCGGACGACTCGGGGATTTTAATCAATTGACGGCTGGCATAGAAACCTACCAGGCAGCCGAGGCCGATAACCGCCTGGTATACCCACACCTTGTCAAAAAAGCGCATGAGAAGGACAACTATGGTAACGGAAAAGAAATAGGCTGTCTGGGATCGTACCCAGTTGCCGGATAAAAAGCTTCCCCGTTCCTCGTAGACTGTTACCTCTCCGGTAAGCGGGGTGTTGGCAACTATGCCGATACTGCGAAACATGGCAAAGCCGAAAGCCCCCAGTAAAACCGTGGCTGCTACAATACTTTGAGCGAAGCGTCCTGCCATAAAGGGAGCGGCAATAAGAATGGAGCCGAATACGTAGCGCAGAATCCAGGCGTCGCCCCAGGTACGGGCGAGTCCGAAGCGGGGTATCAGCAGTTTGCCCACCAGCAGGAAAGGCATGGTCAGATGCATGAACGAGGACAGCACAGCCAGCTGGGGATCAGAGAGTCCGTTGCGGATACCGTACAGAATCAAAAGGTCGTTCATCAGAAAGGCGATGGAGATACCGTTCAGCATGACAAAACGCCGAAGATATCGTTTGCCGGTTTGCCGGTCGTCATTATCGAGTTCGGACGGAAAAGCAGAGGATGCCATGAGTGTATAGTACCCGGAAAAGGAGGGTATGAAAACAGAAGCGGAAACCTGTCTGCCGGAATCCGATGATTTTCAGGAGGAATTCTTTCCTATTATCTTGACTTTTTTAGTAGTATTTATATATGATTAAATTACTATGAATAGTCCTTCTGATTTCGAACGACGAACCCGGCCGCTGATGCTTAACGAAAGATTAGTCCGGGGCATTGCCGTGCAGGTTTTTTGTCTATCCCTCATGGCTCTGGCCTTTTCACTGCAGGGTCACACTCCGGCGGCCCTGGGGCTTCTGTTCTTTCTTCTTGCGGATTTTACCCTCAGGGCGGCGGGACGTGGGAGGTTCAGTCTGACTGCGGTGCTGGCGAAGGCCCTTGCCGGACAGGTCTTCCGTTTTCGTTCCCGTTTTATCACCGCAAAGCCGAAGCGTTTTGCAGCAGGAATCGGGGCCTTTATGTCTCTCGCCGCGGGGCTTCTTTTTGTCCTTCGGATTCCCCGGGCTGCGGCGCTGCTGCTTGCGGTGCTTGCCCTCTTCTCATTTCTGGAATGGTCCCTACGCTTCTGCGCCGGCTGCAGGATATTCGCCCTGTTGATCCGCCTGGGACTGGCACGGGAAGAGTTGTGCGTCGACTGTGTTCTACCCGACGGGGATGGTATCTGAGACGGGGGTCCGGGGCCAGGCCCCGGTGAAGGGGGTGCTGCAAGATCGCCGGCCGCAAGGAGGCCGGAAGCTTGCAGCAGGGGGAAGGCCTTCCCCCCCCCAAAAAAAATGAGTCCTACTCTTCCAGAGCCTTATTGAGCAGAGCCGTGCCATATTCTATCGAGCTTGCGTAGGAGAGATCGGAGTTGATGGGCTGTACGCCCTCCGGATACGTCCTGCCTTCCAGCTCTGCCGGATCAAAGACCCCCCCGACAACGCCGATTACGCATCCGTTGGTAACACTGATAAGCGGTCCCCCGATATCACCGTACTGCACCCTGCGGTCAAAGACAATCAGGTTTGTAGCGCTGCGGGACAGCACCCGTCCGGAGAGAATGGCTTGGGAGGCGATTACGTTATGGATCCGATAATATCCGAAGGGAATACCCAGCGACATCAGTAGAGAACCCCGGGGGTCTGTTTCCGGATCGCCAAGGATCTCCCCGGGCATGTTTATTTCAATCTCCGGTTTCAGCCTGAGGAGCGCAATATCGCGGGCAAGGTCCCTGGAAACCAGTTCGAGGGGGATGGGCGCGACCTCGTCCCGGGTAACAGGCAGGAATCCGTCCCCGACTATGGGTGCTACTGCGGCAAGCTGCCCACCCTCGGGCAGTATTCTCGCGGCGGTAAGGAGATAGCCTTCCGGATGAACGAGAAAACCGCTGCCGAGGAACGACACCTCCCGTTCCGACTGCTGCATGATCATCATGCAGCTCCCCTGAAATCGCTGACTTACTGTTTCCAACATACGGGAGCTCCTTACTGCTTGTCTGATACCCAGGAATCAACCTGGGATTTGTTTACCTGAATCCATCGGACGGCCTGACGGTAGGGACCTTCCTCCCGGTTTTCGTGAATCCAGCGCATCAGGCGTTCCAGCTGCTCCGGGCTGTAATTAATGCGGGAAAGCACTGCATGGACTTCGGGATGATCCTCCATGAATCCCTTTCGCACCATGGTGTGAATGGCTTCTTCCCTGCCGAAGATACCCCTGGGATCTTCCAGGAAGCGCAGATTGTAGAGTTCAAAAATACGGTGAGGCCGCCATCCGGTAAATACAATCCATCTGCCGGAATAGACTGCTTCGGACAAACGATGGACCATCCGGTCCTCGGTGGACTCCTCCAGGAAAAAATCAGCCGTCAGTCCATACGCGTCCATTGCATCCCTGGTGCGGGCCATGATTCCCGCGCCCGATTCAATCCCGACAATACGACCGCCAAAACGACCGGAGTTTGAGTTGAGTTCCTCGATACTGCCAATATTCACGAGATCCCGGCTGGTCTGCCCGCTGGGGCCGGTCTGTCTGCCGGGGGTATGCGTGGGGACTACCAGTCCTATGCGGGCACCTTCAAGGTTGGGTCCCAGATCATCCAGGGCCGGGGCGTATTCCTCATAATAGTCCCGCTGGGTCGCGGGCAGCCATGCCCCGGTCAGGATGTCCGCCTCGCCGGAAGCGACTTTGCTCCACATTTCTTTTACCGGTACCGCCAGAAGCTCAACGGTGTATCCCATACGTTCCTGCAGCACGGCTTGAAAAAGGTTGGCCGAGGCAATTTCGGTTGACCATTCAGGATGGACCAGGGTCAGAACAGTACGGGAACGGGGAGGCATCGACTGTGTGTCGCTCGCGGGTTCCGTTTTCGCGCAGGAACCCAACGATACGGACATACCCGCAACCAGGGCTGTAAAAACAAGGGCGGTAATTACAGAGGACAGAATCTTTTTTGCCGTGACCTTTCTCTTCTTATTCATTGTGTTCGCCCCCCCTTTTTCCCTCAGCTGTTTCTCTGTTCGGGTTCTCCTTTTTCGGTCCCGCCACAAGCTTCCGCATTTTTTCCCGGAGGCCGCCCTGGGTTTTCGCCTTTTTCCGGGGCTTTGGGTGTTTCTGTGATTTCTGCTTTCCTATCCAGCTTATGTGGCCGTGGACCATCTCCGGTTCCGGATGGCTGGAAACAGTTCTGAACACATGTCCGTGTTCATAGGGAGGCATTGAAAAGCCCGGTCCTTCGGTGTAGGTGGAAAGGCCTTTGCGCAGGCTGTAGATCATGAAGAGCAGCACCAGGGCGAAGGGAAGCCCCGTGGTTATGGCGGCGGTCTGCAGGGCCACCAGGCCTCCTCCTATGAGCAGTGCTGCGGCGACTGCACCTTCCAGGAGAGCCCAGAAGAGCCGCTGCAGCTTTGGAGGGTCCGGGTTTCCGCCGGCGGTAATGATGTCGATTACCATGGACCCTGAATCCGAGGAGGTCACGAAAAAGGTAACAATAACCGCGACGGTCAATCCGGAGGTTAGGGCATTGAAGGGAAAGTTTTCCAGCAGCTTGAAGATCGCCACGGGAATGTTCTCCTGTACCGCCCTGGCAATACCGCCGGCGCCGAGGATCTCCACATTCAGGGCGCTGTTACCGAAGATGGTAAGCCAGGCAAAGGTAATCAGGGTGGGCACGAACAGAACGCCAAGGATGAACTCCCGGATCGTTCTGCCGTAGGAGACTCGCGCTATGAACATTCCCACAAAGGGGGACCAGGCTATCCACCAGCCCCAGTAGAATACCGTCCAGCCGTGCTGCCAGGTTGTGGCCTCGTAGGTCTCGTTCCAGGTGGCCAGAACCGGCAGGTACTGAATATAGTGGCCCAGGTTTTCTCCGAAGGCCTTGATTATAAAGAGGGTGGGACCCACGAGCAGCACAAAGAGACACAGCAGGCTGGCAAGGACCAGGTTTATCTCGGAGAGCCGACGAATTCCGGCGCTCAATCCCGCAAGTACCGACCAGGTTGCCAGGGCGGTGATTCCGATAATGAGGAAAACCTGAATAGTGGTGCTTTGACCGATACCGAAAAGGTGGTCCAGCCCCGCGTTTACCTGCTGCACCCCAAGCCCAAGGGACGTGGCAACCCCAAAAAGCGTTGCCACGGTGGCCAGAATATCTACAATATTTCCGGCAAAGCCATGAATTTTTTCCCCCAGAACGGGATAAAACACCGAGCGAATGGAGAGGGGCAGGCCCTTATTGAAAGCGAAAAAGGCCAGGGCCAAACCGACCATGGCATATATGGCCCAGGGATGCAGACCCCAGTGCAGAAAGGTAATGTCCATTGCGGCCCGGGCTGCGTCCGGGGTACCGGCCTCTGCGAGGGGATAGCTTACAAAATGGAACATGGGCTCTGCCACGCTGTAAAACAGCAGCCCGATTCCCATACCGGCGCTGAAGAGCATGGCGAACCAGCCGGTACGGGTAAACTCTGGTTTTGCGTCCGATCCTCCCAGGCGGATATCACCGTAGCGGCTTACCATGAGGATAAGCACGAATACCAGGATTACATTCATGGTCATGATAAAAAACCAGCCCGCCCCTGTGGCGATCCCGGTCTGTATTGTAGTGAATAAATCGCCGATCCGGGCCTGGAACATAATTGCCAGGGCAACAGAACCGATTATAATAAACGCAGAGGTAAAAAATACCCAGGGGTGGATGTCAACGGCAAACCAGCCCTCCTGCCCTTCCCGGTCATCGTTCATAAATACTCCCCTTTTTAAAAACTCTTCCTGTTTCTAGAATAGGACCGCCACTTGTTCCCGTCAATGAATAAACAGGGAAAATATGCTATAGTTGGGGGAACAAAAAATCTGAACAGCAGGAGATAGAATAACAATGTCAAAATCGACAGTCTATTTTACGAACATGCATGTAACATCCAGGGAGAATCAGCAGCAGAAGCTTGAACGGCTTATCAGGACCGCCGGGATTGAACAGATCGATTTCTCGAGAAAATATGCGGCCATAAAAATACATTTCGGAGAGCTCGGGAACCTGGCCTTCCTGCGGCCCAATTATTCCAGAACAGTTGCCGATGTCATCCGGAACCTGGGGGGCAGGCCTTTTCTGACCGACTGCAACACCCTCTACGTGGGGGGGCGCAAAAATGCCCTGGACCATCTGGAGACAGCCTATATCAACGGCTACTCACCTTTTTCCACGGGCTGTCACATCCTGATCGCCGACGGACTCAAGGGAACCGATGAGACCCTGGTGCCGGTGGAAGGAGGCAGCTACGTCAAGGAGGCCAAGATAGGCCGGGCGGTGATGGATGCGGACATTATAATCTCCCTGAACCACTTCAAAGGCCATGAACTGACCGGTTTCGGCGGAGCCATAAAGAATATCGGCATGGGCTGCGGTTCCCGGGCCGGCAAGATGGAGATGCATTCCAGCGGCAAGCCCCATGTAAACGCCGGCAAATGTATTTCCTGCGGGGCCTGTGTCCGCAACTGCGCCCACGACGCAATCACCATTACCAACGGAGCGGCCCTTATAAATCATACAAAGTGTGTCGGCTGCGGGCGCTGCATCGGGGTCTGCCCCACCGACGCAGTGCGCCCGGCCTCGGACGAGTCAAACGATATCCTTAACAGAAAAATGGCGGAATACACCTGGGCGGTGCTTAACGGAAAGCCCCATTTTCACATAAGTCTGGTAATCGACGTATCTCCCTACTGCGACTGTCATTCGGAGAACGATATTCCCATCGTGCCCGATGTGGGAATGTTCGCCTCCTTCGACCCGGTGGCCCTGGATGTGGCCTGCGCCGACGCTGTAAACCGGCAGCCCGTCCATGCAGGCAGCCTGCTGGAAAAGCACGGGTCCCGGCACAAGGACCACTTTACCGATACCAGCCCGGAGACCGACTGGCGCTCCGCCATCGAGCACGCGGTACGCATGGGAATCGGCAGCCGGGACTACGAGCTGGTCACTATATAATCCGACAGCGGCAGAACCTGTCTCAGGAATACTCGGTTATAAAGTCCTGGATTGTCGTACGAATCTGGTCCCTGATGCGCCTGGTTTCCGCCAGGCGTTCTTCTTCGCCGCCGTCGAGGGAAGAAGGGTCGTCGAAGGGCCAGTGCAGACGCAGCCCTTTTCCGGGAAATATTGGGCAGCGTTCCTGGGCCTCCTTGCTGCAGACGGCCACCACGATATCGAAAGACCGGCCTTCCTGCGCGTAGTCAAACACACTGTTGGTGGAGTTGCCGGAAATATCGTAGCCCAGCTCCGCCATGGCCTTGACCACCAGGGGATTCAGATTGCCCGGCTCAAGACCGGCACTCACGGCTTTGAACTTTCCTTTACCGAGATCATTGAGAAAGGTCTCCGCCATCTGGCTGCGGGCACTGTTGTGCACACAGATAAACAACACGTCCACAGGTTTCTTGTCCATCATCTTTACTCCCTAATCTATAATAGCACGGGGAAGCACTCAGGCCCGGGCAGGAAAAGCGCTCCGGGTCATGACTGCGATTTTAACCAGAGCCAGCATGACAGGTACTTCCACCAGAACCCCCACAACCGTGGCAAGGGCAGCCCCCGACTGAAGACCGAAAAGACTAACCGCCACCGCCACGGAAAGCTCAAAGAAATTGCTTGCCCCGATCATGGCCCCGGGAGCGGCAATAGCATGAGGGATTTTCCAGAGTTTTGCCCAGCCGTAGGCAATAGCGAATATCAGGAATGTCTGCACCACCAGGGGAACCGCAATCAGCAGAATATGCAGAGGGTTGTTCAGGATTATCTCTCCCTGAAAGGAGAAGAGAATAATCAGGGTCAGCAGCAGTCCGCCGACGGTAGTGTTGTCGAATTTCTTCAGAAACACATTCTCGAAATAGTCCATACCCCGGTGTGCGATAATCAGCCTCCGGGAGATGTATCCTCCCACAAGGGGTACCACGACAAAGAGCCCCACCGAAAGCAGCAGGGTGTCGTAGGGCACCTGGATGTTACTGACCCCCAGCAGAAAAGCGACGATGGGCGTAAAGGCAATCAGGATGATCAGGTCATTCACCGCCACCTGTACCACTGTATAGGCGGGGTCTCCGTCCGAGAGGTAACTCCATACGAAAACCATGGCCGTGCAGGGGGCCGCCCCCAGCAGGACCGCTCCGGCGACGTACTCCGTTGCAAGGCTGTCGCTGATAAAAGGCCTGAACAGAATTTTCAGAAAAAAGAATGCAATCAGGTACATGGTAAAGGGTTTAATGAGCCAGTTGGTAACAGTGGTCACCGTCAAGCCCTTTGGCCTTTTTGTGGCATTCACGATGCTGGTAAAATCGATTTTGAGCATCATGGGGTAGATCATGAGCCATATGAGAATCGCCACCGGAATCGAAACCCGGGCGTATTCCAGGGTGGACAGGAACTCCGGCACCGCCGGCAGAAACCTTCCGATCAGCGTTCCTGCAACGATACAGAGCGCAACCCACAGGGTCAGATATTTTTCGAAGAAGCTTATCCGTTTTTTTTCAAGCGTCGACATATAGTCCTCTCTTGTAAAACCTCAAAGGAAGGTCCCGAACAGGACCCCCGCGATGGTAGACAGAAGTACCACCAACATCACGTAGGTGGCGGTCATTTTAAATCCGAGTTCACCGTGAATAACCAGCATGTTGGGCAGGGAAAGGCTGGGTCCGGCAAGAAGCAGCGCCAGGGCCGGTCCGTCTCCCATACCGCTTCCTAAAAGCCCCTGGACAATCGGCACCTCCGTCAGAGTGGCGAAATACATGAAGGCACCGGCAATGGAAGCAAAGAAGTTGGCAGCGATTGAGTTTCCTCCCACAAGAGAGGCTACCCAGCTGGTTGGCATCAGAGCTTCGTGCCCCGGCCGTCCCAGCAGAAACCCGGCGACCAGTACCCCGCCAAAAAGATAGGGCAGGATTTGCAGGCTGAAGTCCCTGGTAGCGACTGTCCACTCAACAAGGTCATCCTTTGAAAACCAGCGGACCAGACTGTACAGTAGAAGAACGGCGAATACGGCGGTAATCCAGTACTTATTTACAAAGATAAAATCCCATATCGCCGAGGCTCCCTGGGACGGGGCCCAGTTGACGAACACAAGGATTCCCACCATGGAGGCCATATAGACTATCATCTGTCCAAGGCTCCGTCCGCCCTCTTCGTCTCCGGCGTAGGTGAACATCCGCTCGTCAGAAAGGCGGGCTTCGTCCTCTTTACGATAGATTATCTGCATGAGGTGTCCAATAACAAAGGCAAAGAGAACCGCGCCAATCATTCGGGCGAGGCCGAGCTTCCAGCCGAAAACCTTGTAGGAGAGAACAATGGCAAGAATGTTGATTGCCGGTCCGGAGTAGAGAAAGGAGACCGCAGGGCCCAGGCCCGCTCCTTTTTTGTAGATACCTTTAAAAAGGGGCAGTACCGTACAGGAGCAAACCGCAAGAATGGATCCCGAAACAGAGGCCACTGAGTATGCCAGTAATTTGGGAGCAGACGGTCCCAGGTAACGGATGACCGCCTGCCGGTTCAGAAAAACCGTAATGGCCCCGGCAATGAACATGGCCGGAACAATACACAAAAGCACATGCTGCCGGGCGTATTCCGACAGCATTAAAAAAGCTTCCTGAATTGCGCCTGCTACCCGGGGTGCATTGAAGGGAACAAAATATGCGAAAAGGAATACTCCAATGATAATCGGGAGCAGCCGGTTCGGGGAGGGTTCTCTCTTTGCCATGGCAGAGATTATTCGGTTTTCTGCAGCAGTGCGATTATCTGGTCCTTCTTCAGGACCTTGCCGGAACTCACGACTTCCCCGTCTATTGCCAGGGCGGGGGTCATCATGACACCCATCTCCATTATTCTATCGATGTCCGTGACCTTGACGATCTCGGCATCCATAGCCGTTTCTGCCAGCGCCAGCCTCGCCTGCTCCTCGAGCATTTTGCATTTTGGGCAGCCGGCGCCCAGAACCTGAATAGTCATCGTTGCCTCCTTGAAACCTAATAGCCTACTTGGCAATATAGCCAAATGCAAAAAATGTTTCAAGCCCTGATCATATTATTTGGCCATCTTGCCAAGAACTCCCTCCGCGGGTATACTTCCAGTATGTCTTGTACCAATCCGGAAGAGCTTAACCGCCGACCGAACATGCAGCGCATATCCGAACTTGCCGGCGTACTAAAGGCCCTGGGACATCCGTCGCGGCTGCTGATTGTGGAGGCCCTGGGAAGAGGGCCCCACTGCGTCTGCGAACTCACGGCCATGATAGGCGCCGATACCTCCACCGTATCCAAGCACCTTTCCCTGTTGAAGAATGCAGGGGTACTCCGGGATGAAAAACGGGGAAACCAGGTATTCTACTCCCTTACCTGTCAATGCGTCATTGAAGCGGTAACCCATCTGCTTCCCCTCATGGAGAAAAAGCTCCAGCATTACAGCGAGATAATGGAAACATCCCGCCTTTAAGGCCTTAAACCCCGCTGAACCAGATAAGCAGGGCAAGCAGAAGGAAGAGCAGCGCCATGGACAGTTTACCCGCTGCGATATGCCTGCTGAACCATTCTCGTACGCGCTGCTGCTCCACCCCGGCAATGGCCAGGACCAGAACTCCAGCCAGGGGCAGAACAAAGGCAAGATTGTACAGAAGGAGCCAGAAAACCTGCGGTCCCAGCTCTCCGCTGGACTGCACCATGTAGGCGATGGTCGGGAAATATATCTGCCCGGTGCAGGCAAGCTCCAAAAGCGCAACGATTATTCCGGTAAAGGCAAACGAAAAAAACAGCAGAGGCGGAAAAGCACTAGTTCCGGCGGGGTTTTCGCGAATTACGGAATGTATGCGCCGCTTGATGCTCTTCGGCAGCTGCAACACCATTTTTGCGGTTTTACCTGTTCGGGCCAGCAGGGCATCACGAAGAGAGAACAGGGCAAAAACCAAAGCCAGACTGCTGAACAGGTAGCGTACAATACGGCGAAGTACCTCTAAACCGGAAGCTGTCCGCATAAATCCGAGCAACCCGAAACCAATGCCCATATACGCCAGGAAAATACCTGCAATAAAGGCACCGCCGGTTAAAAGCATACGCTTTCTGCCCCCTCCCCTGGAGGCTATCCAGGATATAAAAAAGAGCATGGTAGCAAAGGCGCAGGGGTTTACCCCGTCGATAAGACCAGCCAGAATAACCGGGATCAGCGCGAGCCTGAAGGATGATGATCCGCTGGTTTCAGGAATATCCGGAAGCCGGGGCCGATATTCAGCATGTTCTGCAAAGAACTTCAGTTCTTCCGGGAGGTTTGTTTCGATGGCGCTGTTTCCCTGGTACACATTATTCCCGATTACGAGTACCGGAAAAACCTTGAAGGAGTACCCCCGCATCGCCAGCTCTTCCTCGCAACGCGCATACCCCTCTGTAGATAAAATATCGTGATAGTTCGCCGCCGCTGTAATACCCGCTGCCTCTTCCGCCGCTGGCAGAATCTTTTCGGCAAACAGATCGCAGTGGGAGCAGCCGATTTCGCCGTAGTAATCGAAAACAAGCGGGAGGGTCTCATCGGCCCGAAGAACGATGCCCGGGCACAGGAGCATATAAAATACCGCAGCAAACAAGATTGATCTTCTCATGTATTAGGGAAGCTACCATATTCCATCATCGGTGTCATCAAATTTAACAGCTACATATCGGCCGATCAGTGTTATACTGATCCGACTAGGAATCTATTTACAGAGTAAAAAAGGAGTGTTTTCCCATGAGCAGCTTTCCTCTCAGTGATACCGACCTTCTCACCGTACAGCCTGACCTTCCCGATTTCGAATGGATGAATGGGCCGGCGGAATGGATCATCAATAAAGGATCGATGGTGATCGCCTCCACGCCGAAAACCGATTTCTTCCGTTCCCCCCGGGGGGCCGAACCGAAGGACAATGCACCTTTTCTGTTCTATCCGCTTTTTGGGGATTTTTCCGTACGGACCCACCTTACAGTTGATCTTAAGGCTTTCGGCGATGCCGGAGGGCTGACCATTCGCCTTTCACCGGAAAGATGGGCCAAACTCTGCATAGAGAGAAGCCCCGCGGGAGAAATCAACATTGTCAGTGTTGTTACCGACGGCTACTCAGACGACGCCAATAACGAGCTGCTCAGCAGTGGGGAAGCTTTTTTACGGATTACCCGGCGGGGCAGTCTTATCGGATTTCATTACAGCCTGGATGGAAAAACATGGCGCTTTGCGCGGAATTTTCATTTTGAAGTCCCCGAGGAAAAACCGCTTCTTGCAGGTATTCATGTTCAGTCTCCCTACGGTGACGGATGCAGTGCCGTATTCAATGAATTAATTTTTTCACGAGATACGGTTAAGGATTTCAAATCCGGCGAGTAGAGCAGGATATCTTTTAAGAATGAAAAGTCAGGCGGATAGAAAAAAACTGTATTGTGCCATGCTGTTTATCGTTTTTGCCATCGGTCTTGCCTGGGCATTAATCAATCTATGGTTTTTTTCTCTGGTACAGGAACGGACCCGCACCCACATTATCGACCTTGCCCTTCCCTATCAGGAGTCCTTTCAGGGGGAAATAAAGGAGCGTTTTGCCCTGGTGGAAGGCCTGTGTTCCTACGCGGAAGCAGTTACCGAAGATACAATAAGCGAAACCTTTGAACAATTTGCGGACGGCATTTACACCGGGAAAAAGGGGATACGAAATATCTCCATCGCTCCCCGGGGGGTACAGAAATATGTCTTTCCCCTGGAAGAGAACGAAATCGTTCCGGGACACAACCTGCTTCAAGATACCCGCAGCGAAGTACGGCGGGACATCCAGCGCGTACTTGAAACGGGTGAACTCATAATCAGCGGCCCCTACGAACTGCGTCAGGGGGGGCAGGGTCTTATTGCCCGCAAGGCACTGATCAAACAGGATCAATTCTGGGGAATCGCCGCAATGGTTCTTGACATGCCTCCGATCTACACGGAAAGCGGCTTGAGCAGAGCGGAGAATATCATGATTGCCCTCAAGGACGCAGAAGGAAGAATAATTTTCGGATCAGAACCGGAAAGCACCCCCCTGATCCTCACGATGAACATATCGGGCGAAAATTGGCACATGCTTGTGACACCCCGCAACGGCTGGAGCCATGAGTACTTCAGATTGATGTGGCCTTTTTCCCTTATGACCTTCATCATAGCCATACTCTCGGGGGCAGGAATCTTTCTTTTCCTGCGGCAGTTTTTTTCCCTTTCACGGCAGGCAAGACTGGAGCAACTACGCTACAAGAACCTTTTTAACAGCATCAGCGACGCGATCTTTGTCACTGATGAACACCGGAGAATTGTAGATGCCAACCAGCCTGCTTTCCAGAACATGTTCGGGTATGATTTAAAGGACATTAAAGGAAGGGAAACATCCATTTTTTACGCATTCCGGAAGGACTTTGAAAGGATCGGTAAACTTATCTCGGAAGATTCCAATGAAGGACCCGCCACATCTCTGGAAGTATCCATCAAAAGAAAAGATGGTTCAGTTTTCCCGGCGGAGTTGAGCATCCCGCGTTTTCTGGATGACAGGGGAAAACCCATCGGCAAAATCGGCATAATCCGGGACATAACTGAAAGGAAAAAAGCCCAGGAAGCCCTGCACCGGGAGATTGAAGAAAAGAAGATACTCATCCGGGAGATTCACCACCGGGTAAAAAACAACCTGAACATCGTGGCCAGTCTTCTTAATCTACAGAGGAACGAGTTTCAGATCGAAGAGTCGGCCCGCCAATCCTTCGATGACATGGCGAAACGTATTCATTCCATGGCCATGATACACGACTCCCTTTACAACAGCGGGAGTCTGTCCAGGGTAACCATGTCGACCTACATTCGTAAACTGGTAAGCGAACTTAAGGCCTCCCTGGGAAGGCCACCTTTGATCAGGATAGATGCCGAGCTGGAGGACATCCAGCTGAATATAACCAGCGCCGTTCCCTGCGGAATCCTGATCAACGAACTTATTACCAACGCCATCAAGCACGCGTTCAGGAACCGTTCCGAAGGCAGAATCCATGTGGCTCTGGAGAGAAAGGCCGGAACCAAAATCATTGTACTGACAGTCAAGGATAACGGCAGCGGTCTGAGCCCGCAATTTTCACTTGAATCACCTGCATCCCTGGGCATGCGGCTGATACAGCTGCTGACTTCGCAACTGGACGGTTCCTTGAGCTACAGCAGTGACCAGGGAACCACTTTCAGGGTGGAGTTTGGGGAGTGACTTTTTATAGTGGAGAATTATTCTAATAAACTGCCCCTGTTTCAAAAGTTAGTGTATCAGAATAATAATATATAGTTCCTGTCGTATCAGCGACACGCCATGTAAAAGTCTCATTTGCAGGCAGTGCTCCATCACTTTTTGTGAGAGTATACGTTCCGACAGTTAATTTAGATTTTACTGTGACCCAACCGGTTTTAACGCTATACGATTGCAAAGCATACTCTCTACCCCTTTGAGCCGGCCACACAAAGGTTGTATAACGCCGTACCCCCGTCTGAGTATTGTAAGGAAGAAACTTCGAGACAATTACCGAATCGGAATCCCAAATACTTGGACTATTTCCCGCATAATCATGAGCTCTAACAAACAGATATGCTCTCACACGATCGATTCCACTTAAAGAAATGTAGGGAGAGGCTGTTGTGAGGGAGGTCGTAACATGGGAACTATCTGAGTATGTACCACTGCCGTTCAGGTACGTACGCACATAATACTCGTAATATGTTCCGCTACTACCATCACTTGTCCATGAAAAAGCTGGTGTGGTATCTGTAGTTGGATCACTGGCGACATTATATACGTTTGGTGTCGATGGTGGAACTCTGTCAAGAATTATGGATTCTTGAATGATCCTGGAGAATTTATCCCCGACACTATTGGTAAAAACAGCGTACACTTCCTGAATACCATCCTGATCAAAAAGTAAAAGATTGGATGCAGTCCCTGTAGAAATCCATGATAAAGATACACTTCCAAGATCATTGAAATCAGTCGGATTGATACTGGCATAATACCTGGTAGCTTCCGCATTAAAAGAATCAATGTTGACTGTCACCGTACGTTCATTTGTATAGCCGTTAAAAGCAGACTCGGGGTCTGTTAAACCTCTATCGGTGACAACTATAGTGCCTGCCGGAGCAGTACCTGTGCGAAATGACCATGTATAGGAATTCTGCAGTTCACTGCCGTCCGTTCCACGTAGACCAATTAATTCAACAGAATAATTGTGTTCGTTTCTAAAATATCCGACAGCTGCAGGTTCTACAGGTTCAAATGTCAGTTGCTTGTTTGCTGAACTGAAGGAAGGGTTTTGTATGGTCACATCGATATTGTCAGTAACGTTAGTTATCTTTATTGTTGAATCTGATACCGAAGTAAGATTTACATCCCTGTCGAACTGAACCACAATCTGACTGCTGGGATTTACATTTACAGCATTTTCAGCGGGGCTGATTACCTCTACCACCTCCAAAAACAGATCGTTCGCAATCTTTACCTCGGTCTCCACTTCGTTGACAAAATCGATGGGTTCGGAGCATGTGGTAAAAAGGAATGTCGCCGCCGAGAACAGTAAAAAGCCGATTAATCGTTTCATGTCTACTCCTCCTCGTCCCAGCTGCCCAGGTCCCGCTTTACCGCCTGTGCAGCACGCCCGGTGCCTTCCTGCCCGGATCCGAGGTATGCAAATTCTGATGCAAGGCCGGGGTCGGTACTGCGAAGCTTCTGCAGGGCCCTGTCGGTCTCGTCGTAGCGTTCCAGTTCGTAGCTTGCCCGTGCCACACCCAACAGGGCTTTACTGTTGTTCGGGGCGGCCCTGCTCGCCCGGTCGTAATACTCCAGGGCCCGGGACATCTCGCCCTGGAGGTAGTATATGTTTCCGAGGTTGACCATGGCGGGGACGTAATCGCTGATCCTGAGTATGGCCCGGAATTGTTCAGCCGCCTTGTCAAGTACACCGAAGCGGGCATAGAGTATCCCGAGTTTGTTCCTGGTCCATACGGTATTCGTTGCCGAGGCAAGCTGGCCGCTCAGTTCCATAACCCTGGGCTCGATCTGCCGGTTGATAAAGGTAATCAGCGCTTTACGGTAATTCTCCATCAGCCGGTCCTCGTTGGGAAGCATAATTCCCGCTCCCCCGGCCACGAAACCGACGGGTTCAAAAATCTTCCAGGCTTCCCGAACAGAATAGAAGTCGGCGGTCCCGGCTGCGCGGGTCTCCCGCCACTCCTTTGCGCCGATCTGCCAGGATTTCAGAAAGCCTTCCCGTACGAGGGTTATTTCTATGGGTATCCAGGTGTCATTCTCGAGGAAAATCAGTTCCCGGGTGTCGATAAACAGCTTCTCAGCCTGTTCGGGGGCCATACCCAGTGCAAAGGCCATGTAAATGTGGCCCGGAGCAGTTATAAAGGCTGTTTTTATTCCCACCGACTCCAGCAGCGCCGCGTACAATATTGAGAGGTCGTCACAGTCTCCAGCCTTGTAGGCGATTGACTGATTTGGAAACTGAAGGTAATCCAGGGCTTCTTTGTTGGCGGAAAATTCGACATAGGGGGTGTTCGGGTCCTGAACATAGCCCATACCGTAAACTCCCAGGGCTTCGTAAATTCCCAGGGCGGTACGGAAGGTTTCATTGATTGCGGTGGATTTATCGGAACCGACAACGGCGGCGACGTTCTTCGCAAAGCTCATTACCAGGGGGTCCCTGGCGGTAACAAAGGCAGCGGCCTTGCGGTCATCGTCCCAGGTCATGGCATTCCGGTTATTGACGATTACGGTGACCGGGACTGTTGTGCTCATGGGTTTTCCGATGTAGGTGTACTCCACAAGAAGTTCTCCGGCGACTTTTGTGCCTTCGGTTACCCGGAAAATCTCCTCGGAAAAGAGGGCGTAAACAGGTACTGTCGCTATCGCCCCGGCAGGGAGGGTCCCATACTCGGCACACAGCTTCGGCTGGTCCATGAACTGCCGGACATAAAAGCTGATTTTCAGCTTATTCAAGGGTAATGTATCCCTGTTCTCGATTCCTAGTGTACCGGCAGGGTTGCTTTCATAATAGGAGTAAAACAATGGAAAAATCGGCATCAGTTCAGGCGCATAAAAGAGGTCCGCCCCCCTGGATGCACTGCCCAGCTGGTAACGGACACCCAGACCAAAACTCAAGCTCTGAAGGGCTGATTCACCGCTTGTCATATAATCACGGTACTCTGCATCGAGACCAATGCTGAAACCCGGGTTAATACGATAGGAGGCAAAGGCCCCGCCACCCCAGAAAGGATCGCGTACTGAGCCCGCTTCGATAATCCCCATGTAGATACCGCCGAAACCGCGGAGCCCAAGATTCAGTCGGGATAAGGGCTGATACTGAATTCCCAGACTGGGACCGACACTGATAAAACTGGCGTTCTGATCGGAACCGTTTATGGGAACCACTGTTGCGTCCAGCATGAGTCCGGATAGAAGATAGGGCCATGAAGGAGGTGTATAGGAGCCTTCGAGACTGACACCTCCACCTGCGGTATAAAAAGCTGTTCCATCGTCCAGCTCGGGCCCAAGGGGTACTGTCACCATGGGGCGGGCAGTAATGTTTATATCACCGGACTGGCAAATAAGGTATCCTGACCAGAATACCAGCAGAGCGAGGAGTATTCCATACTTTTTCATAGCCATCACCTACCAGGCTTAATATGCAGGCAAGGTCGACGAACAACTTATCAGGCAATACTAACGACTCTGTCTACGTACTAGTATAGCACTTTTTTGTAAATGCGCCATAAAACCAGGATTGTTTTCCCTGCCGTTCATTCTTGACCTTGTTTTCTCCTGCTCTTTGGGTTATATTGCAGAGCACAAAATAAACAGTATGAGCAGATTACCGATTATTGATCAGGACTGGGTTAAAGTTCGCACCTCTAATCTCAAATACTACGATAATATAGAACTATATTTTAAGAACCCCTATGGCCGGATTGTTCTGTATAAACCCGCCGGTATGAAATTCACCGACGAAAGCCTGAAGAGCAAACCCTTCCTGGGGGATCTGTACGTTAAGCCGGAAGACAAGATACGGGCCCTCCAGGAGGCCCAGATAGGTTTCAGCCATAATTTCGCAGGCAGCATAATCTCCCAGGGAACGAGAAAAGTAAAAGAAGAGCTTATCAGCATAATCGACGAGACCCTGTCGGAACCCCGGGCCGGGAGCCTGGCTGTGGTGCCGGAAGCAATGGAGGCTATAGTAGACGGCTATTCCCGTCAGCCCAGCGTCATAAAAAACCTGGCAAAAATCTCCCACACCGACTACTCTACGGCCATACATTCCATCAACGTTATGGCCCTGGCTGTGGGATACTGCTTTTATACCTGCCGTTCCAGGGAAGAGACCATAACCATCGGACTTTCTGCCCTGCTCCACGATGTGGGGAAAACAGAAATCCCCCAGAGCATCCTGACCGCTCCCCGGAATCTGAGCAGCTCGGAGTTTCTTATAATGAAGAAACATCCCGAAATAGGGGCGGATATACTGGGAACCTACGCTTCGGATCTGCTTCATACCCTGCCCGGCACGCTGGAACACCACGAAAAGCTCGACGGCAGCGGGTATCCCCGGGGAACGACGGATATATCCGAGGTCGGACAGATCCTCAGTGTAATTGACTGTTACGAAGCCATTACGAATGACGAACGCCCCTACCGAAACTCCATGAAACCGATATCTGCGCTGAAGCTACTCAAGGAAGAGACCGACCTGGGCAGATTCAACCGTCGAATCTTTGAAGATTTCGCCTACAGCCTTACGGACTTCTCCTCGGTCTCGAATCATAAGATGTTCCGCTCCAGCCCGGGCGCCTGAATATTTTCCTGTCACCGCCTTGAGCAATTACGACTCCCTGTTGCATACTCGAACACCATGAGTGTGAACATACGGGACCTTCTTAAAGAGTATGACCTCGAGATAGATGATCTTCGCTGGTACCTTAGCAAACAGATGGCGGAGCGCCTACTTACCTACCGGGAGGACCCCCTCCTGCTTACAGAGCTTGTCTGGCGTGGAACCCTGGGAGACGAACTCTACGACATGGAAGAACGCTATCTCCGGGAGTCACAGGAACAGCTGGACCGTGGTGTTCTTGATGAAAGCCGTGTACGGGAGCAGCTCAACCAGGCCCTGAGGGCCCGGCGACTGCGAAACAGATAAAGCTCAGATCAGGCGGGAATCCAGGATTCGAGTTCCTTTCGTATGGCCTCAAGCTGAGCAGCGACATCCGCCTCTGCCTGGTCCAGGGGAACTCCGGCGGCGGAACAGCAGGAAGCGTAAAACTTGATTTTAGGTTCCGTTCCCGAAGGTCTGGCTGTTACCACGGCTCCGGTCTCCAGGAAGAACTGCAGCACGTTCGATGAGGGCAGATCGATGTTGTCATCGCTGTTTCCCTCTTCAATGTGGTAGGTCGTTCCGTAGAGATAATCCTTGACTACGGTAACTTTGTTCCCTCCGATTTTCTCCGGAGGATCTTTTCTTAGGCGTTCCATCAACTCTCCCATTATCGAAAGCCCCTTCTGCCCCTTGAAATAGGCGGAGATCAGACTTTCCCTGAAAAGGCCGAAACGCGTGTAAATGTCATTCAGGTGCTCCAGTACCGAACGCCCGAGAGAACGGTTGTAGAGGGCCATCTCTGCGGTCAGAAAGGCCGCGGAAACCGCGTCCTTGTCACGGACCTCGGTCTCTATAAGATACCCGTAACTCTCTTCTCCGCCGAAAACGTAATCCTCGTCGGTGAACTCGAACTTCTTCATTAAATCGGCTATATACTTGAACCCGGTAAGCACGTCATAGGTCTCGGCTCCGTAGCTCTCGGCAATAAGGCGCTGCAGCTCCGTGGTCACAATGGTCTTGACTACCCGTGGCCGGGGAGGCATGGTCCCTGCCTCTGTATGAGAAAGGAGAATGTAATCCTCAAGCAGGCAGCCGAGCTGGTTCCCGTTTATCAGGATGTACTCTCCGCTCTCGTCGGGAACGGCTATTCCCAGTCGGTCACAGTCCGGGTCGGTACCCATCACCAGGTCCGCTTTCTCTTTCTTTGCCAGGTCCAGGGCCATCTTCATTGCCGAGGCTTCTTCCGGATTCGGAAACTCCACGGTGGGAAACTCGCCGTCCGGTTCCCGCTGCTCCGGGACTGTAACCACCCGGATTCCCGCCTCTCCCAGGACCCTTTCCACCATCATGGTCGCGGTGCCGTGAAGGGGCGTAAACACCACCTTGAGTTCTTTTCCCCGCTCCTGCATCAGTTTGGGCCGGAAGCTGTAGGATTTGACCAGCTCCGCAAAGGCGTCGTCCATCTCTTTTTCCAGCATCACCAGCAGGCCCGCATCTTTCGCCTGCTCAAGCTCCATATCGGGGACATCCCCCTCTACCGAGCGCACCTCTTCGATTATGCCCTGGTCGTGGGGCTCTATAATCTGTCCGCCATCGTCCCAGTAGACCTTGTATCCGTTGTATTCCTTCGGATTATGGGAGGCGGTAATGACGATTCCGGAGGTACATCCAAGCCGGCGTACTGCAAAGGAGAGTTCCGGCGTCGGGCGAAGAGAACTGAACAGGTAGGTCTTTATTCCGTTTGCGCAGAGGGTCCGGGCCGCTGTTTCGGCAAAATCCTTACTGAACCTTCGGGAATCGTAGGCGATAGCCGCTGAAGGTTTTTCGGAACCGGAGTTCTCTTTTATATAGTAGGCCAGCCCCTGGGTAGCACGACGGACCATCAAGGGATTCATGCGGTTGTAGCCTCCGCCTATAACTCCCCTTAAGCCCCCGGTTCCAAAGGCGAGCTGAGTATAGAAACGGTCGGAGAGCTCATCCCAGTTTTGCGCCTCCAGAAGGTTCTCCATCTCCTGCCGAAAAAAATCATGTTTTTCCTGTTGAATATACTCTCTGGCCTTAGAGATCAATTCTTTTCTGTCCATTTCTCTGCTCCTCAATTAATACAAAGATGGTCCTTGATAAATTCGTAGCATGAAAGAAGAGGGAGCGCAACAATAACCGTTATCAAATAGAAAAAAAGTGCCTTGCCAAGGGAGGGCTTCTCTCCTATGCTAAGACCGTGGTTTCATTAGTACCTGTAGCAAGCGGAAAAGGAGGGGTCGGGAAATCCCTGATCACCGCCAATCTCGGTCTGAGTCTCGCCAGAAAGGGAAAAACCGTTATCATGGTGGATCTCGATCTGGGTGGCTCCAACCTACACTCCTTTATCGGCGTAAAGAACAAGCACACCGGCATAGGCGGCTATATCTACAAGCAGGCCGAGAGCCTTGAGGAGTGTATTCTTCCCACGGAATATTCCAGACTCTTCCTGATTCCGGGAGACTCACTTCTTCCCGGTACGGCCAATCTTCCCTTCTTTACAAAACAGAAAATCATTAAGGAACTCCAGAACTCGGTGGCGGACATCGTTCTGCTTGATCTGGGAGCAGGGAGTTCCTACAATACAGTGGACTTTTTTCTCTCCTCCTGGTCCGGACTGATTGTAACCACAGGAGAGCCCACTTCGATTCTAAATGCCTACTCTTTCTTAAAGACTGCGGTTTTCAGGCTGATGCTGCGGAGTTTTCCCGCAAAATCAAGCGAGCGGGCCATGGTACAGGATTTTGTGGGCACGAAGATCGAAGGCGGAGAGGGTTCCCTCTACGACCTGCTTGATGCCCTGTATGCCGTAAACCCCGAGTCGGGTTTGAATCTCAAGGAGAATCTGAAAAAGCTTGTACCGCGGGTGCTTGTAAACATGGGCAGGTCGGAACTGGATCTTCAGATCGGGAAAAAGCTCAGGGACATCTGCCGCAAAAACATCGGTATCGAGATGGAGTACCTCTCGCTCCTGCCCTACGATGAGTCCGCACGGAACGCCCTGATTCGCAGAGCTCCTCTTATTGAATTGTCCCCGGGGTCGGAGTTCAGCCGAAAAATCGATATACTGGCCTCGAACCTGATCTCCCGGCTTAAAGGGGAAGGTCCGGAACTCCACGACGGAGATGTTGACGAACTGTGAGTCGGAAGACCTTCCCTGCAATCATGGATAGGTAGTGCGAAAACCCTCGACCCTTGCGGAAGCGGCCTCGGAAAGCGAAGACCCCTGTCCGTCCTTCAGGTAATGATAACCGAGACCGGCGATCATGGCGCCATTGTCGGTACAGAGTTCCAGGGGGGGAAACAGCACCTCCAGCCCTCTGACATCCGCCAGGCTTGAGCGCAGATAGCTGTTGGCAGCCACGCCGCCTCCGACGACCACCCGGTCCAAGCCCGTGTCCTCAACCGCCCTTAAAAGTCGTTTAACCAGAATATCGATCGCCCGCTTCTGAAAGGACGCTGCGATATTCTCAAGGGACTTTTCCGAAACCCCGTCCCAGAACTGGTCGAGCTGGTTGATCACGGCATTCTTGAGACCTGAATAGCTTACATCGTAGCGGTGGTCACCCTTGTGCAGGTTGGGCCCCGGAAATGCAAAGGCCTGTGAATTACCCTTTTTCGCCAGCTTGTCAACGGCGACCCCTCCGGGATATCCCATGTTGTAGTACTTGGCCACCTTGTCAAAGGCCTCGCCGCAGGCATCGTCGATGGTAGTTCCCATTACCCGGATGTCATCCACCTCATCCACCCTGCAGATCATGGTATGTCCTCCGGAAACCAGGAGTCCCAGGAAGGGATAGGGGATTTCCCTCTCGAGCTGAGGGGCATAGAGGTGGGCTTTTACGTGGTTGACCGTGGTAAATGGAATCCCGAGAGACAGGGCCAGCCCCTTGGCAAAGGAGAGTCCCACAAGCAGCGAACCCACAAGGCCCGGACGGCTGGTAACAGCAATGCCCTCGATATGCTCCTTTGCAAGATTCCCGCGGCGCAGGGCCTCGGTAAAGGTATCATGGATCCACTCCGTATGGGTACGGGAGGCAATCTCCGGAACCACCCCCATAAAGGGGCGGTGAATGTCTATCTGGGTTGCGACGATGCTGCTGAGGATGCGTCTGCCGTCTTCGACTACGGCAATACTGCACTCATCGCAGGAGGTCTCTATTCCCAGAACTTTCATTCTTCCAGATCCACTCGTCCAAGGTAGATCATTGATCCTATATCGTCAAAGCTGAAACCCTTTTCGGTGAATTCCGGGTAGAGCTCCAGCAGTAATTCGGCGAGGTGTTCATCCCATACGTGCCCGATCATCACCGCCCTTCCGCTGGTCTCAGCCAGGGAAAAGCCCGAGCGCAGGGCCCGTTCAATGTAATCCCGTTCTCGTTCATTGTCTAAAAACATGCTGTTCCTTTCTGCGTAGGGCAAAGAAATCTCCGCCGCTATTGCTCCTGCGACGCTTTCTCCGGTGGTTACGGAATCGAGAAAAAACATATTCCGCTCTTTCAGATACTCCAGAACCGCCCGCATTGTTTCGATATCCGCAGTAGCTTTTGATCCCATATGGTTATTGATCCCAGGGGCTCCACCCAGGGTGGCTATATTGAAATCGAGCAGTCCGAAAATTTCTTCTTTGCTCATACCGGTCAAGATAGCCCCCTCCCCTGGATCGGCGTCGCCCACCGGTTCCATGGGCTGATGCATAATATAATACTTTTTCGCCTTTTGGATAAGCTCCACCGAATCCCGCGTGAAGCGGCGCTGAGGCATGACCGCAAAGGTCACAGGCATGGGAAGGGAGAGGAAAGGCTCCAGCTCTGCAATACTGTTGCCCACATCGTCAATGACAATAAAGATTTTCGGTGCCGTGGGGACGACCGCCGAGGCCTTTTCTTCCGGTTCGGCGGGTTCAATTACCGGCGGGAGCTCCGGTTCCGTCGGCCTTTCCGGCTCCGAAACCGGCAGCGCTGCCTTCACCGTTTCCGTTCTTTCAATCCAGCCCCGGACAAGAGCGATGGTTATCCCCAGCATCAGCGCCGTGGCACCGAGAAGCAGGTAACTTATATATGTCTTTGATTTTCCCCGGGTACCGGTGGATCCGGATTTTCTCATTTGTCCGTATGGTACGGATATTATCCCCGAGGGTCAATCAATTCTACTGGTATACGTACTCCCGAAGCTCGTCGGCGTGCTCCCGGAGCTTTCTGATGGCCCGCATCTCGATCTGGCGGACCGTCTCCGGAGAGATTCCCATGCGCTCACCAATGGACTTGAGGGTATACTTCTTTCCGCCGTAAAAGGAAAAACGGTACAGCAAAATCTGGCGTTCCTTTTCCATCAGATGCTCAAGAAAACGCATGGTGTCTTCGTGCATGCTCTTCCTGATAAGTTCGCTGTCCGGATCGTAGGTATAATCCTCGCACATGTCCATCAGGGTACCTGACTCAAAATTCTCATCGCTGTCCAGCGAAGCTATGGCACTCGAGGCATTCAGAAGCGATCCGACCTCTTCGGCCGCCATTCCCAGTTCCCGGGCCACCTGGTCGACCGTCGGCTTTTGCTGCAGACGCTGGGTAAGGGTGTAATAGGTCTTCTGAATCTTTTTCAGGGCCTCTTCCTTGCGGTGGGGTAAACGTATTACCCGCCGTTTGTTCGACAGGGCCCGGACAATGGACTGCTTGATCCACCAGGCAGCATAGGTACTGAAACGAACGTTTCTTCTGTAATCATATTTACTTGCGGCCTTGATCAGCCCAAGATTACCTTCCTGTACAATGTCGAGAAAGCTTACATCCGTCGAGGCATAGGCCTTGGCGATTTTAACAACGAGGCGTAAATTAGCCTTAATCAGTTTTTCCCGGGCAAGCTCGTCACCCTGCATAATGCGGCGTGATAAATCCAGTTCTTCCTCAAAACTCAAGAGGGGTGTCGTTTTTATCTGCTGGAAGTAGGCCTTCAGGGAGTCTTCGCTCCGGGTAGCCTTTCTAGCTTTCATGGCACTCTCCTTACACGTATATACATGCAAAGTTCATGCCAAAGAGAACAAGACGTTTAAACAAGAAATAAATGTTTACAGTGTAGATAATTGGTTATGGACAAACTTTATAGACCAGAGTAAGCTGTATTTAGTTATACAAAAGTATACACATCATCCCGGAAGTGTATGTTTCTGTGAAAGCTGACGATAGAGCATGTCTGCAAGTCCCAGATTTGCGGAGTCGGACATCTTGCGGGCATATTTTTCATAAAGCATGTCTTCAAAGATATCTTCCGCCATTCCCCCCTGCATAAGTCCGCTTTTCTGGACTGTCTTGCGCATGCTTTTCAGCATCTGCTCCAGCAAAATGGTTTCAAACTCCTTGCAGGCCTCCTTCAGACCGTGCTGATCGCCGCTCCTGGGGGCCTTCAGAGTATTCTGTGGTCGGTAGCTCTCAAGCATCTGCAGGGTGTTCAATTCCATCTTACATTACCTCCAGGGTTCCGTAGAGAGCTCCTGCATGGTCGACGGCCTGCAGGATTTCGATCAGACCTTTGGTATCGACTCCGATCTCCCGTAAAAGGTCCACGAAATCCTCAACCGTGGGCCGTTGCCCGATAAGAAAGCTCTCACTCTCCTTATCGGAATAAAAATCGTCATCCATGACGCTGATTTTAAGGCCCTGGTATGAAACAGCAACCTTTCCTATGCGTACATCCTTTCCCATGACCACTACACCAGTACGGGGATTGACCACGACTCTGTCGGTAAAAACGGGGGGTACCATGAGGTTCTCGAGCCGGGCGATCATCTCCACGGTCCGTTCAGTGTACTCCTCCGGTATCACTACGCTGATTCTTGCGGCATCGGCAAAGGCGACTTCAAACTCGCTGTTCTCCCGTATGGCACTGCTTACTGCGGCGGCGGTGCTGAAATCAGGCTCCTTGAGAAGAATAGTGACTCTGCCGTTTTCGCTGATCCGGGAGTTTACCGCCTTCTCCATTATGGCTCCTCCGGGGAGAGATGCGACCGTATCGTTGGAAGAACCGCTTATTCCCGGGATGCTTCCCTGTGCCACAGCGTATACCGAACCGTCCGCCCCCTTTAAGGGGGTCTGCAGGAGAACGCCGCCGATCAGTGATTTCGCGTCGCCGATACTGGAAACCCGCACGCTTATGCGCTCCCCCGGCTGAACATAGGCCGGAAGATCCGCGGTGACCAGCACCACGGCGCTGTTCTTGCTGCGAATGTCCCGTTCGCTCACCTGCTCAGCGAAGTTGGAGACCATATTCGCCAGAAAACGCCGCATCAGGGGTGAAGACTGGGAATCTCCCTTTCCGGCGAGACCGGTTACAATACCGAGTCCCGCAAGCTGGTTCTCCCGAAAACCCTCTATAACAGATATCTCCCGTAAACGAACCTCATCCTGAGCAAAAAGAGGCGGATTACCGATAACAGTGCTGATTAAAAAGATCGATACTGTCAGGAGTATCAGTTTTGGCATCCGTGTATACGTATTCATCAGAACCGGACCTCCCCTTCTCCGGAGCCTGTAAGCAGTGCTTCCAATCTGCGGCGGGTATGCGTCAGGGTTACCGGCACGCGCTCGCCGACCTCGGCTCCGCGGTTTGTTCTGCCCTCCGCCTCAATAATGAGCCCCTTCCTCGAAATGTAGATGGTAATCCGGGTTCCCGCCGGAACCCGCTGTCGCTCCCCTTCCGGTCTTTCAAGAAAAATCACCGGTACCGGTTCTGCATCGGAGTTTCCGTTTTCGAGAAAATACCGTGTGCCCCGCCGGATCAACTGCAGATCGAAGGCAGGCGACAAGGCCGCGATATCCTCCTCCTGTATGTAGAACCCGTACCCGCTTTTTTCTGTTTTCGATGTAATTACTGATTCTATTCTTCGCAGCAGAAGAAACAGAAGCCGGTTTTCCAGTGATGTAAAGCCCTCGGGGATCAGCCAGGTACCGCTTCCTATCAGGGCTCCGGGAAATCCCCCGGTAACAATAGATGAGAGACCTTGCTGCGTAAGATAAACAAAGCGCCCTTCCGTATCGACGGGGAGAAGATCTTCTCCCGGACTGCGGGCTGAGGGAACAAGGAGCAGGTCATTCACCTTCGGCTCCCGTCCGACCCTGACCTGTTCAGCCAGATAGAAGGTTTCCCCGTTCAGGCTGCTGATTCCCGCAGTCAGAACCAGCGCAATCAGTACCGCGGAAGACAAGCGGAAAACCTTCATATCATACCGTACCCGTATTATCCTGCCGGATCAGGACTATCGCTTGAGATTGTTGGCAATGCCGAGCATTGAATCGGAGGTCTGAATCGCCTTGGAGTTGAGCTCGTAAGCCCTCTGGGCCACGATCATGTTGACCATCTCCTTGACCACCGAAACATTGGACATTTCCAGGAATTTGTGGATCGTCTTTCCCATCCCGTCAAAGCCGGGACGGCTGCCTATGGCATCCCCGGAGGCATTGGAGACCTTGTAGAGGTTCTCTCCCACAGCCTGGAGACCCGCGGGATTCACAAAACGGTAGAGTTCGAGCTGCCCGACCTCGATGGAGTCGTCAGACCCCGCCACCTTGGTGGTAACCCGGCCGTCCTGAGAGATGCTGACGCTGTCCCGGACAAAGCCCTCAGGCAGGGTCAGCTCCGGCATAAGACGGTAGCCGTTGGAGTTGACGAACTGCCCCTCCGAATCGATCTTGAAGGAACCGTCACGGGTATACCCGTAGGTGCCGTCGATCAGAAGGACCCGGAAAAATCCCTCCCCCTGGATTGCAAGGTCGGAAACATTGTCCGTGGCCTGCAGGGCCCCCTGGGTATGGAGCTTCTGGGTCGCCGCCACCCGGGTACCGTGACCGACCTGAACACCCACCGGAACGGTGGTCAGTTCCGTGGCCGGAGTTCCGGCTATACGGGAAGTCTGGTACAGAAGGTCCTCGAAATCGATCCGGTTCTTCTTGAATCCCGTGGTATTGACATTGGAAAGGTTGTTGGCAATGGTATCGATATTAAACTGCTGCCCCGTCATTCCCGACGCGGCTGTCCACAATGAACGCATCATGCTGATTTACCTCCTATACCCGCATAGCCTGGTTAATAAGGCGGTCGGACATCTGGTCATGGGCCTGTATGGTCTTCTGGTTTGCCTCATAGGCCCTGTTTACTTCTATCATCCGCACCATCTCGCGCACCGGATTCACGTTGGACCCTTCAAGAAAGCCCTGGCGTACCTGGAGTCCGTCATCAACACCGGCGGCGACGGGCTCTCCCGAGAAGCGGTCGTGAACCCAGAGACTGTCTCCCTGTTTTTTCAGGTATCTGTCCCGGGGAAAATCCACCAGCTTAAGGCGGTCCACAAGTTCGACGTTCTCCCACTCGTTCTCTTCCAGGGAGACAAGACGCTCGGGATCGTCGGCAAAGGTGCTGTTCTGCCAGACCCGGCCCTCCTGGTCGACCACAAAGTTGTTCTTTTTGAGCCGGATGATTCCATTCTCTCCCAAAACCGGGAGTCCCTGCTTGTTGACCAGGATTCCTTCCGGGCTTACATGAAATGAGCCGTTACGGGTAAAGCGCTCGCCCTGGGGGGTGTCAACGGTAAAAAAGCCTTTTCCTTCCAGGGCCAGATCGAAGGGATTCTCCGTCTGTTTAAGCGCCCCCTGGGAAAAGACGGTATAGCTCTCGTTGTACTCCACACCGGAGCCGAGAGTGCCGATAACCGGCGCCTGGTCTACCGAACCGGGAGGTATGGTAAAGACCCCGTCGTCATTCATGCGGCGTAACAGGAGTTCCGGAAAGGCCTTGTGTACCGGGGTGTCCTTCTTGTATCCCGTCAAATCCACGTTGGCCAGGTTGTTCGAGATGGCGTCAAGGTTGTGCATCTGGGCAATCATGCCGCTGGCGCCGGTATAAATCCCGCGTATCATGGATACCTCCCTCTATACTCCATTATCGAAGGAAGCCGCTCCAATCCTGAGCGGTTTTTACATGAGCTTACTTGCAATAAAACGGGGTGATGGGGTATAAATGCAGGTGCTGAAGCAGCAGTGCCAGAATAGCTCAGGGGTAGAGCAACGCTCTCGTAAAGCGTAGGTCGTGAGTTCAAATCTCACTTCTGGCTCGTCAAGGCCTCCCTTCGGGGAGGCTTTTTTATTGCTAAATTATTCACAGATAGGGATTTATGGTTTACCATGAAATGGTAGTGATTTTGCCCGATAGCTGATCAAATGCACGTTTTTGGATACATTGTACCCATTTATTCAGGTAGAGATTTTTGTTTTTAGGTACACGTGCATAAGGGGGAGATTATGCCGAAAAGACGAGGCAGTGGAAAACCGTATCGCTTCAAAACCAGAAAGACAAAGAGCGGGGACATCTACTATGTAATGTTCCGGGCTATGCCTGGGAAATGAATCTCTACTGGAACAACCGACCACGATGAGGCGCAGTGATGGGCTGCAAATTACGAGATAACCATCATTCCAACAGAACAACAGACCCTTGCCGAATTTGCAGACAGATTCTTTATCCCCGGGAAATGCCCTTGGCTACGCCGTATGAAATCGAAAGGAAAGACCTTCACCACCAACCACCTCAAAAAAATGCGGGGGGACTTGGACAACTATATCATCCCGGAGTTCGGGAATCTCATGCTCTCCGCTATCACCCAGCGGGATATTGACGATTACCTGATTGATCTCAAGTCAAAGCGATATCGACGCCCCCTGATGGCCGATGCGAAAAACAAGGTTCTGATATCCTTACGCCATGTAATGAAAGAGGCCGTTGCCTAGGGGCTGATCGAGCGAGACCCCACCCAAGGGATTGTATGGTTTTAAGATGCAGAAGAGACGGAGCAGGAGATATTCTCTCCGGAGGAGCTACAGGCCATGTTTCCGCCGGCACTCGATGAGATGTTACGGATCTGGCAGACTCTCGAATGGGCCACCTATTTCATGGTAATGAGCTCCTGCGGTCTCCAGCCCCAGGAGGTTGGAGCCTTGACCTGGGGGAGTGGAGCCGGTCTCTGCATGGACTTGCGATCACCCACAAGATCGACCCCGGGACGAAAAAGAGAGTAAAAGGTACAAAAACCGGCTACTCCAAGGCAGTCGCCCTCCCCCGCCGCGCAGAAGAAATCCTACTTCTCCATGAGGCTACAACTGAGAACACTTATCCGGAGGACCTGATCTTCACCCCCTAAGACAGCTAACGGTGGGATATTCGCTGAAAGTGCAAATAAGCACTTCAAGGCCAGCTGTGATCGATCCGGGATCGACCGCCGGGACCGCACCCCCTACAACCTTCGCCACAGCTTCAACACCTATGCCCTGCAAATCTTGGACCGGAAGGAAGTACAGGGCCTCATGGGCACCGGACGAACGCAATGACACAGAGGTACGATCACCCAACTGATCAACAGCTTATACAGAGGATACCGGCGGGGATTTGGGATAAAATAAATAAACTCTGGGGGTATGGGATATAAAAATAATCAATTGACATAGGATAAATTGACTATTATGATCACTAGTAGGTAAAGATTAGGAAGGATTCGCAATAATAATGACGATTCTACCAGTTGATGACAAAATTAAGGAGCTTTTAGACGAAAAGCTCAAGATGTTAGAGTCCCATTTCGATGCTGATATAATCTCTTACAATGGCCCGTTTGTTGATGGGATGGAGCCAACTTTTGTAAGAATTGTAGAGGAGCTTGTTGAGAAAGATAAAAGAGAACGATTATGTGTTATCTTGACCACCTTAGGGGGCTCTGCGATAGCGGTAGAAAGATGTGTAAACATTCTGAGGCATCATTATCGGGAAGTTAATTTCATTGTCCCTGATCATGCATACAGCGCTGGCACAATATTCTGCATGAGTGGCGATAACATATACATGGACTACTATAGTGTTTTAGGTCCCATCGATCCTCAGGTGAAAAACAAGGAAGGTAAGTTCGTACCAGCGCTAGGTTACCTTGATAAGGTAAATGAGTTGGTAGAGAAAGCAAAAATGGATGAGTTAACGAAAGCAGAATTCATCATTCTTAAAGATATGGACTTAGCTGAACTAAGAGCATTCGAGCAGGCCAAAGAACTTACAATTGCACTACTGAAGAACTGGTTGGTTAATTATAAGTTCAAGAATTGGACAATACACAGCGATACATCGAAACGCGCAGGACAACCTGTTACCACCGACGAAAAGAATAAGAGGGCGGAAGAGATAGCTGACTTACTAAGTAATAACAATAAGTGGAAATCACATGGGAGACCGATAAATATAGAGGTTTTGGAGAATGAACTGAGATTAAAAATAAATGATTATAGCAAGGATCCGGAACGGCGAGAATTAATTAGGTCTTATCATTTTTTATTGACAGATTATATAGAGAAGAATGGTTTTAATTCATTTATACATACGAGGTGCTTTATATGAGTAGGACATTGACGGCTGAAGTTACCGAAATCATCCGAAAAGGAAAGAATGGAAAACTTACTGATTATGAGGAAGCGATTAACGATTATAATGAACTCATTCGGTCCGGACTAATACATCCCCGAGGGAATCAATTAGAAGACATCGAAGATAGATACACTATGATTTCTGAATTATCCTGCAATTATTGTAAGTAGTATCAAGCCCGGTTTCCCGAGGGTGTAAGATATTTTGTGTAAATAGCCGAGCTCTAATAAGGAGGAGCACGAA
>CAZKQJ010000045.1:0-35719 GCA_964554875.1 uncultured Spirochaetaceae bacterium | reverse complement strand
AGGACGAAGGCCGTCCGATGGCGACCGTAGAAAAGGAGTCTTTATTATGAGAAATATAATTCTGTTTTTACTGATGTTTCCGGCGGCCCTGCTGAGCGCTCTGGGACCCGACGAAATCGTCCGCCGCCTGGAGAAGAACCAGATTCATGAGACCTCATATTCGGAAGGGAGAATGATAACCACCGACAAATACGGAAGCATTACCCGCTCCTTCCGCTCCTGGGCCCGGGGAGAGGAAGATGCCCTGATCGAATTCACCAGCAGGGGTGAGGAGGGACAGAAAATTCTGCGCACCAAAGACGAGATCTACCTCTATTTCCCCGACGCCGAGGATGTGCTGCGCATCCAGGGGAGCGCCATGCGGGATTCGGTAATGGATTCCGACTTCTCCTACGAAGACATGACCGGGGGCAAGAGCCTCCTGGACGATTACAGTGCCCGGCTTGAAGGGAGTGAGACTGTTGACGGGGATGAGTGCTACATAATCCGGCTGACGGCAAAACGGCGCTCCGTTCCCTACCACTCCCAACTCCTCTGGATCGACAGCGATCGATTCACCTGGCTGAAGGGGCACAAGTTCTCCCGCTCAGGCACGCTGCTCAAGGAGATGGAAGCTGATGAGATCAAAGAAATGGACAAGAAGCACATTCCCACCCGGGTAATCATGCGGGACAAAATGAAAAAGAACTCCTCCACCGAGCTGATCCTCGATACCCTGGAACTCGGTGTCTCCATCGATCCACGCACCTTCAGCCTGGAGGAGCTTACATGGTAAGGATCTTCCAGGCCGCCGCGGCAGTCGGCATTCTCCTTCTCCTGTTCTCCCCGCAGCTTGCCGCCGAGAACAGCATCAGTATCGAGATAGAAAACCTTGCAGGGATTTTTCAGGGAGAGGACTCCGGAACAGGAATCAGCGGCGGCAGCGAAGCGAAACTGAACTTCCGCTCCGAAGCCAGCCAGGACGTTAAGGCCCAGGTAACCTTGACCGCTGATGTGACAAATATGAGGGAAGGAACAACGGATTTCGGTGTTCACCGTGCATACGTCAGGGCCCGGCTTCCCTGGTTCCGGCTTACCATGGGGAAGACAAGACTTTCCTGGGGCGAAGGCTTCATGTTCAACGCCGGGGACGTTCTTTTCGATTCCCTCTCCACCGGCGTTGATCTTACCGGGGAGGAGATCCGGACCGCCGGAACATGGCTCGCTTCGATCTACTATCCCCTGGGCCGTTTCAGCCTTGCCGAAGCCGTCCTGCTGACCCCGGGGGAGGACCCTGAGGATTACCCCTCCGGCGGCGGTCGCCTGGTGTTACGTCCCGGCGGAATAAAAACCGAAGCTGGCTACATCTACGCCGGAGAAGCAGGGGAGCACCGGCCTTACCTCTCCTTTCAGGGCGGAGGCCTGCTCAACTGGCACTTTTCCGCATCTACCGTGATTGAACCCGTCGCCGGCGCGGAAGGACAGCTTGATGAAAACCTGCGCCTGAGTTTCGGATTGTTTCAGCTTTTCCGGGTCGCTTATTCATCAAACCTGAATCTCCGTCTCGAGGGGCTTCTCCGTCCCGGGGGCAGCTGGAAGGCCGGAGAAAATCCCCGGGAGTACGGGATCTATCTGTATCCGGAAATCAGCCTGAGCCCCGACGACCGGCGGACTTACTTCTACCGGGCAGTAGTCTCTCCGGTGGATATCAGCGCCCTTCACGTAATCGGCGGCAACTGGAACATCTACCAGGGATTCACACTGCTCAGCTACGCCGGTATAGCCAGCGGAGAAAAGGGAGACATCTTCTCCCTTCATAACAGCAGGGAAGCGGATTCTCTTCCCGCCTGGTTCATCAGTGCCGGCTGTTCCTTTGTGTTCTGATTGCGGGATCGTGGGGAAAAAGATCCTATTCTGCTTTGGCAAAAAACTGGAGAAGCTGTATAAAGTAGTAGATCTTCTTGTAGACCTCCGCCAGTTTGGGTCGTATCTGGTTGTCCGTTGAGATATCGATCTCTTTCCAGTTCAGAATCAGCTCCCGGGGTTTGTGGTCGTAATCCTCGATCACGACCTTCAGGGTTTTTCCCATGGTGATCAGATTCGAGGCCGCGCCGTGGATCATTTTAAAGGCTTCCTCATTGACCTTCTTGAGTTGTTCACGCAGGGCATTTACGGCATTCTTGTCCCGGTCAGCCCGCTTGATGGCATTGCGAAGGGCGATTCCCCGTTCACCTTCATCCCCCAGGGATTCATCGAACTGGACCAGCTGGTCGGAGATAGTCATTACCGCATGGAAGGCGTCGGAGAGCTGCTGGGACATGAGATTGGTTGACCACTTTCCCCGGATAAGGAGCTGGTCCACAACTTCACGGATATCCTTCTTGAAATAGTCCAGCAGAAAGGCCTTAAGGTAGTTCATAGGAGCGACATGCATGTAACCGGCCATCATCTTCTTGGAGAACATGACGTTGTTTTTGTCCGTATAGTTCTTCATCCGGGAGATGGCCACACTGCCGAAAACCTGCTGGAGAAGCTTTTCAATCTTTCCGGTCCGCCGCTCTTTGATGATCTTCTGTACCGTGAGCTCCGTATTGGTCTTGATCTTGGAGAGGTACTCCTCGACAATATGTTCATTAGGTTTGGCAACCTTCACCTTGTAATAAGGGTCCTTGTCGACGTAGCGGATAATCAGTTCCAGGACCATGCTCTTTCTGACCTCCGCCACGTTCCGGAGTATTTTTTTCCACTCCCCGGGGTTCACTACCGGCATTTCACGATAGAGCTGCAGAACATCCAGAAGTTCCTGCCAGGGCTGGTTGCGGTCGATAGCAGCGGCGACTTCCAGAAAATCCTTTAGATCATCCGAGATATACTCACCGTTGATCGCTTCAAAACGGGGATTGTAGACAAAGTCCCGCTCAGGAAGGCCGGAATCAAACTTTTTCAGTAAAAAATAGTAATCAAAATGCACAAATCCGAGAAAAACCATTAAAAGATTGTACCGGGCGTTTATCTGTTTGACCTTTTCGGCATCAAAGGCCGCATAGAGGGATATCAGCCGGTTCTTGAGCTTCTGAACCAGGGACTTGTGGTCCATGGTTTCCGCCAGCTTCCGGATAGCCTCTTCGGACAGATCGTCTTTTATGGTAATTTGCCCTTCCGCAAGAGACTCTTCAATGATCAGCTGCTTCAGGACATTGGAACTGGCGGCATGATCCAGCAAAACCTGGGCCGGTCCGATGGCCGTGTATATGTCATGAAAGAACTTTGCCAGCCCCGGAAGGGCCTCTTCCGTCTTCGGCTTATAAAATTTGAACTTCTGCTTCTTCAGTTCTTTGGCAATATCCTTTAAAAGACGCCGCTTCTCTTTTTCAGGATCGTTTCCGGAAAAAATGAAAGAGAAAATACGCTGAAAAATATTCTGCTGCTCTTCTTCCTTCTGCTCCTCCGCCGGAAGCAGATCGTTTTCCTTCATAGCATGTATGGTATGGTAAAAGCGACTAGCTGTCAATCGAAGGAACATCCGGGCTTCTACTGGTAAATTGCCAATGAGCAGATAATTAGTTTACACTCTGATCAACAGGGAGGATTGTGAAACATAGCAGGACACTGACTGGCAAATTTCTCGAAAAGGGTTTTAAGCGCCCGAGGCTCGCCAGAATCGCACCCAATCTTGCAGGAGCCGATTCAGAGGATCAGACATACCTGGTCGCAATGGGGCTGTACCCTGTTCCTGATCCGGCACCTTCCGCTGGTTCCGGAAACACCCTCATAGCACCATTTGCGGCGTCCCATTACTACCGGAGCTGCGTTAACGAGCTGAAGGGTCTGGCCTCGGAGCTGCGCAGAGAAACGGGACTCAGGAAACAACATGTCAGAATATTCAGCAATTCCCGTCTCCCCGAACGCTCGATCGCAGCGGCCCTGGGGATTGGCTGGGTCGGCCGCAACGGTCTTCTGATGAACAGGGAGTATGGTTCCTCCTTTGTGCTCGCAGGTATCCTGGCAGCACTGAACGACAGAGAGGCGGCCCGGCTTGAGGAGACAGCAGAGCTTCCCCTGATCAGCAGTCTGGAGGCGCCGGAGGACCCTCATCGTGAATGCGGATCCTGTCGGGCCTGCGTCTCAGCCTGCCCCGCCGGGGCTATCGCCGAACAGGGAGGAGTCAGACTCGAACGCTGCCTCCAATACCTGGCAACCACGACGGAAGATCTTCCCGGTTTCGCCCTCACGGTCTGGGGCGGACGACTCTACGGCTGTATGGATTGCCAGAGCAGCTGCCCGGTCAATCGTCAAAGAAGCTTTCACGCCGGAGGAAAGAAGCTGCCCAGGGAGGAATACCCTATCAGGGAACTCCTCCGGGAGTTTGCCGCACCTTCGAAAAAAAGCCTGAAGGAGATATTTCCCGGCACCGCTCTGGAGGCAGGCTGGATTCCACGGAAGGCCATCCTTCGGAATCTGCTGATCGCCGCGGGCAACAGCGGAGACTCGTCGCTGGAACAGCTGATCCGTCCCTTCCTGAACGAAACTGATCCTATGCTTGCACGTGCAGCAGCTCACTCATTAAACAGGATATCCTCCATATAATGGATAAATATACACACATTTACGTATATTTATTGACAAAAACTCCCGTTTCTGGCTATTCTTTTTCCGATGAACCCATTAGCCCAGGAACTGAACAGGATACTTGACGGTTCGGTCTGCCTTGACCTGCTGTCCGATTTTGGCAAGCGTTTCTATTTCCCCAGGGGAATAGCCCTCCAGTCCGTTGAAGCATCTGAACACGCCCACCGCTTCAACGCCACCGTGGGCATGGCCTACAGCGAGGGGCAGCCCATCGAACTGGAAACCATTCGCGAACACCTTCCCCTTCTCGGCCCCGCAGAGGCAGTCGCCTACGCGCCCTCGCCGGGACTCCCCGCCCTGAGAAAACTCTGGCGGGAGGAGATCTACCGCAAGAACCCTTCACTTAATAAACGGGAAATCTCCCTGCCCGTGGTTGTTCCGGGTCTCACAAGCGGTATTACCCAGATTGCCGATCTCTTTGCCGGCGAAGGAGACACCGTGCTTGTCCCGGATATGTTCTGGGGTAACTACCGGCTCATTTTCGAGGTCCGAAACGGTTCCGTAATAAAGACCTTCCCCTTCTTTACCGACGAGGGAACGCTGAATATTCAGGCCTTTGTAAACGCCATGCGCTCTTCCGCGAAGGATGGAAAAATCATTCTGCTGGTGAACTTCCCGAACAACCCCAGCGGCTATTCCCCCACCAACGAAGAAGCCCACACCCTTGCTTCGGCTGTCCGCGAAGTGGCTGAAGAGGGATATAAAATTCTCGTTGTAACCGACGATGCCTACTTCGGTCTTTTCTACGAAGATGACACCTTCAAGGAGTCCTTCTTTGCCCTCGCAGCGAACTGCCATGAGAACGTCCTGGCCGCCAAAGTGGACGGTCCCACGAAAGAGGACTTCTGCTGGGGCTTCCGCGTAGGCTTCCTTACCTTCGCCTCCCCTTCCATGACAATGGAGCAGTACGAGGCTCTGAACAAGAAGGTTGGCGGAGCCCTGCGGGGATCGATCTCCAACTCTTCGCGTCCCGGTCAGAGTATTCTCCTCAAGACCCTGGAGAAACTTGACCATGACGAGGAAAAGAAGAAATGGGTTGAGGTCCTGAAGGAACGCTACCTGAAGGTAAAGGAGATCCTGGAAACCAGGAATACCGGCAGGGAACTCACACCCATGCCCTTCAACTCGGGTTACTTCATGAGTTTCAAATGCGGATCGGTGGATGCGGAAAAACTGCGCCTGGAACTGCTGCACAAGGAGGGTATCGGGACCATCTCCATCGGCAGCGACTGTCTGCGGGTGGCCTTTTCGTCCATCGATACAAAGGACCTTCAAGCCCTCTTTGATACCATCTTTGCCGCCGCCGACAGGCTGGCGGGCTAATACCGATTCACGCTCCGGCGGCAGGGAAACGCTCACCCTGCCGCTCTTTTTTTCTACCCATCAAGCGAACAAGTTCCCTGCTGAAGGCGCTCTTTCCGGGGACCCAGAGGGGAGCCCCCCGTCGTGGGGAGGGAGTATCGCAGGTCATGCGCATGACAATGGTCTCCGGAGGCAGCAGCGTAAGAGCTTCCGCCAGGTACTCTGCATGCCGCGCCGGGGAAGGGACCGTCAACGTCCCTTTCAGATACTCCCTATAGAGGGGGGATGACACCGGAATGTGCAGGTTGTGAAGTTTGATTCCCTCCGGATGCAGCGCCGCAACACGACGAACGCTTTCCATTATCTCTTTCCGTCCCTCCCCCGGGAGTCCGAAGATCAAATGTACCGCTGTTTTAATCCCCCGATTCTTCAGCATCTCGTAAGCCCTGAAAAAAGCGGCGCTGTCATGCCCGCGGTTTATCCGCTTCAGGGTCACGTCATGTACACTCTGGAGACCCAGTTCGACCCATACGTCCAAATCCCCCTTTCGGTAGGAGGCAAGAAGATCGGCCCGGGGATCATCGATCTCATCCGGCCTGGTGGAGACTATGAGCTCCCTGAAAGGGGCCAGCTCGAGACAGCCGTCATAGAGACGTCGGAGTTCCTCAACAGAGCCGAGGGTATTCGTGTAGGCCTGGAAATAGAGAAGCAGGACCCGGGCTCCGTAACGTCTGGTAAGAAACTCCACTCCCCGCTGTACCTGCAATCTGAGGTCCTCCGGTCCGGTTTTGTCCAGGTAGACAGCCCGGGCACCGGAGATCTCACAGTAACTGCAGCCTTCCCGGGAACGTCCTCCCGCCCTGTTCGGACAGGTGAAACCCGCATCAACAGCAACCCGATAGGCCGAGGTACCGTAGCGCTCTTTCAGATACGCAGAGTAGCTTCGATAAGGCAGAGTGGACACGAGAAAATGATATCCCGCTCCGGTTCTTTCCGCAATCCCCTGGATCTGCCTGAGCAGAACACCGGCGTTGACAAGGAACCGCAGAAATCCGTACTGTTTGGACGTGAACAAAGCAAGCTCTACCCGACGCCGCATTCCCTTTCTTGAGGCTTTCCTGCCATTGGCAGTTCTATTCACTCTGCTCGGAGGCTGCCAGCGCTTCAACAGTGAACCCGCCCTGCTCTGGACAGACCGGGCAGAGATTGCAGCCTATGCCGAAATTTTCAATACATCCCAGAACGATTACAGGGTCTCCGTAGTCTACAAGCCCTCCCCCGCCCTGGCGGTCAGACAGGCAGATGTCCAGCCGGATATCGTCATAGGTCCATTTTTAAATGACCGGAAGACCATTCCCCTTTTTCAGTCACTGGACGGCATGATTGATGACGAAAAACTATCCCCGGAGAATTTTTATCCCGGGATTCTGGGCCTGGGAGTCTTCGAAGAAAAGCAGACCCTGCTCCCGGTGTCGTTCTCCCTTCCTCTGATGTTCTTCCTCGAGAGTTACAAAGAAATCGAAAGCTTTGACCTGAGCCTGGGACAGATCAGAGAGCACGCCGTCGGCTTCCCGGAGCTTAACCCCTCCCGCACAGTTCTCGGCTATTCCCCCAGATGGAACCCGGAAGCCGCCTTTACCTGGCTGCGGCTTCTCAATGCAGAATTCCGGGAAACCGCGGAAGGTACCCTGGTGTGGAATCGGGAAAACCTGGAACGGGGCATATCTGACATGCGGAAGTGGATTGAGGAGGTCAACGGAGGATGGGAGGCGGACATCGAGTTCATCGAAAAATATATGTATGAGCCCCCATACAAGCTGGTCAATTCAGGCAGGATTCTCTTCGCGTTTTCTCACATAGACAGCTATTTTTCCATTCCCTCCGCCGACAGGGAACGCCTGGACTTTCGCTGGCTTTCCCATGAGACCCAGATACCCGTACGGGAGGACATGATTTTTGCGGGGATTCCCCGGACAGCGGGAAGAAGCTCGGCCGCCAGGGCATTTATCGAGTGGTTTTTTCGTCCTGAGAACCAGAATCTCCTGCTTGAAACCAGCCAGTACAAGCGAATGCGTCATTTCGGCATTGCCGGGGGCTTCTCCTCCCTGCAGGGAGTAAACGAGATTGATCTGCCCCGGTATTTTCCCGAGCTGGTCGGGCATGTTCCTCCCGCATCCTTCATCGAGTTTCCTCACGCTCTGCCGGACATATGGAACGACCTGAAGCATGAAAGCATTCTTCCATGGCTGAAGTCTCAGCTAAACGAGGTCCCCGCGACTCAGGAGCTCAGCCGCAGTATCGAACGCTGGATCAACCAACAGCCCCAACGGTAAATCAGACCTGGCGAATCAATCTGATTGAAGGCGCTTCAGTTCCGTAATAATTCTGTGGTCGATTTCATCCGGGACTTCCCCTCCACAGGATATGCTGGAATACACAGCTTCCAGCCCCTGTTCCCTGTACATTCGGGCAATGCCATGGTCCTGGCTCTGCGGGTTTGACTCTTCAAATACCAGGGCGGCCAGATAAACCCTTCCGAGTCCCTGCAGGGGAAGGTTGTGCAGGACCGCTTCCCGCAGGGCTCCCACTATCCGATCGTTTCGTCCCAGTTTTCGGCGAAGGTCCCGCCCGATCCGCTGGACCGAGTCCCCCAGGGAAGGATTGGCGAAACGCTCAAGCAGGTCATCAATATGATCCTCCAGTTCGGACAGCCTGAAGACCCCGGGATGGACACTGAGCAGTATACCAGCCCCCTCCATCATCACATCCCGGATTTCAGAGAAGAACCGCTCATGCTTCATCAGGGAAGCCAGACAGGCCTCCCCGGGAAAACAGCGCCGTCCCAGATAGGCAGCGGCGGCATGCCCCATGTTGTGCAGAAAGAGCTTCCGATCGACCCAGGCCCGGATGGGAGAGACCAGCCTGATTGACGGTGATTCGGGAAGATGGCCCACAAAGCCGTCCCGATCGAGAATCAATGTATCATAGGCTTCTGCCTTCAGGCCAAGGGGATTCATCCGCCGCTCCTCTTCAGTCAGAAGAGGGACCATCTTGCCTATACTGGTCTCCACCAGCCCCAGGCGGCTTTCCACAGGAAAATCTCCCTTCAGGGACTGCTTGATTTTCCGGCGAAAAACCTCCGAAGCATCCCTGAGATTCTCCGCCAGAATAATATCCAGTGGCAGGTATTCCCCGTATTCACCCTGCCGCCCGGGCAGCAACTCTCCAATCAGGGAAGCCACCGCTTCCAGCCCGGCCCGCCCCACACAGGTCACAATCAGAGGCACTCGCCGCACAAGAGGGGCAAGGGTCGCAGAATCTGTAAGAGTCAGCGGAAAAAAGCCTTCGACCCTTCGAAGGGAATCCTTTTCCCGTGCACATATCCGGATGGTATAGGAGCCGGCCTGCTTCAGCCCTGTAATCAGCTCTGTGTCGATATCCGCCAGATGGACGGTATATCCGGCATCCAGGAAAAGGGGGGTAATAAACGAACGGCCAATATTTCCTGCCCCGAAAACCAGGACCTCACCTTTCATACAGGATGCTCTGTGTAGCGGCTTTGTATTTCCGCGAGTTTTTTCTTCTTTTCACCGGGATACTTTTCAGCATAGACACCGCCGATGTGATAGAGTGCCAGCCCTCCGGCACAGATCCCTTCGACAACAGCTTCTCCAAGATCCACGGGACCTGCTGGATCCGCATCCAACTGCCGGGCAACGGAGACCAGGACCCCGCCCATGAAATTATCTCCGCAACCGGTGGTGTCACCCCTCTTTTCCGGATTTTCCGCCAGCTCGAACAATATCGATCCGCTTACCGGGAAAAATTTCCCCGGGACCGGATAAAAGAGCTCCGACCGGGTTTGTACATAAACATCATCCTTGCCACGGGTAATGATGCAGGCACCGCATCCCTGTTCCAGCAGAAATCTCGCGGCCTCCTCGACACTCTCCTGCAGAGAAAGCCGCCGGGCCTCCTCCCTGTCTGTAATGAGGATATCGACCCAGGGATACGCCGGATTATCATGGCCCCCCAAAGGCCAGGCATGTAAAGGTTCCGCCGCCTGATGCCGAAAGTCATACACGGTCCCCACTATATTGAGGCACCCCTGCTCCCTTGCCCTTTTCGTCAGGAAGGCCAGATTGTCATGAAGCGGCGGGACCAGGGCGCTGCCGCCCCAGAGGCATATATCACTTTGAAAGAAGCCCTCATCCAGCATAGCCGGAGAGAAGGCCAGGGCACTTCCCAGGGTGTTCACAAAACTGCGCTCCCCCGCGCCGTCATGCCAGGACGGGTCCGAGAGCACCACCGTTGAAGGCACGGAACAGCCGGGAGCCCGGTCGGTGCACAGGGTCATGGGAAAGCGCTTCAGGTTTTCGATAAGCCTCTCCGATTCAGGGTCATTCCCCATACAGGTGTAAAACTGAATTTGCCACTCCTCCGGCAGAACCTGGGCGGCATGAATCATTGCCACCACAGCCGGCCCCCCCAGATTGACCTTGTCCGGCTTCCGGCCTTCCGTAAGAGTTGTAATGCACTCCTCCACAGATAATCCTGCAAACCGGGAAAGACTTTCCGCAAAAACAAGACCTCCCGGCGTAAGACCGCCGTCTCCGGGCACACGGGAAAGAAATTTCCGAAACCCCGGAGAGTCAAAGGATACATCCCTGTACAGATAATCATGCAGACAGCAGCCGGTACCGGAGATTTTCACTTTTATACCCCCAGGAACCTGGAGTAGTCGCTGGAAAGCAGGTAAAGCGGTTCCTCGTCCTCCTCAATTTCCGGAAACCGTCCGAGGGTCTCGTAAAAATAGTTATCCCGTGCATCATCGTTGACCAGGCTCACCTCGCCGACAAGGACCGTACCCGCTCCCTTTTCTCCATAAAATCTGTGGTACACCCCTGGCTCCAGGCAGAGACTTTGTCCCGGCTTCAGGCACAGGGTCTCTTCCGGTTGAACCGTGCAGGCCCTGTCATCGATCAGGATATCCACAGGCCGATCTTCATCCATGGCAGTACCGTCACTGGTATGACAGAGATTGAACAGGAGATTTCCTCCGCTCCGGTTGATGATGTCTTCCTGTTTCAGTTTGTGATAATGAAATGGTGTTTCCTGCTCCTCCTTCACTATCATGATTTTCTCGGCATACAGTTTGCCCGGCTGACCATTCACACCGTTCCGGAGGGTAAAGAGAAACAGTCCTCTGGCAGGATAGTCCCCGCTGCCGAAATCTGTGATGTCCCAGCCAAGGGAATGGGAAAAAACCGCGTCGCATTGATGCCTGTACTGTTTCCACTGATCAAGGGACCAGTACGCCCACTCGGGAAGATGCCACATGCTGGATTTGAAAAACTCATCTCCCTCCCGAAGAATTGCATTGATTTCGCTTCGTTTCATGGAAATATCTCCTTTTCTGAAATTCCTCTTTGCTAACCCAGGTAAGCATTCTAAATCTTGTCAGAGTTTCCCGCAAGTTATAAAGTGAGGGGGCATGAAAAAAACAATGAAAAGCATTGCCCAGCAACTGGGAGTCTCCCGTACCACTGTTTCCCTGGTGCTTCAGGGCAAGGGCGATCAGTATCGGATAAGCAGGGAAACCCAGAGCCGCATTCTTGAAACCGTCAAAAAACAGAACTACACCCCCAACTACTTTGCCCAGACGCTGAATGCCGGCAGCTCCAGAACCATCGGCATAATTTTTCCCGATATATTTGAAAGCTTCATGGTTCAGATGCTGCGGGGAATCGAAGACATCCTGTCGGCACAGAACTATATGATGATCCTGATGACCAGCCGCTTCAGGCATGAAACGGAAGCCCGGAACACGGAGGAACTCCTGCGCCGTGGTATCGACGGCCTCCTGATGGCACCCACCTGCGGCTTTGCAAATGAAAATCCGCCGCAAAGCAGGCATGCGTTGATCCTCAAAAACAAGCTTCCCCTGGTAATGGTCGACAGGATTCCTGAGGGATATACAGGAAGCTGGGTCCTGCAGGAAGACAGAAAAGGGGGTATGGCGGCAGCTGAGTATCTGACAGCGCAGAGCTGCGAAGTCTGTACCGTGGTTTCCCTGAATATAACAGCATCATCCCTGCGGGAGAGGATACAAGGTTTCACCGAAGTTGTACCGGATTGCAGGGACATTCTTCTTGACCGACAAGACAGAAACACCGGCGATCTGGAAGATGCATTGGCAGATACGGTAGAAACCCGAAGAGGGAAAAAACTTGGCATATTCTGCACAACCTACGGGCTGTCCCTCCGGGTAAAGGAAATCCTGACCGAAAAAGGACTGGTATTGAACAGGGATTACACAGTCATCCGCTTTGGAGGAGATCCGGAAGGATTTTCCAGCGGGATGGCCAGCCTGATTCAACCCCACTATGAAATAGGCGCCGTCGCCGCAGAGATTCTCCTGCACCTGCTGGATCAACCGATGACCGAACCTGTCCACAGAAGAATACCCCTCAAAGCCGGTGAGGGTTTTCCCGGGTTCAGATAAACCTCATTTTTCATTGACAGCTGAAATTTTCCACTGTACCATGGTTCTCATAAGATAATTGGAGGTCTTTAATGGCTAACGTAGAACTCAAGAACATCGTAAAGGTTTACGATGGGAATGTTCGCGCTGTCGACAACGCGAACATCACTGTAGAGGACCGGGAATTTGTAGTCCTGGTCGGCCCTTCCGGATGTGGAAAAACCACAACATTACGCATGATTGCCGGTCTCGAGGACATTACCGAGGGCGAATTGACCATCGACGGCAAGATCGTCAACGATGTCCCCCCCAAGGACCGGGACATTGCCATGGTTTTTCAGAATTACGCCCTCTATCCCCATATGTCGGTCTACGACAATATGGCCTTCGGACTCAAAATCAGGAAATTCCCGAAAAACGAGATCGACGCCCGGGTCAAGGAAGCAGCCCAGATCCTCGACATCGAGGAGCTTCTGGACAGAAAACCCAAGGCTCTTTCCGGCGGTCAGCGCCAGCGTGTTGCGGTTGGCCGCGCTATCGTGCGGAAACCCAAGGTATTCCTCTTTGACGAGCCCCTTTCCAACCTGGACGCGAAGCTCAGGGTCCAGATGCGGGCGGAAATCTCAGCCCTGCACAACCGGCTCCAGGCAACCATGGTCTATGTAACCCACGACCAGGTGGAAGCCATGACCATGGCCGACAAAATCGTCGTAATGAAGGGCGGACTTATCCAGCAGATCGGCGGCCCCCTCGATCTCTACAACGAACCGAACAACCGCTTCGTAGCCGGCTTCATCGGATCTCCTCCCATGAACTTTGCCAACGTTACCATCAAGGAAGAGGGAGGCAAGATCTACGCCGACGAAGGGGATTTCTCCATCGAGATCGACGGACGCTACGCGGAAAGCATCAAGAGCTACATCGGCAAAGAGCTTACCTTCGGAGTACGTCCGGAAGACCTCTACGAGACAAAAACCGCCGACGCCAAGGTCATCAAGGCCACCGTCGAGGTCATCGAGCCTCTGGGTGCAGAGACCCATCTGTATGTAAAGACTAAAAAGCATACCATGATCGCCAAGGTTGCCCCGAGTGTCCAGCCCGAGGTGGGAGACGCGATCTATCTGAAGCCCGATATGAACAAGGTCCTCTTCTTCGAACTGGAAAGCGAGAAAACGGTCCCGCATAATTAAATATCTTACGTATAGTCCCCGCCGGCCCTTCGGGGCCGGTCTTTTTTTATCCCCGCAAAAAGAAATAGCCCGGGATGGGACCGCTTTTCAATTGATTTCAGGATAATCCTGACCTATAATTGACAGCGTGAATGTACTTCAGGAATCTACCAGACAAGAGCTTACCAGCAAGCTGAACGCCTTTATCGACTCTACCGAGACGGTATATACCCACATCGCAGAAGAATACCCGAAAATGCTGCAGGAATTCGACAGCGGATTCAGCGACGCGGACAGACAGATCAGTCTTATAGCCGCGGAGGGCGGTAACGGACTCGACGCCCTGCATATGATAATGGACAATACAAAGGGATGCATCCAGGAGACCCACAGCTCCTTTTCAGCTTTGAGCAGTTCCGACAACAGCCTGCTTGATATGCTGAAACAGAGCATCAAGCGTCTGGATACCCTGGAGGAACTCATCGCATCTATCACCTTCAATACCGAAGAGATGGAACTGATCTCCCTCAATGCAATGGTTGTTGCCCTGAAAGCCGGACAGGAAGGGGGCGGATTTTCCCATGTTACCGATGAACTGAGGCGAATCTCCGCAAAAACCATATCGGAAGCAAAAAATCTCACCACAGAAGGAAAACAGATACAATCCTATTTTGAAGAAGTACAGAAAACCGCGGATATGATAACCCAGGAGCAGGATAAAATTTTCTACAGTTTCGGCGACAAGCTCTTCGGCTACTTCTCTACCATTGAAGAACGCCTGACCCGGATCGTGAATTTCTTCAAAACCCTTCGTGACCGGGCGGACGATATCCGGCGGCCCCTTATTACGATGATGGAGGCGGTGCAAACTCAGGATATTATCCGGCAGACTGTGGACCAGATCAATATTACGCTGGAAAAAATCCAAAGCTTCGACGCGTCCCATGGCAACACAGGCCGTGAAGACTGGCTGCTGGATGAACTGACCTTTCTTGAACAGGTAGCGAATCTCGGTTCGTATCTGCTGGAGAATATCGCCGCAGCGATTACCGAGAATTCAGAAACCTTTGTTTCCAGTATTGAAGAGGTAAAAAAAGCGGTCGAGACCATTGAACATGAGCGGGACATCTTTATTTCCCGTCAGATTGAGGGCGAATCCAAGGACGACGGAATCTACGATCTGTTTCATCAGTCGGAGAACGAACTCGGAGCCATGCTCAAGAACACACGCAAGGTCCCGAAGCTGAAGCAGAACATGCGGACCACAAACTCTGCATTTCTCGGCCGTATTCAAGGTCTGGAAGAGGGCTTCCAGAAGTTTACCACCCTTGTAGGACGCTTCAGGAATATACACGTCGCAGCACGAATAGAGGTCGCCAAACGGCAGATCCTCAAAGGAATGCAGTCCACTGTCCAGGAGATGAGGAACCTTACGGACCGAATTTTCACCGACGTGGAGAGCGCCCTGGAGACAACCAAGGAGTTCATAGAGACGGCCCAGGAGGCGGAGGAGGGATTTCGCGACTCCTACCGTCAGGAAACGGACCTTGTCGCCTCATTCACCCTGGAAATTCAACGCCTCTACGGAAAACTGAAGGATACCAACGACGAGATTGTCAGGACTATGCAGGGATTTACCCTCTTCAATCTAAAGTTCAGGGAACTCTTCGGCTCTACCGAAGAAGACAAAGAACAGCTCGCCGGCCTCAGTCAGCAGGCCAGATCGATTATGGAGATCTTCGAACGAACCGCTCATTCCGCCGCCGCCCGCAAGGAACAGCTCCTCAAGGAGCGGAACCTTGAGAAGTGGGAAATCCGTGAGCAGCGGCTGCAGGAAATTGTCAATCAGTTCACCATATATGCCCACAAGGCCCGGGCCGGAGAGATCGGAGGCTTTTCAGTGGAAACCGGAACCCAGGAAGGCGCCGTAACCTTTTTCTAGGGAGCTTGACAAGCTCCAAGCCTCCCGCCTAGGATTGACCCAGTACTGTCTGAATCAAGGAGACTCTATGAAACGTCCCTCCGCTGTTGCCATTCTCGGCTGCGGCACTGTCGGCGGCGCAACCGCTGCCCTGCTTCTGAGCCAGCGCTCAATGCTTGCTGAAAAAACCGGCCTTGATATTGAGCTGCGCTACATTGTGGACAAGGATTTTTCCCATGCCGAATCCCTCAAGCTGGATCCCGGACTCTTCGAGACCGACCTGGACACGGTCCTTGCGGATGACGAGATTGTCGCGGTTGTGGAGTTGATCGGAGGTACCGGGATTGCCCGGACCCTTACCGAAAAGATCCTGAAATCCGGGAAACGGGTCGTTACCGCCAACAAGGCGCTCCTGGCAAAACACGGGGCCGAACTGATGGCTGTCGCCCGGAAAGCGGGAGTCTCAATATCCTTTGAAGCCTCCTGCGGCGGAGGCATACCGATTCTGAGGGCATTATATGATGGCATTCTTCCAAACCGGATCGACGCTTTCTACGGCATTGTCAACGGTACCTGCAACTACATCCTAACCGAGATGATGCAGAAAGGGAACAGCTACGAGGAAGCCCTCAAGGAAGCCCAGGCAGCCGGGCTGGCAGAGGCCGATCCCACCCTGGACGTTACAGGAGGAGACTCCGCCCATAAACTGGCGATCATGTCGTCCCTGGCTTTCGCTCAGCAGGTGAACCTGGACTCGGTCCCGGTACAGGGAATCGATTCACTCAAGCTTATCGACCTGAACTTCGGCAGGGAACTCGGTTATGTCGTCAAACTGCTTGCAATTGCCCAGAGAGAAGAGGCAGGTATTTCATTGCGGGTCCGCCCCGCCTTCATATCCACCGAACACCCCCTCGCCTGGGTTTCCGGACCTTTTAATGCCGTCAGTGTCTACGGCCACGCTGTAGGACACACCATGTATTACGGACGCGGAGCCGGCGGAAGCCCTACAGCCAGCGCCGTTACGGCGGACATCATCTCAAGCTGCATGGGAACTGCGGACACGATTTTCTCCACCCTGAACATCTGGCCCGACCGGACAAAAAAAGCTGTCCTTCTTCCCCAGGAGGATATTCAGGGCCGGTACTACGTGCGTCTGATGGTGGAGGACAAACCCGGGGTATTCGCCCAGATCGCAGGAATTCTCGGAGAAAACCAGATCAGCCTTTCGTCGGTATTACAGAAGGAACCCTACAACGACAAAGCCGATTCTGTTCCCGTGGTAATAACCACCCACTCCGTGCGGGAGGGAAACCTTCGCAAAGCCCTGGCTGCCCTGGATAAGCTGCCTGTTGTCCGGGAACCGAGCATCTGCATTGAAATCCTCGATGAACACGAGGAAATATTCGCGTAAAGCTGCAGAATATACTATTCTAGGGAACATTACGGAGGTGCCCTGTGGAAAACAAACGTCCTGCCATCCCCACCCGTCAGGGACATGATGCGGAATCAATTGCCTGGGGATATGCCGAACACCTCAAGTTCACTCTCGGCGTAGACCGTTTCTCTTCGTCAAACTACGACCGGTATATGGCACTGGCCCTGGCGGTCAGGGACAGACTCATGAACCAGTGGATGAAGACCCAGCAGACCCATTACAGGGAAAAAGTGAAACGGGTCTACTACCTCTCCCTTGAATTCCTTATCGGCCGTTCAATGGGCAATAACGTTATCAATATGCAGCTCCAACCGGCGGTGGAAGAAGCCCTGAGTGAACTTGGCTACAGCTGGGAAGAACTGCGGGAAGAGGAGATCGATGCAGGGCTCGGAAACGGAGGCCTCGGCCGCCTGGCCGCCTGTTTTCTCGATTCCCTGGCCAGCCTGAATCTTCCCTCCTTCGGATATGGTCTGCGCTACGATTTCGGGATCTTCCGCCAGCAGATAGAGAACGGATGGCAGGTGGAACAACCCGACGACTGGCTTCGCCGGGGAAATCCCTGGGAAATAGAGCGGCCGGACATAGTCGTACCGGTGCACTTCGGCGGCCGGGTGGATACCATCATTGAACGGGGACGGCGAAAGTACCTCTGGGTGGACACAACCCCCGTTCTGGGCATAGCCTTTGACACCCCCATCGTCGGGTACGGAGGAGAAACGGTAAACACCCTGCGGCTCTGGAGCGCCCGGGCGGCAGAGGAGTTCGATTTCAGCGAATTCAACGAGGGGGACTACGTCGAGGCGGTATCCGCCAAGGTGAGCGCGGAAAACCTCACCAAGGTCCTCTACCCTAACGATAAACTCTACCTGGGCAAGGAGCTGCGGCTCAAACAGCAGTACCTCTTTGTTGCCTGCTCCCTGGCGGACATTGTACGACGCTTCAAAAAAGGAAAACATTCCTGGAAGGAGTTTCCCGAATACACCGCCATTCAGCTGAACGACACCCACCCTTCCCTGGCAGTTCCTGAGCTGATGCGAATCCTGATTGATGAAAACCAGCTTGACTGGGATACAGCCTGGGACATAACCGTAAAATCCCTGGGCTATACCAACCACACCCTGATGCCTGAAGCTCTGGAAAAATGGCCGGTACCGATGCTCGCGAAACTTCTTCCGAGGCACCTGCAGATCATCTATGATATCAACCACCACTTTCTCCAGCGGGTTTCAATCGCCTTTCCCGGCGACATGCAGCGCCTGAACCGGATGAGCATTGTGGAAGAGGGAGACATCAAGCAGATCAGGATGGCACACCTCTCCATCGTTGGAACCCACTCCACCAACGGGGTTGCAGGTCTTCACACGGAGCTTCTGCGCAGCAGAGTGGTTCCGGAATTCGCAGAGCTGTATCCGGAGCGCTTTAACAACAAGACCAACGGAATCACCCAGCGCCGATGGCTGCTGAAATCGAATCCGGCGCTTTCTTCACTGATCACAGAAAACATTGGTGATGGCTGGATAACCGACATGACCCAGCTGAAGAAGCTCGCCCCTCTGGCGGAGGATCCGGCTTTCAGAAAGCGCTTTGATCAGGTAAAGCAGGAAGCTAAAGAACGCCTGGCGGAAATTCTCGCCGCCGAGCACGGTTTTGTAATCAACCCCGAATCGATCTACGACGTGCAGATAAAACGCATTCACGAATACAAGCGACAGCTGCTGAATGCCCTGCACATCGTCATGCTCTATAACCGCATCAGAAAGGGAGATACCAAGGACCTGATACCCCGAACCTTCCTCTTTGCAGGCAAGGCGGCGCCGGGATATCAGCTGGCGAAGCTGATAATCAAGCTGATAAACAACATCAGCGTCGTGGTCAACGGAGATCCCGTGGCCAGCAAATACCTGCGGGTCTACTTTATCCCCAATTATCGGGTATCCCTGGCGGAAAAGATCTTTCCCGCCGCGGAAGTTTCCGAGCAGATTTCCACTGCCGGAACCGAGGCCTCGGGTACGGGGAACATGAAATTCATGTGCAACGGAGCCCTTACCCTGGGGACCCTGGACGGCGCAAATATCGAGATAATCGACGAGGCGGGCAGGGAAAACGCATTTATTTTCGGCCTCACCGCGGAAGAAGTCGCCGATCGGCGTCCCGGCTACTCCCCCTTCGACGTCTACAACGAGGATAAGGAGATAAAAGCGGCGGTGGATCTGCTGTTTTCAGGTAACTTCAACTTTTCCGAACCCGGAATCTTTGAGCCCCTGCGCCAGGCCCTGTTCGATCAGGGTGATTTTTACATGCATCTTGCGGACCTCAGGTCCTATGCGGAAGCCCAGAAACAGGTTCAGGAACTCTACCGGGACCGGGAAAACTGGAGTCGGAAGGCGATACTGAATATTGCCCATTCGGGAAATTTTTCCTCCGACAGGACCATCAGGCAATATGCCGAGGAGATATGGGGTGTAAAACCCTGTCCCGTTGATACCGAACACGACCCGATCAATACTCTGGAGGAAGCTCGGAAATAGTCGGAATACCCCGCGGGGGCTCAACTATTGACCGCTGCATGTCGATGATGTTAACGTTATGCAAGAAAAAATGGAGGACCTATGTCGGCAAAAGATGAAACAGTAAACGAAAAAGCCGCCACGTCCGGAAAGATCTACTGCGCAAACTGCGTCCACTGCAAACTGGTCAGAGAACCCCTGGGGGGGGTGCGCTATTCACTTCGGGTGCGCTGTGATGCCGGAAAATGGCGCAAGAAACTCGGGGAAGAGAAGATTTACAAATATTTTACCGTTGCCCGTCGCAGCCTCGACTACTGCGACGCCTATGAACCAATGGGCGATCCAAAAGAGTTTATCAAAGATTTGAAAAAGAACCTTCCCATCAAGGACGAAATCTATACAAGCCGCGATTAATATGCTTAACTTTTTCCCATGAAACACGGAAAGACGGTTCTCATTGTTTTTTCAATTATCATGCTCATTGTCTCCTGCACCAGTGTTCCGGCTCCGGAAGATATTCCCGAAGACTTATCTCCAATGGAGTATTTCCAGCGGGCCCAGGAAGCAGTCGCCCAGCGAAACGATTACGATACCGCCATGGTTTACTACCAGACCTACAAGGAGCGGCATCCTGAAGATCTGCAGGGAAATGTTGAAGCAGACTACGAAATTGCCTTTCTGCACTACAAAAAAGGTGAATATGCAGCAGCAAAAAGCATGTTCAGTGAAATAATCTCCCGCTATGAAACCGGACAGGCATCGAGGCTTAAGGAATGGCCCCTGATTCTCTCCCGCAAGGTGCTGGCTAAAATCGAGGCCTCAGAAATAGCTATTGGGGAAGAATAATCGTATATAGTTCGATTTCCCGGCTTTCCACGTCCTCGTAGACCATCTCCTTGGTCACTTTGCCCCGAGGTCGCGGATGGGGCGGGGCGTCTCCCACCAGAACAATCAGTTTCCGATCAGCGCTCCAGGGATAGGAGTGGATACCGGCATACAGGGCTTCGTAGACCGCCTCGGGAATGTCCCGTCCACCGTAGACCCGAATACGATCCAGAATCCTCTGCACCGTATCTACCCCGCCCGCCTGAAACGGATAGACATCGGTAACATATTCCTCATCGTAGTCCTTGTACAGAACGACTCCCACCCGCAGGGGATCAAATCCCCTGGACTTTTCCCTCAGCAGGGGAACCAGACTTTTCCTGAGGTGTGGCATGTCATTGGCCATACTCTGGGTCGTATCCAGCGCCAGAACCAGGTCCATACTCCGCCCGGGGGCCTCGTCGATAATCCCGGCAATCTTCTCAATAATGTCTTCCTCACCCCGTGAGTATATGAGCTTTCCCCGGCCTTCATTACTGATCTCCCGGTAGGCCTCCACGGCGGCATCCATATAGTTACCTTCCGGCGGACCTTCAAAGGGCTTCTGCAGCACCTTCAGGACAAAGGGATTGTCCCGGAAAGCCCCGGTATAGTCGGCAAAGGGCTTTTCGAAAGCCCGGATACTCAGATAGGTCCCATCCAGGACCTGCACCTCCCCGGACCGGGTCCAGGGGTATCCGTAAACCACCAGATAGGGAATAAATATATGAAAAGCCTGTCCCAGCTCAGGATGCTCTTCCGGAGTTGAGTCGACGAGTGAATGCCCCCTGGTTTCTTCGAGAAACTCTCCGTTCAGAAGACGTTTTTCATCTCCGTTGGTCCGGTGATACTCAGGATTTCGATAAGCGTAGCTTGCGGTCTCCCGTTCGGGGTCTTCCGTCGACTCAGTCAACAGCACCGATCCAATGCCAGGCTGGACCTGAACATACAGGTCATAGCCGCCGTCAAGGCTCTGGGTAATTACAAGCTTATCGGGGGTAATAATCAGAGGATCAGCTCCAAGTATCGACATCCCGATTACCAGCACCAGGGCCGTATATACTTTCCATGCTCCCATACAGGCATTATCGGCCATGGGTACCGCTATTCTTAGCCTGGGCTTCAGTCTTGGCTATGGGCTGTTTTTCCACTACAATTCAAATATATGAAGAGAGTAATTATCGCCAATGATCATGGCGCAATAGAGATTAAACAGAAGCTGGTAAATCATCTTGAGAGCAGGGGATACAAGGTGGATAACCTTGGTGTGGATTCCGAGGAGTCGGTGGACTATCCCGATATGGCACAGGAAGCCTGCGGTCGCTATCTGTCAGACGGCGGCTACGACTTCGGTGTTGTGTGCTGCGGGACAGGAATCGGCATATCCATCGCCGCCAACAAGGTAAAGGGAATCCGCTGCGCCCTGCCCCAGAACATCTTTGCCGCACAGATGGCCAGGGAGCACAACAACGCCAACTTCATCGCCTTCGGGGGACGCATCGACTACTGGGAACCGGTGGAAAAGATGCTGGACGCATTTATCGACAGCACTTTTGCCGGAGACCGCCACGCCCGCAGGGTGGACAAGATCATGGGCCTTGAGAGCTGCTGATCTCCACAACTCCTGGAAAGGGCGGGAGTATCCACCGGCGGGATGTATTCAGAAAATACGAAAAGCGCCGTTGAAAGGAACTTACGACAGCACACATATCCATATCCGCCTCTTCGGGAACAATAACTACAATGCTCTCCCCGTCCCGAAAAGGCAGATAATAGACCCTTCCCAGGCGATGGCTGTCCAGGAGACCGACCTCAAAGACACAGCCCCCGTCCTGCCATAGCAAATCGTCGGACAGGGAACGCTGAAGATAGAAAAAAGATACCCTGGATTCCCGGTAGAGATATTCTCCCCGAAAATGGGGAGAGATGTCCCGGGGCAGAAAGGGGAGCCCCTGATCCTGGTAAGGTCCTTTCAGGAGTACCATGAGGTCAGGCGACTCCTGGGAAACAAGAGCACAGGGAATCAGAAAAAGTAAAAGAAAACCTAGGAGTATTCGCCTCCGGAGAAAAGAATAAACCGCAGGAAGAATTTCACACCGAGGCACGGCTGGTTCTGCACTATTCCACGGTGACACTTTTAGCCAGGTTTCTCGGCTGGTCAACATCCCTCCCAAGCTTCAGGGCCATATAGAAGGCAAACATCTGAAGCGGCACAACCATTACATAGGGATAAAAAAGCTCATGGGTCTTGGGTACGAAGATGGTGTCGTCGGCTATCGCGGCCACCTCCGCGTCTCCCTCTACGGCCAGTGCAATTACCTTGCCGTCCCGGGCTTTGACCTCTTTCATGTTGGAGACCACCTTGTCCCGCAGGTGATCATCGGGCACGATAAAAACCGAAGGGGTTTCCTCGTTTATCAATGCAATGGGACCGTGCTTGATTTCTGCTGAACTGAAGCCCTCGGCATGAATGTAGGATATCTCCTTCAGCTTCAGGGCCCCCTCCAGGGCAACAGGATAGTTGATTCCCCGTCCCAGAAAGAGGAAATTCCTTGCGCCGGAGTATTTCTCCGCCAGAGAGCGGATGTGGTCAGCCCCTTCGAGGACTTTAGCCACCTTGTCCGGGACCGATTCCAGGGCATTGATGAACTCGAGGCCCTGATCCCAGGACATATGGCGCATCCGGGCCATAAGCAGGGTAAAAAGGTAAAACACAGTTATCTGGCTGGTAAAGGCCTTGGTGGATGCCACGGCGATTTCCGGTCCCGAGTGAATGTAGGTGCCGCCGTTGGATTCACGGGCAATGGTAGATCCGACCACGTTGCAGATTCCAAGCACCTTGGCACCCTTGCGCTGCAGCTCCCGCAGAGCGAAGAGGGTGTCTATGGTCTCCCCGGACTGGGAAACGGCAAAATGAAGGGAGTTTTTCTCCACCACCGGGTTCCGATAGCGGATTTCCGATGAGAGATCCGCCGTTGCCGGCAGGCGTGCCACGCTTTCAAGGAGATAGGCCCCCACAAGACCGGCATAATAGGAGGTCCCCGCGGCTATAATGCTTACGCGTTCCAGGTTTATAAGCTCCTGAGGCCCCATGTTCAGGCCGCCCAGGTGGGCAGTTCCGGCGTCACGGTTCAGGCGTCCCTGAAAGGCGCGGAGGATCGATTCCGGCTGTTCCCGGATCTCCTTCTCCATGTAGAACTGAAAGCCGTCCTTCTCTATCTGGTCCAGCTCCCAGGAGATGGTATCTATCCGCTTCTGGATCTCCCGGTTCGCCGCGTCGACGATTTTAAATCCCTCAGGGTTGATAACTACGATCTCGCCGTCTTCCAGGTAGACCGCCTGTTTTGTATAGGCAAGAACCGCAGTGGTATCGGAGGCAAGAAACATCTCGTCTTCACCCACGCCGATAACCAGAGGAGAGCCGTTCCTGGCGCCGATTATTCGTCCGGGTTCATCAGCATGAATGCAGACGATTCCGTAGGTACCCTTCAAAAGCGGAAGAGAGGTCTGTACCGCCGCCTCAATGTCACCCTGATAGTTATAGGCGATTAAATGGGCGATAACCTCGGAGTCGGTCTCGGAGACAAAGCTGTAGCCTTCGGATATGAGCATCTCCTTCAGGGCCATGTAGTTTTCGATGATGCCGTTATGGCAAATGGCAATTTTACCCGAGGCATCGGTATGGGGATGGGCGTTGATCTCGTTGACTACTCCGTGCGTGGCCCAGCGGGTATGTCCGATCCCGTAATTACCCTTCAGGGAATCAGGGACTGCTGCGGTCAGGTCCTTAATCTTGCCCGGGCGCTTAACTACCGAAAGCCCCCCCCCATTTCCGACGGCGATTCCGGCGGAGTCGTACCCTCTATATTCCAGACGGCGCAGCCCCTGGAGAAGGACTTCCGAAGAGACCCGGCGTCCCGTATAACCTACTATTCCACACATTTGTTTCTTCCTTATGTAACTATGGTATGTCTCAACTATATCACGGACGAGAAATATGCACCATGTTGATCAGTTGCCGGAGGCACTCTCCGCCAGGGAGTGGAGCTTTTCACGGTCCAGCAGAAGCATCAGGTTGTTCTCGGTTTTTACTACCCTGGTCGAAGCCAGGTTCTCAATAAAGTCCAGTACCGAATCCTGGGGAATCTCGAGGTTCAGTGAAATCTCCCTGGACAGCTTATGATACTCAAGCCGGGCCTGTTCAAAGCCGTTTTCAGCGAAGGCGTAGTAGATGTTCAGGGCAATGAGTCCTCTGGTATTGCGTTTGACCAGGTGCTGGATCTGGTTATTGGTATGCTGCAGCCGGCGGCAGAGCTTGTCGATAACATTAAGGGCAATCCTGGCGTTCTTTTCGATCATTCCCAGGAAACCTTCGCGGTTGAATGCCAGAAGCTTTACGGTTCCAATGGCAGTTGCCGTGGCGCTACGCCTGACCTGATTCACAATGGCCATCTCCCCGAAGAAATCTCCCTTTCCGAGAACTGCCAGGATGTGCTCCTTGCCGCCGATCTGCTTGCTGATCCTGATATTCCCTTCCTGAATAATGTACATTTTGTCTCCCGCGTCCCCTTCCTGAAAGAGGATCTTTCCGGAATCCACGGTCAGACCGTATTTCTCAAAGAGTTTATTATCTTCCATTGCGTTCTCCCGTCTCTATTTTTTCGGCATATCGTGAAGCAATTCCAGCATTTGCGCAGTATTACAGTACAGAAAAGTGAAGGAGGTTTCAATGCACAAGCAGCTGATTTTACTGGGCTTCATGATTTCCCTTTCATGGACCTGTTGTACACCCTTTATCGATATCGAGGAAACAGGGGAGGTCTTCGGACTCACCGGCGCAGACCTTACGCCTCCGGTCCTGACCGCCGCCGGGGCATTGAACGAAAACTCCTTTGCCCTGGAGTTCTCCGAGGCCCTGGGCGAGGTATTCATTGAAGGTATAGCGCCTCCCCTTGGAGAAGTATCGGTGGAAATTGACTCCGCCATTCTCGGCATTCACACCGGGGAGCTTCAGCTTCCGGGCAAGGAATATGTCCTGGATCTGCTGGTAAAGGATAAGGCCGGTAACTCACAGCAGCTGCTTGTACACTGCTTCGGGTTCAACCCGCGGGTACCGGATATGCTGATCAACGAGTTTACAACCCGGGGCAGCAGCACCCATCCTGATATGGTTGAACTCCTGGTACTTGAAGATGGAAATCTGGCCGGCGCCTGTCTTTACGAGGGAACATCGGACGACTGGGAACAGCGAATAGTCTTTCCCGATTGTGAAGTCCGTGCAGGAGAGTTCATGATAATCCATTTTAAACCTCAGGGAATACCGGAGGAACTGAATGAAACAGCAGAGATAAACCTGTCCGGAGGCCTTGATGCCTGTCCCGATGCCAGGGATTTCTGGGTAGATGCGGGAAGCGGACTGTCCGGGAATAACGGTGTCATAAGCCTGTACCGGGATCCCTTCGGAGATATTATGGACGCGGTCCTCTATTCGAACCGCACATCAGCTTCGGATGAGAATTATCGGGGATTCGGGTCCGCAAAGGTAATGCTGAGGGCAGATTGTATCTCCGCCCTGGGAGCCTGGACGGGAGACAGCCTTCCCCTCCGCCCCGAAGATGCTGTAAACCCGGATGAATCCACTGCAACACGCTCCCTCTGCCGTTCAGCGGACTCACTGGACAGCAACAGGAGGGAGGATTGGCACACGGTCCCTACGGGGGGCTACAGTTTTGGATATGCAAACAGCGACGAACTGTACCAGCCCTAGAGATAGGAAGAAACCAGATCCAGGATCGCCTGCTTTGAACCTGCACCTACCTGCTGGTTTACTACCTCGCCATTCTTTACAACCATAAGGGTAGGGATACTGATGATATTGTAATCTGTGGCAAGTTGTCCGTTGTCGTCGACATTTACCTTTGCCACCTTGAGCTTGCCGTCATACTCGGCGGCAATCTCTTTTAATACCGGCTCAACCATACGACAGGGAACACACCACTCAGCCCAGAAATCCACGATTACGGGTACGCTTGACTTGAGGACCTCGGATTCAAAATTATCTGCTGTGATTGTAACTTCGTTGCCCATAATTCCTCCGAAAGAATTGCTTACTGCGACTTAAAATCGGTTAAGCGAAAATCGTCGATAACAGTATGCACATATTCGTACATTTTTTCCAGAAAATTCCGCTCATCCACCCTCAGAATATCATTTGTTCTGATAAGTCCGATTTCCCGGTACAAATCATTCAGCAGGTAGCCTGAATCAACAATAAACCGCTGCTCCTCCCGTTCAAGATCTCTCATGCTCCGGGGAAAGCGGCTGAATAGAGACACATACGTGGCCAGCCGAGGAGAAACCCCCTCTTTTGTATCACTCCATAAATCGAAAATCCGTCGTTCCAGTACAACCCGGGGGCCAGAAAATACGGAGGGAGCAATTTTTCGCATACAGCGTTCGATATCCGGCCAGTACTTGTGTTCGAACTCACTCATTGCACCAAAGAGCTTGCGTATCTCAAAGGAAGCATCGGGATGCACCTTTTTATCAGGATATTTTTTGATTTTTTCACGATTTTCCTGAATGATCTTGTCCGCGAAACTTCCCGGCTTTTTACGCCTGCTCTCACTGGCTTTATTTGCAGCCCTGTTGTGTTCTCTTCCTGCGCGCTCCTCTTCCTTCTGCTGAAGTTCACGTACGGTGGTCAACTCGGCGTGCAGAAAGAGAGACATGTCCATTCTGGATTTAAGTGCGCTGAGATAACGGTCCTCAAAATCGTTCCGCAGCTTCCTGGATTTCATAAAGCGGACGATATAGTGATCATACTCCTGAAGTATGCGCTCCCGTGCCTGTTCTATCTCTTCAAAACTTAACTTATTCCTTTTCATTCTCCACACAAGCGGCGGGTAAATTCGCGGACCGCCGTATAGATACTATCGGCATTCTCACCGCTGTGTTGAGCAATTACCTGCACCAGAGCGGAGCCTATCACCGGCGCATGGACATGAGGCTGCAGGGCGGCTATCTGTTCAGCCCTGCGGATACCGAACCCGCCGAAACTGAGCATTCCGGTTTTGGAAATGGCATTCAGGAACGTGATAATTTCCGGGGAAATCTCCGTCTCCCTGCCGGTAATACCGCTTCGCAACGCGACATAGAGGTATCTCTCGTTTAAAGAAGCTATCTCAGCTAGGCGATCTCCGGATATTGTGGGAACAACCACCGGCACAATGGGCATTCCAGCCGCGCTTCCCGCCGCATAGAGGCCTTCATCCGCTCCCGGGACAAGATCCGGAACGATAAGCCCCTCAATCCCGGCTTTCTGTGCCCTGCGAATAAAGGTTTCCATTCCCAGTGTGATAACCGGATTGGCATAGGTCATGATAAAAACAGGGACATTTCCGTAAGACACTATCCTCTCTGCAAGTTCAAAACCCTCCTGCAAAGAAAATCCTGCCTCCAGGGCCCTGCCGCAGGCAGCCTGAATTACCGGACCGTCGGCGGTGGGATCGGAAAAGGGAAACTGCAGTTCTATGTACGAAGCCCCTCCGTCTATCAGGGCCTGAGCCACCTGAAGGCTCTGCTCCTTATCTGGATAAAAAGCAACCATGTGGGTCATTATCCGGTATTTTTTTGTACTACTCATCTGCTGATTCTCCCTCGGCTTCCCGGGCCAGGAAATCCCTCCAGGAGGGCCCCGCAAGGGCCCCGGCGGAAATAAACAGGTCCTTGTCCCCCCGGCCGGACATGTTCACGATAATCGACTTCTCCCTGGGCAGCTTTGCCGCGAGCTTCAGGGCTTCGGCCCCCGCATGAGCCGACTCCAGAGCAAAGATAAGCCCTTCGTGACGGGCAAAGGCTTTTACCGCATCCAGGGCCTCATTATCCGTTGCGGAGGCAAACTCGATTCGTCCCGCCTTGCCAAGGTGTGCCAGTTCCGGTCCGATTCCAGGATAATCAAGGCCCGCGGAGATGGAATGGGTGGAAAGGACCTGTCCGTTACCGTCGGTCAGGAATAGACTCTTGTAGCCCTGAATAATCCCCTCTCTGCCCCCGGGCCCGCTCATCCGCGCGGCGTGAGCCCCGGAATCAAGACCCCGACCGGCAGCCTCCACCCCGACAAGCCGGGGAGAGGGAGCATCAATAAAAGGAGCGAAAAAGCCGATTGAGTTGGACCCTCCTCCAACGCAGGCAACCAGGGCCTCTACATCCAGCCCCCTCTCCCTTACCTGGGCGGCCGTTTCCCTGCCGATAACTGACTGGTACTCCTTGACCATTGCCGGATAGGGGTGAGGCCCCAGGGCGCTGCCGATCAAATAATGGGTGTCTGCGAAATTTTCCGACCAGTCCCGCAGGGCCTCATTAACGGCGTCCTTCAGGGTTTGTGCCCCCGAGGCAACGGGTACCACTGTGGCGCCGAAGAGCTCCATCCAGAAGACATTCGGCCGCTGCCGGCGAATGTCTACGCTCCCCATGTAGACAGTGCAGTCAAAACCAAGCTTGGCGCAAACCGCGGCTGTAGCCACCCCGTGCTGTCCGGCACCTGTCTCGGCGATGATCCGTTTTTTACCCATGCGCCGGGCAAGCAGAGCCTGTCCCAGGGCGTTGTTGATTTTGTGGGCGCCGGTATGGGCAAGACCCTCCATCTTCACATAAATCCGGGCCCCGCCGATCTTCCGGCTTAAGTTTTCAGCATACATCAGCGGCGTCGGCCGGCCGATAAACTCCGCGGCATAACGGTCGAACTCGGCCCTGAACCCGGGGTCATCCTTCCAGCGTTCAAAAGCCTCTTCCAGCTCGATAACGGGCTTTCGCAGGATCTCCGCAACATACCGGCCGCCGAAGTTGCCGTATAATCCCTTTGTACTCATATGCACACTACTCCATTATACCGTCGAGAAGCTCAAAGAGCTGCTTCAGTTTTTCTGGATCCTTTTCTCCCGCTTCGGCCTCGATTCCACTGGAAAGATCGATGAGTTCCGGGCGAAACTCCCTTACGATCTCCATGACATTGTCACAGGTAATTCCACCGGCGAGCCACAATGGGCCGGATTTCGCCGCTTTACCGACAAGGCGGCCGCTTATTCTGACCCCCGAACCACCCCGCGTCCCTGCCGCCCGGGCATCCAACAAAACCCGGGGCGAGCGGAATTCTGCCGCATCCCCAAGATCTTTTTCGGAGCCGACCCGCACAGCTTTATAATACGGGAAGGCAATACCGGCACATTCCCGGGGACCTTCCTCGCCGTGGAACTGAACAGCATCCAGGCATCCCTCCCGGAGCAGCTGTTCAACATCTCCTGGGATCTGTTTTTTTCCGTCATCACCGGTGCCGGAGACCACCACAGCAACCTTTAATCCCCAGGTGGCCCCGAGGCTGCGGACAAAGTCAGCATTCGTCCTGCGGGGTGAATCTGCAAAAACAAAACCCAGCAAGTCGGCTCCCAGGGAATCCGCCAGCAGAGCATCCTCCCGCCTGGTGATACCGCAGACCTTTACAAGGGGCCGGTGGGGATGATCGGCCCTGCGGCGGGCCAGGATTTTCCAGAAGTCCGAAGCCTCAGGTTGTGCTGCAGCCGCCTCTACAAGCTCTCCGATACGCTCAGGATAACGTACAGCGGTCTCTCCAACCAGGACGCCGGAAAAACCGGCATCCCTGGCAATCCGCACATCCTCGCCCCGGCGAATCCCGGATTCAAAAACCAGCCGGGTATCCCAGTCGATCATTCCGGCCACCTGAAAGGGCATGAGCAGATCGGTATGAAAACTACGGAGGTCCCTGCTGTTGATACCGGTAAAGCGGGGCAGCAGGGGGCGGGCTTTGACGATGTCCTCGAAGGAATGGACCTCCACCAGAGCCTCCATGCCCAGAGCGTATGTCCTTTGATACAACTGCGCCAGGGTATCAGCGTCAAGCAGGGACGCTATCAGCAGCACCGCATCTGCCCCGGCGCGGAAAGAAACCTCAACATCCTCTTCGTCGAGGATAAACTCCTTTCTGAGTACCGACAGCCACGGATAAACCGTCTTTACAGCCATGAGATCGAGAAGCGAACCGGAAAAATGGTCCTCCTCCGTCAGCACCGAGACAGAGAGAACTCCGGCCTCGGCATAGAGTCCCGCCTGCCGTAGCGGGTCGAGGGACGGATCAATCCCCCCTCTGGAGGGGGATGAGCGTTTGATCTCGCAGATAATAAAGGGCTCCCGCCCAAAGGGAACCAGGGCTACACGACGCTCCGCCGGGATCTGTACCCCCAGGGAGTGACCCTCCCGTCGAATACGGCTTCGCCGCCTTTCCGCGATCTTTTCAAGGATTCCCGTACTCATCGTGTTGAAGCCTCGATAACGGCGTTCAGCTTTTCCCGGACCTTTCCCGAGTCCAGTGCGTTCAGGGCCATGGTGTACCCTTCCTTTATGCTCCCGGCAAGTCCGTAGACAAGCAGGGCCGCTCCGGCGTTGAGGCAGGCCGCGTCCCGCAGAGCAGGCCTTCCCCCACCCTCTATCAATTCTCTGGCCATGGCGGCATTATCTTCCGCCGCACCTCCCTGCAGATCCTTCAAGGTATAGGGTTTGATTCCCAGATCCTGGGGAAAAAACTCTTCCTCCAGCAGCTCTTCTCCCTGGGCGAATCGCACGATTTTAGATGGTCCGGTAACGGTCAGTTCATCCAGCCCGTCCGACCCGTGGACAACCATGCCCCGTTTTATACCCAGCAGCATCGCCGCACGGGCCATAAGTTCGCACTTGTCCGTGTCGAAAACTCCAATGAGCTGGTATTCAGCCCCCGCAGGATTCGCCAAGGGACCGAGCATATTCATGATTGTCTTGAAGCCCAGCTCCCTGCGAACCTGCGCCGCATGACGCATGGCGCCGTGATAGCGGGGAGCAAAGAGAAAGGCAAAGCCCTCATCCCGGATCATCCTCTCAGCGTCCCCCGGTCCAAGATCGATATTTATTCCCAGGGCGCGGTAAAAATCCGCACTGCCGCTGAGGGAGCTGATTGCCCGGTTGCCGTGTTTTGCCACCTCTGCACCGCAGGCGGATGCAATCAGAGCTGCCATGGAGGAAATATTGAAGCTTCCCTGGCCATCACCGCCTGTGCCGCAGGTATCGAGGACCGGGTTCGCCGCACGGACACTTATCCGTTTTTCCTGCAGCACCTGTGCGCAGCCCGCTACTTCTTCCGGGGTAATCCCCTTGGCATTGAAGGCGGTAAGGTAGGCCGCCAGTTTGGCGGGGAGAACGCTTCCTTCGGTGACCTCCCGCATGAATCCCGCCGCCTCGTTCCGGCTCAGGTTTTCACCGGCGATTATCCTCTGCAGGTTCTGCTGAAGTGGATAGGGTTCCCGGCGGTACTCGATAAAGTTGGCCAGGAGCTTTTTTCCGTCCTCCGCAGCAATTGATTCGGGATGAAACTGGACCCCTTCTATATCGTACTCCCTGTGGCGAAGCCCCATAATCTCACCGTCATCCGAGCGGGCGCTCACCTGAAGTTCGGCGGGGAGGGAAGCCTCTTCCACCGCCAGGGAATGATAGCGGGTAAAAACCGGCCGGGAAGGAAGGTTTCGGAAGACCCCTTTCCCGTCGTTATCGATCTCCTCGGTTTTACCGTGAACAATACGCCGGGCCTGGACGATTTTGCCTCCGAAGGCCTCACCGATGGCCTGGTGTCCCAGGCAGATTCCCAGAATAGGAACTTTACCGGCAAAATGCCGAATCGCCTCGACGCTTATTCCCGCCTCCGAAGGCCTTCCCGGACCAGGAGAAATAACCAGCCCTTGCAGGGGCAGATCCTGCAGTTCCTTTAGACTGACCTTGTCGTTCCTGATTACCCTGACCGGTTTGTCCGTCAGTTCCTTGAGATACTGGTACACATTCCAGGTAAAGGAATCGTAATTATCGATCAGTACATACATTTTCCAATCCCCCCTGAATCAGATCTGTGCCTCGATGGCAGAAAGAAGAGCTCCGAGCTTTTCGCCTGTTTCTTCGTACTCCCGTTCCGGAGCAGAGTCATAGACAATCCCCGCCCCTGCCTGAAGGGTTATGGTTTCTCCTCGCTGCAGGGCGGCGCGAATGGTAATGCAGGTATCCAACTGACCGCCGGGCTCGAAGTACCCCACGAGTCCTGCATAAAAGCCCCGTGGAAGCGGTTCAAGGGAATCGATTATCTCCATGGCCTTCAGCTTGGGCGCTCCGGAGACGGTCCCGGCAGGGAAGGTGGCGCGGATTACCTCGGCAGAGCTCCTGTCAGCAAGCTTCCCACGGACCCGTGACACCAGGTGCATAACATGGGAATAGCGCTCCACCTCCATGAAGGAGGTCACCTGGACTGTACCGGGTTCAGACACCCGTCCCAGATCATTCCGGGCAAGATCGACCAGCATGAGGTGTTCGGCCCGCTCCTTTTCATCAGCTTTGAGTTCCTCCTCCATGCGCAGGTCATCCTCCTCGTTCTTACCCCGCCGCCGGGTTCCTGCAATAGGATGAATCTCAGCATATCCATCCTTGACCTTTACATGGACCTCCGGAGAGGAGCCGAAGATCGCGTAATCATCAAAGTCCAGAAAGAAGAGATAGGGTGAGGGATTGGAGGTTCTCAGGTGCCGATAGGCCTCCAGGGGGGGAATGGTTGTCCGCAGAGTCACCCGCCGGGAGAGTACCCCCTGCAGAATATCTCCGGCAATAATCCGTTCCCGAACCTTGTTGACTCCATCCATATAGCGTTGCCGATCCTCCTCGCCGTCCGCCACCTCCGATGCATAGCCCTTCTCCGGTTCCTCGAGGTAGGTAAAATCCAGATTGGACAGGCGTTTTTCCGTATCCGAAATGAGCTTTTCCAGGTCAGCGGGGGCCTCTTTATAATCGAGGGCTACAAGATAGAGGATGTCCGTATAGTGGTCGAAGATTACGTAGAGGTGTCCGAAAAGAAAACAGGCATCCGGGATATCCATGTCTGCAGTCTTGGGAAGAAACCTGATATCATCGCAAAATCTGGCAAACTCATAGGAGAGAAAGCCCACTCCGCCGGCGGGGAAAGGAAGCTCAAGCCCCAGGGGTTTATGCTGATCAGCAAAATAATTGAGCACATCCAGAATATCCCGGGCTCCGCTTTTTATACGCCGTGATTTTTCTCCCTTTACAAAGAGTATTTCCCTCTCCCGCTGCTGCAGCCTGAAGGCTTCCTCGATAAGCAGGACGGAGAAACGTTCCTTGCCCTTGGCAAAGGAGGAGCTCTCAAGGAGGGCTCTGGCCTTCAGCTTTTTTGCAAGAGAATAGGGAGTATACTTGTCCCCTGGCACTGCTTTTATCAGAACCCGCTCTTCCCGTTCGGTTTTCATACCTGTCTCTCCCGGATATAACGTTTCTATTTACAGTAACGTTTCTGTTAAAAGAAACTACAGTAAGAACCCTGGGCTGTCAAGTGCTGAAAACGGGTAAGCACAGGTTTTTTCCGGGGAGCCGGTCTGCGGCCGATGCATAATGCGGGTACGGCTGTTCCGTACCCGCCCGCTATGATCCGATCAGCCGATCTCAGAAGACATCCGCCATCACCTGCTGCTTGTCCTCTGCGGCTTCCTCCGCTGTGTCATCGGCATTGCCGTTTTTGCTGAACTGGGGCCGGAATTCCACCTTGTCCGCAACAATCTTGATTCGATACTGGGTCTTTCCCTCCGCATCTTCCCAGCGGTCCTGCTTGAGCCGTCCAAAAATACGCACTCCCCGACCTTTTTTTAAAACCTTGGCGCAGGTCTCGGCAGTGTCCGCCCAGGTCTCCACGTCAAAGAAGGAGACCTCCTGCTTGTTTTCCTCGTCCTGGCGAAAATAACGGTTTGAAGCTACCGAGAAAGTACAGACGGGGGTACCCTTGGGGGTCTCCTTTCGCTGGGGATCCCGTACCAGGTTTCCGTCCAGATGGATAGTGTTCAGTTGGTTCATCTTTTCCTCCATGTTTTACAAATCACGTTTCGGCGCCGTGTATACAGAATAAAACCGGGGAAAAGAGGATGTGATTTTATCCAGGAAGATTTTTTTTTCATTTTTTGGGGAACAAAGATGGGGAGGATGGGAAAGATGAAGAAAAATATATGCCACGGAGCCCCAGAGAACACAGAGACAGACGAATATCAGGAAACCCGCGAGAATATTCCATTGCACCTGGACTCCGCGCCTCTCCGGCCTCTGGGTGGTATTCTACATACTCGCGACCGCTGGAAAAGACACCTCTACCGTTGTGCCGTCGCTTCCGTCTATGCGGGCCTCCCAGCCGGCGTTTCCAGCAATACCCTGTATCAGAGAAAGCCCATAGGAAGACTCCTTCTCGTGTTCTGCCGCCTCAAAACCGCAGCCATTGTCCCTGATGCTAAGATAATGACGTCCATCTTCCACCCGATCAGACACAATTATGCTTGGAGTTTCCGTCTCTCCAAAGGCATATTTATAGGCATTGGTAAGGGCTTCGTTGAGTATTATCCCGCAGTAAAGCAGGTTTTTTCGCTCCACCTCTGTGTCTGAAAGAGCCACCTTCAGAGCAACCTTACCATCATCAAAGGCCGCTGCAATGGAGGCTGCCAGCCTGCTGATATATTCACGAAAAGAGACTCCGTCGACTCCATCCCGGTACATATATTCATGAAGCAGCAGAAAAGAACCGATTCTCAGATCGATCTCCTTGAGGAGCTTTGCAGACTCTGCGGCGACCCCATGACTGTTCATTTGAAGATTAATCAGGCTTTTAAGAATCTGCAGATCATTCTTCACCCGATGATGGGATTCCCGGAGGAGATAGTCCTTTTCCGTAGCCTCCTGTCTGCGTTGGCGTTTGATTATCTCGAAGGCCGGGGAAAACAGCAGCAAGCCCGCAAGCATCAGAACTGAAATGAGCAGGGCGATCAGTTCCGGTTCCAGGGCTTCCGGGGGGAAAACTCCACTCTGCAGCATCTTGATCAGACTGACTATCCGCCGGACTGTCATCAGGGCAATTGCAGATGCAATCAGCAGCCAGGGTTTGAAGAATCCGGACTTTTTGATCAGTACCAGGGCGTATGCGGTCGATGCCAGTTGAAGCATGATGGATATGCACAGAATACAGGGCAGCAATTGATTACCCACAGAAACCGCCTATTTCAATTTGTGATAATATATCAGTTATACTATCCCACGAAAGGCTGAATGTCAAATAATTCTATTAGTTTTATTATATGAGTTCAATTCTGAAGAACTGCTTCACTAGAACGATAATAATCGGGGAGCTTGCTGGTCAGGATCGACTCGACGATGTTCCAGTCGATAGATTCATATTCATGGACGGAAATGTTACGAAACCCGACGGCGCTGCGCAGGCTATTCGCCAGTCTGTCATCAATTATGCCCTCCCTCGCAAGAGAAGAGAACACCTCAGCCATGGTATTCGGAGGCTTATGGTTACCC
>CAZKQJ010000044.1:0-37176 GCA_964554875.1 uncultured Spirochaetaceae bacterium | reverse complement strand
CTCCTTTTTATTCCTAATAATATGCAAATAGTTCAAGAACGGATTGTCAAGGGCATGTATTCTACCGTGAGCGGACTGTACATTGATAGATTTAATTACGATATTCTACCTTTCAGAAGGAGTTATGCAATGAAGAGCAGTTTGAAAATAGGCTTTGGTTTCTACCGGCACATGCTTACTGACGAAAACTTCCGCTTTGCCCGTCAGGCAGGGGCTAGCCATGCGGTTGTACACCTGACAGACTATACCGGACAGCTGAAGGGTGCTCCTGTCACGGATGACCAGCCCATTGACGGGGAAAACGGCTGGGGGAGTACCTCGGGCGACCGGAAAATCTGGAGCCTCTCTTCCCTGTCGGATCTGAAAAAGCGCATGGCTTCTCATGGCATTGAACTCTATGCCCTGGAAAACTTTGATCCCGCCCACTGGTACGATGTACTCCTTGCCGGCCCCCGACGGGATGAACAGATTGAATGGATCAAGGAGCTTATCCTCAATATGGGCAAGGCGGGGATCTCTGTAATGGGGTATAACTTCAGTCTTGCCGGTGTCGCCGGCCGCATTCACGGCCCCTTTGCCCGGGGCGGTGCTGAATCGGTGGGGGTCTCCGGTGTGGATGATACCCCGATACCGGAAGGGATGGTCTGGAATATGGCCTACGAAAGAACCCGTACCGGAGAAATGCTCCAGGAGATCTCTCATGAGGAACTCTGGGAACGGCTGCGCTATTTTCTGGAACGGGTAGTCCCCGTGGCCGAGAAGGCCGGGGTGACCATGGCCGCCCATCCCGATGATCCCCCCGCGGAGCGGGTACGCCGGCAGCCGCGGCTGATCTACAGGGACCACCTCTACCAGAAGCTCTTCTCTCTGCTGGAGAGTCCCGCAAGCAGGGCCGAACTCTGCCTGGGCACGGTTCAGGAGATGCAGGAAAGCGATGTGTACCGCTTAACCGAGGAGCTTGTCAGGCAGAAGAAGGTCGCTTACATCCATTTTCGTAATGTCGTGGGAAAAATCCCTGAGTATCACGAGGTTTTCGTCGACGAAGGGGATATCGATATGCCCCGCATCATCCGTATCCTCGTGGAGAACGGTTATGATGGAGTTATCATCCCCGACCATACCCCGCAGATGAGCTGTGCCGCTCCCTGGCATGCCGGCATGGCCTATGCCCTTGGGTATATGAGGGCCTTGTACCAGGTATACGGCTGATTCTTCCTTGCAGCGTGTGCTTGCGCTAGCTTCTCTGCTGCGATATGATGAGCCTGCAGATTGATTAGTCGCCTGTAGAGAAAGTAGTTGTGAGCGCGCAAAACAGTGAATGAGATAATACGAAAAGTCGAAGAGACTGAAAAGGCCGCCCAGGAACTCCTGGAGTCCGCCAGGGAAGAGGCCGCAAAGCTCCGGAAGCAGAGCGAACAGGAATCGTCAGAGCACCTGGCAGATGCCCGGGCCGAGGCGAAAAAGCTAATCCAGACCGCCCTTGCCGAAGCCTATTCGGAAGCGAAGGCTTACCGGGAAAAATGCCTCAACGAGGCACGCACTGACGCAGAGCGTCAGGCACAGCGGTTCCGTGACGGCTCCGGGTCTCTTCTGGAAAAACTTGCATCCAGGGTTCTGCCTCAGAAGGGAAGCACAGGCCGTCTATGAGCCGGGGCAGACTCGACCGTTACGCTTTTATCAACGCCAAGCTCAAGACCCGTCTGAGCATGGTTCTCCCGGATGAGTTTTTTATTCGTTTGAGCCGTGCTGCTACCCCCAACGAGGCGGTGCAGCTTTTGAAGGAGACTCCTTTCGCGAGCCTCGAACGGGTCTATGCCGAAACCGGAGACCTGAAACTTGTCGAGCTGGAACTGTTTTCCATGGAACTGGATTTTTTCCGTGAGATCCAGAAGCTGGTTGACGCTGAACTGCTCATCTTTGTCAATGCCCTGATGCTGCGTCCCGAAATTGAGAACCTCAAGGAAGCCCTGCGGCTCTGGCTGGATCGAGCTGTGCGTCGCAGGGATATCAGTTCTCCCCTGGGGTATATTTTTCAGGGAAGCATCCGCCATAGAATCGATATTCACCGTATCGTTGACTCCGCCGATATCGAAGGTCTTCAAAATGCCCTGGAAGGTACCCCCTATGCGTCCCTGGTTTCTTCCAACGCAGCGGAAATCCTCAGTTCCCGTTCCCTCTTTTCCCTGGAGACGGACCTCGACCGCTTCTATTATTCCCGGGTAAGGGAGGCCTCTGCCGGTTTGGGAGCTGAAGACCGGGCTGTTGTAGAGAGGATCCTGGGAATGGAAATTGATCTTGAGAACCTGGAGCGGATTGTCCGCTTCCGCAGTTTCTACGGCTTCGGTGCAGACCGGATCCGGCACTGCCTGATCCCCGGGGGATACCGTATCGATCCTGAAGCGGCTTTGTCTTCCCTCGGCACACAGGATTCCCGGGACCTGCCCCCTGAAGCGCTGCAGGGATATCCGGAATTGTCTGCCCTCAGCTCCACCGGAGACGCATCGTCCCGGCTGCTTTTGCTGGAAGAGTTTCTGCGGCAGGTCCTTTTCAAGGAAGTAAGCAGGCTCCTGGGGGGAGACCCTTTTTCCGTGGGTATAATTCTAGCCTATTTCAGTATTCGAAACCGTGAGATCCGGCGCCTTTCTACCATTCTTAATGCGAAATATTACGGCCTTGGAGAAGAGACAATCGGGAGGTATCTCTGATGTTTACCTCAACCATGCGGCATCTTACCGCCGTTGTGCTGAGCAGGGATTCCGAGGTGGTATCTAGGGAGCTCTTGAACGTCGGTCTTCTCGATTTTGCGCGCATCGAGGAGTTTCTCCCTGAGATATCCTCGTCCTTTAACAGGATTCCTGAGGGAGAAAAAGGCAGGGAGAATTCAGTCTCCCGGCTAAGGGAGGACCGGCTCAGGATCGAGAATCTGGCCTCGTCGATGCCGGGGGTCTCCCTGAAAATTGCCCCCCTGAGTCTTGAGTCAATACCGGATATAGATATTGAAGAGATCGAAAGCGGTCTTAACCATCTTGCCGCAGGTCTTCAGGATATCCGAAACCGTCAGCAGGAGCTGAACCGGGAGCTGATGAAGCTGGAGGATCTCCGGAATCATCTTGTTCATCATGGTCAGGACTCAAGTCCCGGTGGAATCGGAAAGCTCGTCGAGAGCAAGGACTCCTTCATTACCGTCAGCACCGGCAGTATAGTACCGCGATTTAGGGATCAGGCCCGGGAACGGATCCACCGCTTTCCATCGGTTCTGGTGGATATGCCGGAAAGGGAGGGGCGCCTTCCTCTGATGCTGATCTCCCTGCGCCGGGACTCCCGGGAGCTCCATTCGATTCTCCAGGAGTTCGGCTGGCGGGAAGAAAGACTTCCCGGGGCAGGAGCTCCTGAACATCAGGCTGAAGCTCTGAAGGAGCTTGATTCCCGAAAAGAAGAGCTTCGAAAACAGCAGCAGAGGGCGGCAGAAGAATACAAAAGCCTGCTGGAGGAAAACCGTCCCCGTCTGCAGGAACAGTGGGCAGGCCTGGCGGTACACGAAAAGCTTGTACAGATCAGGTCGAACTTTACCCACACCGAACGGACGGTCCTTTTTACCGGCTGGGTCCCGGCTGAAAAGACCTCATCCCTGGAAGAGGCCATACGGAAAGCGTCGGATTCCCGCTGCTGGATAGAATGGCACGAGGCCGCTGAGGTGCGAAATACCAGCGGAGGAAGGGTCGCTGCACCGGTGGAACTTAATAATCCCGGCTTTTTGAAACCCTTCGAGATGCTGGTGGAGAATTATGCCATCCCCGAGTACGGCACGGTAGACCCGACTCCCTTTGTTGCAGTGGCCTTCCTGAGCATGTTCGGTCTGATGTTCGCCGATGCGGGGCAGGGCCTTGTGCTTGTTCTGATCGGGCTCCTCGGCCCCCGTCTGATCCCGGGGATTGCCGGGAAGATGCGCCGGCTTTTTACCCTCATCGCCTACTGCGGAGCCGCGGCGGTTGTTTCGGGCATTCTTTTCGGTTCCTGGTTCGGACGCCCCTGGCTGCCGCCGCTCTGGTTCAATTATCACGCCCTGGTCTCGGGCCATTCCAGCGGGAACCCCGCGGTGCGGTCGGTCTACGATATTCTCTTTATTACCATTGTTTTCGGCATAGCGGTACTGGCCACGGGGCTCCTTTTGAACTGGATCAATCTGTTCAAAAAGCGGGACTGGTTCTCCCTTGGCTTTGAAAAGGGGGGAATACTCGGGGCCTGGATGTTTGCATGGGGAATATATACCGCCTTTTTCTTTGCAGAAAGCGGCTACCGGGAGTTGCCTTCCGACGCGGTGCTGCTGACTGGTTTCGGCGTTCCGGCGCTGCTTCTCCTTTTGAAACATCCAATTCACGCTCTGCGGCACAGGAAAGATGGGGCCCACCTGGGACCTGGCGCAATCATGATTTTCCTGATGGAGTGGGTGGTGGAACTGCTGGAGATTTTTTCCGGTTACCTGGCGAACACCCTCTCCTTCATGCGGGTTGCGGGGCTCGGTATTGCCCACGTGAGTCTGATGAGGGCCTTTGACCAGATTGCTTCAATGGTATCGCCGTCGGGTTCATTTTCTCTCTGGTCCCTGCTGATCCTTCTTACGGGCAATATTCTGGTAATCGCCCTGGAAGGGCTCTCCGCGGGGATTCAATCCCTGAGGCTGAACTATTACGAGTTTTTCTCCAAGTATTTTACCGGGTCGGGAAGGGCGTACGCCCCGATCTCCCTCCGGAGCAGCATGTAATTAAGGAGCATACAATGGATGTACGAAAAAAATTCAGACAACAGGTTTCAATGCGGCTGATGATAATGGTCATCGTTATGGCAATTATCAGCCTGGTATCTGTCACGGGGCTTTTTGCCGATACCGATCAGGCGACGCCGACGGAGACTGTGACAGCGGTTGATCCCGCAGTCCAGCAGTTCGGGCTCATGGCCGCGGCCCTGGCCTTCGGTCTTGGGGCTATCGGGGCGGGTATCGCCATCAGCCATGTGGGTGCGGCAGCTATGGGCGCCATTGGGGAGAAACCGGAGATTGCAGGTCAGGCCCTGATCTTTATCGCTCTGGCCGAGGGGCTGGTGGTCTTCGGGTTTATTACCGCCCTGATGATCCTGGGGAAGATTTAAGGGAAATCAGGGGAAATGAACTATTTCCTGATCGGTGATGAGGACGCGGTCCTTGGTTTTGCCATGGTCGGAGTCCCCGGCAGAACAGCCGGGACCGCTGCGGAGGCAGAGTCGGCTTTTAACGAAGCCATCTCCTCCGGAGAGACCGGTATCATCATCATAACCGAAGATGCCGCGGATTTGATCCGCTCCCGGATAGACCGCTATATCTTCAGCGAGCATTTTCCCCTGATCGTGGAGATCCCCGGCCGCGGAGGAAGAAATCCGGAGCGGCCCGCCCTGCGGGAGATGGTGAATAAAGCCATCGGTATTAATCTTTCCTGAGAACAGGTGAAGGATGTCATCATGAGAGACAACAGCACAGCTACGGGACTTCCAATTCTGGATGGGATTCTCAATGAGGCCCGGGCAGAGGCGGAGCGTATCCGTTCAGAAGCCGCACAGAAGGCCGATGAGCTGAAACAGTCAACGGAAAACCAGTGCCGTCGCATACTCGAGGAAGCCCGTAAGCAGGCGGAGACGCAGCGCCGCCGGGTGCTTAAAGTCGAAAAGACAGCTGTGGCGGCTGAACTGCGGCGCATCGAGCTGCGGGCCCGGGAAAAGCTCAATGCAGAACTCCTTGGGCAGCTCCGACAGCGGTTGCAGCAGCTTGAGCAGAGTCCTGCATACCGGGATATCTGCAGGGAACTGATTGCCGAAGGCGCTGCCGGAATTGGAACCGGGAAGGTTCTGCTGTGTGTTTCCTCCTCCGGAGAGGGGCGGATAGACCGGGAACTTCTTGAAGAAGCGGAGGGACTCCTTGCCCGCCGCGGACTCACGATAAAGCTTGAACTGTCGGAGGACGATACCGTCTCAGGTCCCGGCATTGTATGTACCGATCCGACGGGGAGAATGGTTTTTGATAACCGCTTCGAGGCGAGACAGCGCCGGCTGCGTCGTGAGCTTGTACGGATAATCGCCGGGGAAATCGAAGGGAAAGATGGAAAGGCATCATGAGTAAAAAGGAAGCGGACAGGATTATCGGCAGGGTCCGGCGGATCAACGGGCCGGTTGTGGAGGCCGAAGGAATTACCGACGCCGGGATGCTCGAGATGGTCGAGGTCGGTGAGGTCCGGATTGTCGGGGAGATCACCAAGTTGTCGGGCTCCCGGGGCATTATCCAGGTCTACGAGGATACCACCGGCATCCGACCGGGAGAGAATATCTACGGTTCCGGCATGCCCCTGAGTGTGGAACTCGGCCCCGGCCTGCTGGGGACAATTTACGACGGTATCCAGCGGCCCCTGGAGGAGATCTACAAAATTTCCAGGGAGTACATCAGCCGGGGTATACGTGTGCCTTCCCTGGACCGTGAGCGGAGCTGGTCCTATACCCCTCTCTTAAAGGAGGGGGAAAGCCTGACGGAAGGAGCGATAATAGGCACCGTCCAGGAGACCGAACAGGTGCTGCACCGTATTCCTGCTCCGCCGGAATGCAGCGGAAAGATTCTATGGGCCGCCGAAGCGGGGGAGTACCGGGTTGATGATGTAATTCTCAAGGTGGAGACCGCTTCCGGCCAGCGGGAGCTCAGCATGGTACAGCGTTGGCCGATCCGCAAAGCCCGGCCCTCCGCCGGACGCTTGCCCCTGGCTTCTCCTCTGATTACCGGTCAGCGGGTCATCGATACCCTTTTTCCCCTGGCAAAAGGAGGCACCGTTTCCATTCCCGGCGGTTTCGGTACCGGGAAAACCATGACCCAGCACGCCATTGCCAAATGGTGCGACGCGGACATTATTGTCTACATCGGTTGCGGTGAACGGGGTAACGAGATGACCGATGTCCTTACGGAGTTCCCCCGTCTTGTGGATCCCCGGAGCGGTCTGAGTCTCATGAACCGCACCATCCTGATAGCCAACACCTCGAATATGCCCGTCTCCGCCCGGGAAGCCAGCATCTACACCGGGGTGACTCTTGCGGAGTACTACCGCGACCAGGGCTATCATGTTGCCATAATGGCGGATTCCACCTCCCGCTGGGCGGAGGCGCTGCGGGAGCTCTCGGGACGCATGGAAGAGATGCCCGCGGAGGAGGGTTTTCCCGCCTATCTTCCCACCCGCATCGCCGAGTTCTACGAACGGGCGGGCTATATGGAGACCCTGGGACATGAAGAGGGCTCGGTCACCATTATCGGGGCAGTCTCACCGCCGGGGGGAGATTTCTCCGAGCCCGTCACCCAGCACACCAGGCGCTTTGTGCGCTGCTTCTGGGGGCTGGACCGGCAGCTGGCCAATGCCCGCCATTATCCGGCCATCTCCTGGCTCGACAGCTACAGCGAGTACCTGAACGATGTCCTCCCCTGGTGGGAGGAGCGGGTGGGAAGCGCCTGGAAGGAGGACCGACGGGAGATGCTGGACCTTCTGCAGCGGGAGGTACGCCTGCAGCAGGTGGTCAAACTGGTGGGACCCGATGCGCTGCCTGACAGTCAGCGCTTTGTTATCGAGGTCTGCAGCGTCTTCAAGAACGCCTTTCTGCAGCAGAACGCCTTCGACGACATCGACCGTTTTTCCACCGTGGAGAAACAGCAGCGTATGCTTGAGCTGATTCTCCTCTACTGGCGTCGGGGAAACGAGGCAATCCGGCGGGGTGTAACCCTGGTAAAACTGCGGCGCATGAAGGTGCTTCAGGAGATCATCAAGATGAAGTTCACCATTGCCAACGAAGATGTGGAAAGCATCGAGAGGCTGAGCGCCAGGCTGGAGCGGTCCATCGACAAACTGGAGGCGATTTATGTCTGACGCGGATACTGTCAAACTCAGTTCCGGCCGGGAGTATGTCGGGATCAACGAGATCGACGGGCCGCTGATTTTTATACGCAAAACCCATCCTGTGGGATACCGCGAACTGGTGGAGTGTACCGACTCTTCCGGGGCTGTGCGACTCGGAATGGTGCTGGATACCTCGGAGGATGTGGTGGTGGTCCAGGTTTTTTCCGGTACCGCCTCCATGACCCTTCCTTCAACCAGGGTACGCTTTCTGGGGGAGCCCCACCGGCTGGATGTAAGCCGCTCCATGCTGGGCCGCGTTTTTAACGGGCTGGGAGAACCGGCTGACGGCGGCCCCGCCCCCGTGGGGGATGCCCGGGAGGACGTCAACGGCCGCCCCATCAACCCCACCGCCCGGGAATACCCCCGGGATTTTATCCAGACAGGAATTTCCGCCATCGACGGCATGAACACCCTTATCCGGGGGCAGAAGCTCCCCATCTTCTCCGGAAGCGGCCTGCCCCATAACGAGCTCGCCGCCCAGATCGCCCGGCAGGCGAAGATACAGGGAGGAAAGAGTGATTTTGCCGTAGTGTTCGCCGCCATGGGGGTCAAGCACGATGTTGCCCGTTATTTTATTTCCTCCTTCGAGGAGTCCGGCTCCCTGGAGAACGTGGCCCTCTTTCTCTCCCTGGCGGACGATCCCTCCATCGAGCGGCTTATAACCCCCCGAAGCGCCCTGACCCTGGCGGAGCATCTGGCCTTCCGGGAGGATATGCATGTGCTGGTCATCATGACCGACATGTCCAACTACTGCGAGTCCTTAAGGGAGATTTCCACCCTGCGGGGAGAGATCCCCTCCCGTAAAGGCTATCCCGGATACCTCTATTCCGACCTTGCGGAGATCTACGAGCGCTCCGGAATGCTGAAGGGCTTCAAGGGCTCCATTACCCAGCTGCCCATTCTGACCATGCCAAACGACGATATCTCCCATCCGATTCCTGACCTTTCGGGGTATATTACCGAGGGGCAGATTGTCTTTGAGCGGGAGATGCACGGCCGGGGAATATACCCGCCTGTTGCCGGGCTCCCTTCCCTGTCCCGGCTCATGAAGGACGGAATCGGGGAGGGTATGACCCGGGCGGACCATCCTCATCTGGCGAGTCAGCTCTTCGCGGCCTACAGTTACGTCAAGGATGTGCGCAATCTGGCCTCTGTTATCGGTGAAGAGGAACTTACGCCCCTGGACCGTCAGTATATGGAGTTCGGTGAAGCCTTCGAAAAACACTTTGTCACCCAGGGGGCAAACGAGGACCGTCCCATCGAGCACACCCTGGATCTGGGCTGGGAGGTTTTAAGCAAACTGCCTGCTGAAGAGCTTCATCGGGTTACCGAGGAAGAGATCGACGAATACTACGGCAGGACGGCGGAGAGACTGTAGGTATGGCCGGCGGCGCTGTTGCTCCAACCAAGACCAATCTCCTCAAACTGAAGAATGAGCTGGAGTTCGCCAGGCTCGGCTACGACCTGCTGGATCAGAAGAGGAATATCCTGATAAACGAGCTTTTGAACCTGATAGATCAGACCGTGGACTACCAGGAGAAGGTGGATGCCGCCCTGGCTGAAGCCTATTCGAGCTACCAGTCCGCGGCCCTTGCCATGGGAAAACGCAGGACCGTCTCCATTGCAAGTGCCGTCAATATCAGTTCCTCCATAAAGATCAGCGAGCGGCGCATCATGGGGGTATCTCTACCCCAGGTGGAAACCTCGTACCAGGAGCATCCGCCCTATTTCTCACCCCTGGATACCAGCTTCTGGATCGATATCAGCATCTCCCGCTTCAAGACCGCCCTGGAGCTGATGGGGCGGCTGGCGGAACTCAAAATATCCATCATGCGCCTGGCAAACGAGGTCAAGAAAACCATACGAAAAGTCAACGCCCTGGAAAAGATCGCTATTCCCGACCTCCAGGAGTCGGTACGTTTTATAAGCAGCCGCCTGGAGGAGAATGAACGGGACATGATTATCCTGATGAAGATGGTTAAAAACCGTCTTGAAAAGAAAAGAAGGTAGGTACACCAGCATGTCCGATGTAATATCACGAATTCTTGTCTATATTGACGGTACCGAAGAGTCTGTAACCGCCGCTGAGTATGCCGTGTGTCTGGCTAAAAGCTGCAATGCTGCTCTCTATGCCCTGTATGTTGTTAATACCCGGGCTCTTCAGGAGCTGCTGCGGGCCAGGATATTTATCGAATCGGAAGAGCAGGAATATGCCAGGGACCTGGAGGCTGATGCCGAACGATATCTCAATCATGCGACTGAACTCGCCTCCGCCAGGGATGTGCCCCTGATTAAGCGCAAGGTGGAAGGATCGGTTTTGACGGAGATTAAAAAGGCTGTGCGGGAGCTGGAGATCGATACCCTGGTTATCGGTGCCCTGTCCCGGGTCCAGAGCCGCCGGGACGAACTGTATAATGAGGTAGAGCGGGCGGTCAGAAGCGTGGACTGTACCGTTATAATAGCGAAGGACGAGGAGCGTATCTGGTCGCTCTACGAAGATCTCTAGGTAAACATAAGGAAGGTTGAATCATGGCTATTGCCGATATGCTGTTTCCCGACAATGTAAAAGCCCCTCTTGAGAAGACGGATAAGAACGATATAATCCTGGAACTTCTGGCTCTTCTGTATGATTCCGGACGTATCAGCGACCTGGATAAAGCCTTCGAGGCGGTCCGCAAACGGGAGGACCAGGGGAGTACCGGCCTGGGAGAAGGCATTGCCGTTCCCCATGCCAAAACGGACCTGGTTGCCTCCCTGACCCTTGCCCTGGGGGTAGCCCCCCAGGGGGTCGATTTCGACTCTCTGGACGGCAAACCGACAAGGGTCTTTTTCCTTTTACTGGCTCCCCCCGACCAGTCGGGCCCCCACGTGGAGGCCCTGTCGGAGGTTGCCAAGATTTCCCGCTCAGCCTCCTTTATGCGGCTGCTCTGCTCGGCCCGTTCCCCCGAAGAGGTCCTGGACCTTTTCGTGGACTGAGAGGCTGGGGGGGAATACAACTTATTTCTCCCTGTGGTAGGGCCAGGCTATCAGGCCACCTTCCATTACCTTGACGTTTGTGTAGCCGTTGGCAATCAGGGTCCGGGCAGCTTCGTAGCCCCGCAGGGAAATCTTGCAGTAGGTGATGATTTCGGTGTTCTTGTCTTCCGGCAGCTCATTGAGCCGGTGACGCAGGGCGCCTACCGGGATCAGGTGCTCACCTACACCTAAGCGCATCTCTTCCCACTCTTCAGGGCTGCGGGTATCGATTATGAAGGGCTTCTCCCCCTTGTCCAGTTTTGCCTTGACCTCTACCGCCGAACAGCCGTCCATCAGGCCCCGGATCTTGTTCTGCAGGGCATGGGCACAGGCAACGATGTTGTCGATAGCCAGGGAGAAGGGTGGAGCGTAGGGCAGGTCGGCGTTGACCAGCTGATCCACGGTAAGTCCCCCCATGATGGCCATGGCTGCCATGCCGATCTGCTTGCTGGCGTCCGCCAGACCAATGCACTGGAAGCCGAGAATTTTGCCCGTATCTCCATCGGCTGTCATCCTGTTGATCAGTGTTTTCGCTCCCATAAAACCCGGCTTATCGGGGCCTGAGGTTGTAACGGAAACCACATTCCTGTAGCCCAGTTTCTCTGCCTGGGATTTGGATATGCCCGTGGAGCCGGCGGAGAAGTCGAAGACTTTACAGACACCGGTCTGAATGGTTCCGGGGAAGGTAACAATGTTGCCCCGTGCGGCGTTCTCCCCGGCAACACGGCCTTCCAGGTTTGCCAGGTCACCGTAGGGGGCATGAACATTGGAGCCGGTCAGCCGCTGGGGGATTTCCGTACAGTCGCCCACGGCATATATATCTGGATCGTTGGTCTGCATGTACTTATTGACCGTTATTCCACCGGTCCTTCCTGTTTCGATCCCCGCATCCTTCGCGATCTTTGTATTTGGCACTACACCTATGGCGACCACCGCCATTTCGCAGGGGATTTCATCTCCGTTGGCCAGTTTGACAGCCCTGAGTTTACCCTTTTCATCCCCCAGGAAGGCTGAAACAGCATTGTCGGTTATTACGTCTGCGGCATGAGCCTTGACATGGTTTTCGAGGATCTTTGCCAGCTGCCAGTCAAGGAACATCAGGATCTGGGGCAGCATTTCCACTACGGTAATCTTGATCCCCGCAAGCTGCAGGGCCTCGCAGGTCTCTATACCGATTAATCCGCCGCCCACGACAACAGCCTTCCGTATCTTTCCCTCATCCCGGACTTTGCGCAGATAGTCGGCATCCGGCATGGACTGCAGGGTGGTAATTCCGTCCAGTTCAATACCCGGAACAGGAGGCATTCGTGGTGTGGCTCCCATGGCCAGGATCAGTTTGTCATACTCATAGGTCTCAGTCTCACCGGAGAGCAGGTTTTTCGCTGTTACCTTCTTTGCCTTGCGGTCGATGGCGGTAACTTCGGTGTCGGTCCTGGCGATTATGTTCTTGGCCTTCATGTAGTATACGGGATCCCGGACTACCCCCGTAGGTGTGCAGAGCAGCTGGTTCCTGTCGTCGAAAAAACCGCCCACATAGTATGGGTAACCACAGGAGGCCATGGACAGATCGTGAGCCTTCTGCAGGATTATTATTTCAGCGTCAAAATCGAGCCGTCGGGCCCGGGCTGCTGCCTTCGGACCGGAGGCGGAGCCGCCGATTACAAGAATTCTTTTTGTCATACATCTTCTCCTTTTCTTCTGTTGTAACGAGCAAGTATAGTGAATATCATTATCATTATATTAACATAGTACCGTATATTGTGAAACTGGTATTTATTCCATTGCCCTCATCCCTCCTTGTGTTATATCATGGTAATTAATGAAATCGATTGCTGTTATTGGCGCCGGCGCTTTGGGCCTTTTATACGGAGGTCCCCTGGCGGCCGTACTGAAGAACAAGCTCTTTTTTATCGCGGAAACGGACAGAGCCCGCAAAATCAATGAAACCGCCTATTCCATTAACGGGACTGAACACCGGTTTCCGGCCTTGACTCCGGATCAGGTGTCGGAGAAACCTGAACTGGTCCTGGTGGCGGTAAAGAACCACCACCTTGAGTCCATCGTTCCTCTGCTGGATACCGTGCTTGGAGAGGGAACTCTGGTCGTTTCCGTTCTGAACGGTATCGACAGCGAGCAGTTCATAGAAGAGAGGTTTCCCCGGGCCAAGGTGCTCTACAGCGTTGCCGTGGGGATGGATGCAGTTAAAGAAGGGAACAGCCTTAACTACAGCAACCCCGGGAAGCTGCTTCTGGGAACCAGGGACAACGACGCGAAAGACGCGGACCTGAAGGAACTGACAACCCTGCTGGATTCCGCCGGGGTCCCCTGGGATGTCCCTGAAGACATTATCCGTTCCCTCTGGTGGAAGTGGATGATCAACATCGGCATGAACCAGGTTTCCGCCGTTACCGGAGCCCCCTATGGGATCTTTCATACCGATAAAATCGTGCAGGCATTAATGGAAGAGGCCATGCTGGAAACAGTGAGGGTTGCCAAGACCGAAGGTGTCGACTTGCGGGACGAGGATGTCCCCGCCTGGTATTCCATAATGAACAAACTCGGTCCGGCGGGGAAAACCTCCATGCTGCAGGATATCGAAGCAGAGCGCAAGACCGAAGTTGAAGCCTTCGCCGGCAGGCTTATGGAACTGGCGGAAAAACATTCCATACCGGTTCCGGTAAACACAACACTGTTTAGAATTATCAAGACGAAGGAACTGCTGTATCTTACCTAGGAGGACCCAATGTCTGAAAAATTGATCATGTTTCACGGATTTGACCAGGATGAGGTTGTCGGATTAATGCGCCTTTTAAAGGCGAACATGCCGCAGCCCCGGGATGTCGCATTCTGCATGACCACAGAGAACAATCTGGAATGGAAAATACGGGACCTTATCAGCGATGTGCTTGAAGAACATGAGTATATGCTGAAGATGGAAGAAGCACGGGCGGCGGAACGGGAATCCAAAAAGTAGGATGCCCGAGAGCAGCCCATATTAAAAAAGTTGCCCCCTGCCGGGATTCATCGCTATATTAATCATACACAAAGAAACTTGTACATAATCTCCATTGAGTATGATCCGTGACACACGGACAGTGAGGAAGGTATATATGCAATACAACAGGATGACAACCAAAACCCAGGAGGCCCTGCAGGCTGCCCATTCTGAAGCCGACCGGTCCGGGCATGCCCAGATCGATGTGGACCACATGCTTCTTGCCCTGCTGGAGCAGGAAGACGGGGTAGTTCCGCCCCTTCTGGATTCTTTGGGAGTAGACGCCGGGATCCTCAGGCGGGATCTTTCCCAGATATCCGCATCGAAGCCAAGGGTCTCAGGAGAGGGAGCGCAGGTCACAATATCACCCGAACTTTCCCGGGTTTTAAGCAGGGCGGAGAAGGAAGCCGAGTCCCTGAAGGACGAGTATGTCTCCACCGAGCATATTCTCATGAGCATGAGTTCCGCCGAAAACCGTACGGCGGACCTGCTGCGCCGCTACGGTGTAACCAAGGACAGGATTATCACTGCACTGAAATCGATCCGGGGTAACCAGCGGGTTACCGATCAGGACCCGGAGGGACGCTACCAGGTGCTGGAAAAGTACTGCAAAGACCTTACCGCCCTGGCCCGGAAGGAGAAGCTCGATCCGGTAATCGGACGGGACGATGAAATCCGTCGGGTCATGCAGGTTCTGAGCCGCCGTACCAAGAACAACCCGGTATTAATTGGCGAACCCGGTGTCGGTAAGACCGCCATCGCGGAAGGTCTGGCCAGGAGGATTGTCTCCGGTGATGTGCCGGACTCCCTGAGAAACAAGCGTCTTCTGGCCCTGGATTTAGGAGCCCTGATCGCGGGGGCCAAATTCCGCGGAGAGTTTGAAGAACGCCTGAAGGCGGTAATCAACGAGATTGCAGCCTCCGACGGACAGATCATCCTCTTTATCGATGAGCTTCATACCCTGGTGGGAGCAGGGGCCGCTGAAGGGTCCACCGACGCCTCGAACCTGCTCAAGCCCGCCCTGGCCCGGGGGGAACTGCGGGCCATCGGGGCAACAACCCTGGACGAGTACCGCAAGCACATCGAAAAGGATGCTGCCCTGGAACGCCGCTTTCAGCAGGTCTATACCCCCGAGCCGTCCGTAGAGGATACCGTAGCCATTCTGCGGGGAATCCAGGAACGCTACGAGGTGCACCACGGTGTACGAATCCGGGATGACGCGCTTATCGCCGCGGCAACCCTGTCGGACCGCTATATTACCAGCCGCTTTTTGCCGGACAAGGCCATCGACCTGGTTGACGAGGCGGCCAGCCGGCTGAAAATGGAGATCGAGAGCCAGCCTACGGAACTTGACCAGATTGAACGGCGTATCCTTCAGCTGAATATCGAGAAACAGGCCGTCTCCCGGGAAGAAGACGCTGCCAGCAGGGAGCGTCTGCAAAAGTTGCAGGAGGAGCTGAACGAACTGACGCATAAGCGGGATGCCATGCAGCTTCAATGGAAGAACGAGAAGAATATTATCGACGAGATCCGTTCCCTCAAGGCAAAGCTGGAGGAGTACAAGATCCAGGAGACCCGCTATGAACGGGAGGGCGACTTTACCAGGGCCGCGGAGATCAAACACGGCAAGATACCGGAGACCAATGCCCTGATAGCCGCCCGCAGTAAAGAGCTGGAGGAGCTTAAAGGGGACCACCGTCTTTTGCGGGAGGAGGTCTCGGAAGAGGATATCGCCCGGGTAGTCTCCGCCTGGACGGGGATCCCTGTGTCCAAGATGCTCTCCTCGGAGATGGCAAAGTATCTGAACCTTGAAAGGATCCTCGAGGAGCGGGTGGTCGGACAGAACGACGCCATCGAGGCTGTCAGCGACGCGATCCGGCGGAACAAGACCGGCCTCTCCGATGCCGCACGGCCCCTGGGTTCCTTCCTTTTTCTGGGACCCACCGGCGTCGGAAAGACAGAGCTGGCCAAGACCCTGGCGGATTTTCTCTTCAACGATGAGCGGGCCCTGACCAGGATAGACATGAGCGAGTACATGGAAAAGTTCTCCGTAAGCCGCCTTATCGGGGCGCCTCCGGGATACGTGGGCTACGATCAGGGCGGCCAGCTGACCGAAGCGGTGCGCCGCCGGCCCTATTCGGTCATTCTGTTTGACGAGGTGGAGAAGGCCCATCCTGACGTATTCAACGTACTGCTGCAGCTGCTGGACGACGGACGCCTTACCGACGGCCAGGGCAGGGTAGTGGACTTCCGGAACGCCATTGTAATCCTGACCAGCAACCTGGGCAGCGACCTCATCCTCCAGGTTGAGGATCCTGCTGAGGTAAAGCAGAAGATCGAGCTTCTGCTGAAAGGCACTTTCAAGCCCGAGTTCCTGAACCGCCTGGATGAGACGATCATCTTCAGCCGCCTGGGCAGGGAGCAGATCCTGAAGATCGTGGATATTCAGCTCCGGCGGCTTCAGCAGCGTCTCGAGGAACGCAACCTGAGCCTCGAGCTGGATGCGGCAGCCAAAGAACTTATCGCCTCCGAAGGATTCGACCCCGCCTTCGGCGCACGGCCGGTAAAACGGACCATCCAGAGTCTCCTGGAGAATCCCCTGGCCAAGAAAATTCTGGCCGGAGAGATTCCCGAAGGCTCACGGGTCATTGTGGGGGTAGCCGAGGGTGAGCTCACTTTTACGGCAAAACCCGGCAAAGGGGCAGCCGCCGGGAAAAAGGTAAAGGAGGCTGCCCGGGTCGGTTCTTGATACCTCAGCCTGAAGTCCCCCGGTAGAGCATGACACAGCCTGCCGCGGGGACGTCTATATTCAGGGCCAGGTTCTCCCCTGCCTGTTTCGCCTTTACGCTTTCCGGACTCGTTCCTGGATCTGAGCTGTATAAGACCTGGAACTCGTCTCCTTCTGTCTGCAGGGAGGAATCCACAGCAATGCTGACAGTCAAAGCGTTCTCCATATCCGTGTTGAAGGCAAGCACAGCTTCCTCCTTGTTAAAAATTCTCGACCAGGCAATTACCGAGGTAATCCGGCCCTCTCCGATTTTCCGAGGATAGTCAAAGTGCTCCCCGTCATGGGAGATGGGGCGAAGATACTGTCTTCCCTGCCGTAAAATGAGGTAGCTGTGCCGCAGCTCGAGGAGCTTTCTCAGTTCAATGTAAAGAGGATTGGCGGTGTTAAAAAAGTGTCTGCCCTGGGTTCTGAAGGCACCGAACTGGCCGGCGAACATGCATTCCCGGATATACGAATCCTCCCCTCCGCTGCCGTCGAATCCCTGTTCCGTGCCGTAGTAGATGCAGGGTATACCAAGGCTCATAACGTTGAGGAAGAGGGCGTTCAACAGGAGGGGGGCTGTCTCTTTATCCGCGGCAAAACGGTATTTCCAGTCTCCCGCCTGGCTGACCATGTCGTGATCGTCGAACATGGTGACCACGTTGTCCTGGTACCAGCGGTAATCATCTTCTCCCAGGAGCTGGGTATTGGAAAAGATGCCGAAGTAGCTTTGGGGATCTACCAGTCCTTTGGCGCAGCCCTCGAGCTGATTCGGTATGCGGTTAATCCCTAAGGCGGCGTTCAGGCCCGTCTCTTTAAAGGCCTCGATGGCATATTCCAGGCCTCCGGTAATCTCCCCGATAAGGTAGAAATTCTTCTTCCCCAGGGATTTGGCAAACTCGTGAACCTCCCGCACAAAATAGCGGGTGGCTCCCCATTCCATGTGTTTTACCGTATCGATACGGAAACCGTCCACGTCCGCGCAGGCGATCCAGTATTTGAAGGCCTCGGTAATCGTCTTCAGGGCTGTTGATGGCTGAAACTCCTCTCCCGTGCCGCCGGTACCGAGGTTATGGGTTTTGAGACTGAAAAAATCCCCCTCCACGTATTCCGGATAATGCTCCCAGTTTCGGATGTATCCCTTACGGTAATAGACCGACGGATCCTGTAATTCCCGCGGCCATACCGCCCCGTCGGGCCAGGCGGATTCCGGCACTCTTTCATCGCCGTATGGGAACTCCGGCTCCCCTTCCGCGTTGCGGTATCCTTTTACCGTATACTCTGTACCGCTCCAGGGGGTATCCTCCTCGTTATAGGCGAAGACATCTCCTGAGTGATTAATGATGATGTCAAGGATAATCCGCATCCCCCGCTTGTGGGCTTCCTGCGAGAGAAGCCGGAGGTCCTCAGGACTTCCAATGTGAGGATCGATATCAAGGAAGTTCTGTATCCCGTATCCATGGTAGGTCTCCAGGAAAGGAACCTGCCTGAAAATGGGACTGATCCAGACAGCGGTAATTCCCATTTTCTGAAGGTAATCCAGTTTCGACAGAACTCCTTTAAGGTGTCCTCCGTTCCAACGCTTCCCCCAGCTCTGCCACTCCTCTTCTTTTCCGCTCTTCTTTACGAGCTCGCAATCGCGTTCTGCGTCGTAGAGGGTTTCATCGCTTTCGTTCTCGTCCGAGAATCGGTCGGCCAAGAGAAAATAGATAACCTGGTCTTCCCAGTTCTCCGGTGAGGGGAAGTATTCCCTGTCCCGGGTAAGCTCGGTAAAATCGATATCCCCGATACTTTTCAGTTTTTTCACGGCAGTCATCTCCTCTCCTGGTTAAAGTATAAGCCCGGGAGAAGCCTGCTGCTATGGAATACATTAAAATAGCTTCAGATAAGCTGCCATGTAATCGGGAAGATCCGCGGGTTTTCGGGCGGAAACGATATTGCGGTCGGTAACGGCGCTTTTGTCCACCCATTTTGCCCCCGCGTGGATCAGATCATCCTTGATACCCGGGGTCGAGGTCATTGTATAGCCTCTGACGATGTCCGCCGAGGCAAGCACCCATCCGGCGTGACAGATGTGACCGACGGGTTTTCCGGCCTTGAAAATCTCCCGGGTCAGATGCAATACCTCTTCGTAACGCCGGAGTTTGTCCGGGGCCCATCCCCCGGGAACCAGCAGTCCGTCATAGTCGGCGGCTTTCAGATCTTTAAAAGAGACCTCCGAAGTTGCGGGCACGCCGTGTTTGCCGTGATAGAGCTTTCCTGCCTCTTTTGCCGCCAGGTCTACCTGAAAGCCCGCTTCCCTGCAGCGCAGTACGGGATACCAGAGCTCGAGATCTTCAAACTGTTCATCTATAAAGGCTAGAATTTTATTCATAACTGTCTCCTGTATTGTTGTTGCTGGGTATAAGGTACGGCTCCGGCGCCGGTCAGTCAAAAGATCTGGAATACGGCAATCGGCGCGTGCTTTGCTGACTGCGAGATTTCTGCTTGACAGATCCGATGTGAAGCTGTATGTTAGTGAGTGATAACTAACCTGGATAGAACTGGAGGGAACATGCGAACGGAAAGGCAGCAGGAGCTGTTGAACGCGGCGGTCGCGCTTGTAGCTAAAGAGGGATTCAGCCGCCTTACGATCCGAAAGGTAGCCGCTGCGGTGGGGGTAACAGAACCGGCAGTTTATCGTCACTTTCCCAATAAGCTTGCCCTTATGAGGGCTATCCTCGAGGACCTTCAGGCCTCTGTTGTTTCCCATTTCAGGAAACTGGCCGCCGCGGAAGGTTCCCCGGAGAAGCTGGTGTCCGGGTTTATCCGGGGGCTTTTTTCCGAGCTTAAACACAAACCGGCTTTTGCTCCCCTTGTGTTCTCAGAGGAGGCCTTCCATTCGGAGCCCCAGCTTCGTCCGCTGCTGCTTAAAATGATGCGGGAGAATCTCTCCCTTCTGGGAAAGGCCTTTGCCGAACTGCAGGGAAGGGGGATTTTTCGCGGGGATATTCCGGCTGATCGCCTGGCCCTCATTACCATGGGAAGTATCCGCCTTACCATAACCCGGAGTATTCTGAGCGACGGGGGAGAGGCTATTGCGGAGCAGGCCGCGGGACTGTCGGATACCCTGGTCAAGCTTTTTTCCTGAAAGGGAATATATTTTGTTGAATGTTAGTGAACGATCACTATATGGAGAAAGAATGAATAATCTGCTGGATAAAACAGCTCGAAAACCCCTTTTGCTTCTGCTGGCTATAATCCTGCTGATGCTGATCTTTATACTTTCCATCGGACACAACGCTGTTCTTGAGACGGACCTGGACGAGTACATGCCCAAGGACCATCCGGCCTTCGTCTTCAGCGACGAAGCGGAAGAGATGTTCGGCATAGCGGACGCGGTTCTCTTCGCTCTCGAGCATCCGGAATCGATCTATAACAGTGGCTCTTTACGAAAGATCCGCGATTTGACCGAGGCATTGTCCGAGGCCTTTGATGAGATTAATGCTGGCGATATTACATCCCTCTATACGGCTGAGAACATTACGGCCGACGAATGGGGCCTCACGGTGGAGGCCTTCTATTCCGGGGTGCCTGAAAGCGACTCTGAGCTGGAGGCCCTGCGCCGCTCGGTGGAAGCGAACGACATGATCCACGGCCGCATCGTCAGTCTCGACGGTAGATCGGCCCTGGTGGTCGCCGAGATAGACGACGATGCTTTTACGAAAGAGTTTTACGCATCGCTGCTGGAGTTTACCGACCAGTGGGAGGGGCCGGAGACCATTCATGTTGCCGGGCGTCCGGTGGTAGAGGGAGAGATGACCCGGCTGGGGCCGAAGGATATGGCCCGCATGGCGCCGCTGGTCTTCGTGCTGATGACCCTGATACTGCTCTATCTGCTAAGGAATCTGCGGCATACCCTGCTCAATCTGCTGATAGTCTTCTTCGGTACCCTGACCGCCTTCGGTCTGATGACCCTCTTTCAGGTGCCTGTCTACACCGTCAGTACCATGATTCCGGTCATGCTGATCGCTATCGGGGTGGCGGACGGTATTCATATGCACAATACCATCCGTCATCTGATGGAAGAGACACCGGATATCTCCCGGGATGAACTCGTGCAGAGGACCATGCAGGCGATGACTCGTCCGGTAATCATGACCTCTGTAACCACGGCAGTGGGTTTCCTCTCCCTGATGACAAGTCAGGTACTGCCGGTGCGCTACTTTGGTCTTTTTACCGCCGCCGGCGTCCTTTCGGAGATGTTGATGTCCCTGCTGCTCTTTCCCGCAACGATCTACCTGCTGGGACCGCCGAAACTGCGCATCAGGCCGAGGGGCGATAAAGAGAGGGCGGGAGCCCCCGGAAACTTCAGCCGCAGAGCAGGAAACCTGCTTATGGCCCATCCCTGGAGGGTGGTGCTGGCCGGTATTGCGCTCTTCGCCCTCGCGGGTCTGGGAACTTCCCGGGTCTGGATCGATACGAGCTTTCTTGCCAACTTCGAGAAGGACAGCCCGGTGGTCGAAACCGATACCTTTGTAAATGAGAATTTCGGCGGTACCTCCACCTTGAACGTAATTTTCAGCGGAAGCGAGGACGACACCTTCAAGCAGCCTGAGGTTCTCGAACTGATGGACGCGCTGCAGAAGGAGGTCGAACAGGATCCGGTGGTCGGCGACAGCTTTGCCCTGACCGACTATATGCGTCGTATGCACCGGGTCATGCACGAGGATGATCCGGCCTACGACGCGATCCCCGAAACCAGCGACATGGTGGCCCAGTATCTGCTGCTCTACGAAATGTCAGGGGACCCGGATAATCTGAACCAGGTGGTAGATTATGATTACCGCGAAGCCAATCTGACCTTTCAGCTGAAGAGCGACAGTTCGGCCTTTATCGAGGAGATTATCGAGGTAATCGATCGCTATGCAGAGAGCTTCGAAGAACACGGCGTCAGGATGCGCTACGCCGGAAGCGGCTACAAGTCCCTCGTCTTTGCCAGCCTGCTTCTGGAGGGTCAGCTCTTCAGCCTGCTGCTCTCCTTCGGAATTGTCGCCCTTCTCTTGAGCCTCATGTTCAGGAACATCCTGATCGGTCTGGCCGGGACCATTCCAATCACCATTACGGCCATGGTCAATTTTGGCACAATGGGGATTTTAGGGATCCCCTTGAGCGCCTCTACCGCGATTATTTCCGGTATCGCCATCGGCATCGGTGTCGATTACGCCATCCATTTTATCGAGCACTTCCGCAGCGCCCGCTCATCCGGCTTCTCCGGTCAAGCAGCCGTCCTGTCCACTCTTTCGCAGACCGGACGGGCGATAATCTACAATGCTGTGGCGGTAATGGGCGGATTCTCGGTACTGCTGGTCAGCGTCTTTCCCCCGAACCGGCAGGTCGGCGGGCTGGTTGCGCTCAATATGGCCGCCAGCGCGCTTGGTACCCTTACGGTTCTGCTGGTGGTTCTGGTCCTGCTGGACCGCAAAGGAAAGATTACAGCTCACGTTCCGGAGAGTCGTCCGGACACAAACAGCGAAAACTCAAGATAAGGAGAGTCACCATGAAAGAAAAATTTACAAAACTCCTGACAGTTTGTGTGTTGTCAGTAATCGGCTTGACCGGCCTGTTTTCTCAGACAAGCGGGCTCGAGGTCATGGAGAATGTCTATAATCGTCCTGTCGGGGAGGCCATGAGTGCCGAGCTGGTCATGACCATTACCAATTCCCGTGGTGCCACCCGGGAGCGGAGTATTGGACAGTACAGCCTGGACGCGGGAGAGTCTGACAAGAAGATCATGTTCTTTACCGCCCCCGCTGATGTACGGGACACCAGTTTCATGACCTGGTCCTGGGACGACGGCAGGGATGACGACCAGTGGATTTATCTGCCTGCCCTGCGGAGGGTCAAGCGGATAAGTTCGGACAGCAAGAACGACTCTTTTATGGGCTCCGATTTTACCTATGATGACCTGGGGGACCGTCACCCGTCGGAGGATTCCCACCGTATCATCGGAGAGGAGACCCTGATGGGAGAGGGGTGCTACGTGATCGAGAGTATACCCGTGGGGAAGGGGGATGCCTTCACTAAAACCGTCAGCTGGATCGTCAAAGAAAAGTGGATAGGTCTGAAAAAGGACTACTATGACAGGAGGGACACCGTCTATAAAACCCTCTCTATCGAGGAGTTTGAGAAGATAGACGGGTACTGGGTTGTCACAAACATGCTGATGGAAGATAACGACCGCGGCAGTTCCACCCGCATTGAAATGAATGATGTCAGCTTCAACGTTTCCCTTGAAGAGGACTTCTTTTCGGAGCGCCAGATGCGCCTGGGACCCAGGCGCTGAGGCGGAGGGAGGTTTTTATGCGTATTGTAGATGTTACCAGGAAAACACTTCTTGCAGCCGTGCTTCTTCTGCTGGCTTTATGGCCCGCATTGGCCAACGATGTCGAGCTTACCGGTATGCTCCGCAGCTACAGCGGCGTTCGGCTGGAAAAGTCTGACGTCCCGGTGACGGAGCAGACGGTGGATATCAACCTGAGAGGCTGGGGCGACATGACTCAGATAAACGTGAATCCCTATGTGTACGTCGGAGCTGACGGCGAACCCGACATCGGGCTCCGGGAGGCCTATATTGATCTGTTTCTTCCCTCCCTGGACCTGCGTGTCGGTCAGCAGGCCGTGGTATGGGGAGAAGCCGAAGGGGTCTTTATTACCGATATTGTCAGCCCCCAGGATATGCGCTCCTTTATATTGGCGGACTTTCGGGAGATCCGGATGGGAATCCCTGCGGTCAGGGCGGACTATTACGCCGGCCCTTTTACCTTTGAAGCCGTCTGGATCCCCCGCTTTGTTCCTTCCAGGCTGCCGGATTCCGGCTCCATCTGGTTTACCCCGGAGATGAGTGCCTTGAGCGGTGCCGAACTGCCCTCGGACGCCCTGGAAAACAGTGAAATCTTCGGCAAGCTCAGCTACTTCGGTTCCGCCCTTAACGCCGAAGTCATGGCGGGCTATGCCTGGGATGATCAGCCGGTGCGTTTTTCCGGAAGCGATTTCGCGTATGAGCGTTACGCCGTGGCGGGCGGCAGCTTCAGTACCACCCTCGGCTCTTTTGTCCTGCGTTCCGAGGCGGCGGTCTATATGGACCGGGCTTTTACCTATGAAGCCCCTGCTCCGGCGGATAAACACCATCAGCTGCACGGTCTTGCCGGTCTTGACTGGAGCCTGTGGGGGGGCGATATGTCCGCCCAGTATATCGGCGAGTATATTGTCGACTACGACGAGGCTGTTGCGGCCGACGAGTTCGGCCATACCGCGACTTTCCGCCTGCGTGACAGTTACCTTTCAGACACCCTGGAGCTCGAACTCTTCGCGTATCTGGGGATTGATCCCTGGGATGCCCTTCTGCGCCCTTCGTTGACCTACAGTGTTGAGGATGGTGTGGAATTCGAAACCGGAGCGGAGATATTCATAGGAGACGACGAGGGAAAATTCGGCCGCTACAGTGACAACACCATGCTCTACGCATCCCTGCGCTGGTATTTTTAACATAAACGGAGGAACAGAAGATGAATATTGCAAAACCAAAGAACGGAATTGATGCTTCCCCGAACAGGGCAGTTTCCGCAAAGAAGATTCTTGTAAAGGACGAGGTCGAAACGGTGCACCTGGAAATCGCCCCCGGAGGTACGTTGCCGCTGCACAAAACGCCGGAGGAGGTCTTTTTTTATGTTCTGGAAGGAACGGGAGAGATTGAAATTGGAGAGGAGCGTCAAAGGGTGGATGCCGATACCCTGGTGGAGAGTCCGAAGATGATTCCCCATGCCCTGCACAATACCGGCACAGGACCGTTTCGGATCCTGGTTGTCAAAACCCCGAGGCCTGCATGAGCGCAACTGCTGTGCTGATTAATCTTCTGGCCGTCTCCGCCCTGGGGACGGCCTTTGTCAGGGACCGGAAGAAAGCTCGAGCTGCTCTGATGATGGCCTGGAAAATGTTTATTTCCCTGCTGCCCATGCTTATGGTTATTATTATTCTCATCGCGCTACTCTTCGCTTTTATCCCCCGGGAGCGACTGGAATCCTTTCTTGGTGAACAGTCCGGTTTTCTGGGGATTGCGGCAGCCGCTGCCGCCGGAGCAGTCCTGCATATTCCAGCTCTTTTAGCTTTTCCCCTGGCAGCTTCCCTGCTCGAGAAGGGCGCCTCTATCGCAGTTATCGCTGCCTTTGTAACTACCCTCACCATGATCGGCTTTGTAACCCTGCCTCTGGAGATCGAGAGTCTGGGCAGAAAATTTGCTCTGCTGCGAAACGGATTGAGTTTTGCGGCGGCTCTCGGGATCTCTTTTGTAATGGGATTCCTGCTGTGAAGGAGGAAATGAAGAAGGATAAGTCCGATAACAGGAAGCCCCTGCGCCGCTGGGTCCCTGTTGTTGCTCTGGGTCTTATGTCGGCCTTCCTGCTGCTGAGATTCCCGGAGTCTCAAAAGAGCTTCAATGAAACACTCCAATCATACACCATGGAAATGCTCACGGTGTTTCCCGCCGTACTTGTTCTGATGGGACTCTTGACGGTTTTTATTTCAAAGGAGTTTATAAGCCGACATCTTGGCGAAGGATCGGGACTCCGGGGCTTTGCCGTTTCTCTGTTTCTTGGCACTCTACCAACAGGGCCGCTGTATATGGCATTTCCACTGGCTGCGGTTTTCCAAAGGAAGGGTGCCCGGACAGCAAACCTGGTTATTTTTCTTTCCTCCTGGGCCTGTATCAAACTGCCGCAGGAGCTGGTTGAGCTGCGTTTCCTTGGTTCCCTCTTTATGCTGACGAGGCTTAGCCTGACAGTTGTTGCGGTCGTTGCAATGGGACTGATAATCGAGAGGCTAACAGCTGGAGCTGACCGGGATTCGTTGTAAGCTTTTTTTCGGTCTTGCAGTTGCCGGAGTAAGAATTATAAAATCATCCCGTGAAGGATGAATATCTCAGGCGCTTGAATCGGGTCCTCGACTATATTGACACCCACCTGGGTGAGGACCTTAACCACGAAACCCTGGCTGCTGAAGCAGCCTTCTCACGGTTCCATTTTGCCCGGATATTTTCTGCCGCTCTTGGTGAATCCCTGGGAGCCTACATCCAGCGGCTGCGCCTGGAACGGGCTGCGGGTTATATATCGAGTCGCCCTGATATGACGATAACGGAGATCGGTCTGGAATCGGGGTTTTCCTCTCCTGCGGTTTTTTCCCGGGCTTTTCGCGACCATTTTGGCATGAGCCCCAGCGAATGGCGGGCAGGAGGAGGCGCTGTTTACAGCAGAAATTGCAAACTGCAGAGCAAGCGGTATTATCCCATGAGCATATATTGCGAAGCAACGACGGTGGATTCCTCGTATTCTGTTTATACACAACAGAAATGGAGGGTATCTATGAAAACACCAACAAAAAAGCTCGATTACACTGTGCAGGTAGAGGAGCAGCAGGAAAAGACGCTGGCTTACGTTCGGCACACCGGTCCCTATGCCGGGAACGAGGAACTTTTCCACGCTCTGTTTTCCAGGCTGTTGAAATGGGCGGTCCCGCGGCAGCTTTTTCAAGCGGGTACAACAGAGATGCTGACTATCTACCATGATTCTCCGGAGATAACCGAAGAGGAGAAGCTCAGGATTAGCGTCTGCATTACTGTTCCCCCTGATACCGAGGTTTCCGGAGAGATAGGAAATACTGTGATTCCCGCAGGGCGCTACGCGGTCGGGGAATTCCTTATCTCTGCGGATGAATACGGGGATGCCTGGAACAGTCTCTTTGCCGGGTGGCTCCCGGAAAGCGGGTACCAGTGCGGAGAAGGGCCCTGCTACGAGGTGTATCTGAACGATCCGGAAGAACATCCGGACGGCAAACATCAGGTCGCGATTCATATTCCGGTCGTTCCCCTCTAACCTGCATTTTTCAAGGGGTCTGTATTGACAGTTTCTCGGTCATTCCTTATGGTTAAACCAAACGGTTAAACCATAAGGATAGTTTGCATGGATAAACCAGTCGATACAGGCACTGAACAGCAGATTTTGCAGGCCGCTCACCGGGTAATCATCCGAAGGGGCAAGTCCGGGACAAGAATGCAGGAGATCGCCGACGAGGCGGGGGTAAACAAGGCCCTGTTGCACTACTATTTCCGTTCGAAGGACAAGATATACAAGGCGGTCCTGAATAATGTCGCCTCCGAACTGTTCCGGTCTCTCCTTGATTTCCTCAATTTTTCTCTGCCCTTTCAACAGCTCATCTCGGAGTTTATCCGCCTTCATACAGAGGCAATACGGAATAATCTGGATCTTTTCCAGTTCTTTTTTTCTGAAATCTGGACAAATCGGGCAGAAGTTTTACCCGTATTTCGGGAAGTTCTCAGTATTTCCGAAGGAAGGCTCCCGGAGCTCTTTTTTGCCAGGGTAAACAGGGCGATTTACGAGAAGGAGATTCGACCGGTCGACCCCCTCAGTCTCCTGTTAAACATTATCAGTCTGGATGTCTTCTTTTTTGTCGCCAGTCCGCTGATTATTGAACTCCTGGAACTCCCCGAATCGGAACTACAGCGCTTGTTTGATGAACGTGTGCAGCAGGTCACGGATTTTGTCTGGAAATCCATTCAGTACAGGGAGGAGCAATGAAGCAGACATTTACGCTTCTGGGGATTGTACTGATCCTGCTGGTTTTCGTCAGCTGCGGGCAGAAGGAGGAAGGAACCAGGTTTACCGGACTGGTGGAGGGCCGGGTATTCTCAATTGCATCACCGGTCAGTGACCGCCTGGTGGAACTGAACATTGAGGAAGGCGACTTTATTGAAGCCGGAAGTATCATAGGAAAAATCGATTCTGCAGGTCTGGAGCTCCAGAAGCAGGCGCTACTTGCAAAAAGAGAGCAGATCGGCCTGCAGCTTGAGGAGCTGCTCCTGACAATGGCGCAGCTGAAGGAGAGCTGGCAATTTTATTTTTCCCTGTATGAGAAGAACAGGGACCTCCTCAAAATCGATGCCGTTTCGGAACAGTCGGTACGGGAACTCAAGCTTAACGCGGACAAGTGGGAACGCGATCTGGCCGCTGCAAAGCTGAGGAGGCAGGCGCTTCGGCTTCAGCAGGATGAGCTTGACACCAGACTCGAGGAACTGTCCCTGATGATGGAAAAAGCCGAATTGACCGCCCCCGCTGCGGGATATATTGACCGCCTGTTCTATGAAAAAGGAGAATTCGTTCCACCCCTTCGACCCGTTGCCCAGCTTATCAACCTGGAAAAAGTCTGGTGTTACCTGTACCTGGGAGAATCGGCCCTCGCTGCGATAAGGCCCGGCCTCGAGGTGGAGGCACGCCTGGGAGACCGTCGCTTTAATGCGAGAATAGAGCATATCAACTCCCGGGCTGAATTTACCCCCACCGAAGTCCTGACCGATGAAAACAGAGCGTCCCTTTCCTACGCAGTTCGGGTGGGAATCGATAATCCGGAGGGTGTACTGAAAATCGGCATGCCCGTAGAGATACACTGGCAGGACGCGGAATGATGAGCCATGTTCTTCAAGCTGCGGGAATCGTCAAAAACTATGCAAAGCTTCGAGCTCTGAGCGGCATCAACATACGAGCCTCAGAAGGAGAGATTACAGGTCTTATCGGGCCGGACGGAGCGGGGAAATCGAGTTTTATGAAGATAGTCCTCGGTCTTGTCAAGCGGGACTCGGGAAACCTGCTGCTCTTTGGCGAAGATCCCGTAATTGACCCTTCTGTCGTACGTAAGCGGGCAGGTTATATGCCCGAAGTCTTTTCCCTCTATACCGATTTGTCTGTGGAGGAGAACCTGAGCTTTTCCTTTCAGATTCACCGGGGAGTAATGTCCGAATACCCCAGGCTCCGCGAACGGCTCTATCGTTTCAGTCGCCTCGAGGATTTCGCCGGGGCCCGGTCTGGAACCCTGTCGGGAGGAATGAAGCAGAAGCTCGCCCTCTCATGTGCGCTGATGCACTCGCCTGAACTCCTTATTCTCGATGAACCGACAACCGGTGTTGACCCCTTGAGCAGGGAAGAGTTCTGGACCATGCTGAAGGAACTCAAAAACTCAGGGATCACCATCCTGGTCTCGACTCCCTACATGGAGGAGGCGCTCCAGTGCGATTACGTCTATCTGATGAACCGTGGACGGGTGCTGGAGCAGGGAAATCCGGAAAGGCTGATAGAAGACTTCCCGGGACGGATTATTGAGTTCGATGCGGTTTCAGAGGACCCCCGGGCCGTGCGGCAGCGACTGCAGCAGCAGTTTCCAGGGGCCCCGGTGTATCTGGCAGGGCGAAGAGTACACCTTTCCCTTAGCGGTGGAGAAAAGTATACCGGTGGAGGACGCCAGGTGAAACCTGATCTGGAAGACCTGTTCCTGACCAGAATCCTTTCGGAAGAGGCCGGGTGAGCAGTGATTGAAGTCCGGGACCTTACAAAACGATTCGGCGGTCTTACCGCCGTCAGGGATCTCTCCTTCATCGTTGACCCCGGCGAGGTCTTCGGTTTTCTCGGAGCAAACGGTGCCGGCAAAACCACCTCTATCAGGATGATGTGCGGTCTGCTGAAGCCCAGCGGAGGGGACGCACTTTTGGACGGTATCTCCGTCAGGCATAATCCCGAAGGGGTAAAGCGGCGTATAGGCTACATGTCCCAGCGTTTTTCCCTCTATGGAGAGCTGTCTCCGGCTGCGAATGTCGAGTTCTTCGCCAGGGTGTACGGTGTCTCAAAAAAAAAGATACAGTCCGAGGTAGCCCGTCTGCAAACAGAGCTTGGAGAAGCCGGCGCGGGGAGGGCCGCTTCGGAGCTTCCCCTGGGTTTCAAGCAGCGTCTTGGACTTGCCTGCGCCCTGCTTCATGATCCCCCCATAATCGTGCTCGACGAACCGACCTCCGGGGTGGACCCTGTGGGGCGGCGGATTTTTTGGGAGGATATCTATACCTTGAGCGGGGCCGGTCATACCGTACTGGTAACAACCCACTTTATGGATGAGGCAGAATACTGCGACCGTATAGCCATAATGAACGCGGGACGCCTGATTGCCCTGGATACCCCGGCCGCAGTAAAGGCCCGATACGGGGCGGAGACACTGAATCAGGCCTTTATACGGGCTGTTGCCGCGGACCGCGAATCTTTGGGAGGAAACCGGGAATGGGACTCAAGGCCATCATCCTGAAGGAGTTCAAGCATATTCTCAGGGACTACAGGACCCTGATCATACTCTTTCTGCTGCCCCTGATCATGATCGTTCTTTTCGGTTATGCCATGAGCCTTGAGTTGAGTTCGGTGGCTCTTGTCGTGGACGATCGGGATGATTCTTCTGTATCGCGGGAACTGATCCGGAGCTTTCGGGGAAGCGCCTTTTTTTCTCTTCGGGAAGTACGCCTCGGGAACAGCCTGGAGCTTTTCAGGCGCCGGGAAGCGGATGCCGTGCTGACCATTCCCGAAAATTTCAGTCGTGACCTATTCCGGGGCGAAACGGCACATCTGGATATAGATATCGATGCATCGGATGCCAGCCGGGGCCTTATCGTGCGTCAGTACATCAACTCGGTTATCCGGACCTATCTGGTGAGCGTCGGAAACAGTGATCTTCCAGCGATCGAGCTGGTTCCCGCCTTTCTCTATAATCAGGAACGTTCCGGGGCCTTCTTTTTTGTCCCGGCCCTGACAGCCCTGATTGTAATCATGGTTGCAGCCCTCCTGACCAGTCTTACCATTACCCGGGAGAAGGAGCAGGGTACCTTCGAGCTCCTGCGCCTATCGCCGGTGCACTCCTACGAAATCATCCTGGGAAAGGTTCTGCCGTATCTGCTTCTCGCCCTCCTGATTGCGGGCTTGATCGTGCTGTTCGGAATCCTGCTCTTCCAGGTCCCCGTCAGGGGCAGCATCACAGCCCTTGCAGTATATCTTCTAATATATTGCCTTACAGGTCTCTCCTTCGGAATTCTGATATCCACCGTTGCGGGCAGCCAGCAGGCCGCCATGCTCATCGCGCTGATTGCAACCCTGCTGCCGACCCTTTTTCTCTCGGGATTCATGTTCCAGCTGGAAGCCATGCCCCGCCCCCTCCAGATAATCAGTCTCTTTGTTCCCGCCCGCTACTTTCTGATCATCCTCCGGGGGCTCATGCTCAAAGGAAACAGCGTCAGGGAGCTCCTTGTGCCCGGAACAGCCCTGATGACCTTCAGTTTTATCTTTCTTGTGCTCGCCATCCGTCGCTTCAGGGCTTATCTGGAGAGTTAGGAGAATCTGATGCGTATTATTCTGGCGCTGATCAAAAAAGAGTTTCGTCAGCTGGTGGCGGACCCCTTCTTTTTCCGCTTTCTGCTTATTGCTCCCCTGGCACAGCTCATCGTGCTGGGCTTCTCCCTGACCCTGGAAACAAGCAATGTTTCCCTTGCTGTCTGTGATCTCGATCGAAGTCCCGCCAGCAGGGAATTGATCAGCGCCCTGGAGAACAGTGAACACTTTGTGCTGACCCATCATGTCCTTCAGTATCAGGAGCTGGAGCAGAGTTTGCGCCGCTGGGAGGCAGCCGTGGGGATCTATATTCCCCCGGACTTCAGCCGCCGTCGTAGCACCGAAGGTTCCGGCAGAATCCTTGTTCTGCTGGACTCCGTAGACGGCAACAAGGCCCTGACGGCCTTCGGGTATCTCACGCAGATTGTTTCCGCCGAATCGGTATCCGCCTCTCCCGTGCAGCTTACCTACCGATACCGATTCAACCCGGAGCTGAGGAGTGAGGCCTTCATGGTCCCGGGCATAGTGGTATTGATTATAACCATAATCACCCTGCTGATCGCTTCCATGAGTCTTGTGCGGGAAAAGGAACGAGGAACCCTGGAGCAGCTCAGTGTTACGCCTATTACCAAAGGGCAGCTGATAGCGGGAAAGCTGCTTCCTTTTCTGTTCTATGCCTTTGTTGAGCTTGCGATTATTCTGCGGGTGGCGGAGCTTGTTTTCAGGCTGAGCCCTGCAGGAAGCATTCTCCAGCTCTATTTCGCGGTACTGATCTACCTTGGGTCGACCCTGGGGCTCGGGCTGCTTATCTCCAGCATAGCGTCAACTCAGCAGCAGGCCCTGTTCATTGCCTGGTTCTGCATGGTCTTCATGATACTCCTGAGCGGATTTTTTATTCCCATCGATAATATGCCCCTGTGGCTGCAGCGGATTACCCTGCTCAATCCCCTGCGTTTTATGATGACGATTGTTCGCGAAATCTATCTGAAATCCACGCCCCTGAGCCTGTTACTGGACCAGTTGCTGCCCCTTGGGGCGCTGGGGGTGGGTATATTTTTTGCAAGTGTGCTAACGTTTCAAAAAACCGTAAAATAAGGCGGGGTTTCCCCCGCCTGGGCATAGGTAGCAAGACTCATGTCAAGCTTTTCTGTTCCTGATGGCAAACTACATTTCCACGCTGCTTTTCACAAGTTCCATTGAAACATATACCGATAAAGCTTGCTGACGAACCATCTCTCCCCGCGAATGCTCTGCGCCTCGTCTGAAGGGATAACAAATCCGAACAGATAGCAGTAAGTGCCGAGAAAATAGTCGTGGATAAGACCGGCGAGGCTTTCCTCATCTATGTTATCCAAGCTGCATCTCTTGATAAGCGGAATAATGGAATCAATCTGGCGTAAGAAATTCTTCTCGTCAACCGCTTCACTATTACGATAATAGTAATCAAGCAGGAAGAGTTCGAGACCGCAGAGATCCTGTATTTCCTCAACTATGGCAGGAAGTCCTGCAAAGGCGAACCAGTTAAAGGTGTAGGTCAGCTTGTTAAGTGCGCTGTTATATACTCTTCTCAGTTTCGTATTGCGAATGACCTTCATGCCCATTTCCGTTAAAACGATCTCTTCTCCATCCTCACCGATACAGCCGAGCTCAGAGGCAAGGATTTCTGAATAGGAGAGATGGAGGGGAAACAGAGAAGCTCCCGCCCTTGAAGAAATCGAAGGCTTGATCCCCGGCCACATTTTCGCCGTCTGGTAAAGTTTTTCATCATCCAGGACGACCCTTCCGTTGTTTCCTATTGAAACCCTTCCCCCGCTTCGGGCTATGGTCTCAAGGAAAACCTGCAGCATGCGGATAAGCGGAGTGTTTTCTATCAAATCAAGAGGTACTTTTCTGTGCACCTCTACGGCACTCCTTGCACGTAGTGGACCTCGTTCTATCAGTTCTTCGAGTTTTTGGATCGGAAGGCTCTTCTCCTGAGTCACTGAAGAACCATCTTCACGCGGCACGTTGTCGATGACTATAGAGCTTTCGCTTGTACAATACTGCTCATTGCGCTCTGCCTCCTTATCGATACAGCACTTCTTGTACTTCTTTCCGCTCCCGCAGGGACAAGGGGCGTTTCGTCCGATTTTCATGAGTCTCAGGGTAGTGTAATTTCGGTTTACCATCAAGATTTCTTGTGTACTGTTCAGGATCATGTGAAAAAATGCACTATAAGTTTGAATCGGGCCACAGTGGATGTTCTTAAACGGGGTATCGGCATTGAAGAAGAGCAGGACTTCATCGACCTGAATGATCTGGTCGGTACGTGGTATCAGGATCAGGATTCCATTGAGCCGGACCGCTACCGGGACTTTATGGATCCGGTTCCTGAGGCGGTCCAGGTTTTTCGGAAAGCTTCGAGAATTTGTGTTCCCTTTGTTGCTATCGCAGAATTGAGCGCAGGTTTTGCTGCTGGAAATAAAGGAAGAGAAAACGAGCGGGTTTTTGAGCATTTTCTCCATAGAGAACATGTCGAAATTCTTATACCGACCATGGAAACAAGCCGGGGGGGCTACGCATAATTGTTTCGTCAAATTGTGAGGTCGGAACAGGGAAGACCATTGTCGCCTTCCCTGGCCGGGACACTGAAAAACAAAGCTCAGGATTCTTATCGGCAATGAGCCGCTGCTGCGGGAGCATACCGAAGTCTATACGTTGGACGAGCTTGCACTGCATCTTAACCGAAACGATGCTTCTTCCTTCGATTATGCGGTAATCGACGAGGTTCGGACCTCAGCATCCCGCCACTGCGCTTTCTCTCAGGTATAGGCAGGAAAAACCCCGATACTCTATTCTTGGTCGGCAATGAGGGCGATCCGGAGGAGGTATACAATACCGAAAGGCAGCTGCCGTATGTCGCCTGCACTCGCGCCAGAGATTATCTGCTTGTTAGTGCTGTAGAACCTGGTTCGGAGTTCCTGGCTGATTTTTCAGGCTCAGCGTTCTAATTACGATGTAAGAATAGGGCGGGGTTTCCCCCGCCTAAGCGTAGGCTGCGAGGCTCAAGTCCAGCTCTTCCGCTGTAGCCTCCAGATCTTTCTGGATAGCTTCGGAGAGCTTTATGCCGTCTGCCTTTGCCTCGAGGGTCTTGAGGTACTCGATTTCACCGGGCATATATATCCGGTCAACGCCCTCCGCCCTGGGGCAGTCGTGGACGGCATGAACGTAGTCGTTCATGATGGTGTAAAACTCTTCCACCTTCATGAAGGCCTCGATCTTTATTCCCCCGAATACGTGACCGATTCTCTGGGGCGTGTCGAGCCCGCTGTAGAGGTGTCCCACATCGGTGAGCCATTTGGATCCGGATAGAACTCCGCAGAGTATGTCGATTATCAGGGCCAGCCCGGATCCTTTCGGCCCCCCCATGGGGCTCAAGAGGCCCTGCAGGGCTGTTTCCGGGTCTCTGGTCTCCCGGCCTTCCCTGTCCAGCGCCCATCCGGCGGGAAGCTCCTTGCCCGCCTGGGCGGCCAGCAGTATCTTGCCCCGGGCCACCAGGCTGCTGGCCATATCGACAACCAGGGGCAGTCCGCTACCCGTGGGAACGGCGATGGAGAGGGGACTGGTTCCCACCATTGCCTTTTTACCGCCCCAGGGAGCCATGGTGGGATTGGCGTTACTCATGGCAAAACCTATTATTCCCCGGTCCAGGCCCTTCATGGAGTAGAATGCAGTTACCCCGAAATGGTTCGAGTTTCCCACTGCAGTCAGACCGATCCCGTTTTCCAGGGCATTCCGTACCGCAGTCTCGGCGCCGAAATGTCCCGCAATGGGACCCATGGCGTTCTCGCCGTCGATTTTGCAGATGCCGCCGGTTCTGGAGACGATCTTCGGATCGGCGGCGGGGTTGATTCCCCCCGCCTTGATCCGTTGTACGTAAATCGGAAGTTTTGAAACACCATGAGATTCTATTCCCCTGGAATCCGCGAAAACCAGAACCTCCGCGGCGTTTCGTGCCTTGTCCTCAGTAACCCCGACCCGTGTAAGGACCGCGGTGACAAACTCTTTCAGTCCATCCTCTTGAACACGCATTTATTCACTCCGATAGGTGTATTGTTTTTTTAGAGCAGTTCCATCCCTTTCAGGATCTTCTTCAGCTGTTCCTTTTCGTCGGAGCTCATGGGACCGACGGGCTCAAAGCAGGGACCTGCCTCAATTCCGAGAAGTTCCAGAGCCTCTTTTATAACCGTTGGGAAGGTTCCCAGGGCAAAGGCGATTCTTAAAGGAGCCAGACGGAACTGGGCTTCCAGGGAGCCTTTAATGTCTCCTGCCATATACTTGTCGTAGATATCCGCACAGATCCGGGGAGCTACGTTGGCACAGGCTGCAACCGCACCGGCACCACCGTAACAGAGATTGGCGTGAATCAGGGTGTCCCGGCCGATCATTACATCGAAGTCCATGTCCCGGGTAAGGCGGATACATTCCGCGGTGTTGGTCATATCTCCGGAGGAATCCTTGATGCCGATGATGTTCCTGATTTTCGCCAGTTCGACCACCGAACTGGGCTGCAGGGCCACGTGGGTCTTGGGCCTGTTGTCGTAGAGCAGAATAGGCAGATCCGTACTCGCCGCTACATCGGTAAAATGCTTTATCAGCTGCTGCTGGTTAGGGCTGATAAACAGGGGTGTAAGAACGGAGAGGGCATCCACGCCGACTTCCTGGGCAATCTGGGCCAGGTCGATGCTTCCCCGGGTAGTAATGTGATTGGCCCCTGCATAGACCGGAACGCGTCCAGCTACCTGGTCCTTGGTTACCTCAAGAATCATCCGGTACTCGTCGTTGGACAGACAGTAGAATTCCCCGGTGGTTCCAATGGCGAATATACCGTGGACGCCTCCGTCAAGCAGAAAATCGATCAGTTTTCTAAGAGCCTTTTCGTTTACTTTACCGTCTTTGGTCAAAGGGGTGATCATTGCGGGCAGAACGCCCTTGGGAGCAAAATTCATACTCATCTCCTGTTATGCAGAACCGCCTGCGGGGTCTGCAAAAAAGTATTGCTTTTGGTTAAATATTATGAGATATTATGTCTGATGCATCAGGCATCTGTCAATTCTTTTGAATCAATTTTTTCGTTGTTTCCTTATTACTCATCGTATATCATTGAAAAGAACTGCAGGAAACGCGCAGCAGAGACGGGGACGGAGATCAGAATATATGAAAAAACAGACTACAGCACTCACAGCAGTTAACGATCAATTCAGGTCCCTGAGTGAAACTGTCTACGAGAGAATCCGCGAAGCCATTCTCGCCCGGGAGCTTCGGCCGGGGGAACGCTTAAGCGAGAGGATGCTTGTGGATAAACTGGGAGTCAGTTCGACCACAGTAAAACGGGCCCTCCAGCAGCTTCAGGCGGAAGGCCTGGTGGAAATCCAGCCCCGGAAAGGAACCTACGTGGTGGAGAGTTTTCCAGCTATGGAGGAGAACACCGTAATGCGGGCTTCCCTGGAAGGGCTGGCCGCACGCTTTGCCGCCTCCAAGGCCACCGGCGAGGATCTGAAGGAGATGCGGCTGCAGCTTGAAGAGATGCGCCGCCGCACCGAAACCGATACCCAGCAGAATATCAGCAAAGCGAACGCCCGGTTTCATTTCCTGGTCCACCGGGCCTCCTATAACCCCTATGTGGGACGCCTTATCGATGTCCTCAGAAATTTCGACCGTGACCTCCGTCATCAGGCCCTTTCGGATCATGATGAAGCTGTCAGGGGACTTAAAGACCATATCTCGGTGTTCGAGGCAATCGAAGCCCGAGATGGCGACCTGGCAGAGGAACGTATGCGCCGGCACATCCTGAGGACCCTTGAGTTTGTAAAGACCGGAATCAGGAAGGGCGGAAAACCGCTTTAAAGGGCTCTCCTGTTCCGGCCTTATATACTTGGTGCCCTGATTTTCTTGTTGTATAATAGGAAGCGGTTGAAGGAGCTGGAATATGGGAAATGGCATGGTGCAGGGCACAAGCCCCCTCAAAAATACCCGGGGCTACACCTATCGGGATTACAGGAGCTGGCCGCAGGAAGAGCGCTGGGAACTGATAGACGGTGTGCCCTACTCAATGAGTCCTGCGCCCCGGCGGATACATCAGACTCTGTTAGGCAGTATCTATGCTCAGCTGGATACTTTTTTTTCCGGTAAAACCTGCAGGCCCCATATTGCCCCGGTGGATGTCTTTTTTTC
>CAZKQJ010000043.1:0-37220 GCA_964554875.1 uncultured Spirochaetaceae bacterium | reverse complement strand
AGCAAATTTCCGGGAGAAAGAAAAGCGCCTGATATGCGATTGCCCGGATTCAGACGGAGGCCAGGCTTAATTTCAGGGAAAGAAGCTTTGTCTCCGCGCTGTCAGCCCGGGAAGTAACGACAACCGGGACTTTCAATCCGGCCAGAAGTCCCGCTATGCTTGCGCCGGCCAGTACCGTAAGGGTTTTATAGACGGCGTTGCCGGAATTCAGCTCGGGAAAAAGCAGAATGTCTGCGTCGCCCGCAACAGGGCTTTCGATCTTTTTTATTCGGGCCGCCTCTGTCGAGATGGCAACGTCAAGACCGAAGGGGCCGCCGAGGACGGCCCGTTCCGGATCGTATTCCCTGCGGAGACGTTCAGCATCTATTGTGGAAGTTATTTTTGGATTTACCGTTTCCACCGGAGCTACGAGTCCCACCTTGGGGTGGGGAATTCCTAGTTTTTGTGCCAGAATTACGGCGTTGTCAAGTATCCTGACCTTGTCGTCATAATACGGTTGTATGTTGATGGCGCAATCTGTCAAAAAGAGCAGTTTATGGTATGAGGCAACCTGGCAGAGTGCGATGTGGCTGACAAGTCTGCCGGGTTCCAGCAAGCCTGCAGACTTGGAGAAGAGAGCGCGGCTGAATTCCCCCGTATGCACCTGTCCCTTCATGGCAATCTGTGCTTTTCCTTCCCTGACTCGTTCGGCGGTCAACGCGCAGGCTTCGATCTCGTTTTCTGCGCTTTCGCATTCATAGGAAACGGGGTTCAGCCCTGCTTTGCCGGCGGACCTTTCGATTGATTCAGGGTTTCCAATAAAGAGGAACCTGGCCCAATTCTGATCAGCCGCTGTTTTGCAGGTTTCAAGGATTGCCTCATCCTCGGGGAAAGGGACTGCAACCGTCGCTTTCCTTACGACTTTCAGAAACTGGTCGAGCTTCACCGGCGATACTCCTTGATCGTCTGCGGTCTGTTCAATGCCCTGAGGGCGTTCTCCGCAAGGGCCTCCATTTCGCGCTCCCCTTCTACAACAAGCACGGGTGCGAGGTATGAGACCCTTTCGCGGATCAGGTCCGTCAGATAGCTGCTGCAGGCCATTCCTCCGGTCAGCACTATTCCGTCGATTGCGCCTTTGAGGGTTGCACCGTGGGAAGCAATCTCCTTGGCGACCTGGTAGGCCATGGCTCGAACCACGGCTTCCGCTTTCGCGTCTCCGGCGTTTATCCGCTCCAGGGCTGCCTGAAGATCGTTGGTCTCCAGGTAGGCGACCATTCCTCCCTGACCGACGATCTTTTTGCGAAGTTCCTTTTCCCTGTCACGGTATTTCAGAGCCAGACTGATCAGCTGTCCCGCCGGAAGGCCCCCACTGCGTTCCGGGGAGAAAGGGCCATCGCCATCCAGGGCGTTATTCACATCGATGACTCGTCCATGGCGGTGGGCGCCAACGGAGATTCCGCCTCCCAGGTGAGCTACAATAAGGTTCAGTTCCTCATAGCTTCTGCCAAGCTGGGATGCAGCCTTGCGGGCCGCGGATTTCTGGTTCAGGGCGTGGAATATGCTCACTCGCTGTATCTCCGGGCAGCCGGAGAAGCGGGCTTCGTCGATCATCTCGTCCACAACTACCGGGTCTGCGATGAAAGCGGGGATACCCCTGGGCCGGGCGATTTCCTCCGCGAGAATCGCCCCCAGGTTGCTGGCGTGTTCTCCCCAGCGGGCGCTTTCAAGGTCCTCCAGCATTGGGGCGTTCACGGCATAGATCCCGCTTTCCAGGGGTGCCAGGAGTCCGCCCCGGCCGATGACGGCTGAAAACTCTGCGTCCTCCGGAAGTACGTCGCTGATGAACTTCTCGGTCAGTTCCCGTCGGAAATCCTTCTGCCCGGCGACGGAGGAGAACCGCCGCAGTTCCTCCGCCGGATGGCGGATCGTATGGCTTTTCAGGCATTCATCCCCGTGATAGAGGGCCAGCTTGGTGGATGTGGATCCCGGGTTTATAACCAGGATAAATATAGTATCAGAGGTCGGCATAAAAGGCTTCGGCCTTTTGTATGAGCCGCAGGTTCAGATCCAGGTACTCCTTCTTTTTGAGGCTGAGGGGCAGTATCGCCTTGAAGGTCTCCAGATCCACGATCCTGGTTTCAAGCAGATACACCGTCAGCATGACGATATTGGCTGCGGAGATAAGCCCCTCGTTCCGGGCCATCTCAGAGGCCGGAACATAAAGGTCTTTGACGTCTTTCCGCTTCACCTTTCGGTCCACAACTGAAGAGTTGACTATTATGAGTCCTCCGGGCACGACTTTATCCTCGAAACTCAGCAGTGACGGAAGGTTCATTGCCATAAGCACGTTCGGCTCGTCGACAACTGGAGATCCTATCGCCTCTTTCGAGAGGATAACACTGGCGTTGGCGGTGCCTCCGCGCATTTCCGGTCCGTAGGATGGGAGCCAGGTGGCTTCAAGGCCTTCTGCGATAACGCAGTTTGCCAGCAGAATCCCCGCAGAGAGTACTCCCTGGCCGCCAAAACCGGATATCTTGATGTGCTGCTCCTCCGGCAGTTCCTGTTTTTCTACCTCCGGCAGCTCCTTCTTTACCTGGAAAAGGTCCATCAGTTCTTTGTCGTCAAGGGGCGTCAGCCGTGTGCGGGGCGTGCACTGTTCTGCGGTATCCCGGAGGCATCCAGGGGGAAAGATCTCCTCCATGCTCTCCTTCATCCATTCCCGGGCCCTGACGGGGTCCATCTTCCAGTTAATAGGACAGGGAGATAGGACCTCTACAAAAGAGAAGCCCTTTTTATCGATCTGGTTCTGAAGGGCTTTTTTGAAAGCCCGGCGGGTCTTCATTATGCCCGCAGGGCTGGAGAGGCTTACCCGTTCGATGTATACAGGAGGAGCAAGGGCGTTCATGACCTCTGCCATTCCGATGGGAGACCCGTCAAGAGACAGGTCTCGTCCTTCGGGAGTAGTCAGGGTCTTCTGCCCGCTGAGGGTTGTGGGAGCCATTTGTCCGCCGGTCATGCCGTAGATGGCGTTGTTGATGAAAATGACCGTCATGTTTTCTCCGCGGTTGGCGGCGTGGATTATTTCGGTGGTCCCGATTCCGGCCAGGTCTCCGTCTCCCTGGTAGGAGATAACCACCGCATCGTCCAGAACCCGTTTGACCCCGGTTCCCACCGCCGGCGCACGGCCGTGGGAACACTGGATATTTCCGGTATCGAAGTAGTAGTAGGCAAATACGGAACAGCCTACAGGGGAGAGAAAGACCGTGCGATCCTGGATTTCCATCTCGTCGATTATTTCTGCAAGAAGCTTGTGGGCGGTCCCATGGCCGCAGCCGGGACAGTAGTGGGTCGTTTTCTGGCCGGAACCTTTGCGTTCAAAGACGTCGTAAAAGCTTTTTGGTTTTTCCTTTACTATCATGCCGGTACCCCCTGCATGTCGGACTCGGTGCGGGCTACAATCTCCGACACCTCCGGAACCACACCGCCCATCCAGTTGTACAGCAGATGAGGTGCACGTCCCTCGAGGGCCAGCTCCACATCGTCGGCCATCTGTCCATTGGACAGTTCCACGGTGATAAACAGTTTTGCCGAGGAAGACAGCTCCTTCAGACGCTGCCGTGGAAAGGGATAGAGTGTCCTTGGCCGCAGCAGGCCTGCCTTGATCCCTTTTTTTCTGAGCTGGGAAACCGCTGAGTAGCAGAGCCTGGAACTGATTCCGTAGGCCACGAAAATCAGTTCGGCGTCTTTCGTCTGCACCTCCTGAAAATCACATATCTCCTTCTCGATTCGCTGGTACTTTTCCTGGAGCTGATGATTGTGCTCAGACATGAGTTCCCGATTCATGAGAATGGAGGTAACCAGGTTTTCCCGGCTCTCGCTGTCTCCATAGACCGCCCACGAGTGACGTTCTCCGTGGAGAACCTTTTCCGGGAACGAGACGGGCTCCATCATCTGTCCGATATAGGCATCCGTCAGAACAAAGACAAGCATGCGGTATTTGTCCGCCAGCTCAAAGGCCTTGTATGTAAAATCGCACATCTCCTGGGCCGAGTTGGGAGCCAGCACAATGTTGCGGTAGTTTCCGTGGCCTCCGCCTTTTACCACCATGTTGTAGTCGGACTGTTCCGGCCAGATGTTGCCGAGTCCCGGACCGGCGCGCTGCACGTCCACAAGGACTGCGGGCAGTTCCGCTCCGGCTATATAGGAGATCCCTTCGGCCATAAGGGCTACTCCCGGTCCGGAAGAGGCGGACATGACCCGGGCGCCGGCGCTGGCTGCCCCATAGATCATGTTGATAACGCTGACCTCCGATTCTCCCTGGAGAAAGACCCTGCCTGCAGCCCGGAAATAGGCCGCTGCGGCGTGGGCTATCTCGCTGGCCGGGGTTATGGGGTAGCCGAAAAAGTGGGTCGCTCCCCCCAGGAGGGCGCCGTAAATAACTGCTTCGTTTCCTTTCATCAGCTGTTTATGCATGCATCTGCTCCTCGTTTTTATACACCGTAATGGCGCCGGGTTCCGGGCAGACATAGAAGCATATTCCGCAGGCGGTACAGTTGGGGTTTTTGAACACAGCGGCCTGATATCCCAGCTGGTTTATTTCGGAACCGATTCCCAGGCAGTTGTTGGGGCAGTTCTGCACGCAGAGGCGGCAGCCCTTGCACTCGTCTGCAGCTATACGAACATAATTCATCAGATCCCCCCGAAAACTTCGTCCTGACCGGTACCGAAGTAGTTAATCTCGTCTATCGCCTCCAGGATATCATGGGGTAACTCTTCTACTACCAGCATGTGATGGGGGCAGGCTACCTTGGGACAGATGTAGATCCTGTTGTTGCGCCCCGGAAGATACAGGGCGATCTGTTCCTGGGAGTCGCAATCCTTGTTATCGCAGGGCTGTTTGACGTTCAGCAGAGCATCGCAGTAGGGACAGTGGGCCTCCACTGCGCTGTTTGCCTTTATCTGGGTTGGAAGAAACGAAAAAAGATTTGCGTGGCTTCCCCAGAAGGAGTCGAGAAACACAACGCCCTTCTGGTCTCCCAGCCGGATATTCAGGCGTATGGAAGGTTCATCGTGAATGCGGACGCTGTCCACCAGCAGATTGTGGCCGTTGGGGCAGAAAACCGATTCAACGAGAAGAACCTCTTTTTCGTGCTTGGTAAAAAGGCGCATCCCTTGAGGTATGTTGGCTTTGAATGCCGCGGGGATTTCCCTGATGGTCAATTCCATCTGCGAGCCTCCTTTTTTTTAATTTTATTGTAATTCGACTTTTGGGATTTGTAAAAAGATTAATGAAATTCCCCCTCGTAAAGGGGTGTGTTTTTAGCAAACTCCTTGCGGGAGACATTTTTTGTTTGTTTTTGATGTTGAACCTTACTTCAGAGCCTTCGCTGGGTGTATAAGCGTTCATAATACCCATTCAATTCCAGCAGTTCGGAATGAGTTCCTTCTTCAATGATACGCCCCTCCCTCATTACATAGATTCTGTCAACGTTTCTGACGGTGGAAAGCCGGTGGGCGATTATTATGGTGGTCCGGTTTTCCGCCAGCCGGAACATGGCATTTTGTATAAGGGTCTCCGATTCGGTATCGAGGGAGGAGGTCGCCTCGTCAAGGATCAGAATGGGGGGATTCTTCAGAAAGACCCGGGCAATGGCTATGCGCTGCTTCTGACCTCCCGACAGCTTTACTCCCCGTTCTCCCACTTCGGTATCGAAGCCCTCCGGCAGGTTTTGAATAAAGTCTATAATGTTCGCCCAGCTTGCCGCCTGGATCATCTGCGCTTCCGTGGCCAGGGGATTTCCGTACATGATGTTTTCTCTTAAGGAGGTGTCGAAGAGAAAAACGTTCTGCTGTACGATTCCTGTCTGCTCCCTGAGAGACTTCTGGCTAAGGTTTTTCACATCCATGCCGTCGATGCTGATCTCTCCCTGATTGACCTCGTAGAAGCGGGGAATCAGTGAAACCAGGGTACTTTTTCCGGCTCCCGACTCTCCCACCAGGGCTACCTTGCTGCCGAAGGGGATAGTCAGGTTGATTCCTTTCAGAACCGGCTCGGGGGATCCTGAATAGCTGAAATGAACATCTTTGAAGCAGATCTCCCTGCTGTGCTGCGCCAGGTCTTTTGCGCCGGGACGATCGGCGATGTCCGGTTCTATCTCCATGATTTCCACAAAGCGTTCAAAGGCTGCTGTCCCCTGCTGCAGCTGCTCGTTAAAGTTGATCAGTCTGTCGATGGGGGGCAGAATAATCCCCACAAAAAGTACAAAAGAGAGCAGGTCGTAGACTTCGATGAGCCCGTGATAAATGAGCAGTACTCCGCCGCCTACAACCACAAGATAGTAGGAGTCCCGGAGGAAATGAATGACCGAGTGGAAGCCTGCCATGGCGGTGTAGGCGTTCTCCTTGGCATAGCGGAATGTCGTATTTGAATTGTGGAATTTCTCTTCCTCAAGCTCTTCATTGGCGAAGGCTTTTACCTCCCGTATTCCCTGGACCGAATTTTCAACGGTGCTGTTGATTTCGGCGATTTCCTTTCTCACCTTTCGGAAGCCGGAGCGCATGCGGCCTCCGAAGATTATTCCCCAGATCAGCATGAAGGGAAAGGGAACCAGTGAGATGAGCGCCAGGGGCAAGCTGAAGCTGAACATGAAGATGTACGCCCCGATCAGTACCACCAGGGAGATTAACAGATCCTCCGGGGCGTGATGGGCGACTTCGGCGATCATGTTCAGATCATTGGAAATGCGGGACATGATATGACCGGTCTTTGTGTTGTCAAACCACGTAAAGGAGAGCTTCTGAACGTGACGGAAAATGTCGCCCCGCATATCGGCTTCCATGCGCACTCCCAGGATATGCCCCCATTTTATCCGGATGTAGTTTAAAACAAGCATGAACAGGCAGATACAAGTCAGTGCCGTGAGGGACCAGATGATCATGGGAACGTTGTTCTCGGGAATATGGCTCCGAAGAAGGTTCCGGGTCAGGTAGGGGAAGAAAATCAGGAGCATCGACATGGCGGAGGCCACTAACATATCGAGAATAAAAAGGCGTAGATGGGGGCGATAGTAACTCAGGAATTTCTTCAGCATGTGAACTCCGGTTTCCGTTTCTAACAAAAACCTTACACGATTTTTATCGTATCGTCATGGGTCTGTATTATAGATGCAGCAGCGGGTAAAGTTGAGGTTGATATGCTTTCTCTTATGCGGAATGACCAGGATATGCAGGAATCGGAGGAACAGCGGCTTCTGGAGGATATTATCCGGGAAAAACGTATTATCCCGCATTTTCAGCCGATTATGGATCTTTTTAACGGAGAGGTTTTTGCCTACGAGGTTCTGACTCGCTGCGAGGAACCGTTTTCGAATCCCGCGCGGATGTTTTCCCGCGCCAGGGATTGGAATATGAGCTGGGACCTGGAAAATGCCTGTCGAACCAGTGCCCTGGAAAAAATTACCGGATTTATGCCGGAAATGAAGGACATGCATTTTTTCCTCAACGTCAGTCCCCATATATTCAATGATCCCCGGTTTGTGTCCGGCACTACTGTTGCGAACCTGCAGAATCTTGGACTCAATTCCCGGAATATCGTGTTTGAGATTACCGAGACAGCCTCGGTCAGTGATTACCAGAAATTCGAAGGCCTCATACGCTATTACAAGAACCAGGGATTCCAGGTTGCTCTGGATGATTTTGGCGCCGGTCATTCAGGCATGGTCACCCTTGTCGCCATGACTCCCCATTTTCTCAAGATAGATATGGCCCTGGTACAGGGAATAAGCAGCAGCGCCTACAAACAGAAACTGGTGCGGGCGATTGTATCCTTTGCCAGAGAGGTGGATGCGGCCTGCATAGCCGAGGGAATCGAGGAGTTTGAAGACCTGGAGACCCTGCACCGCCTGGGAGTTCAGTACGGTCAGGGATTTTTGATCGGGCGACCTGCACCTCAGCTCACGGAACCCAATCCTGACATGCTCGAAGGACTGTACCGGATGATCTACCATAAAACCAGGTGGCGTTTTGCTGTGGATGAATCCCTCTCCGGAATGGTAGTCAAGCCGCTGACCTTCAGGCTGGAAGAGATTACCTGTGAAGATCTCGACCTCATTTTTCGTAAGGATTCTGGCCTTGATCATGTGGTCGTTCTTGACGGGAAAAAACCGTATTGTCTTATTTCCAGACGACACTTTTATTCCGTCATGGGCGGCCGTTACGGATACAGCCTGTTTCAGCGAAAATTCGCCGAAACCCTGGGAAAAACAGAAATGCTGTGTCTGAATGAGCATGTTGACCTTCGCACCACAGGGCGACTTGCAATGGACCGCAGGCAGGTGGATCTGTATGATCCGGTGGTGATAAGCGGTAATGAGGGCGAGTTCGTCGGTACCATCACCATGAAACAGGTTATACACAAAGCCTTTGATATGGAGATCAGGATTGCAACCTGCTCGAATCCCCTGACCCAGCTGCCTGGAAATCTGATTATCGGAGTCTGGCTCGAAGAAGTGGTTCGCTCTCCGGATTTCTGCGTAATCTACTGCGATCTGGACAATTTCAAGGCCTATAACGATGCCTACGGTTTCTCCCGGGGGGACGAGGCTCTGCGACTGACGGCACGGGTGTTGAATGAGTTTGTTCAGAGATTTTTTCCCATGGCCAGGCTCGGCCATATTGGCGGGGACGATTTTATTATTGTAAGCGAACACAGTGTTACAGAAGATCTGCTGGATGAGTTATGCAGCAGTTTTGATCAGACCAGGACCGAACTGTTTTCGGATCAGGACCTGGAGCAGGGCTGGTATTCAACGACAAACCGAAAGGGCCGGAAGGTTTGTGTTCCCCTCGTCTCCCTGAGTCTTGCCGTTGTAACCGGATCAAACTTTTCCGGTGATATTCATCCCGGACAATTGGGCCAGACTGCTGCAATGATCAAGAACAAGGTAAAATCCAGGAATATCGAAACCGGAAGAAGCGGGTATCTGGTTGACCGACGCAGTTCGCATGAGAAAAGTCCGATCGAAAATCGGGCGATCAAGTCTGAATAAAAGCTACACGAATGTAAAGGCAGTATCCGGGGATGTTCTGACAATACGGGGTGAAAAGAAAAGCGAAAAAGAAGAGAAGAATAGAAATTATTACCACCGGGAAAGCTGGAGCGGTGAATTCCTTCGCAAGGTTGTACTCCCGGAGGAAGTCGATTCCGAAAAAGCTGATGCTGAACTGAAAAACGGTGTTCTCAGGCTGAGTCTGCCGAAGAAGGAGAACGGCAGGTGAACATAAAGTAATAAAGTTTGCCAGTGTTCAGAATCGTGGGGATGAGTTTACGGTAAACCTTCTGTTAATCAGGATTTACGGGAATTTTTAATAATTTTCAGGATTTTTTCCTGTTTTCCGGGAATTCAGGAGGTTGAAGGATATCCATCCCCACGATTCTGAACACTACGTAAAAGTTTCGTAAAACCGACCTGGTCCCGTCCCTGTGCTTGGATGGGACCCTGCAATTTTTTACCCGGGATTTTCTGTTGGGTCTGTCCGAGAATAAAAAATATACGTGTGGTTCATTATGAAACGATTGATGAATTGTGCTACGTTTCATATTGAAACTGTTGGCATGTCTTGTGATTTTCTTTTTAAAGTAAATATTCTTTAATTGTATATAATCAAAGCGTTTAGCTCTTCGCAAAAATATTTGGCACACAAATTGCTGAATTAGATATGACTGTATCTATTTTTCAAGAATTAAGGAGTGTACAAGATGGGATCTAAAACTGGGCGGATCATGCTTATCGTATGTGTTCTGTTTTCTCTGTCTATCGGCGGTTTGTTTGCCCGAGGGGAAGCGGAGGGAGTTAAGTACCCGGACAGGCCGGTAACAATTATCGTTCCCTGGGGTGCCGGAGGCGGAACCGATACGATAACCCGAATTTTCGCCATCGGGTTTGAAAAGGAGCTTGGTGTTCCGGTCAATGTGGTGAACAGGACCGGAGGTAATGGTATCGTCGGGCATGAGGCTATTGTGAGCGCGAGACCCGATGGTTATACCATTGGAATGGCGACATCGGAAATAACATATTTCAAGACCCTTGGACTGGGTGAAATTACCCCGGATGATTTCGATCTGATATCGCGGATTGCGCTTATTCCTGCGGGTGTAACAGTCCGGGCCGACAGTGATTATGAAAATCTTGATGAGTTTCTGGCGGCTATCCGTTCCGAACCGAAAAACACCTTCAGTTCATCAGGATCAGGATTGGGCGGTCCCTGGCATATGGCGATTGCGGGACTTGTTAAAGCTGCGGGCATGGCTCCGGATAAAGTACAGTGGATACCGAGTCAGGGAGGTGCGCCAGCTCTTCAGGACATGCTTGCTGGAGGAATTTCCATGTTCACCGGTTCTCCTGTTGAAGCCAAGGCACTGATGGAGGCTGGAGAGGTTCGTACCCTGGCTATAATGTCAGAGAAGCGCTCCCCCGCGTTTCCCAATGTTCCCACTGTGAAAGAGGCTTCCGGTCTGGATTGGACTCTTGAAAACTGGTTCGGTCTTGTACTTCCCAAGGGTGTCCCGGCTGAAGTCCGATCGATAATTATAGAGAAGGCCCGGGCAGCACAGCAGTACCCTGAAGTCCAGGATGCACTGGCACAGAGGGGCATCACCCCCGTGTGGGATGGTCCTGAGGGGTTCACGAGTTTTGCTTCATCCTTTACGGAAACAGCTGCTGCGCTGTTAACTGAACTAGGAATAGCTAAATAAAAGATATTGAGGAAACAATGAAATTCAGTGACGTGATTAACGGAACGCTGGTAATGATAGCCGGCATAGCGATTTTTCTTGAAGCGAGAACATTCCCTGCGGTACCAGGGCAGCGTTTTGGCGCGTCATTCTTTCCGAGCGTGGTCGGCGGCGTCCTTGCGTTCGCCGGCCTCGCACTCGCCCTCAGTGCGGTTCTGCGGGGAGAGTACAAACCGTATGCGACCGCACCGGAATGGATTCAATCCAGAAAGAAATTGTTCAGTTTTATCCTGATTATTCTCTCTGTTCTTTTCTACATATTTGCGGTTGAGTACATCGGGTTTATTGTTACGATTATACTGATCGTTTTTGGGCTGCAAGTCTGGCTTGGGGCGGGAAAAGTCAGATCGATGCTTGTTGCCATTGGGAGCAGTCTGGTCTTCTATATGATTTTCTCCGTATTACTGAGGGTCCCGCTACAAAGCGGTATTGTTGAACGTTTTATTTTTTGAGGATGCGGCATGATAGATATACTGGTTTCTGCTTTCGGAATGGTTGTTGATCCACAGGTACTGCTGACGATTTTTCTTGCCTCCATTATGGGGATTGTGATCGGTGCAATTCCGGGGCTGACTGCCGTAATGGGGACTGCACTGCTGGTTCCCGTTACGTTTTATCTTCCTCCGCTTCCGGCAATCGCAGCTATTGTTTCCATGACAGCTATGGCAATATTCGCTGGAGATATCCCTGGTGGCTTGGTGCGGATACCCGGAACACCTGCATCCGCTGCATATGTTGGTGAAGCCTATGCTCTGACTTTGAAGGGACATCCTGAACGCGGCCTGGGTATGTGCCTCATATCGGCTGTAGTGGGTGGCATTTTAGGGAGTATCGTACTAATGGCCGCAGCACCACAGCTGGCCAGAATTGCCGTTCAGTTCAGTTCTGCCGAGTACTTCTGGCTGGCGGCTCTCGGGCTTACCAGTGCTGCTTTTGTTTCTGCCGGTAATCCCCTTAAAGGCGTTATCTCCATTCTTATCGGCCTGTTTCTATCGACCATTGGTATAGATATAACCGCTGGCCAGGTGCGTTATACCTTCGGAATATCAGAGCTGAAAGGCGGTCTCAGTTACATCCCGGCCTTGATTGGCATGTTCGCTCTTTCTGAGATCCTTCGTAACGTAGTGTCTCCATCACTGAAGAATCCAGAGGTCAAACCGGTAAAAAATGTTCTGAAGGGAATAGGAAGTGAGGCCTGGAAATGGAAAAAGAATATATTTCGGGGAGGCACTGTGGGGACGCTTATAGGGGCCCTTCCTGGAGCCAGTGCCGATATTGCTGCCTGGGTTGCCTATGCAATCAGTCGTAAAACGTCGAAATACCAGGATAAATTTGGACACGGGCATCTGGAGGGGCTGGCTGAAGCTGGAGCTGCCAACAATGGTGCTCTAAGCGGGGCGTGGGTTCCGACTCTGGTATTTGGAATCCCTGGAGATTCCATTACTGCTATTGTTATCGGAGTGCTGATACTGAAGGGGATGGAACCGGGACCGCAGATTTTCATTACTCAGCCTGCTCTGGTATATGCCATTTTCTTTTCATTTTTTCTTGCAAATCTTCTTCTCCTCCCGATTGGGTATGCGATGATAAGGATGTCCCGGCTTGTATTGCGGGTGCCGCAGACGGCGCTTTTACCTATCGTGCTTGTCGCCTGTATGGTCGGTTCTTTCGCGATCAACAACACGCTGTTTGGGGTAAGTATTATGCTGGCTATGGGAGTACTGGGCTGGTTCATGGAATCCAACGATTTTCCTGTTGCTCCGGCAATTCTTGGAATAGTACTGGGACAGATGGTTGAGTTCAATTTTACCACCGCCATGATCAAGTCTCAGGGCGACTGGAGTACCTTTTTTGCTCGTCCTATTGCAGCAGGAATCGGTGCTGTAACAGTCAGTCTTTGGATGTTCCAACTTGTTACAGGTGTTCTGCGTACTCTAAAAGCCAGGAAGGAGAACAGTTGAATGGCTCAAGCTCTTCCAATAGTCGACGCGCATCATCATTTCTGGGATATTGAACGGAATTATCACCCGTGGCTTTGCGATGAACCGATGATTCCTTTTCGCTACGGTGATTATTCATCCATCAGGAAACCGTTCATGCCTGAGGATTATTTTTCTGTTTCAAGGGATTTTAATGTTATCGGGAATGTAACTGTCGAAGGTGAGTGGGATCCTCGGGATCCTATCGGTGAAACCCGATGGATACACGAGATAGCGGAAGAGTACGGAAAACCAAATGCCCATGTCGCTCAAATCTGGCTTGACGACGACAAGGCTCCAGAGACCACTGCGGACCAGGCCGCTTTTCCTCTGGTCAGGAGTGTCCGCCACAAACCGCATGCTACTAAACGTCCATCTCATGGCAGCAAGCCCGAACCAGGTGGAATGAGTGATCCAGCCTATATGAGGGGCTATGCTGTTCTATCCCAGTACGATCTCAGTTTTGACTTGCAAACCCCCTGGTGGCACCTGACTGAAGCGCTGGCTCTTGCTGAGAAGTATCCCGAAATTCCAATAATACTTAACCATACCGGACTGCCCTCAGACCGGAGCCCCGAAGGACTTGACGAATGGAGGGAGGCTATGCGCGTTCTCGCCGAATTCCCCGGCGCGTCGGTCAAGATCTCGGGACTGGGACTTCCCGGAGTACCCTGGCGTGTTGATGACAACCGCCCGATCATTCTCGACACCATCGATATTTTCGGTATTGATCGATGCATGTTCGCCAGTAATTTCCCGGTGGACTCGGTGGTTGCCGATTTCAATACCATATTTAATGGATATTTTGAATCAGTAAAGGATTTCGGCGAAGCAGATAAAAGAAAACTGTTTGCAGAAAATGCTATACGGATATATCGAATAAAAGTATGACTGAATTTCTGAAATCCCGTAAGCATGAAAACTCGCGGCGATTTCTCCCGCATAAGTATTCTCCCGGACGAATTGAGGTCGGAGGGAGGCATAGTTCAACTGAATTTCAGTGCAGCATAATTGGCCTGTATTTTTGACCGCAGTTGTTCGAATAGTTGCGGTTTGGGTTTACAGATTAGTTCCAGATACAGATTGTGAGTGGCTATGGTATTGTTTCTGTCCTCAGAGGCAATGGCCTTCGGTTTGATGTTACGATAAAGTTCATAGACGGTTTTACCAATATCGATCATGAAGGGATTCCTTGTTAGTTCCAGGATCATGAGATGGAAGCCAATATCCAGCTCGATCCAGGATTCTTTGTCGGCAGTTTCAATCTGTTTTTCCTGTTCTCTGATGTATATACTAAGCTTTTCGCAATCCAGCGGTGTACGATTTGCTACAGCCATCTCGATTACCATGTGCTCAAAGTACTGCCGGAATTCGATGAGCCGCTCCGTTTCGTTGCTCATCATTAATAAATCGAAAATGAGAGGATTGAATTCTGTTCCGGAAAGCGGACGCTGCAGGAACATTCCTTCACCGCGTTTTATGACGATAACCCCCATGGATTCGAGGATTTTCAGTGCTTCACGTACGGGTGTCCGGCTGATCCCCAGTTGATCGGTAAGCTGGGCTTCGGTCGGAAGGCGATCTCCGGGACGGATATCTCCCTTCAGGATCATCTGTTTAACCAGGGTTATTATCTCGATATACTTTTTTGTACTTGTACGCTGGCGCTTAAAAACAATGGTTTTCTGGTTGTTTATATCGCTCATTGATTCAGTATAACGGTGTTAAAAAAATTTGACAATACGCATTACGTAGTATATAGTACATATTACGTACTATATATCAGATGATGCCCGCATGTATTTCTTCTTCTCAGACCAATGATTGTAGTACCGAATATTGATTTTGTTTTCTTAAGGAGGATTGTTATGGTTACGCGTGCAGTTGTCAGGAATTTCACGGTATTGTTGTTGTTATTACTGCTGCTTCCCGTTTTTGGTGGGGGAGTGCAAGAGTCCGGTAAAGTAGAGCTTAAAATTGCAACAGCGATCAATGAAAAAACTGAGCTTGCCGATGCAATGAAGGAATTCAAACGGCTTGTTGAAGATAAAAGCAACGGAGAGATCGAGGTCTTCCCATATTTCGGCGCTGTTCTGGGGGAAGAAAAGAGCGTACTTGAACAGTTGGGCACCAATGATGTGCAGATGAACGTCGGCGGCTCAGGAACTATCTCCTGGCATGCTCCTGAATATTACATCACAGGTATTCCCTTTATTTTTGAAGACAGCGATCAGTTCGAGCAGCTTACCAATGACCTTATCGACAACTATATCCGCGACATAGTGCTGGAACGCACGGGTGTGCGGATTCTCGGAATCTCGAACCGGGCACCGAGGAACCTGGTAACAGTAGACAAGAAAATTGTGACTCCCGATGACGTCAGGGGGCTGCAGATGCGGCTGCCTACCTACGACAGCTGGATAAAGTCCTGGGAAGCTCTGGGCGCTACCCCTCACCCCATTCCCGCGGCGGAGCAGTTTTCCGCGCTGCAGATGGGGGTTGTCAAGGCTACGGAAAACCCCATGTCCACCCTGTATAACATGCAGCTCACCGATCCCTGTAAATACCTGATTCTTACGAACCACCTGTTCGAGGCTCGGGTATGGAGCATCAGCGACAAGTTCTACCAGTCCCTGAGCGATGCGCACAAAAAAGTCATCGACGAAAGTGCCGCCATTGCCATGAAATATCTGACTGACCGGAACAAAGAAACTGATGCGGAATACCTGGAAAAGATTAAGGCACAGGGGCTGGAGGTAGTAGTTCCGGAACGGGAGAAATTTCGTGCAAAGGTTATACCGGTAATTGATGATATCAGAAAAGACTGGGCACCCGGTCTTTACGAGGAGTATGTGAAACCCTTGATCTGAGTACGACTGCCCCGCATATAATTTATGCAGTCAGAATGGGGACTATCCTCTTAGAGGATAGTCCCTAATGAAAATCTCTGAAACGGAGGTAAATTTTGGGTGTTCTAAAAAGTCTGCGCAACGCTTTCAATGCAATAATGACGGGTCTGCTGGTTATCATGTCCGCCGCACTGACGGTCCAGATAATCAGCCGGCAGGTTTTCAATTACTCCTTCTCCTGGATTCCGGAATTGTCGCAGATATCCCTTATTGCGATGGTGTTGATTGGGAGCTACGTGCTTACCTTCGATGAAAGTCACATACAGGTTGATTTTCTGGAGATGTACGGCGGTAGAAAAACAAAATTCGTTCTCTCCCTGTTTCGTTACATGATGATGCTGATTGTTGTCGTTGTGGTTGTAATCGGTTCGTTCAATCGTGGAAACGACCGATTGAAAGAATCCTTTATGACTATGCGGTTCCTTAGAATCGGCTATATCTATTACGCGATGCTGGTGAGTTTCTTTATTCAGGGTATATGGCTTGCTTACCGTATCATCGAGGTAATTACGACATTCCGACGGGAAGCCGGCCGTCAGGATGCTGAATAACATCTTGTCACATACCTGAAATCTGTTTCTGGTACTCGTTTTATCTGGTTTTTGCAAGGAGTTCACACATGCTTGTGCTTGTTTTCATTGTCCTGCTTTTTGCCATGGTTGTTCTGACCGTACCTATCGGGCATGCCCTGGGTATTACATCATTCATTGCCATAATCTATGGCTCTGGGGCCGGCAGCTTTTCCCCGGAACTTGTGGCCAACCGGCTTTTCTACGGCATAAACAGTTTTACCCTGATTGCGGTACCGCTTTTCATTCTCGCGGGTCAGATAATGAATGCAGCGAAGCTCACAGATAGAATATTCACCTTCATCAATAAAGCCATCGGACATATAACCGGAGGGCTAGGCCATGTCAACGTGGTTGCCAGCATGCTGTTTGCGGGAATGTCGGGTTCGGCTACCGCTGATGCCGGGGGGCTGGGGGCTGTGGAAATAAAAGCCATGAAGGATGCCGGCTACCCGGATGACTTCAGCGTCGGTATTACAGGTGCTTCGTCGATGATTGGGACGATTATTCCACCGAGCATTCCTCTGATTGTCTACGGTATTCTAGCGAATGCGTCTATAGGCCATCTTTTTCTCGGCGGACTGGTGCCTGGAATCCTTATGGGTGTAGGCCTGATGATACTTTCAACCTGGTATGCCCTGCGGGGAAAATACCCGAGAACCCCCAGGGCAAAGATGGCGGAAATCTTGAGCAGCTTTAGAACCGCCTTTCTGGCGCTGTTGACGCCGGTCATCATTATAGGAGGCATCTGGTCCGGTTATTTTACCCCAACCGAAGCAGGGGCCACTGCAGTAGCCTACTCTGTGTTCCTGGGACTTTTTGTGTACAGAAACGTCAGCCTCAAAGAGCTCTGGGATGTTTTTATGGAGTCGGCGAAATTGAGCGTGCGTGTCCTGTTCATACTCGTCTTCGGGGCTTTTTACGGCTACCTGCTGATCCGTTTCCGGATTCCCATGATCATGGCGGATTATCTTTTAACCCTTACTGCCAGTCCTTTTTTGCTGCTGATAATAATCAATGTATTTCTGCTCCTGATCGGCTGTTTCATGTCGACTCTGGTGTCGGTTACGATTCTTACCCCGATTCTCATGCCCATTGTCACGGCTTTTGGAATAAATCCGATACACTTCGGTGTTATAATGGTATTCAATCTGACCCTCGGTAATCTTACTCCGCCTTTTGGCCTGGTCCTGTATACGCTGTCGTCTGTAGCGAATATGCCGGTCATTAAGGTAGTAAAGGCTGTGCTCCCGTTTCTTGTACCGCTTCTGATCGTATTATTGATCTGCATTACTTTTCCGCAGATTGTCACCTTTATTCCGTTAAAGCTCATGTAAGAGTGGAACTATGGATGTTGTTTATATAACCAAAAAATTGATACTTAGCACCATAAGGAGAACTGTATGTCAAGCTACAAAATAGCACTGCTCCCCGGGGATGGTATTGGTCCCGAGATTACCAGTGAAGCGGTAAAAATGTTGAAAGCCGTCGAGGAGGTATACGGGTCGCTGAAATTTGAATTCGAGACTATGACTGCAAGCGCAAAGCTTTTCCTCGATACAGGGATAACAATGCCGGACAGTGAATATGATACCTGCACAAAGGCCGATGCCATGCTCATGGGGGCTATCGGACTGCCCCATGCGCGGCGCCCGGACGGTACCGAAGTCGCCGGGGATGCAATCTTCCGCCTGCGTTTCGGTATGGACCTGTATGCCGGAGTGCGGCCGGTCCGATTGCTCCCAAATGTGCGCTCACCCCTGCATGATACGTCTAAAGGGATTGACTATGTGGTGGTTCGGGAAAACGTGGAAGGTTTGTATGCGTCAAGAGACGGCGGGTCTGTTTTGCGCAACGAGGTGGCTACCGACACAATCGTTGTTACGCGGGAAGGTACAAGCAAGGTTGTCAATTATGCTTTCCGTCTGGCTCGGAAACGGAAGGGACGTCCCCTGGACGGAAAATCTGTGGTCACCTGCGTGGATAAATCGAATGTGCTGACCTCCTACGCATTCTTTCGCTCCGTGTTCAACGATGTGGCACGGGAGTATCCGGATATTGAACCGGATTACGCCTATGTAGATGCGATGACGGCATATCAGGTTCAGTCGCCGCAGAACTACGATGTTCTTGTGGCGGAGAATATGTTTGGCGATATTATATCCGATCTTTCGAGTGCCACTGTAGGAGGGCTCGGACTCGCGCCTTCGGCGGATGTCGGAGAAAAACACGGACTGTTTCAACCGGCCCACGGTTCCGCTCCCACCATCGCCGGTAAAGGGATTGCCAATCCCGTCGCAATGATCCTGTCAGCAGCCATGATGCTCGACTGGCTTGCTGATCAGCGAGGAGACAATAACGCACGCCGTGCCGCCGCTGCTGTAACAGAAGCTGTTGAACAGGCGCTCAGCCAGGGGAAGGAACTTACACCGGATCTGGGCGGAAAGGGAACGACAAGCGGTTTTGGTAACGCAGCAGTAGCGGCATTCAAGACTCTTGGGTAGACTGGAGGTACAATGATGCTCGGGTATATCGAACACCTGGGGATTATGGCGGAGAATACACGAAACCTGGCGGAATGGTATCAGTCGGTACTCGATTTTTCGGTTCTTGCGGAAATTCCTGGAGAAATCCCGACTTTTCTGCTCCGTCAGGCCGGAGGGGGGGCGTTTCTTGAAATAATGCCGAAGTCCCATGAGTGTTCGATGCCTGATTTTTCCGGAAAGAGCTTTATGCACATTGCCCTGCGGGTTGAGAATTTCGATGCCGCCATTGAAGGTCTAAGGTCCCTGCAGATTCCAATAGAAAAAATAAAAAGCGCCCCGGGAAACGCGCAGCTGGCCTTCTTTCGCGACCCTGAAGGTAACCTGCTGCAGTTTGTGTATCGAAGCGAAGAGCCTGAGTGGCTTTCTTGAAGAAGGAAGGGAGAGCGGTATGGACCCAGAAAAGTTGGTATTTCATGAAGATAACTGTCAGGAGAAGGATTTTCCGGGAAGGAAGCTCCGCTGGCTTATAAAGCCCGACATTACCGGAAACGAGCATTGCTCGGTTAATATGGTTCGACTTGCTCCTGGTGCCGTCGTAACGCCGGCGCACTCCCATCCGGAAGAAGAAGAGGTAATCTATATTGTCGAGGGGAAGGGTGAGGTTATGATCGATGATCGTGTGTACCCCCTGCGTACCGGATCGGTCGCCATTTTTCCGCCGAAATCTGTACATATGTTGAAGAATTCCGAGGAGAGCGAGATGAAAGTGATCTGTTTTTTCTCCCCCGCCGCGGATACGACGATGTACAAATTCCATGAAGAGATTAGATTCCCGGATAATTGAGGCTGCATTTTTTATTACGAACCTAAATTTACCTTTGCCCCGGTATAATGCTAAAATAGTAGTATGTATGTATCTGCATGAAAGTACTAAAATTGAATAAGGAGCTTTACCATGGACAACAAAGTGGCAATCATAACCGGCGGAGGTACCGGCATAGGGCGGTCCACTGCCCTGATGCTGGCAAAACGCAATGTTGTGTGTGTTATTAATTATTCCCGTTCCCGGGATGAGGCCGAGGAAACGGTAAAGGATGTCCAGGCCGCAGGAGGCAAAGCCATGTCCTTCTGTGCAAGCATCGCCGATGAAGACGCGGTAAAAAAGATGACAGCCGCGACTCTCGAAAACTTCGGGCGCATCGATTACCTGGTGAACAATGCCGGCAAGACCGAGTTCATTCCCCTGGAAGACCTGGACGCGGTCCGGGACGAGCACTGGGATTCCATCTTCGATGTGAACATAAAGGGGACCTTCAAGGTGAGCCGCGCCTGTGCTGCCGAACTCAGAAAAAACAAAGGGGCAATCGTCAACGTCTCCTCCATCGCTGCCCTGGGAACCGGTAGTTCCATTCCTTACTGTGTATCCAAGGGAGGAGTCAGCACCCTGACCCGCAGCCTGGCCCACGTGCTGGCCCCGGAAGTGCGCGTGAACGCCGTTGCTCCCGGAATCGTTACTACCCGCTGGGTCGCCGGGAAGGAAGATCATATTACGCGGATGTCCGAAGGGACCCCGCTGAAAAAGGTCTGCAGTCCCGACGATGTCGCCCAGGTTATTGTGAGTCTGCTCCTGGATGCCGACCTGATGACCGGACAGATCCTTACCGTGGACGGCGGCTTTACGCTATAGAACCGCGCCTCAGGGGCATGCTCATGCACCTGGGGCCGCCTCTTCCCCGCACAAGTTCCGATCCTGCAATTTCCAGAACCTCAATGCCGTTCTCTCTCAGGATCGCATTGGACAGGATGTTGCGCCGGTAGGTTATAACCTTCCCCGGGGCGATGGCCAGGGTATTGGTACTGTCGTTCCACTGTTCCCGCTCGGCGCTCCAGGTGTCTCCGCCTCCGGTGGCGATAAGCTTGACCGCGGGAAGCCTCAGACTCCTTGCCAGGGTCCTGGAAAGGTTCGTTTCCTGGTGTATGCGGATGCCTCCTCTGCGTTTCGGCCCCCCGGGGCTTAAACGGAACACGTGGACTGTATCCGCAATACCGGGAAAGATGGTGAATTTGTCCACATCTACCATGGTAAATACCGTATCCAGATGCATGTAGGCCCGGGTAAAGGGAATCTGGATGACCAGTACCTCCCGTACCGATTCGTCCTCGGCGAAGATCCGGGCCGCCAGGGTTTCGATTCCTTCCGGGCTGGTCCGGGCGCTGCAGCCGACGGCAATGACCGAATCACTTAAAACCAGGATGTCTCCCCCCTCAATACTGTCCGCTTCGTCGTGGCGACGCCAGAGCTTACAGCCGCCAAAACGCGGATGATGCTCCGCGACGTACTGCAGCAGCATGCTTTCACGTTTCCGGGCCCGGGCCTTCATGGTGTTCACCGAAAGTCGGGTTCCTATGACCGTCCCGTAATCCCGGGAGAAGTAAAGGTTCGGCAGAGGGTCGATATAAAAGGGGTATTCGTCCTTTATAAAGAAAGAGAGCCTCTTTTCCGCCTCGGAATGAGTCACCTCCTTCTTTGAGAGCCCCGATAGCAGGGTCGACGTCAGTTGCCGGGGGAGCATCTCCGCGAGGAGGGCCCGGATGTCTTTTTTTAACTGCGCTGAGTTTACCCTGAGCCCGGTGATAATTTCTTCGATGACAGTCTCTTTTACATTCCGGACCTCAAGGATATCCTCAAGCAGTTTTTCAAAGTAGAGTACTTCCGCCCCGTTCGCCCGCAGTACTTCGGCGAATTTGTCGTGCTCTTCCTGCATCTGGGCAAGATAGGGAATATCTTCAAAGAGCATCTCGTCCAGGTACTTGGGAATCAGCCGTTCCAATTCGCCTCCGGGGCGGTGGAGCAGGATTGTTTTCAAGGGGCCGACTTCGCTGCGGATCTTCAGTGCAGGATTTGATGTATCCATGGTGATCAGTATAATATCAGAAAAGCGCGGACTGTAAATCTATTCCCTCATGCAGGGCTATATGTTATTCTTGATTCCCAACGGAGCAAAGTATGAGCAGACTTCCCCTGACCAGGGTATACATATCCTTGAAGAATCTTGATCACAACCTTTCCCTGCTGCAGGATCTTGCCGGCGGCCGCCCTTTGTGGCCTGCCATCAAGGCCGATGCCTATGGGCACGGTGCGCGTATTGTGGCTTCTCACCTGATCTCCAGAGGAGTGGATACCTTCGGGGTCGCCCAGGTTCAGGAGGCCCTGGAACTGGTGGAGAACGGGATTGCAGCCCGCTTCATTATCCTGTCACCGGACCTGGGCGATACTGCGCCGGAGATAGCCGCCAACGGATTTGAGCCTGTTGTGTCGACTGACATTCAGCTCCGGGCTCTCTCCAGAGAGGCGCTCCAGCAGGGACGGGATATACGAGTGCACCTGAAGTTCGATACCGGCATGGGGCGCGTGGGATTCTGCCCACGGGAGGCGGCGGAGGTCCTGGCGAGAGTAGCAGGGTATCCGGGATTGACGATAGTCGGGTTCATGAGCCACTTTCCCAGGGCCGACGAGGGAGACCCGGAGTACTCCCTGGAGCAGGTCAGCCGCTTCGGGAAGCTTGTAAAAAAGTACGCCGAATCCAGCTCCTTCGAAACACATATGGCCAACAGTGCCGCTATCTTCGATGTCTCCGGGGCCTGTTTCGATGCCTGCAGGCCGGGAATCGCCCTCTATGGATTACGGCCCTCTTCGGCGATCCGCAATCCCAGGGCAGATGAACTGAAACCCGTTCTGAGCTGGAAAACAGCGATAACCCAGCTGAAGGAGGTTCCTCCCGGTACAGGTTTGAGTTACGGCCACAGCTTTGTTACCCCCCGTCAGTCCCTGATTGCCACGGTGCCTGTAGGTTATGGGGACGGACTTGCCCGGACTTTGAGTAATCGCATGGAGATGCTCGTCGGCGGTCAACGCTGCCGGCAGGTGGGGACCATCTGCATGGACCAGTGCCTTATTGATGTAAGCCCCTTGAGGGGAAGGGTCTCTGAGGGCGATGAGGCGGTAATAATCGGGGTGCAGGATGAGCAGTTCATCGGCGCCGAGGAACAGGCCGACCTACTGGGAACCATAAATTACGAGATCGTAACCCGCATTTCCGGCAGGGTACCGCGGATACCGGATAAATAATCCTGTGTTTTGTTGATTTCCTGATCCCGGTATACTACAATCCGTTACAGACATTCTCCGAACCGTTAGCCTAAGGATTATTCTCTGAATCTAGGGTGATCGGTCACGGACGGCCGGATGGCTGTCCAAGGGCCGGCTGAGAAATCAGCCGGCCTCCCGAAATTTGGAAAGGAGTTCCCTGATGAGAAAGGCAATTACTCTTGCCGTAGTGCTGTTTGCAGTTTTTTCCATGACCATCTTTGCAGGCGGCGCAGCTGAAAGCCCCCAGGAACCAAAAGTTGAAGAACAGGCCCCTGCCCCGGAAAATCCCAGGGTAAAACTTGCTACCACCACCAGTACCGACAACAGCGGCCTTCTGGGCTTTCTGCTGCCGGAGTTTAGAAAGGACACGGGGTACACCGTTGATGTTATCGCCGTCGGGACCGGTGCCGCCCTTGGCCTGGGTGAAAAAGGCGATGTGGATGTTGTTTTCGTCCATGCCCGGTCCCAGGAAGACAAGTTTGTCGACGCCGGTTATGGAGTCAACCGGAAAGACGTAATGTACAATGATTTTGTTATCCTCGGTCCTGAGGATGATCCCGCGGGAATCGGGAACGCTGAGACGGCCGCGGAAGCTGTAAAGCTGATAGCCGAAGCTGAGGCGGATTTCGTTTCCCGGGGAGATAATTCGGGAACCCATTTCAAGGAACTCAGTCTCTGGGAAGGTGCCGGGATCAGCCCCGAAGGAGCATGGTACAAAGAGGCCGGACAGGGAATGGGAGCGGTAATTACCATGACAAATGACCTTTTGGGCTACACCCTCGCCGACCGGGGAACCTTTATCGCCATGAAGGATTCCATCGACCTGGTGGTAAGCTTCGACGGTGAGTCCTCTCTCTTTAATCCCTATGGAATTATCGCGGTCAATCCGGAGCTCCACCCCCATGTAAACTTCGACGGTGCCACGGCCCTGATTGACTGGATTGTCAGCGAAAAAGGTCAGAAACTGATCGGGGATTTCAAGAAGGGCGGTGAACAGCTCTTCTATCCCGATGCCCGTTAATACATAAAGACCGGGGTATCATGGGTTCCATTTTTGCGGAAGCTCTGCGTCTGATAGTGTCCGGCGACAGGGAGGTCTTCTTTATCGCCTTTACCTCCCTGCGCCTGGCGCTGGCTTCCACATTTTTTGCCTCTCTGTTGAGTATTCCCCTGGGGATAGCCCTGCACTTCGGCAGGATTCCCTTTAAACGGCCGATAATCTCCGTGCTGAGCGCCCTTATGGCGGTTCCCACCGTAGTTATCGGTCTTCTCGTTTTCTCGGTTCTCTCCCGATCCGGTCCCCTGGGGGGATTGAATCTTCTTTTTACCCCCGGGGCAATCATTATCGGTCAGGTCTTCCTGGTTCTGCCGGTTCTGATCTCCCTTGTCTACTCAGGTCTCTCCAGGATGGACCCTCGTTTTCATGAGACCCTGATAACCCTGGGTGCCCGCCGCGGGGATGTTCTCAAGGCCTCGATAATCGAGGCACGGTTCATCATCATCTCCGCGGTTCTTGCGGGTTTCGCCAGGGTAGTGGGAGAGGTGGGGGTGTCGATGATGCTGGGAGGCAATATCCGCTGGTACACCCGCACCATGACTACCAGTATTGCCCTGGAGACCAGCAAGGGACAGTTCGAACTGGGAATCTCTCTGGGCATGATCCTTCTTGCCATCGCCCTGGGGATCAATATCATAACCCATAGTCTGGTAAAGAACGATGTCTGAGAATCCTGTTTTTCGTGTTGAGAATATTGAATTCGGCTATAACTCGGAACCGGCTCTGATTGTGGATGAACTGGACTTTCAGGAAAACAGGATACACGTACTCCTTGGTCCCAACGGTTCGGGGAAAACCACCCTAATGAAGCTCCTGAACTTGCTTCTGCCTCTGGAGAAGGGAAGGATTCTGTTTGAGGGCAGGGACGTTAGCAGAAACCGGGCGCTGAGGGAGCACACGGTCTACCTGCACCAGAATCCCCTGCTTTTGACAGGTACGGTTTACGATAACATTGCCTACGGCCTTAAGATCAGAAAACAGCCGGGCTATGAGATCAGGGATAAGGTCATGGAGGCACTGGAGGTTGTCGGGCTCGAGGGATTTGAAAAGCGGCGGCACAATGCTCTTTCCGGAGGGGAGATCCAACGGGTTGCCATTGCCAGGGCTCTGGTGCTGAGGCCGAAGGTTATCCTTTTTGACGAGCCCACATCGAGTATCGACCGGGAGAACGTCCGGCGTTTTGAAAAACTTTTACCCTCCATCCGCGACCTCTATGGAACAACCATACTGGTAAGCACCCATAACCTTCCCTTTGCCTACCGCATCTGCGACCGGCTGGTACATCTGGATGAGGGCAGGGTTGTTCCCGCTGGGGAGAATATCCTTCCCGGAAGAATGGTCCCCGGAGAAAAGGACGAACGACTCTTTGTTTCCGACGGGGTTTCGATACACTGTCCGGATCTGGAGGGGGATTTTACCAAAGCGGTGGTGGATTACGACAGGATCATCCTCTCCCGGGAGCCCCTTCACTCCTCGGCACGGAACACCTTTCCGGGGACCATAGAGGCCATTACTCCGGTTAAAAACAGGGAGCAGGCCCATCCTCTGATGGATGTTGCCGTGAAGGTTGAGGGTCTTTCTCTTACCTCCCGGGTTACCGGTGATTCCTGCGAAGAACTTGGATTGAGTCCCGGATCCAGGGTGTTTGTCTCCTTCAAGGCCTCTACTGTACGTCTGTATTAAAAAGGAAACTCCTCGAACTCGTCGCCGGAGGGATCCTCTCCCTGTTCCTCCTGCTGGCCCACAGGTTTTTCCTTCCGTCTTCTGTGCTCTTCAAGTCCCTCAACAAATATCGCCTTTTCCCCTTCCACCGGACAGGCATGCTCGCAGCTGCCGCAGCCGGAACAGAAGGCAGCATCCGTCAGGGGCTGGGTCAGCTCGCCCTGGTAGGGGGCCATCCACACGGCCCCGGTTGGGCACACCTCCGCGCAGGCCCCGCAGGCTGTTCCTTCGGTGAATACGACGCAGCGGTCCTGGACAAACTCCACCGTGCCCGTCTGCAGCATCTTCTTCTCGTCGAGCTGAATCGGGGCAATCGCCCCGGTGGGACAGACGGTGGAACAGGCCTTGCACTCCCACTCGCAGTAGCCGGCGCGGTAATCCATTACCGGCTGCAGAAATCCCTGGAGGCCCAGGGCGAAAAAGGATGGCTGCAGCACGTGGGTAGGACAGGAGGCTACACAGGTGTGGCAGGATATGCAGCGGGCGCTGTAATGGAGCCGCGAAACAGCTCCCGGCGGCAGGACGGGATGTCCGGGCTCGGCAGTTTCCGCATCCGGCGGGCCGGTCGATCCCTCCAGGTTCTTCAGGGGACTCAGGGCCCAGGCTGCCCCGGCGGCAAGCAGGGTTCCCGCGGCGCTGAGAAGGGCCCTGCGCCGGGAGATGTCCGGCAGCGCCATGCTGTTTCGGGAATGCCTGAATGTTATGGCCCCGGTGGGACAGGCTGCGGCGCAGTCGAAGCAGAGGACACAGCGGCCAGGTTCTATGCTTATGTTCTCAAGGTCGATGCAGCCGGCCCGGCAGATCCTGGTGCAGAGTCCGCAGGAGATACATTCCTCCCTTTTAAACTGAAGGCTGAAAACAGGGCGAATGCTTAAAAGTCTCAGCATGAAGCCCGTGGGACAGAGCCGGTTGCAATACCAGCGGCCCCAACGCAGGGTAAGAAATACAAGAACAAGCAGGAGCATGAGGCTTGAGAATACCGCCAGCAGTTCACCCCGGAAGGGGACGGGAGTAAGATATATCTGGAATTTTTTTAAAACCTCAATGATTCCCATGCTGGACATGGCAGTCAGGGGGACAAAAACGTCCCTGTGGATCCGGCCGAAAAAGGCGTAGGGCTCCAGCAGGCTGAAAAGGGCGGGCAGACCGGCGGCGGCCAGAACAAGGGAGGCTGACCAGAGGGCTGCATGAAAACCCATGCGGGACGGCAGGTGGAGCATTTTTCGCCGTCGGAGTTTTCTGCTGAGAAAAAGCAGCAGATCCTGCAGAATCCCCAGGGGGCAGAGCACCGAACAGTAGACCCGGCCGATAAGAATGGTCAGTATTCCGATTACAAGAAGCGGAACCAGAGCCGAGAGCGCCATGGCGCTGCCGGAAAGAAACATCCGCACTATAGACGGCAGGAACTGAACAGATGCCAGCAGAGAGAGAGTCCGGTCGAAGATGCTGCTGCTTATACTCATTCCTGTGACAAATCCAGTTAATATAAGGGCGGCGAAAAGGATTCGTACAGTCTTGAGGGCCGGATATATTCCGCCGGGCTTTCCGTGCTTCACACCCGTATCCTGTTGATCCTCAGGGCCTCCAGGTTTGACTCCCCCAGACCGAATCCCTTAGCCAGCTCGATGTAGCGGACTTTGCCGGGCTCGGTTCCCCAGGTTCGGGCGGATGCGGCGTCGACGGCGACGATATCCGGGGAGATTATCTGCATCTTTCGTACGGAAAGGTCCGAACCGGAGTAGAAGCCCCGGGGACCGCCTGAGTTCATGACCGTATAGGCGTCAACCACATTCAGATCGGGTTTGATGAGCAGGGGAAACTCGGCAATACAGCGGTGAAGATCATTGGCGTGGTAGTAGCTCCGATCCCAGATTACCCCCATCAGGTTTTTCATGGCGCTGGTGATGGTGGTACTGCCGTGGTGTTTCAGGATGGGAACGTTGATGAATACATCGGACTCAAGGAGAAGCTCGTGGACCATGACCGACTGAAGACGCTGTGCCCCGGGCACGGAGAGCTCCTGGTAGTAGCCTTTGGAGTTGGCCGGAACGATCTGTGCGCCTCCGCTTCTGGCCGCTTCTTCGATGCCCGTGGAAGAGAAGGCGAGCTTCGCGTTTTCGATGGTGTGATCCAGTACGTAGACCCGGGAAGCCCCTGCTTCCCGGCAGCGGCGGACGATTCGTTCAACCAGGGAGGGAGATGTGGTGGCTCCCCGCTCCGGCGGGGCGTTCCAGCTGGCATTGACCTTTATGCAGACCGACTGCCCGGGCTTAACAAAGGACGACATGCCGCCGAAGGAGGCAATTCCGGCATCGAACATATCCCCCGGCTCTCCGCCCATGACGGCAGCTATGTCCCAGGCTGAAGTTCCGTACGCTTGAGCGAAGAGAGGCCTCCTTCCGCCCGCCAGGGCCGCCATGCCGGCGGCAACGCTGAAGCGTCCCAGCATCTTCAGGAATTCCCGTCTGTCCATCTGACTTCCTCCGCCTGATAATTATAAACGTTTCAGTCGGAATTGCAAATTTACTGTTCAGAATCGTGGGGATGAGGGAGGTCTAAAGGCAGCCCGGCAGGCAAATTAGCAGCTTAGGGCTCTATTATCCGAAGAATTTTCCATTGTATCGGCAGAATCCGGGGGCAGGGTGATCTCCATCCCCACGGTTCTGAACACTATCGCAGGTCAGGCCTGGATTTTGCGGACCCTGCCCATATCGGTCGTTGTGTAACCTGCCATTGAGTTAACGTATTTCCGGAATTCCGGCTCCTCCAGGACCTCAATCAAAGGCTGCAGGGCCGGTCCGTCAAAGAAACGTTCCAGGGTAACGAGTTCGTAATGCTCATTGGCCAGGGGAACAAAGTCCAGGTCCAGGGCTTTAGCCGCCGCGGCAATTCCCAGACCGCAGTCCGCCGCCCCGGACTGCACCGCCGCTGCTACTGCCAGGTGGGTGTACTCCTCCCGCTGGTAGCCCGGAACCTGTGCGGGATCAATTCCCAGCTTTTCCAGGTTGTAGTCCAAAAGCACCCTGGTTCCTGCACCCCTCTGCCGGTTCACGTAGCGCAGATTCTCCCGGGCAAGGTCGGAAAAGTCCAGGATGCCCTTGGGGTTACCCTTTGCGGTAATGAGACCCTGCTCCCGGTGGACAAAGCTTATGACCACGACCTTCTCTCCGGGCAGGTAGCGCCGTATGTAGCTGTCGTTAAAGTCCCCGGTGGCCGGGTCCAGCAGGTGGGAACCCGCGACATGGGCTTCTCCACGTTTGAGGGCGACAAGCCCGCCGAGGCTGCCGGCATTGGAGCTGGTAAAACGGGAGGAGCGCCCGGCGATGAATTGGGCCAGCACGTCGAGGCAGATATCGTGGCTTCCTATATGCACGATGGTCCGGCTGATCTCCTCCGGATTCCTGAGCAGGCTGACGATAACCTCATCTCCGGCGTCGACCCCTTCCGATAGGGCGGGGATGCGCAGGATGCCGTCCGCCTTTACCAGGGATGTTATTACCCCGGCCCCCCGCTGCAGGGGTGCGGCTACGGTTTTTCCGTCCACTTCTCCCAGGGCAACCCTGACAAACTCCTCGGCCCCGGCAGCGGAGTGAAGCTTCCGGCTCATGACGGCTCGTGCTTCCCGTCGCTTTCTGCCGTGCAGGCCAAGCCAGCGGGAGAGAATCGGTTCGATGAAGATCTCCCCGGTAAGGGCGCAGGAAACCGGGTAACCGGGAGATCCGATGACCGGGACCGGAGGGGTACCCCTGACCATACCCAGAATAACCGGATGCCCCGGTTTTACAGCGATACCGTGGACAAAGACCTCCCCCAGGTCCCCGATTACCGAAGCGCTGTAGTCCTCGCTGCCGGCGGAGGAGCCGGCTATCATAACCACCAGGTCCGCCTCCCCGGCGGCCCGGGCCAGGGCAGTGCGGAGCTTTTCAGGGTCGTCGATTACAATGGGGAAACGCCGGGCTTCTCCTCCCCAGGACTCAACCTGGGCAGCCAGCATCAGGGAGTTGTACTCGATAATCTCCCCCGGGCTCATGGTCCGGCGTTCCGCCTCCTCGGGGCTTATAAGTTCGGTTCCCGTGGGAATGATGGCGACGACGGGTTTTCTCCGTACCGATACTGAAGCATGACCGCTTCCGGCTATGGCTCCCAGGTCGACGGGACTCAGGCAGTGGTTCGCCGGAAGTACCAGTTCGGTGGCCACAAGGTCTTCTCCCATGGGGCGGACCGACGTCCAGGGGGCCACGGATGCACGGATTTCGATGGCCCTGTCCCCGTCCACGAGTTCGGCGTTCTCGATCATTACCACGGCATCTGCCCAGGGGGGCATGGGATCGCCGGTATCGACGTAAGAGGCGGGACCCTCCGGTCCCAGGGGAATGCGCACCGGGGAGGTTTCCGTAGCCCCGGAACTGTCCTTTGACTTTACGGCGTAACCGTCCATGGCCGAGGCGTGGTAACCCGGCGAGGAGAGGGATGCCCAGACCGGCTCCGCAGTTATTCTGCCCGCCGCCCTGGAGAGGGGAACCGTCTCCGCCCCCAGGGGTCCTGCAAGATTGTTGTTCCGAAGAAAATTCAGCATCCTTTCCCGGGCCTCGGGCAGGGGGATATCGTCCAGGTATATACGCCGTTGTTGTGCCATATACGCTTCCTTTCTTAAAACAGTTGCACTGTTATTTCATCATCCCGGTGCAGTCCGTTGGCCTCCTCAGGGATGCTGACGAGTCCGTCGGCGCGGATCAGGGTGTAGATCAGGTTGGATTTACCGAAGACCGGCTCTGCTTCCGGCAGTTCCTGATTTCTGTAGATGAGCCTGACGGGAACATGGTCCGATCTTCCGGCGCTGGATGCAATGTTCCGGGAAAGCCGGGCACGGACGCTGCGCTCCGCCTTATTCAGCGGATTTTCCTCTATTCCCAGCAGCCTCCTGATCAGGGGAAGCAGAAAGAGCCGGGCCGCGACAAAGGCGCTCACGGGATTCCCCGGCAGTCCGATAACCGGTTTTCCGTCGCATACCGCCAGGATCGTCGGTTTTCCGGGTTTTATGGAAACACCGTGAACAAGGACCCCCGGTGTGCCCAGCTCGTCGATTACCTCGGCGGTTACATCCCGGACGGAAACAGACGAGCCTGCGGAGATTACCAGGGCGTCGGACTCTTCAAGAGCGCCTTTTGCAGCCGAGAGTATCAGCTTGTAGTTGTCGGCAATGATACCTTTTTTCACGGGGATTCCTCCCGCATCGGAAATCAGGGCCGAGAGGGTGTAGCTGTTGATGTCACGGACTTGTCCGGGATGAAGCCCGGATCCCGGTGGCACGACTTCGTCTCCGGTGGAGATTATCGCGACTTTCGGTTTTCCGACAACTTCGAGGGACCCGATTCCCAGGGCGCTGAGTCCGCCGATATCCTGGGGCCGCAGCAGGTGGCCGGCGGGAAAGACCAGGGAGCCTTCCGCCACGTCCTCACCGATCTGGACCAGGTTCTCTCCCTCGGCAACGGAACGGAGGACTTCGATTTCGTCCTCCCGGGATTTTTGGGTACGCTCCACCATGACAACGGCGTCGGAACCCTCGGGAATCATTCCGCCGGTATGGACCAGGGCACATTCGCCTTTTTTAAGGCTGAAGGCGGGGGCCGACCCCATGGGGACCTCCCCTGAAAGCTGCAGGTAGGCAGGGAGCCCTTCGCTGGCGCCGTAGGTGTCCGCGGCCCTGACGGCGTAACCGTCCATGGTGCTGCGTACGAAGGAGGGGAGGGCCTGGGGTGAACGGATCTCCCCGGAACAGACCCGTCCCAGGGCCTCTTCAAGGGGCAGGGTTTCCCGACGGAAGTTTCCGGAGGGGAGGGCGGAGAGCAGGGTCTCCAGGGCATCCTGAGGACGGCTGAGACGGAAAAGCTCAGCCATGGCCTTCGCCCCGGAGCATGCGCACCCCGTGCTCCATGACGGGTACAAGAAGTCCGGTACAGAATCGGACTGCCTTTACGGAGCCGGGAAAGTTGACGACGATGGTCTTTCCCCTTATTCCCGCATAACCCCGGGAAAAGAGGGCGTTGGGGGTCTCTTCGCAGGATTTGGCCCGCAGCAACTCCGCGATCCCCGGGAGGGATTTTTCACACCATGTTTCGGTGGTCTCCGGGGTAATGTCCCGTGGGGAGATTCCCGTCCCCCCGGTGGTCAGGATATAGTCCGCGTCGCTATGGTTTTCAAAGGAGGAAATGAGGGCTTGGGCATCATCGGGGACGATGACACTCCGGATTTCGGCCTCGGGAAAGGAGTCCCTCAGCAGCTCCATAATTGCCGGTCCGGAAAGGTCCTGGTATTCCCCTCTGGATGCCCGGTCAGATATCGTAATAACAGAGAGTTTCACAGCTGATTTCTCCCCCTTTGAGGACCCTGGCGAAGATCCCTTTCCGGGGCATTACGCAGTCTCCGACCTTGCGGAAAACCTCGCAGTCGTGGTGGCAGGCCTTGCCGTGCTGGGTTACCTCGAGCACCGTCTCTCCAAGATAGAGCTTTGCACCCACCGGTATGGAGGCAAGATCCACACCCCGGGTGGTGATGTTTTCGGCAAAGTCCCCGGCATTGAGTTCCACTCCCTTGCCCCGCATTGTCTCGACGTCTTCGTCCGCCAGGAGGGATATCTGACGGTGCCAGTTTCTGGCGTGGGCATCCCCCTCGAGGCCGTGGTCGGGGCGCAGGGTTGCCCGGGGTACGGGGGTCTTCTGTTCCCCTGCTTTCTCGGAGATGTTAATGGACAGGATTGTAAAGGATTTTCTCATGATCTTCAGGTCCGTTCTTCCTTGGTTTTTTCCAGCAGCCGGATTTCGCCGATCCGCATGGATTTGTCCGCCGCTTTGCACATGTCGTAGATGGTAAGGGCGGCCACGCTGACCGCCGTGAGGGCCTCCATTTCTATGCCCGTCTTGTCGGTGCAGACCGCCCGGGAGCGGATATGAACCCCGCTTTCGAAGACTTCGAACTCCAGGTCGACATGGTCGATGGCGATGGTGTGACAGAGGGGGATCAGTGTGGCCGTCTGCTTGGCGCCGTTGATGCCGGCAAGCTTGGCAGTGGTAAGGACGTCCCCTTTCTGTATTCCGTTCTTTCTGATCAGCTCCGCGGTTTCCGGCTGCATGTGGATGCTCCCCGCGGCGGAGGCAGTGCGCAATACCTTCGGTTTCGCGGAAACATCCACCATGCGGGCGTTGCCGGCGGCGTCGACGTGGCTCAGTTCCATCCTATCCTCCAATCTCCACCATGGAGCGGTTCGAGCAGACACCGCCCCGTTCGGGTTTCTTCTGTATTGTTGCCCGGATCGATCCTGCGATGTCGCTCATATCCACCTGAACCTCATGGTCCGAGTGGAGGCAGGGTTTCAGCTTCCCATCCGCCAGCAGGCGGATCCTGTTGCAGGCGGAACATTTCGGCGGCCTGTCGAAGCTGTAGTTGTCTTTCTTGTCAGCGCTCAGGCTGTAGTGGTTGATAAGCTGATGACGGAAGCCTTTCCGGCGGCAGAACTCTGCCAGGGCCGCGATTTCCCCGTCCGGGGTATCTTCCATGACTACGGTGTTGATCTTGATGGGAAAGCCGAGTCTCCGGGCGCTTTCGATTCCTGCCAGGGTGATGCTGAGGTCTCCAACCCGGGTTATCCGATGGTAGCGTTCAGGATTCAGTCTGTCCAGGGATATGTTCATGCTGTCGAGCCCTGAGTTTTTGAGTTCCTGGGCCATGCTTCCCAGGAGTAGCCCGTTGGTGGTCATTGCAAGATGTTCCAGGCCCGGGAGGGCTTTGAGCATCGCGACAAGGTCGCAGATACCCCGTTTGACCAGGGGTTCTCCTCCGGTGAGGCGTACCTTCCGTATTCCCAGGGAGATTGCAGCCTCGGTAATGCGGCTTATCTCCTCAAAACTCAGGAAATCTGAATGTTTTCTCCGGAGAACCTCTCCCTCGGGCATGCAGTAGCTGCAGCGCAGGTTGCATTTGTCGGTAATGGAGATACGGAGATAACTGATTTCGCGGCTGTAAAGATCTTTGATATTCTCTCCTTTCCAAGCACGGGAGGCACGTCAGTTTCCCGTCGTACCCGTCGACCACCACACCATGGATGAGTATCCTGCAGGTCCGGCGGTTCGAAGAAAATCTGTATACTGCTTATCATATATGATTATTGAACACAATGCCAGCGGAGGCGAAGATTCCGTCAGAGCCTCTCCCTGTGCGCGGATGCCTTTTTGCGGGTCAGGCTGATACCTCCAAAACCGGAAATAATGGCGATGTAGAAGCCGAAATCGTACCACCATCCGCTGTTGAAGGGCTCATATACCCGTACTCCGGGGCTGAATATCCCGACTATCAGGGAGATGGGAGCAATCCATCCGTGCCAGATTCCCATAAGAAAGCCCGCGGGCCTCTCTCCGGCCAGATGGGTTTCCCTGGGTAGGCATCCGGTGAACAGGGAGAGTATCAGGATTGTCGCCACTAGGAAAAACAATGCTTTTGTCATAGATGACCTCCGACACCTTTATATTTTTCTACAAATGCAGCAATTTTTTGGAAAACACTTTGTTTTTTTGCTTTGTATTGCGGATTAAGAGGGCTCATTTTAGGCAGAGTTGAATTCAATTCAGTACCATTTTCACTGGCAAACTCTCGCTTTAATGATGTTGTAATGTATCTCCTTGCAGCTTCTTCATTTAAACTTTCAGAACGAATGAGTTCATCAGCCTCACGCTTTTGTTCTGCTTGCGCAAATGTAAAGAAAGCATCAATTATACCTGCCTTATCGTCTATATTATCCAGGTTTGTCCGATTAATAAAATCCACCATCAGGCTTTCTTTGGCACGGTTGCCCAGGCTGGAACGTAGAAGTCTTCTCACCTCTTCAATTAATTCTGCCTTGCTCTTATTTCTTTTGTTGTTTTCAAAAATCAGTTCAAGGATGTAATCCAGGTTTATTTCCTGGGATTTAAGCAAGTCAACTTCAAAAACCACATCATCCCAATCGATACCAGAAGAATTATTTTGGTCAGCGTCCTTATCGCGGCGCAGCCAATCGCGGGTGTCGTTATAGGTAGAACGGTAATCCTGAATCAAGCGTTCTGATGGAACATCAATGGATTTCATCTTGGTGAGGTCGTCATCATCCAGATAATGTCTTTCTTTAAATGCTTCGACCGCCTCGGGGTCATCCAGATTGACGTTTTGCAAAGCTTTCAAGCCGGCAAACTCATCGTAGTTATTAAGTATGTTTTCAATCCTTAAATACTCGCCAAATAGTTTGACGAACTCTTTTTTGTCCTTCTCTTTTTCTATCTCTTCAGGATTTGGGAAACGTCTTTGTAATTCTGCTACCACATCCAGATATCCACGGCGGGCCTCGCCGGTGGTGATATCGGTAAAACCTTCCATGTACTCCTTATAACTTTTTTCCAAAACAACGTTTTTGGTGTTTTTATCACCGAACAAGGTAATAGCATCGACTGTAGCCGGTTCCAGATCCCGGAAAGTAATGATATTCCCAAAGGTTTTTGTCGCATCGTAAATACGATTTGTACGTGAGAAGGCCTGCATTAAGCCGTGGTAACGCAGGTTTTTATCAACAAACAGGGTGTTCAGAGTCGGTGCATCGAAGCCTGTCAGGAACATGCCTACCACAATCAGCAAATCCACTTCCTGCTTTATTACCCGCTGGGCGAGATCGCGGTAATAGTTTTGAAAGCCCCTGCTGTCTACACCAAAGTTGGTTTTAAAAGCAGTATTATAGTCAGCAATAGCAGCGCTCAAGAATTCCTTGGCACTGTTCTCCATTGCTGAAACCTCAAAGCTCTCATCAAGGATCTCACCAACAGCATCCTGTTCTTCATTGGCTGCAAAAGAGAATATGGTGGCCACATTCAGCTTTTTATTGCCGTCGGGTTCCTTCTGCATGTTTTTAAAGGATTCATAATAGGCTTTGGCAGCATCAACACTGCTTACGGCAAACATGGCATTAAAGCCTTTGGCTCCGGCGTGGGAACGATGAGTTTTTTGCCTGTAATTATTCAAGATGTACTGGGTAATCTCAGTTATACGGTCGGGATGCAGCAGGGCCTGCTTGTTTTCCGCGGCGGTGAGCTTTTTCTCGTCCTGCTCGCTTTCAATGTCCTTAAACTTTGGGCGAACATCGTTATAATCTACCTTAAATTTCAGTACTTTCTCATCCCGTATGGCATCGGTTATGACATACGAATGCAACTCCCGTCCGAATACACTGCCTGTGGTTTCCGCTCCCAGGGCATTTTCCGGAAAGATGGGAGTGCCGGTAAAACCGAACTGGTAATACTGTTTGAATTTCTTCTTCAGGTTCTTTTGGGCTTCTCCAAACTGGCTGCGGTGTGCCTCATCAAAGATAAAGACAACCTGTTTCTGGTAAACAGGCAGGCTGCCTTCACTTTTCATGAGGTTATTGAGCTTTTGAATGGTTGTTACGATAATCTTATTGTCATCTTTATCAAGATTGCGTTTTAAACCGGCGGTGCTGTCGGAACCATTGACGCTATCGGGAGAGAAGCGCTGGTATTCCTTCATGGTTTGATAGTCCAGGTCTTTCCGATCCACCACAAAAAACACTTTATCAATAAAATGCAGTTCGGTAGCCAAACGGGCAGCCTTAAAGCTCGTCAAGGTCTTACCCGAACCGGTGGTGTGCCAAATATACCCGCCGCTTTCTGTCTTGCTCCAGTTTTTGGCTTGCCAGGAGCTTTTAATTTTCCATAAAATACGTTCCGTGGCGGCAATCTGGTAGGGACGCATGACCAGCAAGGTATCACTGACATCAAATACCGAATAGTGCAGCAATATGCTTAACAAGGTGTTTTTCTGGAAAAAGGTAGCGGTAAAATCTTTAAGATCTTTAATCAGAGTGTTATCGGCTTTCGCCCAGTTCATGGTAAAGTCAAAGCTGTTTTTATCACGTTTGGTTGTATTGGCAAAATAGCGGCTGTCGGTACCGTTGGAAATGACAAAAAGCTGCAGATATTTAAACAAAGAGTTCTCAGTATTGAAACTCTCTTTGCTGTAGCGGTGAACCTGATTAAAGGCTTCCCTGATAGCCACGCCGCGTTTTTTCAGTTCGATTTGTACCAAGGGCAAACCGTTTACCAGAATCGTCACATCATAGCGATTGGCCTGGGTGCCGGTCTGTTCAAACTGTTTAATGACCTGAACCTTATTGTGAGCAATATTCTTTTTGTCCAGAAGGTAAATGTTTTCAATATGGCCGTCATCAAAGACGAAATCATGAATATAGTCATTATGTATTTTACGGGTTTTGTCGATGAGAGTATCGCCGGGTTTGTCCAGGTATTGTTCAACAAAGCGTTTCCACTCACCCTCCTGGAAGGTTACGCCATTCAAAACCTGAAGCTGTTCACGCACATTAGCCAGCATTTTATCTGACGAGTTCAGGTCTGGAAGATATTCATAGCCCTGGTTTTGCAGGTCTTCAATAAGCTCCCGCTCCAGATCGGCTTCACTTTGATAGCTTTCAGCAACCTGCCATTCTTTGGTGTATTTGTCGAGGACAATGAATCTGTTTGTCTCTGC
>CAZKQJ010000042.1:0-38270 GCA_964554875.1 uncultured Spirochaetaceae bacterium | reverse complement strand
GCGGAACAAGGAGTTTGCTTCAGCTCATCCCCACGGTTATGGACACTACCAAAACCTTAAAATTGGTCAGGCTAATTAGTTGACAGGTCCGGGAGGATGTCATACCGTATCCTGCGATGAACATAATTATTCTGGGCGGCGGTCGGGTCGGGTATAACCTTGCCCGCCAGCTTGTCAGTGAAGACAAGCAGGTAACGGTGATTGAGAAATCCCTTGCGGTGGCCAAGCAGCTGGCCAACGCTGTTGATTGTCACGTAATTAATGACGAGGGAAACAGTCCCGCGGTTCTGCGCGAAGCAGGCATCGAGGAGGCTGATTTTTTTGTCGCAGTCACAGATAGTGACGAAATTAATTTGATTTCCTGTGGCCTGGTGGCAGCTGAGTTTTCCAGGCCCGTAACCATCGCCAGGGTGCGCAATCTTGACTATTCAGCCTCCAGGATGCTGGAGAACCCGCTTTTCGGCATAAACCATGTGGTAAATCCGGAAATCGAAACCGCCAGGGTAATTCTCCGGTCGATAGAGCGGGGAGCAAAGAGCAATATACTCCTCTTTGATCAGGGAGACCTTCAGCTCTGTGATGTCGTTATCCCCGAGGACTCTCCTTTTGTGGGAAAACCTGTGCGCCTGATGCGGGCGGAAACGGACAGTAACTTTCTTATCGCCCTTCTGAACCGTAACGACGAGTACATGATTCCCTCAGGGGATACTGTCGTATTTGCCGGAGACCAGCTCCATCTGCTGGGGAGCGAAGCGGAGCTGGACAGGATCCTTGAAATAAATGGCCGCTACAAGGCGCCGATCCATAGGATAGCCATTGTGGGGGGCGGTAAGGTCAGCCGCTACATTGCAGACCAGCTGTATCAGCCGACTGACGAAGGGAGCGGTATGTTACGAAAGATACTCAGCCGCTTTGTTCCCAAAAAAAGAAGCCGGGTAATCCACTTTATTGAGCAGGACTACGACAAATGCAAACTCTTGAATGAGCGCTATCCGGACGCCCATGTAACCAATGCGGACATCTCCAGCGAGGGCATCCTTGAAGAGGGAGATATAGAGGGCTACGATCTTCTGCTCACCGCCACCGGTAACCAGGAACTCAATATTATCACTGCAATGTATGCCAAGAAGCTGGGTATCTCCCGTACCATCGCCCTGGTACAGCGCCGGGGCTATGTAAACATGGCCAGTGAGCTTGGAATCGATGTTGTTGTAAGTCTGAACAACGCCCTGGTAAACAGTATTCTCAAGATTATTCGCCGTGGAAACGTTCGTACTGTACATAGTATTTCGGACAGTCTTTTTGAGATAATCGAATTTTCCATCGAAAAGGGTTCGCCCATTGCGGGTAAGACGATCAAGGATATCCGCCTGCCGAAACAGAGCCTGATTATGCTGGTGGTCCGGCAGGATGAGCAGATTCTTCCGAACGGTGATTTTATGCTCCAGATGAACGATAGGGTGTTCGTTATCGCCCGCACCGACGATATGAAAAAGATCGAGGGAGCGATTACCGGAAAATGATTCAGTACAGTCTGATCTTTAATATCCTTTCGGCCCTGATCGCAATTGTCTCGTTTTTCATGATTATTCCCCTGGGTATTGCAGTCTACGGGCAGAACATGGAAGTGGTGTTCTCCTTTCTTTTTACGATTATCCCTACGACCCTGGTCTGTGTGATTGTCTATTTTGCAACCCGGCCCTTCAGACGGCGTTACCTCCGGGCAAAAGAGGGCTTCCTGCTGGTGACCTTGAGCTGGCTGACTGCCTCTGCCATTGGTGCGCTGCCGTTTTTTATTTCCGGTGAAATACCCAGCTATACCGACGCTTTTTTCGAGACGATTTCCGGATTCACCACCACCGGGGCATCGATCCTCACGGATATCGAGGCTATGTCTCCGGCACTGCTCTTCTGGCGCTCCCTGACCCACTGGCTTGGGGGTATGGGAATCGTCGTACTGACAGTAGCGATTCTGCCGATTCTCGGCGTCGGCGGCGCCCAGCTTATGCGGGCTGAATCCCCGGGGCCGACCCTGGAAAAAATCAGCCCCAAGGTTGCCGAGACCGCCAAGATTCTCTGGCTGATCTACCTTGGGCTCACGGTGCTGGAAACGGCCCTCCTGATGTTCGGAGGAATGAACCTCTTCGATGCCCTGACCCATACATTCGGCACCCTGGCAACCGGGGGATTCTCCCCGAAAGCGGCCAGTGTCGGACACTACAACTCTGCCTACATTGATATCGTCATTACCGTTTTCATGGTGGCCGCGGGCCTGAACTTCGGTCTCTACTTTCGTGCCCTTCAGGGACGATTCCGTGACCTGGTAAGGAATACCGAGTTTCTGGCCTACCTGACAATCTTTGGGGGGACCACCCTGGTCCTGGCATTCTCCCTGAACAATGTCGTGTATCAGGGCTTTGCCGAAAGTCTGCGCTATGCGGGATTCCAGTCCGCCACGGTTCTGACGACAACGGGTTATGCAACCGCCGACTTTGATCTTTGGCCCGCATTTTCCAAATACATTCTTTTCTTTCTCATGTTTGTCGGAGGATGCTCCGGATCCACCGGCGGGGGCATCAAGGTAATACGAATCGTTACCCTCTTCAAGCAGGCTGTGAACGAGATGAAGTACCTCTTTCGCCATAAAGGGGTGCATGTTGTCAGGATCAATGGTGAACCGGTGCGCAAGGATTTCATCTATACGGTTATGGGCTTTTTTACCCTTTATTTTTTATGTCTGCTGATTACCACTGCGGTTGTTTCGACCGGGGGATACGATCTGGTAACATCATTTTCCAGTGCCCTGGTTACAGTGGGGAATATTGGCCCCGGTTTCGCCAGGGTTGGGCCGACGATGAACTACGCTTTTTATGAACCGTATATAAAATGGGTTTTGAGTATTGCCATGCTTGTGGGGAGGCTAGAGGTCTATACGGTCCTGGTGCTGCTTGTGCCCTCGTTCTGGCGTCGTTAAACGCCTAGATGAGGGGATCCTATGGCTGTACTGACGCTGATACTGCTGAAGATTTCGCCCATATTTCTGGTTCTGCTTCTCGGTTATGTGGCCTTTGCGCTTCGGTGGGTGGACGACTCCTTTATCGGCAGCGCCAACAGGCTTGTTTTCTATGTGGCCATGCCGGCGCTGGTTTTTCTGAACACCGCCGGGGCCGATTTTTCGAGCGGTCTTCCCTGGCGGGAGATCCTCTCCTTTACCGTTGCAATGCTGCTGACCACAATGGCCGGGTATCTGGTGGGCGGTGCGCTGCGTCTCTCAGACTCTCAGAAGGCTTCTTTTGTTCAGGGAGCCCTTCGGGGCAACTTTGCCATTATCGGTTTGGCCGTACTGGACCAGATACTGGGGGCCGAATGGGTCCCGGCCGGCGCTCTTCTCATTGCTTTCTTTTTACCTCTCCATAATTTTGCCAGCGTGGTGGTTCTCTCCTTGCTGGGGAATGATGTCGAGGTACATGCCCATCCCCTGAAGAGATCCTTAGCCGTGCTTGGAAAAAGCTTTCGGAATCCCCTGATTACCTCGATTATTCTTGGTGTTATCGTTTCCGCAGCAAGGATTTCTCTTCCGGCGGTTCTGACCGACGCGCTGACGTACCTGCAGCGACTCGCCCTTCCTCTTGCTCTGGTGGGAATCGGCGGTTCCATGGGGGAATATCGCTCAGGGGGCCATTATCCGCTTGCGGCAATCAGTTCCTTTCTGAAGCTTTTTCTTTTACCGCTGTTTGCGGTATTCATTGGAATCATTCTTGGTCTTGGCGGAGAAGCCCTGGTTATCCTCGCGGTTTTCTCCGGCGCACCGACGGCGGTGGCGAGCTATCCCATGGCCGATGCCATGGGGGCGGATCGGGACACCGCCGGGAGCGTCATCCTTGTCAGTACCTCCCTCTGTTTTCTGAGCCTTACTGTGATTCTGACGGTCCTCAAGGTGAGCGGATTTACCTAGTTGCTCCGGAACCTCAGTTACTGTATCTTTTGCATATGCTGTTAAACTTCATTCGTCGAGCGGGAAAAACGGTGCTGCCCTGTTCCGTTCTTCTTCTGTTTATTCTTGCTTCCTGCAACGGGATTCCTGCGGGACGGGACGATCCGGGGCTTGAGCTGGAACTTTTCGAAAAGATTCTTCCTGGGACGGTGATTGTTATTACCGCCGCTGACAGCGATGAATATACCCGCCGTATCGCCGACGCGGCAGGGAAGAAGCTGTCTCCCGGGAAAAATTCCGGGAGGGCTGTCTCGCTTGTGTTGCGTACAAGCTTCCGGCAATGGGAAGACAGGAGTCCGGGCTTTCTTTCCAAGCGATATCAGATAAGCCTGGACGGTCAGCTTGTGGGTGAGGAATCTGAACCCATCGGAAGCCTGGAAGGACGACTTGAATACCGACGACAACGCTTTCGCCTGGCAGTGTCCGACGAGGCGACTCAATATGAGGAGTGGGACCGTGATTTCGTTCTCTGGAGTGCAGGGAAGATTGCCGAGGCATTGACATTTTAGATAAATATTAAGATATTTATATATATAGAAACCGGGTTTGTCCCTGGGAGCATTCAGGAGGAACACAAATTATGGCATCTGAAAAGGTTGAAAAGACAATTATAATCGGGTCGGGACCCGCCGGACATACCGCGGCAATTTATGCCGCCCGGGCGGATTTGAACCCTTTGATGTTTGAAGGATTCATGGCTGCCGGGGTGGCTGCTGGTGGACAGTTGACTACCACAACCGAGGTGGAGAATTATCCAGGCTTTCCGGATGGAGTAAGCGGTCCTGTTCTCATGGACAAAATGAGGGAGCAGTCCCAGCGGCTGGGGACCCGTATTGAGACTAAAACCGTGGAATCCGTGGACCTGAAATCCGATCCCAAGAAGGTTATCGTCGGTACCGGTGACAGCGCCGAGGAGTACCTTGCGGAGACGATTATTATCGCTACCGGGGCAACCGCGAAGCGGCTTGATATCGAAGGCGAAGAGGAACTGTGGCAGAAGGGGATTTCCGCCTGTGCTGTCTGCGACGGAGCCCTCCCCATGTACCGGGACCAGCCCCTTGTGGTTATAGGTGGTGGAGATACAGCCTGTGAGGAGGCAAGCTACCTCTCAAAATTCGGTTCTTCCGTTCACATGCTCGTTCGCCGGGATGTCTTCAGGGCGAGCAAGGCCATGCAGGACCGGGTCTTCAATAATCCGAAAATCGAGATTCATTGGAACACCAATGCCCTCGAAGCTCTGCAGGGTGAACCGAACAAATTCGGTATGCGTTTTCTGGGCGGTGTGAAGGTCAGGAACAACAAGAGCGGTGAGGTCTACGAGATCCCGGCGAAGGGGCTCTTCTACGCCATCGGTCATACCCCCAATACGGCCTTTCTGCAGGGTCAGCTGAAGACCGACGAGACCGGCTACCTCGTAGCAAAGCCGGACTCCACGGTAACCGAGATTCCCGGGGTCTTCGCCTGTGGAGACGTAAAGGACAAGGTGTACCGCCAGGCGGTCACTGCGGCGGGGTCGGGCTGCATGGCTGCCCTGGAAGCTGAGCGCTACCTGACAGAGAAGGAGAGTAAATAGCCCGATGGTTCGGGGGAGGGGATCAGCGGAGCCGCTTCAGGCGTTTAAGAAGAGCCTTGGCGGCCTCCTCTCCTTTCTGCACCATCTCGTCGGCTTTCGAAAGATCGTGGTAGTTGTAGTCATGCAGTTCCGGCTGAATGACTATGTCGGCGTTGCTTCGTCCTTCCATGCTGCTGTTGTTCAGCATTATCGCGAAACTCCGGTAGGTAATGTCCAGCAGGTTCTCCGGCGGCTGATCGTTGGAGGGATTTGCATTCAGGTCCACGGCAATGACCTTATTCGCTCCCATCTTCCGGACCAGGGAACAGGGAAGGTTGTTTATGACCCCGCCGTCTACCAGGACCCGGTCATCTTCAATTACCGGCTCGAAGATCCCCGGTACTGATGAACTTGCCCGGACTGCCCGGGCTACGGAACCTGAGTCGAAGATAAGCTCCTCGGCCTTGTTGAGGTCCACGGCCACTACCTGTAAGGGGATTTCGAGATCGCTGAATTCCACAGACCCCAGCAGGTCGTTAATGAAGTTCTCCAGGCGATCGGACTTGACAAGACCCATACCCGAGAGGCTGGGGCGGACCAGCTCCGACCATTTCAGTTTTCTGGCGATCTTAAGGATTTCTTCCCAGCTGTAGCCGCCGCAGATCAGGGCTCCTAGTATTGAGCCCACACTCGTTCCGCTTACATAATCAATGGGTATCGAGTTTTCCTGCAGTACCTTCAATACACCGATATGGGCAAAGCCGCGGGCGGCTCCGCCGCTCAAAGTCAACCCGACCTTTTTTTTGGAAAACATTCTCCCCTGCCTCCTGATTTACGTTATATACCTCCCGGACGTCCTGAGCAATGACGTATTCCCACTTTTTCTGTATGCTGACGGGGATGCCGGAACGACTGAACTCCTTTCCGCCTGTTTGTCCCCGGAATCCCCGGGTGCTGATTCTCGGCTCTATGCCGGGGGAGGAATCCCTGCGCCGGGGGCAATACTATGCTCATCCCCGAAACGCCTTCTGGCCCCTCATGGCCGCCCTGCTGGAGGAAGCCCTGCCGGCGGAATATGCTGCCCGGAAAGAGATGCTTCTGCGCCATTCCATAGCCCTGTGGGATGTTGTCGGGACCTGCTATCGAAAGGGAAGCCTGGATCAGAATATCCGGGAGGAGGAGCTGAACGACTTCGCCTCCCTTTTTACCGCCTGTCCCGGAATTACCCAGGTTTTCTGCAACGGGACACGGGCCTATACCCTTTTTAAGGGAAGATTTTCCCTTCCCGATGGTATTGAGTTACTGCGGCTTCCCTCCACAAGTCCCGCTCACGCCGTGCCCTTTGAACGGAAACTCGCCTCCTGGCGGAAGATAAGGGATGCCCTGGGCTATCCTTAAGGTTTCGCAGAGGCCTTCTGCAGCCGGTCATTTACAGCCGTCCCGATTCCGTCGTCGGGACACCATTCGCATACAATCAGGCTCAAACCCTTCCCGTCGAGACTGCGAAGGGCGGCATAGATATTTACTGCTATCTCATCCGCGTTGCGGCTTCCGCTCACCTGTACAGTGGGGCCCGCAAAATCCATGACGGGTTTCTCGTAGAGAATGCAGCCGATATTTTTATCCTCCGCGTAATCCCGCACATCCTGAACCATCAGCAGGGGAGTCAGGGGCGCGTAATGGCTGGGCAGCATGCCCGGGCTCTCGGCATCCCTGGCCTCTGTCTTTGCCGGAACTCCTACAGGTCCGATAATCTCCTCTATCTGCAGCCTGTTTACCCCCCCGCTTCGCAGCAGGAGGGGCCGATCCCCCGCCAGGGAGAGGACGGTGGATTCAAGCCCCACCCGGCACGCGCCGGCGTCTATCAGAACCTCGTAGCTGCCTGACAGCTGTTCCGCTACGTGGGCTGCGGTGGTGGGGCTCGTTCGTCCGAAAAGGTTGGCGCTGGGGGCTGCCACCGGGGTGCCGGCTCTGTGAATAAGCTCCCGTGCCCAGGGATTCGAGGGCATACGTATCGCCACCGTCGGGTGTTCGGCGCTTACGATATCCGGGACCCGGGGGTCTTTTTTCAACACAAGGGTCAGGGGGCCTGGCCAGAAGGCTTCTGCCAGCCTGCGGGCCCTTTCGGGAAACTCCAGAACCAGCGTGTCGATCTGCTGCAGCTCGCTTATGTGGACGATCAGCGGGTCGTAGAACGGACGCTGCTTGGCTTTGAAGATCAGCTTTACGGCCTCCCGGTTCAGTGCATCTGCCCCAAGTCCGTATACTGTCTCGGTGGGGAAGGCGGTCAGTTTTCCCTGCCGCAAGGAGAGTGCTCCCTTATCTATGGCCTTCTCCAGGTCTTCCCGCGCATTCGGGTGCAGCAGTATCCAGTCGGCAGCGGCATCCAGGCTGTGGAATACCAGCCGTTCGGGAGGAATCTCGCTCATCTGGGTAAGATTACTGGAGTTCATAATCTGAAGGGTAAAAATCCCCCGGGATTCACCCTCAGAAAGGAGAGTATTCTTGTCGCTGATAAGAAAAACTGCGTCCGGTGGTATTTCCCGGATGTGAGGACCTGTCCCGGAGTAAACGGCTATCCGATACCCTCGAGAAAGTTTTTCGATATGAGAGTTCCCGCCAATACAGTCCTGATCTATGAGGATGGTTTCCGTTGCTCGATGTATCATACTGGTCCTGTAAAAATATCATAAAGAGCCCTGTGCTGGAAGGTTGTCCGGGCTCAGGATACTTCGATCCTGTCCTTTCCGGAGCGCTTTGCCCGGTACAGGGCGCTGTCGGCTTTCTGTATCAGGCTGGCCGTATCTTCGGTGCTCCCCAATTCAGCAATACCCATGCTGAGGGATATGGCCGGACCTTCGGGTCTCTGCTCCGTCCAGTTCTTGAAAAAGAAATACCTGAGCCGTTCGGCAACGGTCCGGGCCGCAGTAAGGTTGTCTTCAATGAGGATTACAAACTCGTCTCCCCCCCAGCGTGCCAGGGTGTCATCCGGGCGAATGCTCTCCTGGATGGTTCCCGTCAGGACCTTGAGTACCTGATCCCCCACCTGGTGACCCCGTGTATCGTTAAGGCGCTTGAAGTTGTCGACATCTATGATGATCAGGGCTACATCGGAACCGTAGCGGGCCTTCCGGTACTGGAGGCGTTCAAGCTGTTTTTCCAGTTCTCGTCGGTTTGAGCAGCCGGTCAGGCTGTCTGTGGTTGCCAGTTCCTTTAAACGGGCATGATAACGGTTTATAGTGAGGGTGCTGAACAGAATAATCAGAAGAGAAGCGACTATCCCGATCAGTATGGTCCGGATCAGAGCTGCCCGGGTGCTGCCCAGGGCATCGTTTTCATCCTGTTCCACCAGCAAAAACCAGTCTATGGCGGGAATATAGCGGGAAGTAACCAATACGCGGCCATGGTCACTGTCGTAGCTTGCGTTCAGAGGGCTGTCTTCGGCCAGAAGAATATCCTGGGCGATTGTTGAAATGCCGGGTTTCCGGGTTATGGACTCCCGTTCCACTTTGTCAGGATCGGAGTGGGCCTGTATTAGTCCCTGATGGTCCGTGAGAAATATGCGCCGGTTGTATTTTTCCTGCCGGTTCCGCAGGTATCCCGCGAAATCGTCCATGACGATGCCGACACCTGTTACGCCCAGGAGCCTTCCGTCATAATCCTGCACCCTGTAGTTGAAGAAAATGGTCAGCCGGTTTTTTGCTGCTTCATCACTGTCAACATCCAGTTCAAACTCCTTTCCGGACTGAATGAAATCATAGAACCAGATGTCGTGGGGGTCATCGGGACTGATGGTCTTGAGAATGCCGTCGTAGTGGTAGTATCTGCCGCTCAAGGCGGATACGAAGAAGGTCGATTCATAGCCGTACTTGTCCCTGATTTCCCTGAGGTATTGTACGACCTGAGTCTGATCTTCTTCTCCCTTCAGAGCCCAGTTCTTGAGGAATGAATCGGTGGCCATCATGGAGGCTATATTCATGGAAGGAATAAAGTCCTCCCGAATCTCCGAATAGATATTCTCCCTGAGAAGAGGAAGAGACGAACTGGTTATCTCGTAGGTTATTGCCCTTCGCGCGGTGGAATAGTTCAAAACGCTTATCAGAACGAATGCCGTGAGCATGGTGATGCTGAGTAGAACAAGCAGTCTGTTTTTCAGGGATAGTCGCATTTCTTTCTGTTCCTATACGGTTTCATTACCGGGACTGTTATAGTATACTGAAAGTGATGTTTCCATGCCATAGGTTTTTCATTATGGGTCCCGGAAAGTCCTGATGTCGAACGGAAAAAACAGCTGGAATGCAGAGTCCGTTCTCAAGCGCCTGGGGGATATTCTGGCGAACAGGGAGGAGCTCCTTATTCTGCTGCACACTCATCCTGATCCCGATGCCATAGCCTCCGGGGCGGCCCTGCAGCTTCTGCTGAAGGAGAAATTCAAGCTCAGTTCCAGTATCGCCTACTCCGGTATTATTGCCAGGGCGGAAAACCGCGCTATGGTAAAAAAGCTGGGAATACACCTCAAGCAGTATAACCGGATCAAGCGTTCCCGTTATGACTCCATGGCGCTCATCGATTCACAGCCCGGAGCTGGAAACAACGTGTTGAGTGCCAGGGACAGATGCACCATCGTGATCGACCACCATCCGCCGCGCAAGGACACCCTGGCCGACCTGGCCCTGATTAACCCGGAGATAGGGGCCACGGCGACCATTCTGGTAGAGCTGTTAAAAGCGGCGAAAATCGAGATACCCGCGGATATTGCCACAGCCCTGGCCTATGCCATCGATTCGGAAACCCAGAGCATGCACCGGGAGGCTGCCGCCGCGGATATTCAGGCATACCTGACCGTCTATACCCAGGCGAGCATCCGGAAATACGGGGAGATAGTGAATCCCAACCTGCCGCACTACTATTTTCTGCAGCTTGGGAGGGCATTGAACAACGCCCTGATTTACCGCAACACCATATGCACCCATCTGACGAAGATCTATCATCCCGAGATTGTCGCCGAGATGGCGGATTTTTTTCTCAAGCACGAGCGCATCAGCTCCGTTCTCTGTACCGGAATATTCAAGCAGAGTCTGATAATCTCCATACGAACCTCCAGCGAACGGATGAACGCCGGCACCCTGATTAAAAAGCTGCCTCTGGTAAAGGATAATGCCGGAGGGCACGACAGGTCTGCGGGGGGTGTTTTGTCCCTGGAAGGAATGACAGCCGGCGAAGTGAATCACCTGGTTTCGTCCCTGGTCGATTCCTTTGCCAGGAATCTCGGCCATGAAGAGGTCCGCTGGAAACCCCTGCTGGACTATACTGATTTTCCCGCCTGATCAGGAGGCTCAATTTCCACCCGGTTTCTTCCGCCGGTTTTAGCACGATACAGGGCTCTGTCCGCCCGTTCTATCAGACTCGAAACTGAATCCCCCGACTGATATCCGGCGATGCCGAAGCTTCCGGTTGCCTGTATCTTTATGGAATAATTCTGATTTTCCAGCAGGTCCCGCAGTTTTTCCGCGTATATACGGGCTTTCTCGGAAGATGATCCCGGCGATATTATCATGAACTCTTCGCCCCCCCAGCGGCCGATAAGATCGCTGGAACGGCTGTTTGCTTCCAGAAGCGCTGCAAGCCGTTTGAGTACGGTGTCTCCGCTCTGATGTCCGAAGTTGTCATTGACCTCCTTGAAGTGGTCGATATCGAGGAGAATAACGGACAGCGGGCTAAAATAGCGGGCCGACTTTTCTATCTCCGCGGTAAGGAGCGAATCGAGGGAGCGTCGGTTTGCAAGTCCGGTCAGGGCGTCTTTCTGGGCGATGGTTTCTATATGACTCAGGTTGGATTGGACCGCCTCCAGCATACGCAGCAGGGCCGCGGCTATTCTTCCGGCATCACGGTTGGTGTTTTTCGGTATCGTTTCCAGCTGTTCCCGGGTGGAGGCCAGGTCGCTCTTCTGCTCGGCATAGTGAATCAGGGCGTAGGTAATATAGCTGTAAGGGCGCAGCTCCCGACGCAGCAGCAGGAAGAGAACGAGGGAGGTAATGAACAGGGCAAGCAGACTGCTTATGGTCATGGACCTTTGCAGTTCCAGCAGGCGCATATAGGTGCTGAAATCAGTGAAGGTGATTCGAAAATGTGAAAGCACCGGGGCAAACTTTTCTGTATAGGGCAGTTCCCGGTATGCATCTTTCCGCAGCCTGATCGAGTCGTTCGAGCTGACGCGTTCCGAATTGGTATAGACGAGCAGTATCTCGCCAGGGTCCCGGACAAGTGTTGCCAGCCGTGCCGGTGTTATTGCGATGCTGATGGTCACATTGCCCAGAACGACATCGTTGTATTTCTTGATCAGCCTGGAAACGGTGATGCTGTTTACTCCGTCAAGTTCTGTAACGCCAAGATAACATTCGTCTCCGGGGGTGCCGGTAAAGAATGGAAGATGGGCTATTGAATCTCCGAAGCGAAACTCATCCGGTGCCCTGGCAATCACGATTCCATCCTGATCACTGAAGAGGATTGTATCAAAGCTCTGGGTAAAGGAGGAACTCCAGTCGTAGAGGGTGTTGTTGTCCCCCCGTTCAAGGGCGTTCCTGATCTCTACTGGTCGCGAAAGATTGATAGCCGCGTTCTCCATCATGCGGAGCATCAGCTCTATTCTGGAGGCAATGGTCTGAATTTCTGAAATTTCGTACTGCTCCCTGGTCTTCCGTATTTGCTTGATAAGCTGCTGCAGACCGCCTATCTGAAGCGCCGTGAGGAGGATAAAGGGTATTAGAATGAGCAGAAAGAGTTTTTGCCGAAAAGACATCCTATTGCTTCAAGGCCTCCCTGACACTGTCGTAGAACCCGTCGTCAAGAACATCAAAACCCGCGGCGTTCCAGCCGAGGACCTCCTGCATGGCATGAAAGAAGGGGTGCTCCGCCGGCATTGATAGCAGGGCGGCGCGGTATGCTTCGATTCTAGCGGAAGGAAAGTCCGCTGTGCTCACAATCGCATCCAGGGGAATTGGTTCCGATTCCGCGAGTACGCTGAAGATATCGCCGTATCTGCGTATGGCTGCGGACAGGGTCCCGTCGGATATGGCGCCGGCTGCAATAGAACCGTGGCGCAGGGCTTCGACGACCCTGTCGTGCTGACGAAGGTAAAACACTTTTCGGAAATAGCTTTCCGGATCAATGCCCCGCTTTTTCAGCATCATGTTGGGGTAGGCGTATCCGGACGTCGATGAGGGATCGGTAAAGGCAAACATCTGGTCCCGGATATCCTCGAGGGACGAAAAACCCGAGGACTTGAGGCAGACTATATTCGACCGGTAATAGGGAATTACCTCTCCCGTCCTTTCACTGCGCTCCATGTAGGTTGCCAGGTACTCCATTTCCGGGATAACGGACTTCAGGCGCACATACGTCAGGGTGTTGAGCCATGCTATATCGATGGACCCTTCCCGAAGCCGCAATCCCAGCTCGTTGTAATCATGGCTGACAATTACTGAAATGTTGTCGCCGGTTTTCTCCCTGAGGTAGTCGCCGAAGATTTCCATGACCTGGTAGAGCCTGGCCGGTTCGTTGGAAGGGAAAATCCCGAGTTTAACTGTTTCTGCCTGAAGCTGTGAATAAATGCCCAGGGAACAGACTGCCGCAAGCAGCAGAATGCGAGCTTTCATGTCTGAAGTATAAATGTATTGAACATCTGTTGCAAACAGATAAACCCGCAGAAATTGACTCGGAGCCAGCAGGGTTATACTTTGATAAGTGATGTAACGATAACAGAATGGACGGGAGATGCGGCGGTGATACACGCGGATAGTACTATTGTTTCTCAGGATATTTCCACCGGGCTGGATGTATTTTTCAATCTGGCCGGTGAAAAAATACAATGCCTGGCTCAAACCTGGGATCCTGCACAGGGAAGTCCGGTCTTTACCGTGGAGGGGCGGTACACTTCCAGGGGCTGGACGGACTGGACCCAGGGATTCATGTTCGGCAACGCCCTGTACCAGTATGATGCCTCCGGAGACAGGAGTTTTCTGGACCTGGGGCGGAGTATGACCCTCCAGCATATGTCTCCCCATCTAAGTCACACGGGGGTGCATGATCACGGCTTCAATAACGTGAGCACTTACGGCAATCTGCTGCGTCTTATGGCAGAGGGCAGAATGGAGGAGAATCCCTGGGAGCGTCGCTATTATGAACTGGCCCTCAAGGTTTCCGGGGCGGTACAGGCTTCCCGCTGGACGGAAATCGAGGATGGTCTCGGTTATATCTACTCCTTTAACGGTCCCCATTCCCTCTTTTCCGATACCCTTCGTTCCCTTCGAGTCCTGGCCCTGGGACATCTGCTGGGTCACCGTCTCAAGGCTGAGCAGGACAGGGATATCGACCTGCTGACCCGGCTTCTCCAGCATGCCGAGACTACAGCCCGCTATAATGTCTACTTCGGACGAGACCGGGACATATGGGACGTGCGGGGCCGGGTGGTTCATGAATCGATTTTTAACACCCACAACGGCAGCTACCGCTCACCTTCGACCCAGCAGGGCTATTCACCTTTTTCCACCTGGACCCGGGGTCTTGCCTGGATACTCTGCGGCTACGCGGAACTTGGGGAGCTGTTTTTCGATCTGTCCGACGAGTTTGTCGCGAAGAGCGTGATTCCCCAGCTTCCCGACAGGCAGTCGGTCCTGTGTCGTTTCATCGATTGCGCCAGTGCCGCGGCGGATTTTTATATTGAAAATACACCTGCAGACGGCATACCCTACTGGGATACCGGCGCTCCGGGGCTGTCAGCCATGCCGGGGTATCTCGACAGAGCTGCGGATCCCTTCAATCCCCATGAACCGGTGGACAGTTCCGCCGCCGCAATCGCTGGCCAGGGACTGTTTCGCCTCAGCCGCCTACTGACCCTTTCTGGTGATTCCGAGGCGGGAAGGCGCTATGAGAAAGCAGGTCTGACGCTTGCGCGCAGCCTCTTCCGGGAGCCCTATCTTTCCCGGGACAAGGAGCATCAGGGACTGCTGCTTCATGCGGTATATCACAGACCGCAAGGCTGGGACCACAGGCCCGACGCTTCCGGAGTTCCCCGGGGAGAGTCCTGCATGTGGGGAGACTACCACCTGATGGAGTTGGCTGTGTATCTGAAGCGTTTGATCGAAGGCGGCCCGTACCTCACCTTTTATCCGCCGTCTCTTACTGCTCCTTCGGGCTGAGCTCGTTCAGCAGCTCCTGCAGGCGTTGGAGTTCAGCTCCGGCGGCTTCGAAATTCCTGTTTCCGGTCTCTTCTATATAGGTCTCAAAGGCTTCGGCGGCCTGCCGGATCAGTCCCTGCCGGGCTGTCGTCGTTACGGTCCCGGACGCTTCTCCCTCTGCAGTCCCCTCTGTTTCCGCGGTATGGAGTTTTTCCAGGGCTGCATCCATGGTTTCGGCGTAGACCAGGGTATCCTGATGCATAAGTACAACCATCCGCAGCTCGGGGTACGCCGCCGTTTCTGACTGCAGATAGATCGGTTCCACATACAGAAGGGTTCCATTCAAGGGTAATACCAGCACGTTCCCGCGAATGACATTCGATCCCCGCTGGTCCCAGAGGGAGAGCCGGCCCGACAGAAAGCTGTCCTGGTCTATCTTCGTTTCCATCTGCTGAGGCCCGAGGATGCGCTGTTCTTTGGGAAACTGGTAGGCGATGAACTCGCCGTAGTTCTCAGGGTCGCTGACACCGGCGATCCAGCCGATCAGTACCTGCTTGGACTTGGGGGTATAGGGCAGCATCAGTATAAACTCAGGTTCATCCGAACCCGGGCGCTCCCACAGTATGTAGTATGGTTCAACCGGCTGGACGGAACCGTAATACTTCTCCGTGGCCCTTACCCAGAGATCTTCCTGGTTGTAGAAAACTTCAGGATCCTGCATGTGGTAGCGGGCATATACTTCTCCCTGCACCTGCAGAAAATCCGCGGGATAGCGGACATGCTGCACGAGCTCCTCCGGCATTTCGCTTCTTTCCTTGAAGAGCTCCGGATATATCTTCTGCCATACCCGGATAATCGGGTCTTCCCTGTCGTATATGTAAAAATCAACGTCTCCGTTATAGGGATTGACCACAGTTTTCACGGAGTTGCGGATATAGTTAGTGCCCAGCGGGAGTCCCGAAAGAGTCTTCGTCAAATTTTCCTGAGGTCTTTCGCTTTCCTGATTGAAGGGATCGTCGACGAAATGGTCGCTGTAGGGGTAGGTGTCGGAAGTTGTATAGGCATCGATGATCCAGTACAGCTTGCCGTCTACCAGCACGATATATGCGTCCCCGTCGAACTCAAGGAAGGGTGCGAGGTTTTTAACCCGGTCCCTAATATTCCGATGAAACATGATGCGGCTTTCGCGTGTGGGATAGCTGGACAACAGGAATCTGGTGCCGTCGAAAAGGTACCCGAATATGAATTTCCGGAAAAAGCTGCTTATCTGTACCCCTCCGTCTCCCTCGTAATGGACGTAGCTGTTGCTGTCCCCTTCCGGGTAGTCGAACTCCATTTCGCTGCTGTTTACCACCACATGGGAATCGCTGCGCTCGCTGTAGTAGATTTCCGGGCGCTCAACCTGGAGGGAGGCGACGTCGCTCCGGGGCGGTATGTCCCGGATCAGCAGTTCAGGCAGCCCCGACGAAGTGAATTCATTGACGTTGTTCATGGCTATCCCGTAGCCATGGGTATATTTGAATCGGGTATTCACAAAATTCTGGCTGTCAGCGGGCAGATTTGAGGTCTCCATCTCCCGGGCTGCCACCATTACCGCCTGCTTCCGGCCGTTTATCATGTAGCGGTCTACATCGATGTCGCCGAATTCGTAGTAGAGTCGTATCTCCTGAAATTGTTTATAGACCATACCCAGGGCCCGCCAGTCCCAGAGGCGGGTGTTATCGATGACACCCCGGTTCTCCTCTGCGGTTTGCCGGGTAAAATCCCCCCCGACGGGATACTCCTCTTCCCGAATGTCGTCGAGTTTGAAGGCCTTCCGGGTGTACCCGATGTTGTGCTCGATGTAGGGTCTCTCGTAGGTCAGCTCGTTAGGGGCAACCAGTAAGGACTGGGCGAGCCATGGGGCAAGCAGAAGAGCCAGAAACCACAGAGCAGCAACGCTGCCGTACAATCCCAGTACCGAGTGGATTTCCCGGGGCAAAGGCTTTTGTATCAGCCTTCTCGACAGGTTCCCCAGGGAATTCCGCAGCGCCGGGATCAGAAGCGCCACGGCCCCGGCGGTTCCGATTATGGCCGCGATCAGCAGCGCCGGCAGGCGTATATGGTGGTCCGTCCAACCGGGACCGCTCACCGTTCCGCCGTAGGCGTACATAAGATGAAAGCGGCTCAGTATTTTTCCCGCAGAAAGGAGAAGCAGAAAAAGGGCGGCGGCAATAAGAAGAGCAGCACCGCTTGCCGGTCCGGTATCGTCCTGTATTTGACTGTACTCTCCCCGCAGAAAATGAGCTCCCCGGGGAATACGTGCGATAATACCCGTAATAAAAGCGATAACAGCGAGGCTCATCAGAAACCCCTGGATGGTATCGATAAAAGGCAGGGTGAAAAGGTAGAACCCCGCATCCATATTGAGGAGCGGATCGGTTACTCCTGAGTCGATCCTGTTGAAAAAACGCAGCGCCGACTCCCATTGTGCCGTACCGATAAAGGCACCAAGGATGGCACCAAAACCGCTGAGGCTGAGACGTACTGTACGCGCCATTTTTGGTATGGAGAGGGTAAAGAGAAATATAAAGAGACCCCCGAACAGCAGAAACGCAGCACCTGTTGCCAGGCGGGCGAAAAACTCCGTCCAGAAGCGGCCGGAATATCCCAGGGAATCAAACCAGAGTTTTTCCGCCCAGAATCCCATAAACCAGATGAATACCGCAAGGAAGAACAGTATTAGAAAGCCAAAGGCGACGGGTAGCTTCTTGTGCTTGAGTATACCGAGATAAATCGACCCGGCACCCAAGGCGACGATGAGGGTAAAGAGCAGTATATACATGGGACCCCCTGTCAGCTTGTTTCCGCTTCAAAGCCTTCCACAGGGTAACCGGCTTCGACCCAGTCCTTCTTGCCTTCCTCGTAGTCATACACCCTGGTGAATCCCAGGGTGTCGAGTTTCTGTGCTGCCGTCGGACTTGCCTTGCACTCCTTGTCGGCGCAGTAGACTATGATTTCGTCATCCGGATTGAAGCGCTGCTTCGCGATCTTCCCGATTTCGCCGAACTGGATATGTTCGGCCCCCTTGATATGGAGTCGCTGGAACTCCTTCTCCGCCAAAACTTCTATGAGATGTATATCTTCGTGATTGTCGAGCTTCTTTTTGAGGGTTTCACGATCAATAGTAGCGTACATAGTAACCTCCCGATTGTTTCGTGTACTACATACAAGCTACTAATGATCGCGGTAGGATTCAAATCGAAGGGCCTTGCTTATCCCTTTTCGGCGGCGAAGTCCTTCATGTAGTTCGCAAGAACCCGGGCTCCCTCCAAGGGAAGGGCGTTATAGAGGGAAGCCCTGCAGCCGCCGACGTCACGGTGGCCCTTCAGTCCCAGCATTCCTTTGTCCTTTGCCCTGGCGATAAACTCCGTTTCAAGTTCCTGTGAGGGAAGCCGGAAAACTATGTTCATGTGGGACCTGACGCTCTTTTCTACCGGGGATGAATAGAAGTCGGGGTACCCATCGATAACCGAGTAGATGGCTTCTGCCTTCTGAGCGTTGCGCTTCTCGATTCCCGTGACCCCTCCCTGCGCCTTGAGCCAGGTGAGCACCTTGTGTATCCCGTAGATTGCGAACACCGGCGGGGTGTTGTAGAGGGAGTTTTTCACGGCGTGGATTTTGTAGCGCAGGTATGCCGGCAGCTTCTCGGGGGATGCGGCGGCCAGATCGTCCCGGATAATCACCACCGTAACCCCTGCGGGACCGATATTCTTCTGGGCTCCCGCGTAGATGAGACCGAAATCCCGGACATCGAAGGACCTGCTCAGAATGTCCGAAGACATGTCCGCCACCAGAGGGATGTCCCCGGTTTTGGGGAAGCTTTTCCACTGAACCCCGCCGATGGTCTCGTTGGAGGTCAGATGAAGATAGGCGGCGTCCTCTCCCGGTTTCAGGGATGCCGGATCGGGCAGGGTGGTGTAGCCTGAATCCTTTCCGTCCCAGAGAATCCTTACCGGGCCCACTGTCCGGGCATCGCTTATCGCTTTACCCGCCCAGCTGCCGCTGTTGACGTATTCTCCGACAGTCCCGGGTTTGAGCAGATTCATGGGCAGCATGCCGAACTGCAGGGTGGCGCCGCCGCCGACAAAGAGCACTTTGTAGTTTTCGGGGATTTCCATGAGTTCGTGAAAAAGCGCAATGGTCTCTTCGTGGACCCTGTCGTACATGGGGCTGCGGTGGCTGGTCTCTATCATGGAGAGGCCTTCTCCGTGGTAGTCGGCTATCTCTTCCTTAAGCTGCTCCAGCACTTCCACAGGAAGGGTGGAGGGACCGGCGTAAAAGTTGTATTTTCTCATCTTTTTTCTCCTTCTGTTTTTTCAGAACTCATGAACAAGAAGCCCGGAGCGCAGCTTCGGGGCGAACCAGGTTGACTTGGGGGGCATGACCATCCCCGCGTCGGAAACCTGCATCAGCTCTTCGACGCTGACGGGATAAAAGGTAAAGGCAGTACCGCCTTCGCGGTCTACCCGGGAGGCAAGCTTCTCCGGGCTTCCGATTCCCCCTTCAAAATCGATCCGCTGGGAACTCCGCTGATCCTCGATACCCAGAATGGGCTCAAGGAGGCGTTTTTCAAAGCGGGAGAGATCCAGCGCGGAGACCGGGTCCGCAGGATCGGTCTGCGGGTTTTTGAACGCCAGCCTGTACCAGCTGCCCTCCAGGTACATGTGAATGGTGCCCTTCGCTGCGGGGTATCCTCCATCCGCGGGACTAAGCTCAAAATCCGCTTCCAGGGCTGAAAGCAGTTCCTTTGGAGTTTTGCCGTCCAGGTCGCGAACATACTTGTTGTAGGCAAAGATATTCAACTGGTCCGACGGAAAGATAACCGTAAGAAAACTGTTGAAATCCTCCGATCCCTCAGAGCCCTCTCCCCGAGCGAGCATATGCGCCTTTACCCGGCTGGCCCCCGCGGCGCGATGGTGTCCGTCGGCAATGTAGAGGGATGGCACCTCACGAAAGGCTTCCTGGATGCTGGCGGGGTCTTTACAGCGCCAGATGCTGTGACGGACCCCGTCGACGGCGGTAAAATCGAAGAGGGGTGTACCGGAACTCTCCTTTTTGAGCAGCAGGGCGAGGGATTCCGTTCGCCGATAGGTCAGGAGTACCGGTCCGGCATGAGCCCTGAGGGTCAGCATGTGTCGTACCCGGTCGTCTTCTTTGGCCTTTCGGGTATACTCGTGTTTCTTTATGGTGTCGTTATCATACTCGTCCACAAGACAGCAGCCGGCGATTCCGATCTGCTCCCTGCCGTCCAGTTCGAGGCGGTAAATGTAAAGGGAGGCTTCATGTTCCTGAACAAGGACCCCCTCTTTTTTCAGGGAGAAAAAGTTTTCCGCCGCTTTTTCGTAGACAGCGTCGTCGTGGATGTCCACGGAATCCGGCAGATCTATCTCCGGGCGTACTACGTGTAAAAAGCTGTATCTGTTCCCCTCCGCAAGGATGCGGGCTTCCTGGGTGGATACCACATCGTAGGGTACGCTGGCCAGCTTTGCCGCGTACTCCGGCAATGGCCGCAGGGCCTTAAAGGGTCGAATTGTCGCCATAAACGGGTTCCTTGCACTGAGAATTCTTAGGCTGAGACTACCAGTGATCATGCATTCTAGTCAAATAGAAGTACTCTCATGGAAATAATTATTAAGAAAAATGTATCTGCTTTTCCTGAGCTCAAAAGCCGGTTACAATTCATGTATGGACCAGAAGGAGGAATCATGAGTACGGGATACCTGAAACAGACTACACCTTTTATTGTGCCCACCACGGATGGAAAACTCATCGAGGAACACTTCGGCAGGGCCTCCTCCGGTGAAGAGGCCCTGAGCATTGCCCGCATGGTGGCTCCCGCCGGCTGGAGCGAAGCTCCCCAGCGGCCTGATTTTGATGAGTACACCCTTGTCCTGCGGGGAAAAAAGGAGATCACCGTTAACGGCGAACGCCTTGTTCTGTCCGCCGGGGAGTCCATCAGGGTGGATGCCGGGGCCCTGGTGCGTTACGCAAATCCCTTCAGCGAAGAGACGGAGTATGTTTCGGTATGTTTTCCTGCCTTCTCACCGGAGGCAGCTCATCGTCAGGATGAATAAGAAGACGGCTGCCATGATTACTGATGAACTTTCAATCTTTCGAAAATGTCATGATTTTGTCGATGCCCGGGAAGCCCGGAGCAGGGGCCTGTATCCCTTTTTCCGGCCCATAGAGAAGGCAGAAGGCACCGAGGTTGTTATCGAGGGGAAGAATTACCTGATGTTCGGGTCCAACAACTACCTCGGGCTTGCCCTGGACGAGCGGGTACGGGAGGCGGCGGTGGCGGCCATTCGAACCTACGGAACCAGCTGCAGCGGTTCCCGTTTTATGAACGGCACCCTCGATCTGCACGAGAAACTGGAAGCGCGGCTGGCGGAGTTTACCGGTCACGAGGCTGCCCTCTGTTTTACCACCGGCTATCAGACCAACCTGGGGGCCATAAGCGCCCTTCTGGGAAAAAACGAGCATATCTTCTCGGATAAGTACAACCACGCCTCCATAATGGACGGTATCTTCATGGCCAGGGGTTTTCACGGCAACGTGCAGTTTCACCGTTACCGGCACAACTCTCCGGAGGACCTGGAGAGGGAGCTGGCGACTGTTTCTCCGGAGGAGCCGAAGATTATTGTTACCGACGGTGTTTTCTCCATGGAGGGGGACGTGGTAAAACTGCCGCAGATCAAGGCTCTGGCGGAGAAATACCGGGCGGGTCTCTATATTGACGATGCTCACGCAATCGGGGTGGTTGGCAGCACCGGGCGGGGCAGCGCGGAGCATTGGGGCAATACCGCCGTTCCGGATCTTCTTATGTGTACCTTCTCCAAGACCTTCGGGTCCATCGGCGGATTCGTAGCCGGGAAGGAGGAGGTGATCGACTACATAAAGCATTTTTCCCGGCCCCTGATTTTCAGTGCTTCCATGCCCCCGGCCAATATTGCCGCGGTTCTGAAGTCCCTGGATATTATTCTTCAGGAGCCGGAACGGGTCCGCCGGCTGCAGCAGATAGCGCGGAAAATGATCGAGGGTTTCAAGGCCCGGGGTTTCGATGTCGGTGCAGCGGAGACCCCCATCGTTCCCCTGCTTATCGGTTCCCAGGAGCGTACCCTTATCTACTGGAAGGCCCTCTTCGACCGGGGGATCTATGTGAACCCGGTACTGAGTCCCGCGGTTCCCCCGAATCGCTGCCTGATCCGGACCTCCTATATGGCGACCCATAAGGACGACGAACTGGACTCTTTTCTGGATGTCGCCGCGGAAGAAGCGAAAAAGCTGGGAATAATCGGGTGAAAAACGGTCTCTGTAAACGGGCCCTGATGGTCGGCGGTTCCAGCGGGATAGGGCTGGCTGTTGCCCGGGAGCTTGCCGCAGGCGGATGTTCCCTGCTGCTGCTTGCCCGCAGGAAGGAGCTTCTCCAGGGGGCTGCCGCTGAACTGAGGGACAGGAATCCCGCGGTGCGGGTGGAGACCCTGTCTCTCGATGTGGCTGACCTGCAGCAGGTCCGGGAAGGACTTGTTCCCGCTCTCGCGGATTTCGGAACGCCGGATCTGGTATACAACGGGGCGGGACGGGTAAAACCTGCGGCCTTTACCTCTCTTGCGGTCGCCGACCTCCGGGACGCCCTGAAGCTCAATGTGGAAGGTACCTGGAATGTGCTGGAAATCGTGGTTCCCCTTCTGCGCAGGGCCGGAGGAGGGCACATCGTAAACGTCGCATCCTTTGCCGGACTGGTCGGAATTTACGGCTACAGTACCTACAGCGCCTCCAAGTTCGCCGTCTACGGGCTCTCCCAGGTCCTGCGGAATGAACTTGTCCACGATAATATCCGGGTCCAGGTTCTCTGTCCGCCGGATACCGCCACACCCCAGCTTGAAGAGGAAAACCGTATCAAACCCGCCGAGACGGCTGCCGTGGGAGCCTTTACCGGTGTTCTCGCGCCGGAGATGGTCGCGAAGTATCTGGTGAAAAAACTGGGCGGGCCGGATTTCCTGCTCATCCCGGGCTTTCGGGCCCGGCTCAGCTGGTACGCCTACCGTATCTTCCCAGGGCTTGTTCACCGGATTATCGACGGGGATGTGAGAAGGGCGCGGAAGGCTGTTGCGGGACCTAGAGGGAGTTGATCATTCCCGCGAGAAAACCGGCGCCGAAGCCGTTGTCGATGTTGACCACCGAGATTCCTGCGGAGCAGCTGTTGATCATCGACAGAAGTGCAGCAAGTCCCTGGAAGTTGGCCCCGTAACCCACGCTGGTGGGGACGGCGATGATTGGAGCCTGAACAAGGCCGGCGACTACGCTTGCCAGGGCGCCTTCCATGCCGGCGACAACAACGATTACCCGGGCCCGACGGATATCGTCGAGAGAGGCAAGCAGGCGGTGAATCCCTGCAACCCCCACATCGCTGTAACGGGCAACGCGGTGCCCGTAAAACTCGGCAGTCAGGGCTGCTTCTTCGGCGACCCGGAAATCTGAGGTTCCCGCGCTCACCACGGCGATTTCCCCCTTGCCCTTTCGCTGCACCGGCTGACCGCTGATTGTAAAAATGCCCGGCCCTGCAGTGTAACGGCCTTCGGGGAACTCGTCCTTGAGTTCTTCATAGACCGATTCGCTCATTCGGGTGGCCAGTATATTCATTCCGCGGTTTCGCATATGTCCCATGATTTCACGGATCTGCCCGGTCGTTTTCCCGGCGCAGTAGATTACTTCCGGGTAGCCTGTCCGATCTCCGCGGTTGGTATCAAGCCTGGTATGCCCCAGGTCTGTAAAAAACAGCTCCTGTACCGCTTTCCTGGTGCTGTCGAGGTCTGTATTTCCCTGCCTGAAACTTCTAAGCAGTTCTTCCAGTCTGTCCGTCGTACTCATTCAGTGTCTGCCTTGTCCATTTTACCGCAGCGGTAACCTTCCAGGTCCAGGGAAACATAGCGGTAACCGAGGGATTTTAACGCCCGGCTGACCTTGTCCATCCGCTCCGGGGTACAAAAGCGATCCCGTTCCTCCGGCGGTATTTCGATTCGTGCCAGTTCGTCGTGGCTTCTAAGCCGCACGGCGGGAAATCCTTCATTAATAAGGAAGTCCTCTCCCTTCTCCACCATGGAAAGCTGATCCCTGCTGACCCTGCGGCCATGGGGAAAGCGGGTGAGCAGGCAGGAATACGCCGGCTTGTTCCAGATCGGAAGCCCGTACTCCTTCGCAAGGGCCCGTACGTCGGATTTGCTGAAACCGCACTCCGCCAGGGGGCTGATTACACCGAACTCCTCCAGGGCCCTCTTTCCGGGCCGATGGGCGTTGCTGTCGTCGGCATTCGAGCCGTCCACCAGGACCGTTGCGCCTGATTTGACCGCGGTGTCCTTGATGGCACGCAGGATGCTCGTCTTGCAGAGGTAGCAGCGGTCTTCGGGATTATCGCGCAGCACTTCGGGAAAATCCATCGGTATGCAGTGCCAGTCAAGGTTCAGGAATTCGGCCATGGAGGCGGCGTCCCGGTATTCCCGCTCCGGGACCCAGGGGGGGCGAAGGGTAACCGCAAGAACTCTCTCGTGCCCGGCCCTGACGGCGGCTGCTGCCAGCAGTCCTGAGTCCACGCCGCCGGAAAAGGCGATGACAAAGGGAGGGAGATTTTTCTGAAGCTTCTTCAGGGCTTCAGCTTTTTCCCGCAGTATCACCAGCGTATCTCCCGGTAGATCTGCTTCATCGGTACTCCATGGCGAGCAGCCAGTTCCCTGACCTGGTCGTACTCAGGTTTGCAGGAGACGCATTTTCCCTTATGATAGAATTTCTTCAGCTGCAGCTTGCCGTAGCTGGTCTCGATGCTTTCAAAACGACGTTCCAGCATGGTCTGCCGTACAGGGTATTCCCGCACACCCCCGGTTGTCGTTTCCCGGAAGAGCAGGCTGAGGATCTCATCCCGCAGGTCCGAAGTGGTCATTACCGTCAGAGCCGTGCCGGGGCGGTTCTTTTTCATCTGCACCGGCGTCAGATAGGCCTCTTTGGCCCCGGTTGCCAGAAGTTTCGTGATGACCGGATCGTAGAGTTCGGGATTCATGTCGTCGATGTTACACTCAATCATCAGAGCCTCCGTGACGGTCGTCTGCTCATCAGTCTCCGCCAGATAGACCCGCAGGGCATTGGGGATCGGGAGTTCGCGTCTGCCGAGACCATAGCCGGTGTTCATGATTGTGTAACTGCCAGTAGTGATAAACTCATCCACATTGGTCGCGAGGATCGCCGCTCCCGTGGGGGTGGTCGTTTCCTTGTCCACGGCGCCTCGACGGCATTCAGTTCCCTTGAGAATTTCCACCGTCGCAGGCGCTGGAACCGGGATCCGTCCGTGGGCACAGTTCACGAATCCGCCGCCCAGTTCCGGCGGAAAGGAAAGGATGCGATCGGGTTTGAGATACTCGATGGCTGCCGCCGCGGCGACGATATCCACGATGGAGTCCACAGCGCCGACCTCGTGAAAATGGACTTCGTCTATTGTCGAACCGTGAACTTTTGCCTCCGCTTCGGCGATAAGCCTGAACATGCGCAGGCTGTGTTCTTTGACTGTGTCGGAGAGAGGGCTGGAATCAATTATGTCTGTGATTTCTTTAAGGCCCCGGTGTTCATGGGGGTGATCGTGTTCATGAGAGTGTTCGCCTTCGGCCTGTACCAGCGCCCGAATGCCGGAAATCCCTGAACGTTTTTCCCGGCGGAACTTTACATTCCATCCGGGAAGGTTCAGGGCCTTCAGGCTTTCAATTATATGTTCTTCCGGGACTCCCAAGTCTATCATGGCACCCATGTGCATGTCTCCGCTTATACCTGAGAAAGGATCATATATAAGGGTTTTCATAGGTTATCTCCTGTATTAGACAAAAATAGTGGCTGCATCCACGGATTCGCTGTGGTGAATATCAAGGGGTACCATGTAGGGGTGTCCGCCCTGATAATGGATTTCCACCTGAACGTTGTAGACTGCCTGTATGATTTCCGGATTGATTTCTTCTTTGGGTATTATGCAGTACACGCTGCCGTTCCTTAGAAAGATCAGACGGTCGGCGTAACGGAAGGCTGTGTTCAGGTCATGGATTGTCATGAGCACGCCGGTTCCCATGGAAGCAATTATGCGATGCAGAATAGTCAGTATTTCGATCTGGTTGAAGAGATCCAGAGAACTGGTCGGTTCATCCAGGAGAATCAACTCTGGTTCCTGCGCAAGCGCTCTGGCAATACAGACCTTCTGAAATTCTCCTCCGCTCAATTCGTCGGTATATCGCAGTATAAGCGAATCGAGCCCGAGCATGGAGATTGCCTTCTGCGTGACGGTAAGATCCTTATCGGTAACCCGGAGGTTTATATGGGGTTTTCGGCCTAATAGGACCGAATCGAATACTGTCATCCTTACCGGATCATTACGCTGAGCGACATATGCGGTTGTTCGGGCTATATCCCGGGGGGGGATTGTTGTGAGATCCCTGCCCGATAGAAATACCGTTCCGCCTTTCGGTTTGAGCAGTCCGTTGACAGTCTTCAACAGTGTGGTCTTTCCCGCGCCGTTCGGTCCCAGGATAGCGGTTATCTCGCCCGCTTTTATCTCGAAGGAAATCCTCTCGAGAACTCCTCGGCTGCGGTAGCTGAAATCAATGCTTTCGGCTTTCAGTATCATCTTTTATACCCTCGTATAAGGAGATAGAGAAAAAGCGGCGCCCCCGTAAATGAGGTCAGAATTGCCACCGGCAGAACCTGCGGAGCAAGAATGATGCGTGCAGCAGTATCTGCGATCAGGAGCAGAATTGCTCCCGCCAGGGCAGATGCGGGCATAAGAAACCGGTGGTCATCACCCACGAATCGCCGTACCATGTGCGGGCAGATAAGCCCGACGAAACCTATGATGCCGACAAAGGCTATAATGACCGCAGTCATAAGTGACGCGACGGCCATTCCTATAAGCCGTATCCGTCCGGCAGGTATACCCAGGGAACGGGCGGTATCGTCCCCGGCGTTCAGGGCGTTGTAGTTCCAGCGGTTCATATAGAAATAGCCGAGCCCGGCAATGGTTATGATGCCTGTCAGGCTGAGTTCTCCCCAACCCGCCCTGGCAAGATCTCCGAATGTCCAGAACACCATGGCCGCCAGCTGAGTGTCGTCAGCGAAATACTGCAGGAACATGGTTCCGGCGCTGAAAAGCGACCCCATGGCGACACCTGTCAATACCATGACTTCCGGTGATGAGCGCCTTATACGCGCCACTGCAAGAATTACACCTGCGGCGAGCATGCTGAAGATAAAGGCGGCGGATGTCGTACCGCCGGGCTTGGTAATGGAAATCGCATCGGCCGCACTGCTGTGCATGACTCCGGTCCCGAGGACCATTACCGAAAAGGCCGCACCGAAGGCGGCGGCATTTGAGATACCCAGTGTAAACGGGGAGCCCAGCGGATTGCGCAGAATCGACTGCATCGCCACCCCTGCCACAGCCAGTCCGGCGCCGGCTGCTATTGCGGCCAGGGACTGGGGAAGGCGTACCTGAAGAACAATGGCTTCCCATTTACCGTGTGTTTCTCCCAGTCGAAGAATGCTGGCGGCGACATCACCCAGGGGAATGGAAACTGATCCCAGGGAGAGAGAAATCAGGAAGGTGGCCACCAGGAGAAGAACACCGCCGGCAAGCACGGTCTTCTTTTTTCCTGTATAAATAGCGTATTCGCCTGTTGAACAGTCTGCTGCAGACATCGTATCAGTTGAAAACAGGAGAAAAGCCTGCGTTATCGAAGAATCCGTTCAACTGAGAGAATACCGGTTTACCCACGAGAAAGGTGTAGATCTCATCGGCTTTGGCCGAAGGATTGATTCCGGCGAATCTTTCCGGGTAGAGAATTGTTCCTATATAGTAGGCGTTTGCCAGGGTCGAACCATGATTACTGGTGTACCAGTTGTAGGGAAGCACGCCAAAAACCTTTTTATGCTTTACGGCGCTCAATTCCCTGTATACAAGGTCGTCAGCAAGCTCGTTGACGGCATTCCCTTCGTCTCCGGATTGCATGGTTGAGATGTCGACGAAGATGACATCGGGGTCCCAGTCGATCAGCTGTTCCTTGGCAATATCAGAATGCTGCAGGTCGTCAAATCCCTTTGAAGAATCGTGGGCGAGATTATTGGCCTTGAGGAAGATGAAGGGGGGATAGGCTGGTTCAGTTGAGCGTATTCCGTGAGGCCCTTTATGGGCGATCCCTCCGACATAACAGCTCTTGCCGGACTGTTCCGCCGCACCGGTACTGCGTTCCTCCAGGTCCTTGACGGTTTCCTCCACATAAGTGATGATTTCTTCGGCCCTTTCGGTTTTGTCGAGAATCCTTCCCATCAGCCGCAGGGATGTGTAAAAATCCTCCCGGTAGCGCCCGAGGTCTCCGTAGTTCAGCGCTATTACAGGTATTCCTGTTTTCCTTTGAAGTTCCGCCGGATCAGTTCCCATGCCGGAATAGGTTTTAAATATCACCTGGGGCTGGGGATCGAGGGCGATGATGAGTTCAGGATTATCGTGGCCGCGGAATTCCCCGAATACGGGAAGATCCCTGAACTGCGGATTGGCCAGCGCATAGGGGCGGGCATCGAATTGTGACCGTCTGTTCTCTATGTCGTCCACTGCTATAACCTTGTTCTGTGCCTGCAGGTAGCTACAGAGCCGCAGGCTTCCCGATCCGGAGCAGATTATGTAGTCCGGGTTTTCTGGGATTGTCAATTCACGGCCCAGAGCGTCGGTAACTGTTATCTGACTAACGGCATCGGCGGATTGTCCACTTTCGGTACTGCCTGCAGCGATAAGTCCTGTGGAAATGAGTACGTTCATAACCAGGAGAAGGTATCTCTTTTTCATTCTGACCTCAATAGCTTGGTGATATATGTATTAATTCACCAAATATAACATTAATCAACCATAATAAGAAAATATATAGAATAATGTGATTGAATAATGTGACAATTGATGGGAATATATATTCACGAACATAAAATAAGTTTTTGTAAGGGAGATGGAATGACAAATACCGGGATACCGGGTGCAGAAACATCAGGGAGTATACAACTTAATCCGATCGGCATTGTGAGGAATCAGGTACACGAAACAGTCTGGGGGCCGGAGCTTAAGGCCCTGAGCTGGCAAAGTCGGGTACAAAGGATGAGAGATCAAAAGTGCTCTGTATCTGAAATCGTCATCAATCCCGACTTGGAAGAGATGCTCGATGGTGTTGAAGAATTCTCTCATATCATCGTGCTCTTCTGGTCTCATCTTGTGCCTGAAGAGAAATGCCGGCAGGCGAAGGTCTATCCTCAGGGTAACATGGATTTTCCTGAAGTAGGGGTTTTTACGACCCATAGCCCGGCACGGCCCAACCGAATTCTTGTAACCGAGGTACAGCTGCTTGAGCGCAGAGGCAACATTCTTACAGTAACCGGGCTGGATGCGGTAGACGGCAGTCCCGTACTGGACATCAAGTCATATATGCCCGTGCAAATATCCGGGGAGATTAAAATGCCTGACTGGTACAGGAAAATGCAGCAGGTATTTGCGTAAGGGAGAGGGAAAGAAAACATGAATACGGAATTGTGGGAAAAAGCGGTTGCATTTCACGGACACGAGTGCCCGGGACTGGCTATAGGGTTCAAGGCCTGTGAGGCAGCACGGGAGAAAATGGGTATCGGAATCTCGGAGGATGAGGAGATCGTTTGCGTGACCGAAAATGATGCCTGCGGTGTTGATGCCGTTCAGGCTCTGTTAAGCTGCACCTTTGGAAAAGGCAATCTGATCTACCGTGGTACCGGAAAGCAGGCGTTTTCGTTCTTCGACAGGACAAGCGGGAAAAAGATACGTGTCTGCCTTATCCCGGAAAAGAAAGGGAAGGATATGGACCGGGAGGAGTGGAAGCTGCAGCTTCTCAATGCACCGGTGGATGAAATCTTCAGGTTCTCTGAACCCGGGTTTGAACTCCCTGAGAGGGCACGGATCTTTACTACTCTGGTCTGCGAAATCTGCGGGGAAGGCGCACCGGAGCATAAAATGCATCTGCAGGACGGGAAAAGGGTCTGCGTCGACTGCTTTTCCGCTTACAGCAGGGGGTACGAAGCTTTTGATGCCCCCTGTCCCTCAGCCACGGTTCTGTGAACCAGCTGCTCCTGTGCCGGGCTTAACACTTCTCACGGGGTTGATTGACGATTATACTGAAGAACATGAACGATGATTCCAGACTTCTGCAGCCGGACAGGTTTCTGAAAATTCAGGAGTTTCTGTCCACCCGGCATACGGTAAAGGTAGCGGAGCTCAGCCGCGTGCTCAATGTTTCGGAGAACACGATCCGGCGGGACCTTGTTGCCCTGGAGGAAGCGGGGATCTGTTTTCGTACCAAGGGCGGTGCCGGACTTCTGCAGTCCAGCGTCTCCGGGGCTACTTTTTCCCGTCGTCTGAGTCAGAACCGGGGAGTCAAGAGCGCTCTGGCACGAGCCTCTGTCGCACTGGTACAGAGCGGGGATACCGTGATTATCGGTTCGGGTACTACCGCCTATGAAATCGCCGTTAAACTCTGCGAAATGGAACATATCACCGTTATTACCTCGTCCCTGGAAGCCGCGCAGATACTGACGGGGCTTCCGGAACTGACGCTGATTCTCTCCGGAGGGATTGTGCACGGCCCCTCGCGCTCAATGACAGGTTCGCCTGCCGAGAATTTCTTCGATACCGTTAACGCGGATATTCTGTTCCTTTCGGTCAAGGGAGTCTCCATGGAGAAAGGCCTTACTGACCATACAATCGTGGAGGCATCGGTTAAGCAGCGGATGATCGACTGCGCGAAGCGGGTTGTGCTTATCACCGACAGCGGCAAGCTGGGGCAGACGGCATTGGGTCATGTATGTGATCTTTCCGCTGTGGATACCCTGATTACCGATGACGCTGCCGATCCGGCCTTCCTCGATCTTCTGCGAAAGCGGGGTATCGGGATTATCCAGGTCTCATCAAAGGAATAGCAGCCGGTCTTCAGGAATCCGGATTTCTTCTCTACACGAGTTTCCCCAACACCATGTTGCATAGTCCCATTACATCGATATCCCGGAAAAACCTGTTCCATCCCTCGTCGCCTTCAAGAGAGCGTTCCGGCTGGCCGTAATCGGTCAGGTAAACGATGACAAGATCATAGGCCGGATCGATGAGAAGAAAGGTGCCGGCTCCGCCCATCTTGCCGATTGCCGAGTCGATACGAGGTCTCCGAAAAATGAGAAAGATGAGCGGGCGTATTCCCAGAACCAGGTTTTCGCCCCCCCCCACGATATACTGCAGGTAGGATGAAGGCTCCTGGAAGAGCCCGGCGTTGCTTACCCCCCTTGTCATTCGCTCCAGGCTGGGGCCTGCAAAGATTCGATGTGTGTTATGGATGCCTTTTTCCAGGAGCATCCGGGAGAATACGAACATGTCCTGGGCGTTTGAAAAGAGCCCGTCCGAGCCGAGGACCTCGCCGAGGGCGTGTTCAAGGTCCTGGCAGATTTCTCCCCTCAAGCTTCGGTTCCGGTCCGAGACTCCGGTGGCGGCACAGGAGTCCCTGTTTTTCGGGGTAAAAGTCGTGTTCTTCATTACCAGGGGAGTAAAAAACCATTCGGATGCAGCGGCTGTGGTTAAACAGCTCAGGGCCATGATGATTGCAAAGCTGAAGAGACCTATGGTTCCCAGCAGGCCTTTGGCAATTTCGGTTGAAAGAACCCCGATGGCAGCCTCGGGAAAGGCTGCGCCGGTGGATACTCCCAGATAAACCAGAACCGTGGATGTTATCCCCAGGAGAATCGCGGTCAGTATCCCGATGACGTTGAGGTTTATGTCCTTGTCCTCTTTTGTCGTGATGTTTCGTATGTTCAATTCGTGGAGTACCCAGCCTCCGAAGAGCAGTGCTGCAATCGCATTCATGGTGTTATAGGCATTCAACATGCCTTCTTTCAGGGGAGCAGCAGTGGAGCAATGGCCATTTCATGGGTCGCACTGGAAACCCGGGGAAGAATAAAGAAAACGCTTATGAGTATGGGAATGGCGGTATAGATTTTTCCGCCGATGTTTCCAAGGATATTGGTGGCAATACCTGTGAGGGATTTATTCTGGTGGGCGCAGGCCAGGTAGGCGAGCCATACCCCGACGCTGTTGATAAGCATATACCCCAGGGCAGCGACGAACCAGTTTGTCCCCATGTTTCTTCCCAGGATTGGAGGAAAAATCAGGTCTTCCATACCGAAGTGGGACGAGAACATAGCCGCCGAGATAATTGCGATGACACCGAGGGGGAGGAGGGATCTTTTTTGCATTGTATGTCTCCTTTAGTGTAATTGAGAATCATTAGATACGTACTTAACGGAGACTATCAACGAGAATTTAAAATCTTGTATGTAATGGATTCTTAATAAAGCCCTTTCTCTTTGGCGTTCTTCAGCTTTTCATCCACGGAGCCGTCAGGAAGCACGTAGTCCTGGGAGACGTAACCCTCTGTTTCGAATCGACGTTTTCGGATGCAGTTTTTTCCTTCGTTAAGACAGTAATTGTCGATCCACGATTCGTCCAGAAGCCCCTTGTCGTAAGCGCGTTTCATACCTGAAGTCTGATCGTACCAGCGGCATACATTTCCCATGTTAAACCTCCCATTCTGTTACCGTATTGTATTGATAATGAGAACCTTAATCAAATATAAAAACCTCTTGACATAAACTAAATAACACATTATCAATTAAGTAAACGCTTAATTGTTTGTGAGTGTAACGAGGCCATGATATGAGACAGAATAATGATGATTTGTGTTCGGAATACGGTATCTCCGTTGAAGACGAAGCAAAAACCTTACGGGAATCCCTGCTGGATGTAGCAGGCCTTTCGGAACTTTTTAAAGCCCTGGCAGATGAGACCCGCACACGGATTCTCTACCTGCTTTCACAGCGGGAGCTCTGTGTCTGCGACATTGCCCTGATTATGGAGATGAGCCTTCCGGCGGTGAGCCACCATCTGCGGCTGCTGAAGGTGATGCGTTTGGTTTCCTACCGCAGGGAAGGCAAACAGGTCTATTACCGGCTGAATGATGATCACGTGACGGACCTGATACAGACAGCCAGGGAACATTATCTGGAGGAGACATGAGTAAGCAGTATCGTGTAGACGGCGTTGATTGCGCCATGTGCGCGAATACCATAGAAGAGGAGATGCAGAGGATTGACGGGCTGGAAACGGCGGTTTTCAACTTTGCCAACAGTACCTTGTCAATCGATCCTTCCCAGTATGAGAAGGCCCGGGAAGTACTGAGCCGGGTGGAACCAGGAGCAGCCCTGCGGGATGAAAATACCGTGAACGATGGTGATGTCTCGGGATGGTTGAATCCTGTATCTCTGCGGATTGGACTGTCCGCCCTTTTGTTTACCGCAGGACTGGTTTTCTCCGAAAGCCTGGAGGCGATGCTTGGAGGCTGGGGCCTCTTTGCCCTGCTGGTCCCGGCCTTTCTGCTTGCCGGCAGCCATGTACTCTATGGGGCCCTTCGCAACATCCTTAAAGGCCGCGTGTTTGACGAACTCTTTTTGATGTCCATCGCCAGTCTCGGGGCAATCGGAATAGGAGAAATCCACGAGGCGGTGGGAGTAATGCTCTTCTACTCCATCGGCGAGGCCCTTCAGGATCGGGCCGTCGCCGGATCCCGCAGATCCATCCGGGAGATGATGAAGCTTCGTCCCGACTTGGCCAGACTCGTACAGGGTGATGGGGTCGAGATCGTTGATCCTGTGAAGGTGGCGGTAGGGTCGATTATCGAAGTCCGTCCGGGGGAGACCATTCCGTTGGACGGGACAGTTCTGGATGGAAGCTCCTATGTGGATACCGCAGCTTTGACCGGGGAATCGGTGCAGCGTCGGGTTGAGAAGGGAAGCGAGGTTTCTGCGGGCTTCGTTAACGACGATGGTCATCTGCGGATACGGACGACCCGGCCCTTCGGGGAGAGTTCCGCCGCCAGAATCCTCAGCCTGGTGGAGGAGGCCGCGGGCAGGAAATCGCCTACGGAGAAATTCATCACCCGTTTTGCCCGGGTCTACACCCCACTGGTGGTGGCCATAGCTGCGGCGGCCGCCCTGATTCCTCCCCTGCTGACTGGCGGTCCTTTCAGCCCCTGGATCTACCGGGCCCTGGTGGTTCTGGTAATCTCCTGCCCCTGCGCCCTGGTTGTATCCATCCCTCTGGGCTATTTCGCAGGGATCGGCGCAGCTTCCCGGCATCGGATTCTGGTAAAAGGGGCGGAGGTCCTGGATGGACTCAAGGATCTTGGCACCCTGGTCTTCGATAAGACCGGGACCCTTACCCGTGGGGAGTTCAGGCTGCGGCAGGCGCATCCCGCCGCAGGCTTCAGCAGGGAGGAGCTGCTGGACTACGCCGCCGCCGCGGAATCGCACTCGAATCATCCTATTGCCCGCTCCATCCGGGAGGCCCGGGGAGGGACTGCCGCTGCCTGGCAGATCGGGGAATACCGGGAGGAGAAGGGCTTCGGTGTTACTGCTGCGATTGACGGTCAGCAGGTACTGGTAGGATCTCCCCGGCTGCTTGACAGGGAGGGAGTAGAAATACCTTCAGGCTTTGAAGATTCAGCGGTCCACGTGGCAGCAGGCGGTGTGTATGCCGGATCTCTGGACCTGGGAGACAGTATAAAGGATGAGGCTGTCGATGCTGTACGAGGACTTCGCAGGCAGGGAATACGCCGGATAATGATGCTCACCGGAGACGACAAGATCCGGGCTGCAGGGATCGCCGCCGAGATCGGGCTTGACGATTACAGGGCTGGACTCCTGCCTGAGGAGAAGGTGGAGAACCTGGAGAGGATCATGGCGGACAGCACCGGCGGCTCCACGGCCTTTGCGGGAGACGGCATAAACGACGCCCCGGTTATCATGCGGGCGGATGTGGGAATTGCCATGGGAGGCCTTGGCTCAGATGCCGCTGTGGAGGCGGCTGACCTGGTTATCATGGACGACAGGCTGACCCGCATCCCAGAGGCCCTGGAAATCGCCGGGAAGACCCGCCGTATTGTATGGCAGAACATCCTGTTCGCTGCGGGATTCAAAGGCATCTTCCTGATCCTTGGGGTCTTCGGCAGCCTTTCAATGGGTCTGGCGGTTGTCGCCGATGTCGGAGTTGCCCTGCTGGCGGTATTGAACTCCACCAGGGTTCTGCGCTACCGGGCGGGAAGCTGAATCAGCCCGCCCTTTTTTCCGCGATCTTTCTGTCAGAAGCGGCGAGGATACGCTTTCTGAGGCGGATCGATTTGGGGGTTACCTCCACCATCTCGTCCTCCCGAATGAACTGGATAGCCCTTTCAAGGGTCATAGGCAGGACGGGAGAGAGGATAACGTTATCGTCCTTGCCGGCTGCCCGCATGTTGGAGAGTTTCTTCTCCTTGCAGGGGTTCACATTTAAGTCGTTCTCCCGGTTGTGCTCTCCCACGATCATGCCCTCGTAGACCTTGTCGCCGGGAACTGTGAACATGGAGCCCCGGGGTTCCAGGTTAAAGAGAGCGTAGGCAACAGCCTCGCCCCGGCGGTCGGAGACCAGGGAGCCGGTAAATCGCTGGGGAAAATCTCCCCGGTACACTTCGTAGCCGGTCAGGTAGGAGTTCATGATGCCGGTTCCCTTGGTATCAGTGAGGAACTCGTCCCGGTAACCGATAAGGGCCCGGGAGGGAACACTGAACTCGAGGCGCACCCGGCCGCTCTCGTGGTTTACGTAGCTCACCATGCGTCCTTTCCGTTTGGAAAGCTTCTCGGTGACGATACCGGAGAAGAGTTCCTCGCAGTCCACTGCCAGGTGCTCGATTGGTTCCGTGCGCTTGCCGCCTTCTTCCCGGTAGATTACCTCCGGACGGCCGACGCAGAGTTCGAAGCCTTCCCGGCGCATGGTCTCGATCAGGATGGCCAGCTGAAACTCCCCCCGTCCCTTTACGATAAATCCGTCGCCGTCGGCAGCGTTCTCCACCTGCAGGGATACGTTCTTGAGGGTCTCCTTTTCAAGACGCTCCTTGAGTTTGCTGGACTGGACGAATTTTCCCTCCATACCGGAAAAGGGCGAGGTATTGGCGGCAAAACGCATGGCCACCGTCGGTTCGTCCACGCTTATCCTGGGCAGGGCTTTGGGATTCTCCTTTGTGCAGATGGTGTCGCCTATGTGCACCTCCTCCACCCCGGCAAGGACAACAATGTCTCCCGCCTGCGCCTCCTGGGCTTCCACCAGCGCGGGGCCTGCATAAACCTGTAGCTTGCTTACATTGACCGGCATTCTGCGATCTTTTTCGCCCAGACAGACAAGGCTCTCCCGGGACCGTGCGCTGCCGTTGACTACCTTGCCGATAATAAGGCGTCCAAGAAAGTCGGAGTAGGAGAGGTCGGAAACCAGCATCTGAAAAGGAGCCGCGGACTCATAGGCCGGAGCGGGAATCTCGCTGAAGATTGCTTCAAAGAGCACCGACAGATCTGAGGCTTCCTCCTCGAGGCTTTTTTTAGCTATTCCCGCCCGGCCGTCCGCAAAGAGGAGGGGATAATCAAGCTGCTCCTCCGTAGCGTCGAGATCGATAAGAAGGTCCGATACCTGGTCGGCCACCTGCAGCGGCCGTGCATCGGAGCGGTCGATCTTGTTGATGACGACGATGATTTTGAGACCTGCCTGCAGTGCCTTGGAGAGCACGAAGCGGGTCTGGGGCAGAGGGCCTTCGGAGGCATCCACCAGCAGTATTGCCCCATCCACCATGGAGAGGGCGCGTTCGACCTCGCCGCCGAAATCGGCGTGCCCCGGAGTATCCAGGATATTGATCTTGATGCCCTTCCATCTTACCGAGCAGTTTTTGGCGGCGATGGTAATGCCCCGCTCCCGTTCGAGCTCCATGGAGTCCATGAGACGTTCTTCCGTCTCTTTTCCATCCCTGAAGGTTCCGCTCTGTTTGAACAGGGAGTCCACCAGGGTGGTCTTGCCGTGGTCTACGTGGGCAATTATGGCAATGTTACGTAAATTCTCGTTCCTCGCGTCGCGATGGGGCATATGTATTGGTATCCTTGAATACTAAGGTAGGTTGGGCCGATCAAGAGGGCCGCCGCGGATAGAGAATATCCGAAACGGCCCCCCCTGTCTATAGCAGCTCCGCCCCTTCGCCGACAGCGGACTGCCAGTCGAAGTAGGCGTTCAGATAATCGAAGATAGCCGAGTAGTACTGGAGTTGGGCACCTTCCAGGCTCAGGCGGGCATCCTTCAGCTCAAGCTGGGTAGCGAGACCGCTCTCCAGGGAGGTGCTGGTTATCTCGTAAGCCTGTTCGGCGGTGTTTAATGTCTGTCGGGCGGACTCGATGCGGTCGGAGGCCTCCTTCAGGCTCAGACGGATGGATTCAATCTGGGTTCGGACATCGTCCTGTTTCTTGGCGATACTGGTATGGGTCTGATCCAGTTCCAGTCTGGCCTGGTCAAGCTGGGCAAAGCGGCTTCCGCCATAAAAGATGGGAACATTAACCGTCAGCCCGGCGCTCAGGGATTTGGTGGGATCCGAAAGGTCGAACTCGTTGCTCGCTGCCTGCCATCCGTAGGTAATACTGGCGGAGAGACTGGGGTAGAACTCCGCCTTTTTGGCAGCCACGTTGATCTCCTGCAGCTGACGCCGGTTCAACAGGGCTTCGTAATCCGGACGGGAGCTCAGAATATCCTGCAGTGACAGTTCCGCGGGGAGCTCCGGGTACTCCATCAGGGAGCCGGAAAGGTGCACCTGCTCCTCCGGAGGAATACCGGCCATATTCTTCAGATTGTTCATTGCCACGTCCAGATTTTTCGCCGCCTGAGTGGTCTCCGGGATGGTAACTTTCCAGTTGACCTCCGCCCGCAGAACGTCCATCTTTGAGGCAATTCCGTTTTCAAACTTTGCACGGGTTTCTTGAAAGTTATCATACGCATTGGCCTGGGACGACTCGCGAACCTCCAGTACCTTCTGCAGCAGAAGGGATTGGTAAAAGAGCTTCTTGGCTGCCGTCATGATGGCCTGGCGGGTCGCCTCATAGGCTGATCCCGTAAGCTTCAGGTATTCCCTGCTGGCTTCCACACCGCGGAAGGCCTTCATATCGAAGATCGCCTGCTGAACGGAAACGCCGATGCTGAACTCGTTGTCGGTGTTCATTGGAATCTCCATTCCCATTATCTCCTGGGTAATCTCGATAAAGTTGCGGGTATAGCCTGCCTGGCCTCCGATCATGGGATAGATCGCGGATTTCGCCAGGCGTTCCTGGGCCTCCGCAAGGAGCCGGTCCGTTTCCGCTGCCGTAAGGTCGAGGCTGTTCTCTTCCACAAGGGAGAGAAACTCCGCCAGATCTATGTTCTGCTCCCGGGCCGACAGGCCCAGAGCGAGAAAGCTGAAAGCAGCAAGAATCAGGAAAAAACGCTTCATCTTCTGTCTCCTTTATTCACTTTTAGCGCGTCGCACTTTGTGCGACTCGATGGTATTCTCCA
>CAZKQJ010000041.1:0-39066 GCA_964554875.1 uncultured Spirochaetaceae bacterium | reverse complement strand
ATTTGAAGGCCGGCTACCGGTCTAAGGTCATTTACACAAAATACTTGACAGGCCCTTTGAGATCTCCTTTACCTTCATGATGTCGATACCGTATTCCTTGCCCGCCAGAGAAAAGGTGACCATCTTGAAGTCGATCTGTTCCGTTACGCCTTTCTGTTCAGTTCCTTGCTGCTGTTCCTGTAAGGTTTCCATTGTATCCCCAATATAACTAGCCAATGGTTGCTTCCCTTTTTTGTCGATCCGCCAACTCCTGTCGAAATCCCAGTTCAAGAAGCTGGCTTACGTCAATTATCAGCGAGACTGTACCGTCTCCGAGTATTGTTGCCCCGGCAATTCCCGGTGCATTGGTATAAGAATCCCGCAGGGGTTTGATAACCACGTCCTCTTCTCCGATTAAGGTATCCACCATTAATCCCATCTTTTTATCACCGCTGCCTACAATGACAACAAACTGATACTCCCTCTGCTCCCTGGTCTGGATCTTGAAAAGCCGATTGAGACGCAGCAGTGAGATAACATCCTCCCGGACGTTAAAAACCTCGTAATTATCGATCATCTTGATCTCTTCCGGCTTGATTCGATGACTGTCTATTACCGAGGTAATGGGAATAGCGTAAATTTCCTCTCCAACCTGAACCAGAAGTCCCTGGATGATTGCGAGGGTAAGGGGGAGCTTGATGGTGAACCGTGTGCCGGTTCCTTTTTCCGACCAGACACTTACGTTACCGTTGAGTTTCTCTATCTGCTTTCTGACAACATCAAGCCCGACTCCGCGGCCTGAGATACTGGTCACCGATTTGGCGGTTGAAAAGCCTGGTTCGAAGATCAGGTTGAAGGCTTCAATATCCGAGAGGTTTTTGCTGGGATGAATAATCCCCCGCTCGACGGCCTTTGAACGGACGGACTCGACATCGATGCCTTTACCGTCGTCCTGAATTTCGATGACAATCATATTGCCTTCGTTCCTGGCACTCAGCAGAATATGGCCCTCTTCCTCCTTACCGACGGCTCTGCGATCATCAATGCTCTCAATTCCATGGTCCACGGAATTTCGCACGCAGTGGATCAGAGGATCGAGGAGGTCCTCGATAACTGATTTATCAAGCTCGGTGTCTTCACCCTCAATTACAAGCTGAATTTTCTTGTTCAAGGATTTTGAAATGTCCCGCACAAGACGGGGAAAACGGGAAAAAATCTGGGAGATCGGCACCATCCGAATCTGCAGGACCCGCTCATGAAGATCGCTGGTCAGTCTGCCCAGATTCTGGGATGTACCGCGGAACTTGTTTACAGCTGTTTTAAGCCGGTTTTCAAATGGTTCAAAGAGATTTATCAGATCCCCGAATCGCTCATTGAGCTGGTTCCGCACATCCTTTTCGGTGGAGCCGTTCTGCAGCTCCTCAGCGAGGTTCGGCACAAGATCGAGGATTTCCTTCATTCTTTCGCGAAAAAGGTTCTCCGCCGCGGAGAGCTCTTCCTGGGTCTCTGCGAACTGCGTGCTGATCTGGTTGAAGGTCGCCTTGTTGATGACAGCCTCGGAAACGAGGTTCAAAAGATTGTCGATTCTCGAACTGTCTACCCGGAGAACAGAGCCGAGTTTTTTACCCTTTTTGACCGCCGCCTGTGGTTCAGCAACGCTGGACAAATCACCGGAAAGAGTTTCAGGCTCACCGACAGATTCCATCTTTTGCTTCACTGCAGCACCGGAAGACTTTTTGGATTGAACAGCAGCCTGCGCCGGCTCTGCAGTCTTTTTCTTTTCCGTTTTCTGCCTGGTTTTCACAGTTTCGCCGCTAAGCTCGGCAAGGGACACTGCTTGTACGACATCCGGAATGTCCACCCGTGCACGCAGGGAATCTACAGACTCCTCAGTGGCTACAAAGTAGACCACCCTGGGATGAAACTGATCCTCGTACAGCTCTTCAAAGTCGGGAACTGTTTTGAGTACCGTACCTGCCGCCTTGATGGCCGCATAAAGCTGAATTCCCCCAACGGTATTCATGGGATTCTCTTCATCAAAGTCTACGGCGATTTCGAATATCTTTTCCCCGGGTCGGGCCGCATCCTTCAATTCGAGGATTTCATACTCGGAAAGATCCGAACCGCCGCTGTCATGGGTGGAAATATCGCTGAGCTTCGCAGGCTCCGCTTTTGTCTCACTCTCTACCGGCGCTTCCTTCGCTTTTGAGCCCGAGTCCGCAGTACTGAAGCTTTTGAGCCGTCTGCGGGTCTCTTCCGTATCTCCCTGGAACTCCCCGCCGGAGGACCGGGCGTCAATAATAGCCTTGATTATATCGATGGAAGCCAGAAGAACATCGATAAGGTCTTCGCTTACCTGGACGGAACCGTTCCGGATCTCGTCAAGCAGGTCCTCCACGAGATGGGTAAAGCTGGACAGATCATTCATCTGAACCGTTGCCGCCCCTCCCTTGAGGGTGTGGGCTGCCCGGAAAATCTCGTCCACCGCCTCCTTGTTCGTTGGATCGTTCTCAAGGACCAGAATATTCTGCTCGAGAACCTCTACCTGCATGTTGGCTTCCATGAAGAAATCCTTCAGAAGCTCTTCGTTATTTGGATCAAGGTAGTCGCTCATCTTGGAATTAATCTTTATATATATAGAGCGTTAAGTCAAGCACGATTTTGAGATATTTGACTTACTGAAACAAGGTCGTCAATCTTTCAGTGAGAGCCTATACAGTCTTCCCCCTGTATCAACGATAATAAAAGAAGGCCACGATTGAGTTTCCCCGAAAAAGGGGTGTACAATTGAAAATAACGGGGTAGAATTTCGATGCGAAAACGCTATGCATTCCGGTTCTTTTTGTGTATGTCTGTGTTTATTCTGCAGATAAACCTGAGTTCAGCGGACCTTTCAGTCTCGAATATGGAATTGACAACCATCGGTTCCATCGAGGATGACAGCTTTGTCCTGGATACCTTCGGAGAAATTGATATAGACGTCAGGGGAGGCTACAAGCTTGGCGGAGCACTGAGCCTTGGAATAGAGAGCGAAAGTATAGGACCTCCCAGGGAACGTCTGGAAGCGGAGGATACAGACTCTGAAATCATCAGTTATCTGAACAGCAACTCCTTTGTGTTCCTTAAATCTGCTAAAGTAACTGTCCGGGAGGCATTTTACGGTCCCCTTGATATCTCCTACTTTACCGGAGAAATCGATACCTTCTCAGACGGTACAATCTTTCCCTCCTATTTCGGTTCCAGGCGTGTAGCTTCTCTTTTCCGTGGTCGCTTCTACTTTCCCGATTCCGTCGTCTACGACGGTCTGTATACCGTTGATGGTACCGGTATACAGCTTCAGACCGATTTTGGACGCCCCTGGCAGCTGATGTCCGTCTATACTTATCAGGATAACTACCTTGGCCGGGGACATTTTACCAGTGACCTGCGCTGGACGGTCAATAAAGAGTTCTTTAAACTCGACGCCTTTGCCGGTGGAAGCTACCCCTACGGGGATTACGGCTTGTATCATGGCGGCCTTATGGCTGGGCTTTTCGCCAGTGAAAGGGGCGAGTTCTTTGCCCAGGTTGGAATCCCCAGGCTCTCTCCCGGAGAGGATGAGATGGATATCGGCCTTTTCTACTTTCTCTTCGAGCCCCGTATCCATTTCGGAAAGGGCAGCCTTATCTTCACCTTCTTTTCGCATCCAAGCTATTATAAAGAGTATGTTATTTCCGGAACCGATGAGACAGGGGAAATGCACACCAACATTAACCTGCAGTTTGGAAAACCTGAAGTCAGTCCCCTTGCCGGCGGCATCGAGGGGACCATCCATTATAATGACGATTCCGATATCGACGGTGTCGTCAGTCCGTACATAAGCTTTATAACCTCCGGCGCAGTGTGGAATCTCAAGTTCAGCTGGGTTGCGACGGAGATGAATGAGGTATCTCAAATGTTCTATGCCTTTCTGGGCGTACGCGCGGAGTTCTGAATGAAGAAGAGAATCTATATTATCCTTCTGCTGTTCCTTGCAGTAAGCCTTTTCTCCCTGGAAATCGGTGCTTCCGTTACTACAGGAAGTCTGAACCTTTCTCCGGACAGAAAAAAGGATGACAGCACGATAAGCGGAACCGATTACCTGTATGGTACGTCAGTTTTTGCAAAGGCTCCGGTTGCAGATAACCTGGTTCTGGAAACAGGCCTGTATTATGATCCGGTTCTTCGGTATTCCGTCTCTGCCCTTCTGAATTACCGCAGCGACTATTTTCAGCTTAAAGCCGGCCCGTTTTTTGGATTCCTCAACGACTGGGACACAATCCTGAAACCGGGGATATCAACAGAAGTCCTGGTGGATGTTCCGGGTACAGTTTTTGCCAGGCTTAATGCCGACTCCAGCATAGGCGGAAGGATTGTCAGAGACGGGGACTATCTGCAGGAAAAGAGCGCCCTTGGAATCGGGTTCTACATTCCCAACGCAATCTGCGAGGTTTCCCTCACGAATAAAACCTATACCGAGAAGACCTCTTCCGGAGAATTGGAGAACTACTTTCGTCAGTACGCCTTCAGTACGGATATCTATCAGAAAAACAGGCCTTACAGGGTCAAACTCACCTTCGCCTACCAGACCAGGACCCTCACATTTATCGAAGCCGCAACAGTCGAGCATGTACTGAATTCCCTGGTTTTGGGAACCCGTCTGGATGTAAAGACCTCCGACAAGCTGGACATATTCGTCGACCTGGAAAGCAATGTTTATTCCTTTGGAGAAGCGGATGATACCTTTATTGATCTTGCAGATTCAGGAATTGGGGTTTATCTCTTTTCCCTTACAGCGGGTTTCCGTTTTTCTCTTGATTAATCCCTGGTGTCGGCACAACAAAGCCTTACAAAAGACCCCCCGGTTTCCCGGGGGGTCGGTCTCTGATAGCTACTGATTTATTACAAGGAGAGGATCTTACTCTTCAGCAGCAGGTTCCTGGTGCATCTTCTGGGCTTCCAGATAACGCAGAACCTGAATGTTGCCGAGACGTTCGAACTCGGCTGTACGCCGGGCTTCTTCACGCTGCTCGAGAATACCCCAGATCTCTTCGTCGTTGACATCGGATTCCAGAGAGAGAACCGCAAGGTCGTAGACCATGCTGATGTCCTTGACGTAGGTCACAAAGTCTCCACCTTCATGCATTGCATCACGGAACACAAGAAGACCGATAAGCTTGAAGTTAGGGGCAGTCTTGGGATAGAGAGGGAATTTCTGAATTTCCCTGTTTCGAACCTCATCAATGTAGTTGGGGTTATTCCAGGTAAGAGTCTTCCAGCCATCAAACTCGAGATTGTTCATGATGATGGTCTGTTCCATGTTGTTCTGATCCTTCAGAATCAGGCCTATCCGGTGCGGATAGTTCTTGCCAAGAACGTTCATGGAAATACTCTTGATAACACCTACATTTTTCACAACGCCATAGTTGTCAAACTTGTCCGGTTCTTCCGGAGTGTAATACGCCGGAATCTCGAAGGGAGGCTTTACCACCGCATAGGAGTTATAGGACTCCAGGGGAAAGTGAACCCTTACACCCATGATTGTTTCGCCGGCATAACGACGAGCGGTATCCTTTACCGGGGCTTCCCTGGTCATGGAGTAACGCTGGTTGGCGACTGTCCGGGAGGAACTGGAAAGCTGGACATCCCAGTTGTTGATCGCAAGAGAGGTCTTCATCCTCTCCTTCTCTTCTTCGGAGAAACTGGTACCGGCTTTGTCACTGAAATCAACCATCGTCGCTTCGTTTTCACCGGTTTCGGTGTCTGCTGTCAGAGATGCAAAATCTATTAATACAGATTCCTCCGCAGAGATCGTCATTCCGGAAACAACCATGAGAAGACAAAGAAGGATTGCAAACCGTTTCATTTATTGCTCCTTTCTCACATTAATTGCATTAGTCAATTAAAATTATACGTACCCATACATTTTTGTCAACGATTTTTCTTTTTTTCTCTCTTTTTCGAAACAAACCTCCATCCTTTTCCCTACTCCTTGATCTCGAAATCAGGCTCGAGACCGTTTACAGTAACGATCACTTTCTCTAATCCGGGAAAGTTTACAGATAGATTGTCGACAACCATGTTCTTAATCTCAACCGGAGTAAGGGGATGATTATCGAGATTGAAGACCATTTCACGGGAGAAATCGACATACAGCACATTATCTACCAGTTTGAGCTGGTTCAATCGTGTTCCCCGGGGAAAAATATCCTGCAGTCTCAAGGAAGCAGGCCCCAGCAGAAGCTCCTCGACATAGGCGGCGATATTCTTTTCCCGGTCATTTGAGAAAGGTACGGACCTGACCTCCCCTGAGATAGACATGGTCTCTTCGCTGAAAAAGATAAATTTCCGCTGCACCTGTTTATAGGGATCAAGAATATAGAGGACCAGGGACAGGATGAAGAGAATCAGGAGTGCCAGACCAACAACCACGGTCAGGGTATCCGGCTTTTTCGATAGTGTCATAGACTCATCCTTGCGAAACAGAGAATTATTCACCGCTTTTTTCAAAATTCCGTATATAGGCGGCAAGTCCATTATAGATGCCCGATGAGATCTTCTGCAAGTGTGTCTCCGTATTCAGGAGCTTTGCTTCCCCGGGATTGGTTACAAAACCGATTTCCACCAGCACCGACGGCATTTTGGCGTTTCTGACGACAAACCAGGATTCCTCTTTGAGCCCCCTGTTGTCGCTCACTGCCCCGATTGTCGCCTCCATACCATCGAGGATATCCTTTGCCAGCAATATACTCTCCACGGTAAACTCCTCTTCCAGAATTGAGTTGAGAATGGGAGCGATGGTCCTCTGTTCCTGATCAAGCTGCTCGGGATCGACGATTTCACGCCTGTATTCCGGCGGAAGGTACCAGACCTCAAAGCCTGAAGCCTTCCGGTTCAGGGACGCATTGGCATGAATTGACATGAAGATCATGGCCTCCTGCTCAGCGAGTTCAACGGCATTGGCTATGGCTGTTCGTTCTTCCAGGGCAAGGTAACGGTCGTCGCTGCGGGTCAGGATTATGTTTTTATCGGGAAAGTTCTCCTTCAACTGTTTTACCACCGCCTGCGAAACCTTCAGTACCAGATCTTTTTCTTCCAGAACAAGACGTTCTCCATCGATGCTGTGGGTCCCGATGGTTCCCGGATCCTTTCCTCCGTGACCGGGATCAATGATAATAGTGGAAATGCTAAAGGAATCCCCGGACTGTTCGACGGCGAAAAGGGAGACGAAAGTCTTGGCGGTCTCATCACTTACGACAACGCTCCCATCCGGCTTACGACGCGGGGCTTCGATGTCGGTAACTTCGGTAAAATCCTTCAGCAGAAAGGGGATTCCCACCTGGAATACAACGCTGCGTCTTCCCCGGTTTACAATCCCCCGCTCCAGGACGGGGTCCCACAGAAGTTCACCCCCGACCCGCTGGATGAGGCTTGTTATATTGGTCTCTGCAGAGGCGACCACGGAACACAGCAGCACTCCTGCCAGTATAAAGGTTAATACTCTGATGGGCTTTACCATCCTGCAAGAAACTCCTCAATCTCACTTTGCTTGTTCTGTCTCGATAATTCGTCCAGGGTATCTATATACCAGAGTGCTCCCTGATACCCTCCCCGCAGAAGGGCAATCCAGAACTGTTTTCCAAGATTACCCTGCACGAACGCAGCATGTATACCGGTCTTTTCCTGTATCAGTTCCAGGGTATCCGTCAGACTGCGGCCCAGCCAGTCTCTGGCCCTCTCTTTTTCAGGATGCGGCGGCAGGGGTATTACCGGAGTTTTTCCTGGGAGGCTGCGTGAATCCCGAAGATATTCAAGTTCCCGCAGCCATTTCCGGTTTTCCGGATTCTCCAGTGTAAATGCATCAGGCACCCAGTCATGGCTGCGGCGGCGGATAAAATCCATGGTCTCCCGTCCTCCCGCGGCAAGGCGAAGGACAACCCTGCGGCAGAGATCTTCCGCCATTCTGCAGGCATCCTCCCGGGTTTCCGCCGTGCAGATTATATTGCCGCATTTTTCCACATTGTTCCGGGGAAACTCCACCCGTCTGCCCGGAGCCGTCAGGAGAAAGGCGGCGCTTCCCATATCGTCGGAGAAACCGTCGATACGTTCGACGGTTCCGGGAATGGAAAAAAAGGCCCGTTCCGCGGAGGTATGCTGTTTTTTTGGCTCGAGATCTCCGGGATGATCGCCCACAGCAATCCGCAGGGCTCCCGCAGTTACCTGAACCCCCGACGAAAGGGGATAGGTCCACCCCGACATGTACCCCCCCGAAAGGCGGGCGGCAACCTCTCCAACCACGGGACCGGATCTGCCCAGTTTGATATCCCCCTTGGCGGCTCCGTTGTCGATACCAAGGGCGAAGGCTGCATTTCTGAAGGTCTCAATAATCCTTTTCCGGTCAGACCCGGGAAAGTTGGACGGCATGGTATGCCCTATTTCGATAAAGTAGGGAGAAAAACGTATATGCCGGTCGGCGATACCGCAGAGGCTGAAATTCCCGCGATAAATAAGGGCATCCAGAGAAAACTCCGGACCTTCAACATACTCCTCCACAATAACCCTGCCGGAAGCGGAACAGGCAAAGGCGGCTTCCATGGCCGAGCGGGCATCTTCCAGCGAGTCGACCCTTCGGATACCCCGGGCGCCCATATTGTCCACCGGCTTTACCACCGCGGGGAGTCCAGCTTCTTCGAAGGCATCCTGCCACCGGTCGGGATTCTCCACCCCGGTAAAACGGGGTGACGGCACTCCTGCTTCTGCAAAGGCCTTTCGCATCAGGAATTTATCACTGGCCTTCAGGGCGCTCGTATAGGGAATACCAGGAAGCCCTGCCTTCTCCGCGGCCCAGGCTACAGCGGCGGAAAAATCCGTTCCCGCGGTGAATACCCCGTCAAGGCCCCTTCGGTTTCGCCAGTCGACTACGGACTCCGCAATTCCCTCTTTGTCCCTTAGATCGATATGCTCAAAATAATGGGCCTCTTCCCTGCCTGGGGCTGAAGGATTACCGTCAGCGCAGACCACCTCCCATCCGAATCCCCTGGCGATGCGAATGGCGGGAAGCTGCATGGTCCCTGCTCCCAGAATATAGATACGGCGCATTTTATTCTTCACGGGACGTATCCTTTCCTTTTTTATCAATACGACGGGCGTACACCTCAAAGGTGTCTCCCAGACGAAGAAGCCGGCCCAGCCGCCCTGTGCAGGACCAGAGAAATCGCAACAGAACAGGGAACCGCTCACGGTGCAGCACCGGAATCCTGATTTTTTCCACCCGAAAACCTTTTTGCCGCAGGAGCGTTTTTACCGATTTCGGACTGAGAATCGTATAATGGTCCGAGGGACTCGCTGCAAGAAAATTTTTCAGATTCCTGCGGGCGCTTATACCTGCGCAGTTGGGGGTCCCCAGGGCCAGAACACCCCCGGGCTTTACCATGCCGGCAAGCTGCAGCAAGGCGCTTTCCAGATCGGGAAAATGCTCGATTACGTACCAGAGGGTTACGGCATCCCATTTTTTCTGAGGATTCTTTCGGACAAACTCATCAAGTCCCATGGCAGAGACTTTGCAGTCAAGGTGTTCCGCCGCCCAGCGGGCCGCTTCCTTTGACGGTTCAAGCCCTTCAATCCGGAAACCTGCCTCCCGAGCAGCTTCCAGGAAAGGTCCATAAGCACAGCCCACATCCAGGAGAGTCGGATCCGGTTTTCGCGTATGAATATTTTTAAGCCGCGCCCTTCCCATACTGCGAATATGGCCAAAATCATCAAGGTAACTTTTTCCGTATTGCTGTTTGTATTCATCGAAGAAATAACTGTGGTTGTAAACGGTAGTGTCCGGAACCCATCTTTGCTGATAGACAAGTCCGCATGATGGGCAGCGGTAGAAAGTCCTCTCGGGAAAACGCCCGACAGCATTCCCCTTCCTCTTTCCGCAGCCGGGACATGAAGCTGGAGCCGGAGAAAGGTCCACAGGGGACAGACTTTCTTCCGTTCCGCTTTTCAGGGACTCTTCTGCCAGAGCACAGCGGCCAATGAGCTTTCGAGGATTTTCCAGGGCCTTTTTCAAACTTCCGGCATCGGGCTTTCCGGTACCGCAGACCAGCAGACCCGTCTTTTTTGCCAGCCTGCTGTGATACCGGGAGGGATTCACGCTAATTACAGGAGTTCCCGCAGCAAGGGCTTCCAGGGCTGTCAGGCCATAGGAGGTAATCAGGCAATCGTAGTCAGACAGGTGTTCCCGCAGGTTTTCGGGAGCATACAGCACCTTGATCCCCGGCGGCAGGCGGAGATCTCCGAAGGCGGGACCGGCCGCCACAGTTACAGCTGATCGGGAAAGAAAGGGAATCGAACGCACAACCGCGAGGGTCTGGAGCGTAAGTCCTCGCGGGTCTTCGCCGCCGAAGCTGATCAGTATCTTCTCGAAGCGTTCAGGACAGTCGAGGTATAATCTGCGCCGAAGCGGCCGGGGATTCAGATCCGGGTTAAAGAGGTTGCATTCCTGACGGCGAAGGCTCGGCAGGGTATCGATTAGGTATTCAAAATGTTTCCGGAATTTTCCGCCCTCATCGACTGCCGCTACAGGGGTGTGGGGAATCAGTTCTCTCAGCCGGGCAAAAAGGGAGAGCGGGGTCTGCCGCTGGTCCAGCAGAATATAGCTCCAGCTTTCTTCCTTTAAGCGTCGAAAGTCGATTTCGGATCGGATAAACTCTTCGTAAGGTTTCAGATTGATCGTCGGCCCTGGACTCAGTTCTCCGTTTCTGTCGAGAAAGAGAGATACCCTGCGGGGATACTTGGCTGCAAGATGCAGCATGCGATGCAGATGACCGCTTCCGTTTCCCCTCCGTACCGAGGGAACAGCCAGTATTTTTTTACTCCCTTCTTTACTCATAGCCTTTCCGTTTACCCTGTCCTGTCAGCGTTCCCGGGGGCTTCTGTTTCAAGGTAGCCAAGAACTTCGTCTATTCCTATGGGGATTCCCCGATACAGATCCCTGAAGATTGCTGAGATACGCCGGTAATCCTCCAGCGTATCCAGGGTCAGACGCACATCAGGCAGGCGACGGGATAGCGTTACCGGAGAGAGGCTGATTCGATACTGCTCCGGCCTCCGGTAGAGAAAAGGACAGACATGTTCCCGTTCATAGGGATCCAGGGCCAGTCTGTCCGCCTCAAGCAGGGCCCTGACTGAGACCACCTCCACCCCGGTGCCCAAAGGAGCATCCGTGTATGCGGCGTAATCGGCGCCGGTTTCTTTTTGCAAAACGAGGGCATCTCCGGCTATCTCCCAGGAGACCAGAGGATTGTCGCCGGTGGCACGTACAATAAGATCGAGCCCGTAGTAACGGGAAGCATCGGAAAAGCGACGCAGGACATCCTCCTTCGGGCCGATATGCAGCTCAAAGTCCTCCGATCGTGCTTTGTCGCGAAAAAAACCGGCACTCTCCGGGTCCGTAGCCAGAATGAAAACCTCTGCGGAAGAGATTCTCCTGAGCGCCGCCATGGCATGTTCGACTACGGTTTTGCCCTGAAGATCCAGCATAGCCTTTGCCGGCAGCCGGGAAGAATCCAGACGTGCCTGAAGAATTACTCCGGTCACGCTTCCGGGACCTCCCATAGATCGGCGATAGTCCGGGCATCCTGCACAAAGCGGTACTGGTGGAGCTGTATCCAGGCTGCAGCCTCACGGAACTCTCTGAGAGCCTCGACAAAGGTTGCTCCTGAACGCAGATAAAAGGGAAGAAAGCGTGATTTCGGCAGAATTCCACGGTCCTTGTCAAAACGCAGGGCCAGGTTCTTCAGAAAAAAGCGGCGATACCCCGCATCGGGGGTAGTATCCTGCGGCGGAGGATCACTGGTCATGATTATACGAAACTGGTTTGATGAGCTTATCCGTTCTCCCCACAGATAGGCCCGGAAGCCGAAGTCAAGAAGCTGCCAGTAGGGGTTCTCGATTTTCGGATCAAAGCCGCCAAGCAGATTGAACTGACTGCGACGGTAGAGACCGCAATGATCATAGGGAAAGAGACTCAGCATGCCGTCGCTCTTGGGAATAAAGGGCAGCACCTTGAGCCGCTTTTTGTGAAATCCCGGAGCTATCATGGTGGGGATGGTTTCGTTCCGCTGATTCAGAAGAACGGGAACCGTACAGACCCCGGGCTGTTCCGCCACCCGCTCCAGGACCCTGGGGGTAACATGGCTGATTCGCATCTCGTTCCAGATGACCAGCACGTAGGTACCCCGGGCTTCGTCCATACCGATATTCAGGTACTCACCCAGGCTTACCTGCTTGTGGAGCCGGATAAACCGGACCCGTGGAAACTTGCGGGCCAGAGGTTCCAGATCGTAGGTGTTACGGGCTCCCTCAATGGAGATGATCTCCGCAGGCCGCAGCCGTTCGATCTCCTGCAGAACCTCGCTGCGGTAGACCCGGGTACCCCGGTTCAGAAGCAGTACCGTGAGGGGCAGATCAGGATTCCCCTCACGTTCCCTGTCACCGCCGAGAACGGTATAGGGGACCTTGGTCCGTTTGTCAGTAGTTGAAGGTGTAGTACTCATCGCATTCACTGCACAAAGCCGGATATTTCTGTTCCAGATGCTGAATATAGTAGTCCTCCCCCCTGTTCCAGACTGTTTCGAAACCGTCTCTGAATATATTTCCCAAGGAATAATGACCGTCAAGGTCCTCCCGGCACATGGGGACATCGCCATTTATTCGCACCACCAGGTCGCGCTTCAGATGCCAGCAGGGATTCCGCTTGAGGGGAGATATATCCGCAACCCGGCGCTGGGGGAGTCTGCCGCAAAAATGGTCGTACTTCTGAATGATGATGTTCTCCGTACGCTCCTTCCAGGAACGGTAGAACTGCTCAAGTTCTTCTTCGTTGCTGTCCATGCGGACTGCCTGCACCCAGGCGCTGGAGGGAAAGAGCTCAAGCAGGAATTTTGCGGTATCCACCGCCTCCTGAAAGCCCTTCCCCCTGAGCCTGCGGTAGGTCTCTTCGGTGAGGGCATCGAGGGAAACGATCCAGATAAGCCGTTCTCCGCTCTTGTCCGCCAGCTTTTGAAGAGCTTGCCGATCCCAGCCGATACCGGCGGTTTCCAGGACAGCCGTCAGATTCGGATACTCAAGCAGCGCGTCCAGAATGTCGTAGATCTCCGGGTGCAGGGCCGGATCGCCCCAGGGCGAAAGGTTGACGTATCCCCGTCCTGCAAAATCGGAGTAGTTTTGTATGAGTTCCCTGAATCGTTCCAGAGGCATGGTATCCGTGAGGCTCTGCACATCCCCCGCCACCCCGGGATAGGGACAATAAGAACAGGTCTGGGGACATCCGGCACTGATCTGCACCGAAAGGTAGGAGGGAAGCGTCCTGAGGACCCTCTGGTTTTCGTGGATATAGCGCAGCAGCGCTTCTGCGCCCCGGACTCCCGCATCGCAGACCCGTTTGACCAGCATGTAGCCGGCCTTGTCTTCCGCGGCCAGGCAGATACGGAGCATTCTGAGATCCAGAGGAGGGATTTCCGTCTCTATCTCGAAGGCATTTATATCCCTTCGAAGCACCTCGAACACCGTATCCCGTTTTACCGGCCCCCTCACGCCCTCCGCCAGGCGTGCCAGGGCGGAGACAGAGGAAGCACGGATGATTTCCGGGGCTGTTCCTGCCGGGTAGGCGTCGGCAAAGGTATAGTCCGCGTGGTAACGGCGGTGGTTGTTCCACATCCGTTCCGAAAGAGCGGGGTCAAGAAAAGGCGCATCCCCGTACAGATAAAACAAGGAGTTCAACTCCGGCTGCTTTTCGCATAAGGACTGCAGGGCGACAAAGAGCTCCCCGGGGCTGTTTAGTCCGGAAATACAGGGGACACTGTCTATCTTTCCATGGAGGTCATCCTCTTTCGAGCAGAGGCATACAAGTCCGGAAATATTCGGTAGCTTTCCGGCAAGCTCCAGGACCATATCAAAAGCCGATTTCCCGTCGCAGAGAGGCAGAAAGGCCTCGGGTGCAAGGGATGTACAATTTATAAGCGCGAGATTAGCCATATATCTACAATATCGACATGCTGCCTGCCGGGCTTAGAAAAAACGCCGACGGCATGTCGATCTTCCTCCGTTCAGCCGGGATAAAATTACCGGGCACTTTATCAGCAGGGGAAACCCGGGCTATACTGAAAACAGCTGGAACCGGTATCCGAAGCTGCATGGGACTGCATATGGAACTATAGTAGCACTATGGACCGATTTGTACCAGAAATCCCCTGATCAAGACGGAGGGCACTGTGGTCCAACAGAAGGTACACCTGAGGCACAACAGGGAGATTGCCAGGGACTATTTTGAGCTTGAGTTCTCCTGCCATTTTACAGAAACAAATATCCCGCTTCCCGGACAGTTCCTTACAGTGAAAATCGGGGAAGGACCGGCCCCGCTCTTAAGGCGGCCCTTTGCCTTTGCAGGTTATGAGAACGGAAGAGCGCGCATGATCTACCAGCGCCGGGGCCCTGGGACTGACATGCTCGCTGGAATGCGCGAAGGAGACGGCCTGGATATTATCGCTCCCCTGGGGAACGCCTGGCCTGAACCGGAAAAGAACGAGCACCCGGTACTTGTCGCCGGCGGCATCGGTATGGGGCCGATTCTCTACTTCGCCCGCAGCCTTAAGGAGAAATACCGGGATTTTACCCTGATCATCGGCGCCCGCACCGGGGAGTATCTGCCGGATTCTTCGGCAATAGAAAACCTGGCCGCCCTTTTTGCCACTGACGACGGCAGCATTGGTATTCACGGCACTGTCGTGGATGCCCTGCCCTCACAGTACCCCGCCCCTCCCCGTTTCTACGCCTGCGGTCCGAACCCGATGATGTGGGCTATTCACCGGAAAGCCCTGGAACTCGATGCACCCTGCAGCGTCTCCATGGAGCAGACCATGGCCTGCGGAGTCGGGGCCTGCATGGGCTGCGTAATCCGGCTTACAGGTCATGAACGCTATGCACGGGTCTGTGCGGACGGACCAATCTTTGACAGCAGGGACATTCAATGGAACTGACAGTACGGATCGGAAACAGAAAGCTCCCCAACCCGGTGGGTGTCGCCTCCGGGACCTTCGGCTACGGTAGTGAATACGAGGAGCTGGTTGACCTTTCAGGTCTGGGGGCAATCTATTCAAAAGCGGTAACCCCGGAACCGCGCCCGGGGAACGACATACCCCGCATTATAGAAACCCCCGCGGGGCTGCTGAACTCCATCGGCCTTGCCAACGTGGGGCTCGACCGTTTTATCTCGGAAAAACTCCCCCTCTTCCGCCGTTTTCCCTGTCCGGTTATCGTCAACGTTGCAGGAAAAAACGATGAGGACTACTGCAGGGTTGTAGAGGAACTTGACGAATACGATGAAGTCTGGGGCTACGAGATAAACTTAAGCTGTCCCAATGTAAAGGAAGGCTGCCTGGCCTTCGGAAGCAATCCCGCGTATGTGGAGGGACTCACCCGGAAGCTGCGGGATTTAAGCACAAAACCGATGATAATAAAGCTTACCCCCAACGTAACGGATATCGCCTCCATTGCGAAGGCCGCCGAAGCCGGGGGCGCCGACGCCGTCAGCTGTATAAACACCCTGGTGGGAATGGTTATCGATATACACAAAAAGGCACCGGTACTCCCGGCGGGTACGGGCGGACTCTCCGGCCCGGCGATCAAGCCTGTCGGGATAGCCGCCGTATACCGCGTTAAAAGGGCGATACATATTCCCGTTATTGGAATCGGAGGTATTCAGGGCGCCGACGATGCCATCGAGTACCTGCTGGCGGGAGCCTCGGCCGTTCAGATAGGGACCGCGACCTTCGTCGATCCGGCAGCCCCGGTAAAAGTCCTTGCGGGAATCAAGGCCTATATGGAAAAAGAAAGACTTGAATCGCTTAAGGATTTTCATCAGTACATACCCTGATGAACCTTGCGGATATCTCCGCCAGGTCCCGGATCCCGACATATATGCTATACTGGTATGATGAAGATCAAGATATGGGGATGCCGCGGGTCCATTCCGACTCCCGGGAAATCCACCATCAAATACGGCGGCAACACCAGCTGTATCGAAGTCCGCCTGAAAGACGGCAGCGTCATAATCTTCGACGCTGGATCCGGAATACGGAAACTGGGCAAAAAAATCATCAGGGAAGAATCCTGCAGGGAGTTGTATCTGGTCCTTACCCACTCCCACTGGGACCATTTGATGGGTTTTCCCTTCTTTTTACCCGCGTACAGAGAAACCTTTACCATAAACGTCCGGGGCGGTCCCATCGCAAAGGAATCGGTAAAAAAGTACCTGGAACATCAGATGGAAGCCCCCTATTTTCCCGCCCGCTTCAGTTCCCTCAAAGCAAATTTTGACTTCAGTCACGGCATACCCATTGTGCGCAGGATTGGAACAGCTGAATTAATTCCTATTCCCCTTAGTCATCCCAACGGAGGCTTTGGTTTCAGATTACAGGATAAGGATGCCTCCTTTGTGTTCCTGACGGATAATGAGCTGGGCCACGATCATGATGGCAGACGCTCCTATACCGAATACATCAACTTCGCGAAGAACGCGGACCTGCTTTTGCACGACGCCCAGTACACTCCCCAGGAGTATAAACGCAGCAAAGGATGGGGCCACTCCACCTTCGTTGATGCCGCCCTTTTTGCTCTTCATTCCGAGGTCAAAAACTACGGCATATTTCACCACGATCCCGACCACTCCGACGGTGATATAGAGAGAATCGAAGCAGTAAGCAGGGAGATAATCGGTAGAAAACAGGGAAAAACCCACAGCTTTGCCGTATACGAAGAGCAGGAAATCAATTTACCCTAGAGCCCGGAATTAATCGCTGAGCACAGCTCCAGGTGTTTCGGCATACCAGGGACACAGTGTATTCAAGGGACATTCAGCACACTTCGGCCTCCTGGCAAGACACAGATCCCTGCCGTGGTAATTAATCACCATGGAAAAGCGGGTATGAAACTCCTTCGGCAGCAGCCCGGCCAGCTCTTTTTCTATTTTCTCCGGCTGTTCGGCCTGTGTTAATCCCAATCTCCTTACCACCCGGGAAAAATGGGTATCCACGATTACGGCAGGACGATTATAAATATGTCCCAGCACAACGTTGGCGCTTTTTCTGCCCACCCCGGGCAGACGGGTAAGTTCGTCCATGCCGGCCGGGACTGCGCCACCGTGAACCTCCACCAGCTGTCTGGCCGTTCCAACAATATTCTTTGCCTTCTGCCGGTAAAACCCTGTGCTGCGGACCAGATTCTCCACGCTTTCCTGCTCCGCCCTGCTCAAAGATGCGGCGTCAGGATAGGCTTCAAAAAGAGCCGGGGTAACCTCGTTGACCTGCCGGTCCGTTGTCTGGGCGGAGAGGATTACCGAAATGAGCAGCTCAAAGGGATTTCGAAAGTGCAGCAGGGTACGGGGATCGGGGTAACGTTTGTTCAGTATATCGTAGATCTTCAGAATTCTGGAACGGAGATACTCCATGAAATGACTAGACCCGATGCCGCCCTCAGTGTCAATCAGATTCCAGGAATATTGACCCTGAAGCGGCGAATCGATATACTGATCCACCTGTACGGGATGTGGCCCAGTGGCTAGGGCACCTGGTTTGGGACCAGGGGATCGGAGGTTCGAATCCTCTCATCCCGATGAACATCGAGATAAAGAGTGATCTGGTTTTATGCGGATTAAGCTGAGGATTCGAACCTTGGCGTAGCGTTTCCGTTTACCGGAAACGCCAGTCCGCAGCCCATGGAACATGGGCAAGGATAAGAATCCTCTCATCCCGATGTATACCATGCGCCCATAGCTCAGTTGGATAGAGCAACGGCCTTCTAAGCCGTGGGTCAGAGGTTCGAATCCTCTTGGGCGTGCAGTAAAAGAGTCCGTAGTACCAAAGGTGCTGCGGGCTCTTTTTTTACGTCCAAGAGGATTCGAACCGTAGCGTAGCACTTTGGCCAAGGGACAAAGTGCCAGTCCGACGCCGCAGGCGGAGGAGAAAGAATCCTCTTGGGCGTGCAAATGACAAAGGCCCCCTTTTAGGGGCCCCTGGCATCAGGTGTGAACGTTTCAGAAAGAGGGCTATGGGATCGTTCAGACCCACGGAAACCAGCATTATTCCCATCCCGTAGAACAAAAAGCTTTCTATCTCTCCGGGGCTGACAGCCAGAGCAGACGCAGCTGTCTTAAAGCCCGGTGATACCGGCGAAGATGCATAAGATTGTGCGGAAGGGGAATCGTCACAAGTAACGCGTAGGGTAGATGAGACGCAATCATACCCTGCTTCCGCCCTGCTCTTCCGTCAGGCCCCGGACTTCTCGGCTTATGGAGTCCATGGCCGCGAGGACGTCACGTACATAGTTAGTGGCAATGTTCTTGTGTACCGCCCTGGGGGTAATCCCGAGCATTTCGGAGAGAGTCAGTACAGACTTCCCCTCCTGAAGTCCGTCCATCAGAAGAGCGGTGCTTCGCCGTTCTTTCAGGCCTTCCATGCAGTTCCGGGCCAGGTTGAAGGCAGGGCCGTCCATCTCCAACGCAGCGTTCAGGTTGATATCGGTGGTCAATTCCCCGTAAGCCAGGGCTACGCGCAGCTTGTGAGGAGAAAGAAACTGAAGGATCTCCAGCATATGAGGAAAAACCACGGAGAAGTCCCCATAAACCGCCTGGAACTCATCCCCCAGGGTTATAGTCGGCGGAGAAAGGTAAACATCCGGCGAGTCCTCGGAGAGCTGCTTCAGAGTCTGTTTCAAGCACCGCTGAAAGACACCGCGATCCTTTACAGAGCGGGAGTCGACAATGTCGGCTATCATGACCCACACTTACTGCATATCTCAATCCTACCACCCATACTCAGACTTGTTTATAAGAACCTTTTGGGTTCATTTTTCTAATTAGAACTAAAAAGGTTCTCTTCACGAAAATGAACCTTTCCGATTCGCAACGTAATATATAGTGTCAATCCGACACCTCAGGCCAAAAAAACTCCCGCCCACAGAGTAACAACCCCTCTTTTACTTTGTGTACTACACTTAAATTCTTTTGTAATTCAAACAGATTTTGCACCCACTTGACTCTACATTTCCAATTATCTATACTACTGTAAATCAATCTTAATCCATGCAAGGACTTATTATGCTCGACAAGGAAAAGTACGTTCTGGTACTTATCGATATTCAAAAAGAGTCTCGTTTTGGCGTTGAGAATATACTTACGGTTGTAAATATTTCCAGGAAGCTTATCGATACCTGCCGTTCCCTTGGCATCCCGCTTATCTACACCAGGCAGATAAATCGGCAGGACGGCGTCGGTCTTTCCAGGGGAGAAGAGTTGGACAATAGTGGTAACCCGGTATTTTACTGTACCAATACCGATGCCATCGAAATTATCGATGATATTGCTCCTGACGAAAAGGACATCGTAGTCGACAAGTATCGCTGGAGCGCTTTTTACAAGACCAGTCTCGAGCTTTTTCTTCAGAGTATGGGAGCGGAGAATATCATTATCGGCGGGCTCGTTACCGACGGCTGCCTTATGACCTCCGTAATCGACGGATATTACCGGGATTTTCAAATTCACCTGGTAAAAGATATGTGCGCCACGACCTGCGAAGGCGGACACATGGCTTCGATAATGATTATGGCGAACTGGGTTTACGGAATCAGAATCTATAATGCCGAGCAGATGGTCCGCTGCCTCAAGGGACAAGACTATTCCGTCTGGGAGTCCACGAAAGCCGTCCCCTTCCATTTTACCCCGGAGAATATGCGTCGGGAGTATTCCCGTCTGGACACGGAAGCGATCCGTATACAGGATAATCAGGTTCCTCGCGGTTTGTGAGAAATGCGGGTTAAACGAAATGAAAAGTGCGGGATTGTGCCCACCGGCGTTAAGACAATACAGCAGCTCCGACTATTTCCTGGAGAATGACCATTCCGGATACCCTCTCCGACAAACCCGTGTCTTGATGCTGCAGCACCTTTTTTATATGATTGTTTTCACCCCTTAATCTGGCTAAGGGGTCGACAGCCAGGAGGACGGGCGTGAAAAAATGGAAAGAAATGTCCAGAAGGCAGATAATATTTGCGGCGGCCCTTTTTTCAGTTTTTATTATTAAATACAATTATCTGCTTCTTAATATCTTTCTAGTACCCTCATTACCTGGTTTGATCATCAAAAATATCTTTCTTTTCCTGTTTTTCCTCCTGATCGTTGTTCCCGAGTTCAGAAGCAACAAGGGGCAGAAAATAGTATTCATTGTTTATTCGGTCTTTATGGTCTATTTCTTTGCCAACATCTGGTATAATCGTTATTTTGGAAACTATTTAAGTTTAAGTGACATTCTCATGGGTCGGGGCATACGACCGTTTAAAGTCCTTCTCTGGCAGATAGCCCGGCCAACGGATGTTTTATTCGTCCTTGACTATATACTTTTCCTTTTTCTTTGCCGTCAGGGAAAAAAACAATTTTCTTCAGCCAAGGATGTTCCCGTCTACCGGCCTGGTACCGTTCCCGTAGCAATCTTACTGTTCGTCTTTTCAATTCAAGTATTAATCAACAACGCTCTTACCCTTGGGCAACAGAATCCTGTTTCTCTTTTTAAACAGAGCACTTCGGCATTCGTCAACGTTTACGGTTTTCTACCTCTTTTTTTTGTGGAATTCATTACTATGCATCATGTCCCGGAAAAAGAATCCCCTTCAATGGATCCGCCCAAGCCCCTGATCAATGAAGAGAATTACAGCGATGAGAGGGTTAGACGGGTAACAAACATTATTCTAATACAGGTTGAATCGCTTGATCAGAAAGTCATCGATCTGTCGTATAATGGAAAAGAGATAACGCCTTTTTTAAACAAACTGAAAAGAGAATCTCTTTATTTTGATAATTTCTATGCACAGCATGTTAATGGCAGTTTTGATGCCGAATTTTCAAACCTGACTTCAATGTATCCGATTAATAAGAATTTCGGTTTCAAAGTCAACGATCTAACTGCCTTCAATTCTCTTGTGGCAATACTTAATGAGGAAGGTTTTAATTCTTTGGCTTTTCACGGAAATGATAAAACTTTTTTTCATCGTCATAAAGCCTTTCCGGAACTTGGGTTTAACCGGTTTTACAGCCGTGAGGACTTTTCTGCGGAATATAATGTTATGGATATGGAAGACTTTATCTTCGGAATCAATGATTTCGACTTCTTTTTACAATCTTTTAATTTCCTGATCCAGGAAGAACAACCTTTTTTCGCATTCTTTATCACCGCAAGCAGTCATACACCTTTTGATTTCTATCCTGAAGACCAGGAAGTTCCGGAGTTCGAAGATATAAAAGCCCCCATTGTAAGAAATTATTTTAATTCCATACATTTTGTTGATAAGTCCCTTGAAATGTTTTTCTTCAAACTCCGCGAGGCTGATCTTTTCGATAAATCCTTGATAATAATTTACGCTGATCATGAATCCGGAATTGACAAACCGGAATACTCTTCCAGGAAAGATTTTGATATTCCGGCGAATATAAAGACTCCGGAAAATATACCTCTTATTATTTCTCATCCGCGCATCGATCCCGGCGTCAGACACCGGGAGGGGTCTCCAACGGATATTGCTCCAACAATTTTAGATCTGCTTGGACTGGACAGGAGACCGGAAGATTTTCTGGGCACTTCACTTATGCAGGATGAAGATTCCCCTGTCATTTTTCTTCACGAAACACCTCAAATTCTGTACAAAGGAAATCTTTTTCTACGTACTCCTGCCGGGTTATCCTATGCCGGACGAAGCCCTGATACGACGAAAATAGAAATCGAAGAACTGAACGTGAACAGAATCAATAGTATTATTGATTTTGTTCACGGAATAACTTTGATCAGAAGGGCTGTTCCTTAGTATCTTGTGGGCACGCCCAAGATCAGGTTGCTTATTAAAATGAGAGCTTTTCTACAACGTCTTTTTTTTCTGCTTTTTTCTCTTATCGCTTTTTTACTGATTTTCTACGGAGGATACTACTTTTTCGTACCTTCCCGGCGAGGTGCTGAAATTTTATCCTCCCTTAACATACCTTATCCGACGATAATCGCCCATCGCGGAAGTTCATATAGTGCCCCTGAATCAACGGTTCATGCGTACGAAGCAGCCCGGGACGAAGGGGCCGATTATCTCGAGGCCGATATTCAGCGGACAAAAGATGGTACTCTTATCGTGCTGCATGACAGTACCTTAACGAGAACATCCAATGTTGCCGAAGTTTTTCCTGAGCGGCAGAATGATCATGTAAGTACGTTTAGCCTCGGGGAACTCGAAAAACTTGATTTTGGTTCATGGTTTAACAGGAAATACCCCGAAAGGGCGAAACCGAAATACGCCGGCAGTGAAATTGTCACCCTGGAAATGCTTTTGATAATCGCTGAACAGTCGGTGCAGCCGCCGGGGGTCGTTCTGGATTTAAAGAATACCGCCATGTATGACAATATGGCTCAGGATATCATCGATCTTCTTAAAAAAAGAGGCTGGTACACCGGTAGCGGACATACAATGATTTATAACCGAAATTCTCCCAATGACCGCAGCCCGGTTATAATTTTTTCCTTTGACAGAGGTATTCTAAAAACCTTCAAAGAGATAGCTCCCAGTATTCCTCGATCACTGCTGGTGAACGACAAGATGATAAATATCCGCAAATGGGATTATTGGTTAAACGTTGCCGAAGAGACAGCAAACGGTCTTGGTGTAAACGGATTGGTCAGCTGGCCATGGTATATCGCCTTAGCCCACAAGAGGCAGCTTTTTGTCTACCCCTATACAATAACTAAGGGCTGGCAATTCAGTATTCTTTCCCATCTTGATTCCAACGGATATATAACCAACCGACCTGAAAAGGTTATCGACTTTATAAGCCATTTTCCCCGTTTTGCGGAGAACAAAAAGGCCGACTGAGCCGCCAGACGCTGCAAATCCCCCCACAGGGACAGGACAATGCCAAAACGGAATCAGAAATTGTGTATTTCGCCGCTATCTTGCGATTCCTTCATTCTCCCCGTATACTTTTGCTGATACGTTTGTGTAAAAAGGGAATATTTCATGCCGAACAAGATTCTCCTGGTAGAAGATCAGGCCATTCTCGCAATGACCGAATCGAAAATGATCGCAAAGTACGGTTACACCGTGATAAGCGCCCTGTCCGGCGAGCAGGCTGTAGACCTGGTAGCGAATAATCCAGATATCGATTTGATCCTCATGGACATTAACCTGGGCAAGGGAATGGACGGAACGGAAACGGCCCGAGTCATTCTTGAAAAACGAAGCCTGCCGATAATCTTCTTATCCAGTTATACGGATCCCGAGGTAGTGAAAAGAACTGAGAGTATAACCGCTTACGGTTACGTGGTTAAAAACACCGGCGAAACAGTCCTTATCAATGCCATAAAGATGGCCTTCAGACTCTACCGATCCTTTAAAAATGAACAGGAGAGCGAAGCCCGTTTCCGTTTAATGGTGGAACACAGCCCCGACCCGATGTTTATCCACACAAACTTCAAACTGGTGTATCTCAATCCCGCTTCCCTGAAGCTGCTTGGTGCTTCCACTGAGGAAGAGATCCTCGGATCCTCGGTACTGGACAGAATTGATCCGGCGTATCACAAGGAAGCTGTATACCGGATCAACGCAATGGTCGAAACTCACAAACCTTTCAGCAAGCGCATCGAGCAGGAGTACATACGACTGGACGGAAGCAGGGTGTGGGTCGAAGTCAGCGGCATACCCATTCAGTACAAGGGAGAACTTGGGATACTGACCACCGTGCGGGAGATTCACGAACGGAAACTCAGGGAACGGCAGATACAGGAGAGCCGGGAAAGCCTTCGAATAACCCTCAATTCAATCGGGGATGCGGTAATCGCCACCGATATTGACGGCAAGGTGGTACGCATGAATCCTGTGGCAGAAGAACTCACCGGATGGAACATCAGCGAGGCCAGAGACAAAAACCTCCAGGAGGTTTTCCACATAATCGATGCCTCAAACAGGGAGAGAACCCCTAATCCGGTTGAAAGGGTAATAGAATCAGGCCAGATAGTGGGCCTCAATAATCACACCATCCTGATTTCTCGGAACGGAGATGAACATCAGATTGCCGACAGTGCCGCTCCTATTAAGAACAGCAGCGGCACAGTCAGCGGCGTCGTTCTGGTATTCAGGGATGTAACGGAGGAATACCGCAAAAACCGGGAACTCCGGGAGTCCCGGGACTATCTGCATGCGGTACTCAGCAGCATTCAGGACGGAGTAAGTGTGCTGGACACAAATCTGAATATTACCTACGCGAATCCCGTGATGGAAAAACGGCATAAAAAAAGAATGCCCCTGGTAGGTAAAAAATGTCATTCCGCGTATCATTATTCAGATCGAGTCTGCAGCCCCTGCCCTTCCCAGCGCTGCCTGCAGAGCGGCAGGACCGAAATGGATGTAATCCAGGTTTCATCTGAAGGTGATAAAAAGCAGGAATGGGTCGAATTGTACAGCTATCCCCTGCGGGACCGGGAGACGGGAAAAATGCAGGGCGTAATCGAATTCGTCCGGGATATTACCGAACGGAAACAGGCGGAAGAAGGACTTCTTAACGCTCTTGAGGAGAAGGAACTTCTCATGAAGGAGCTGAACCACCGGGTAAAGAACAACCTGGCCATAATCAGTTCCCTGCTGCAGATCGAGACTGCCCGGCTTGGCAGCCAGGTCGACCTGTCGGATATTATTTCCAGAATAGACGCCATCCGGATTATCCACGAAAAACTGTACCAGTCGGATAAAATTACCCATATTCAGCTCAAGGATTATATACAGGACCTGCTGGAGACGGTTTTCTCGTCCTTTTTCGAGCGCCCGATAAGAATAGATAACCGTATCAGGAACATAACAGTCCCGACAAAACCTGCGGTATCCCTTGGCCTTATCGTTAACGAAATTGCAGTTAACGCCATCAAACACGGGTTCTCGCATAACAGTGAGGCAGTATTCTCGGTTTCCCTGGAAGAAGCAGGGGATGATCAATACCTTCTGACTCTCTCCAACACAGGACGACCTTTTCCCGAAGATGTGGACATTCAAAACCCCGCAAGTCTTGGGCTGCAGCTGGTGAGGACCCTTGTTGATCAGCTTGAGGGGAGCCTGGAGCTTATAAAAAAACCCCACCCTGTCTTCAGCCTGAAACTGAGCCTGATCGATTAAAGCCCCTGTGCATCTTCCGGATCAATCAGCCCGCCGGGCTATTTCTACCAGGCAGGTAATATCTCCCTTCCGGTTATAGTCCATATTTTTTATTCTGATTAATCCCGAATCAAGACCCGCGTCTGCGGCGGCTTCAAGCAGGGCTTTGCGTCCGGGCTGCAGGCGTACCCTCCCGGATGCAATAAGCTCTTTTGCGGGAAAAACTACTTCAAGTTCCCTGATCTTTCGATATGAAAGAGCAGTTGAAGGAACAATATCGATTTCATACTCAAGAGCCAGAGGAACACCTGGCAGATCGATATTTTTTCTGCTCTCCACGGGCATGGAAAAGCGCCGTTTTGAGCTTATTTGTACCGATGCATCGTTGACGCTGAACTCCTGAAACAAAAAAAGGGAGGCTTCTCCGGCAAGATAATTCCCAAGATTTCCCTGATCAGCCGGACTGGATGCGACAAGAACAAGACTGATCCTGCGGTTCTCTTCCGTGTGAATACTGTCTTTAGCGCCCTTTTCTTCCTGCTCCCGGGAGCCGAAGGCATAAAGCCCCTGAGTCATCAGTGCACACAGAAAAAACAGCAGATAAATATACCGACGTTTCATGAAAACTCCTTTTCCAATAATATATCTCCACAGTTGCGGCATTACAAAATTCAGGCCCCTAGGCACTATTGATAGATATGGAACCTTGCTTTAGAGTGTTTTCTCACTATGGATAGCCGGAAGATACTCTTTCTCGAAGCTTTTTACGGAGGGTCCCACAGGACCTTCGCAGACGGTCTTATCAGGAACAGCCGCCACGACATACGGCTTGTAAGCCTTCCGGCCCGTTTCTGGAAGTGGCGCCTGAGGGGAGCCTCCCTCCATTTTTTACAAGAAATTGACAACTGGCAGGACTACGATCTTGTAATCAGCGGCGGAATGATGAGCCTGACGGACCTGAAGGCCCTTGCAGGTCCGAACCTTCCGCCCCTGATACTCTACTCCCACGAAAGCCAGTTGAGCTATCCACTGCCTCCTGAGGAAAAGATTGACTATCAATTCGGTTTTACGGATATAACAAACTGCCTGAGCGCAGACGGCATACTCTTCAACTCCCGCTTTCATCTTGACGCCTTCTTCCGTGAACTTGGTCCCTTTTTAAAGCGCATACCGGAATACCGTCCTGAATGGATTCGCGATTCTATACGAAAAAAAAGCCGGGTTCTCTATCCAGGCTGCGAGCTTTCTCATCTGACGGGGGAGGAAAAAGAACCCGCGAACAGCCCGCCCCTGATTCTCTGGAACCACCGCTGGGAGTTCGACAAAGCCCCGGAAAAGTTTTTCAAAGCCCTTGAACTGCTCGATGAAAAGGGCATCGGTTTCTCTCTGGCCCTTCTCGGAGAATCCTCTCGGAAGGTTCCAAAACCTTTCAGAGCGGCCAAAGAGCGCTTTGGAAAAAAAATCGCCGTCTACGGATACCGAAAATCCCGGGAAGAGTATTACTCCTGGCTCAGGAGGAGCGACATAGTAATCTCTACGGCCCTGCAGGAAAACTTCGGCATCTCCATCGTGGAAGCCGTTGCAGCCGGTGCTTTTCCCCTTCTTCCCCGCAGGCTCGCCTACCCCGAGGTACTGCCGGATCGCTTTCACCGGGAACATCTCTACCTGAATATTCCCGACCTGGTGGCAAAACTGGAAAAACTGCTGAAACAGGGTGTTCCCCGGGAACCGGAACTTTCCAGATCCATGATGGTTTATGACTGGGAGTACTGTATTGATGAATACGACGACTATTTCAGCACCCTCGCAGAGGGCAGAAAATGAGTAGAAAGGGAAGAAGACCGGATTTTGACGCATTCTATGGGGAGCTTTTCGGAACTCGCTGGGAGGGCCTCAAGCAGGCTTTGGAAGCCGATCCCTCCCATACTGATTTGAGACATGGTCTTCTAAAGCCCTACTACCTGGATGCCGCCTCCCTCTTCCCCGTCCGGGCCCTCAAGGTGGAAGGGGCCGGAAACATACTGGACCTCTGTTCCGCTCCCGGAGGGAAGGCCCTGGCCATCGCCGGGAGTATGGGTCCTGAGGCGCAGCTCACACTGAATGACCGCTCCTCTCAGCGTCGTGCACGTTTACGCCGAGTCCTGGAAGAACATCTTGAATTCGAGATTCTTTCCCGCATAAGCGTTACCGCCCACGATGCCGCCCGCTGGGGGCTCTATGAACAAAACCTCTATGACCGGGTTCTGGCGGATGTTCCCTGCTCCTCCGAGCGCCACCTGGTTCAGGAACCACGGCATCTGAAGAACTGGAGTCCCGCCCGGACCAGACACCTGGCAATACAGGCCTACGCAATTCTCGCCGCGGGTTTTACCGCCCTTAAACCGGGTGGCGTGCTTGTCTACTCCACCTGTGCCCTGTCCCCCGGTGAAAATGACGAAGTTATCGCGAAACTTGTGAAACGTCACGGCAGCGAATGTCAGCTGCTGCTTCCCGACAGTACAATCGGCGAGGCAACGGAATACGGCAGAATCATCCTTCCTGATCAAGCAGACGGAATGGGACCCATCTACTACGCCTCGGTGACAAAAGCATCAGCTTTCTGATACTATCGCCCAAGCATATTCCTGGAGGCCCGATGAACCCTCTGTTGTTTACCATATTTCTTGCCTTTCTGCCGATTTCCGAACTGAGGGGAGCGATTCCCTACGCCCTGGCCAAGGGCTATCCCCTCTACTTTGCCTATCCTCTGTGTGTCGCCGTCAACGCCATGGTAGCGCCTCTGGGTTTTCTGTTCCTCTCTACGGTTCACAGGTGGATGAACCGATTCCGCTGGTACCACCGGATGATAAACCCGCTTATTGAACGGGCGAGGCACAAGGTCGACAAGAAGGTACGGAAATACGGGTACTGGGGCATCATGCTCTTCGTTGCTATTCCCCTCCCTGTAACCGGGGCTTATACTGGGACCCTGGGGGCCTGGATTCTGGGGCTGGGAAAGCGGAGAACCATAGCAGCGGTCTTTGCCGGAGTTGTAATTGCCGGGATAATCGTAAGCACCGTCAGTGTTCTAGGAATCGGGGCTTTCAGCTTCTTCACTAAATCAGTTTCTCAATAATGCAGGGAGCCTATGGATTTTACCTCAGGACTGAACGACCGCCAGAAAGAGGCGGTCCTTAGCATCGACGGACCCTTATTGATCATTGCCGGCGCAGGCTCGGGAAAAACCAGGGTAATAACCCATCGCATCGCCCACATGCTGACCCAGGGGATTCCCCAGTCTTCGATTCTCGCCCTGACCTTTACCAACAAGGCCGCCCGGGAAATGTCCGAGCGGGTCCGTGAGCTTACAAAGAAAAAGCTCTCCAATCTGACGGTCTCTACCTTTCACGCCTTCGGGGTGCAGATCCTCCGCAAGACGATTCATCTTTTGCCGGGCTACCGGGACAACTTCAGCATCTATGATCAGGCCGACAAAAACGCCCTGATAAAGGAATGCGCCCGGGAACTGGGCATGGCACCGGATACCCTGGACCTCTGGGAAATCGGCAACATCTTTTCCTCGGTAAAAACCTTCAGGCACAAATGGGACAGGGACACGAAGATCTACGAAAAGCTGTTTTACGAGTACGAGGAGCACCTGCAGCTCTACAATGCCGTCGATTTTGACGATCTGATTGTCCGTCCCATTCACATATTCAAGGAGAACCCCGATGTTCTTGAATCCTACCGGGAGCGTTTCCGCTACGTCATGGTAGATGAATTTCAGGACACTTCCATGGCCCAGTACCGGCTCATGAAGGTCCTGTCCGAGACAAACCGCAATATCTGCGTGGTTGGCGACGATGACCAGTCCATCTACTCCTGGCGGGGAGCGAATTACGAGAATATCATCAATTTCGAGCGGGACTTTCCCGAGCTCGAAGAGATTAAACTTGAGCAGAATTATCGCTCCACCGGGAATATCCTTGCTGCGGCGAACGGTCTGATCTCCCACAATACCAACCGCAAGGAGAAGGAACTCTGGACAGGTACCGGCTACGGCAATGCTATCGAGATATACTATCCCGAGAACGAACAGCGGGAGGCGGAGTTCATTACAACCATGATCCGCATGCTCAAGAGCCGGAGAGAAATTGAGTACCACGATGTGGGAGTCCTCATCCGCACCAACTCCCTCTCAGCGACCCTGGAAGACGCCTTTCTCAACGAGAACATCCCCTACCGCATCTCCGGAGGCACCAGCTTTTTCCAGCGCAAGGAGATAAAGGACCTTATCTCCTATCTGCGGATAATGTCGAATCCCGATGACGATATGAACCTGCTGAGGATCATAAATACCCCCCGCAGGGGCATCGGCAAACGAACACTTCAGCGGATACAGGAGACAGCTCAGAAAAAACACTGTTCCATATACAGCGCCATCTCCGCCCTGCGCTATGCCTCGGATTCCGGCCTGGGAGAAAAGGCCCAGACCGACCTGTCGGATTTCGTCTCTCTTATCGAATACTACCGGGAGCAGATTTTTACCGGGAAGGGAATATCAAAAACCGTGCAATCCCTGGTGGACGCGGTCCAGTACTGGCCTTATCTGATTGGAGAACACCAGAAAAACGAAAGTACCGCCCGCTGGAAATACGCCAATATCTGCAGGTTTATTGAGATGATCGCCCAGTGGGAGGAGACCCAGAAGGAGGAGGGCCGTAAAGCCTCGGTATACGACTACCTTAACCGGATAACTCTGATTACCCGGGATGACGACCAGGATGACGATGACGGCAGGGTGAACATTATGACCATCCACGCCGCCAAGGGGCTGGAGTTTTCCCTGGTTTTCCTGGCCGGGGTGGAAGCCCACCTGGTTCCCCATTCCCGGGCGGTGGAGGAAGATCCGGCAAACCTTGAGGAGGAACGCCGGCTCTTCTACGTTGCCATAACCCGGGCCCGGGAAAAGCTCTATATAACAAGCTGCCGGACCCGCAGGAACATGCGGGACGTACTGGTCTGCGAACCTTCACCCTTTCTGACGGAGATCCCCGAGGGTCTTATCGAAGACCACGTGGGAGAGGACGAGCTCTCCACCGAGGACGCCGTGGAGGCCCTCTCCGCCCTCAGGGCAAAGTTCGCGTCCGGCAGCTGAAATCAATCCAGGTATTTATACAGGGCCGCGAAACCCTGCCCGATGCTTTTGGTCTCGTCGATAATGGGGTTGAAGGCCCCCCCGGCAAGGTAAGAGCTGATGGGACCGGTTCCCGATCCCGCTCCCGTCCCGGCGGTGGAGCTGGTCTCCCGGCTGTTCTGCCATTCAATGGCCCTGCGGTCCACCTCCATCAGCTGGGCGGGGCTGAGCAGGTCAAGTTCCAGGTATTCCAGGGTCTCCTCCGCCCAGGCCGGCTCGACGCGTTTCATGCCTTTTATCCGGTCCATAATCTCCCGGATCTCCGACTTCTGCGCCTCCGTTAAAGCAAGTTTCGGGTTTTCCGTGGTCATACCGTGAACATACCCGAAGTAGCGGCCCAGGTCGTAGACCACCGCTGTCTTCTCTTTTGCCTCCTGCACCGCCGGGTCCGGCTCGGTCTGGGCAAAGAGTCCGCCCATCATGATAGCAAGAACAGCCGCAAGGGTAACAAATCTTTTCATACAATACTCCTACACAATCAAAAATTATTCGTATCGCAGTGCTTCGATAGGATCGAGGCGCGAGGCACGGAAGGCGGGATACCCGCCGAAAAATAGTCCGATAACAAAGGCAAATCCAAAAGCAAGTACTACGGAATTAAGGGATACCCTGGCGGCCATTCCGCCGAAACGGGTGGCAGCCCAGGAGGCACCGACCCCCAGCCCGATTCCCACCAGCCCCCCGATAAGGGAAATAATAACCGCTTCGGTTATAAACTGCTGCAGGATATCAGATCCCCGGGCCCCCAGAGCCATACGCACCCCGATCTCGCGGGTCCGTTCGCTTACCGAAACCAGCATGATATTCATTATGCCTATTCCCCCCACAATCAGGCTGATGGCGGCTATGCTGCCCAGCAGGACCGTAAAGGTTTCGGTTACCCCCTGCATGGTGCTTAACAGATCGAGCTGATTGGCTATGTAAAAGTCAGCGCTGTCCATCCCCGAAAGACGATGGCTGCGGAGAATACCGTTCTCGATGATGGTCTGAAGCTCCCGCATTACCTCCGCCGAGGCAGCCTGTACGTTTATAAGGGCATAATTTCGCTCCCCGGAGATATAACGCTGAAAGGTGGAAATGGGAACAAAAACCGCCGCATCGGAGCTGGAACTCCCCTTCTCTTCCATGATACCCACGACCCTGTGGTTTATGCCGTTAATACGTATGCTCTGCCCCAGGGGATCAAAGCCTTCGGGAAAAAGGTCGCGGTACACCTGCACCCCGATTACCGCAACCGCTTTGCGGGTGTCCACATCCAGCTCCGAGAAAAACTGACCGTGTACAGGAAGAAAATTGCGGATATCAGGATACCCGGTTCCTGTTCCGATAACGGTAGCCACGGTGTTCACACTGCCGTACTTAAGCTGGGCCGTCGCACTGGACTCCGGAGCCGCCATGACCACAAGCTCGGACCCAAGGGCGCGGATAAAGTTCAGATCCTCCTCCGACAGGGTCGGAGTAATATTGGTTGTACTGCGGCGCACCAGGCTGCCCCCCCGGGGTTCCCCGGAATAGACCAGGAGCAGGTTCGAGCCCAGGGACTCGAGGCTCTGCTGCACCGACAGCTGCGCGCCGTTCCCCAGTGCAACCAGGGCGATTACCGCCGCCACTCCGATCATGACCCCCAGGGCGGTTAAAAAGGAACGTACCTTGTTGGAGCCGATGCTCCGGAGGCTCATGACCAGACTTTCTCGAAAAGCCCGGAACACCCGCAATGTGGAGCTGTTCATACTTCAAACTCCTCTGCCGCGACGTCCTGCAGGACCTGGCCGTCCCTGATCTGGACGACCCGCTTCACCTGGCGGGCAAGATCGTTGTCGTGGGTAACCATAACAAGGGTGACCCCCTCGGTGTTCAGCTCATGAAAAAGCTTCATTATCTCGACCCCGGTTTTCGTATCCAGGGCTCCGGTGGGCTCATCCGCCAGGAGCAGTTTAGGCTCACCCGCCAGGGCCCGGGCTATGGCGACACGTTGACGCTGTCCGCCGGAGAGCTGATTCGGCACATGGTCGCTCCGGTCTCCAAGCCCGACCCGTTCAAGCATCTCCAGGGCTCGTTCCTTCCTCTCCTTCGACGGGATACCGGCGTAGACCAGGGGCAGCTCCACGTTCTCCAGGGCCGATTCCCGCCCAAGAAGATTGAAGGTCTGAAAGACAAAACCGATGTAGCGGTTCCGCACCCCCGCCAGGCTGTTGCGGTCCATCCGGGAGACATCGGTTCCGGCAAGACGGTAGATTCCCCCCGTGGGAGAGTCGAGGCAGCCGATTATGTTCATCAGAGTCGATTTTCCAGACCCGCTGGGTCCGATAATGGAGACGAACTCCCCTTCGGCGACTGTAAGACTGACCCCATCGATGGCCTTGACGGTACTGGGCCCCATCCGGTAGTGGCGGCTAATGTCGTCGAACTCGATAAGGGCTGACATTATCTGCCTCCCGAACCCGGAACGGTAACCGGTATTATGGATGTTCCGGCACTCTGTTCATTACCGCTGTTCAATGAAAAGCCGCTGCCCGTGGGAACAATGACCTTTTCACCTTCCGCGAGTCCTTCGGTAATTACAATATTGAAGCCGTCATCTGCCCCGGCATTTACCCGTTTTGTTACAACCTCGCCGTTCTCAAAAACATCCAGATAATACCTGCCTCGCACGCTGGAAACCGCCGCCCTGGGAACGATAATGCCGCTGTCGTCGCTTATCATAATAGTCAGGTCAGCGCTCATTCCCGGACGAAGGCCCCCGTCGGAGGCTGGTATAACAGTGGAGACGGTAAAGATCGAAATGTTGTTTACCACCTCCGCAGATGGACTAACCCGTTCAACCACCGATTGCAGGGATTCGTTTCCCAGAGCGTCAGCTGTTATCTTCACCGGCATACCGCTCCTTACCTTGCCGATATCAAACTCATCCACCTCCGCCCGCAGGCGCAGGCTGGACACATCGGCAAAACTCATCAGCACAGAGTTTGAACTGACCACGTCTCCCGCACTCACAGCTGAGGAAAGCACCACCCCGCTGTAGGGTGCTGTAATTGTCGCATTGCGCACATCTTCCCTAGCCATGTCTCTGCTTAATTCACTTTGAGACAGGCGAATCCGGGCGCTTTCAAGACCCAGAGCTGCGTTTCTGGCAGCAGTACGCACGGCATCACGCTGATCCCGGGTTATGGAACCGGAGACAAAGAGGCTCTCCTTATCGTCCAGATCGTTTTCTGCCCTTTCAAGTTCCAGCTTAGCCTTTTCCAGATCAACCCGGGCCTGCTGCAGATTCAACTCCGCCTGCCGGAGGGCACTGCGTAAAACGGTATCATCAAAACGTACCAGGGTCTCTCCATGATTAACCTCTTCCCCTTCAGAACGTGCTTCAATGACGATGCCGGAAATCCGACTGCGTATATCCTGCAGCCGATACGGGTCAACCCGTGAAGGTCCTTCGACACTTAGGGAAATCTTGCCGCTTTTCGCTTCAATAAAGGGTATCTGATCCTTCGCCGCAGTTCCGCTGACCGGTCCTGCAGTGTCTGTTTTCCGGAGAAAACCGACAGCTCCTCCGGCGACAAGAACAACAACGCTGAATAAAATAAGCAGTTTATTTTTGGTTTTCATATGAATATGTCTCCTTATCATTTCTGGATCTATTCCAGCATCACAAGTTCTTCGAGCCAGAATGCTGTCTGTGCGGTGTTCAGTATCTGTATATTTCTGTTTGAATGGGCTTGTTCAAGGCGAAACAGGGCCCGCTGAGCATACGCCCGGGCACTGAGTTCATCTGCTACCGTCGCCCGGCCGGAATTCCGCCTTTCCAGGACCGTCTGCAGGGTCATTTCGGCAAAATCCAGGGCTCTCCGTGCCTGTGAAATTGCGTCATCCGCCAGCAGATACTGCTGGTAGACACTTCGAATCTGTAGGGCCAGGGTATCCTCCATAAGATCCAGCTGAGCCTCAATCTGTGCAATCATGACCTGCCCCAGCTCCCACTCCTTTTCTGCATCTATCCCGGTATTGAGGGGTATATTCACCGAAAATCTCAGTTCCCAGGTGTTTCCGGCATTGGAGTTGGAACTGCTCAGGTCAGGTCCGTAGGATTCAAGAGGAAAGGAGTAGCTCAAGCCCAGTTCAGGGTTATCCATGTTATAGCTCAGCGAAGCATTCTGCTCCCAGCCTGAGAAGTCAGCCCTGAGCGTGGGGGGAGACACCATTCCCCTGCGGGCATCCAGCTCCCTGGTCAGAGAGTCAATCCGGTTCAACTGAGAGCGTATAGCGGGTGAACGCTCCAAGGCCCACGCTGTCAGTTCCGGAGGTTTGGGCAGTTCAGAAAACACTGCCGCCGGCGCTTCAAGTTTCTCTTCCCGCGCCTGGTTCAATCCCGCAAAGAAGGCCAGTTCCAACCAGCGGAGACGGTGTGCGAGGTTCCCGCTTAGCATGTCAGCCTCGGCTTCCCGCAGTTTGTCTTCCGCATCATTCAAATCATTCAAGGAAGCCGACCCACTGGTAAAAAGAGTCTGCACAATCCTCAATTCCTCACTCGCCGCTTTCAACTCACTCTCCAGGACTTCAAGTTCCCGTTGGGCAAGCCATGCCGCGGAATAAGCGGTAAACAAATCAACATAACTGGCGTAGCGGGAGATCTCCAGTTCCCGTTCAGCCAGGAACGCAGCCTGGCGGGCGGTCTCTGCAGCCGCCAATCCTGAAGAATTCAATCCCAGAGGTATGTTGGTATTTACCCCGGCTGTTATTTCCCTCTGTTCCGCGAAATCTCCATCCTTCATGGAGGTCAACTCAAGTCCGGAGGACAGGCTCACCCGGGCATCTCCGGCAAAACGGGCAAGATTGTACTTCTCCGCCGCTGTCTCCAGCGCAAAACGCGCCTCACGTACCGCATGACTTTCTTCAATGGAGGGCAGCAGATCCTCGAAAGAGAGGGCCGAAAGAGAAGCTGCACCAACTGCCAGAAACAGAATGACAAGCGTCAGAAGCCTTTTATTTCCATATATATCCATATTTCCATACTCCATCTGACAGACAAGATACACGTACCGTAATGAAGGAACTGTGTCTCTAATATGAAGATTTCATGGAGAAAATCCGGAAACTCCCGAGAGATTCAAACTTGACGAAAAGAAGTTTATATTCCAATATTCTTTGGAATATCGTATGAAAGACATCGATTTTAAACATATCGTATACAGGGAAACTGCCGCCTTCGTCTCCGCCCTTGGGGACCCAAAGAGGCTTGAGATCCTGGAGCTTTTAAGCCAGTGTGAGCACAACGTCGAATCCCTGGCAAAGCTTCTGGGACAGAAGCTGAGCAGCACGTCGCACCATCTCCAGGTTCTAAAACGAGCCCGGCTGCTTAACGAGAGAAAGGAAGGACGCTTTGTCTACTACTCCGTATCCTCCACCGGACTCAAACTGTGGAACACCGTTTCCGGCATTGCAGCGGAGGAAAACGCAGAGGTCAAATATGCTCTTTCCTGCATCTTTTCGGAGGACCAGGATACGGAAAAGCTGGACTACAGAGAGATTACCCGCAGGGTAGCCGCCGGAGAAGCCGTCCTCATCGATGTACGTCCGGAAGAGGAGTACCACAGTTCCCACATCCCGGGGGCAATCTCCGTCCCTTTGGAGAAACTCAACGAAAAGACCTCTTCGTTCCCCCGGGACAGGCAGATATTTGCCTACTGCCGGGGGCGCTACTGTGTGCTCTCCCATGAAGCCGTTGTGGCCCTTAAGAATGAGGGCTATAACGCAATCCGGGTAGAAACAGGCATGGCGGAGTGGAAGGCGAAAGCTTTATAAAACAGGTACTCAATAAATCATCATAGATATGGAGGAAAATTTGAAACTGGGAATAATTCTTGAGACAATCGAATTTGTAAAAGCATGGAACGCCCTGCGTTTTGCCGTTACCGCGAAAAAAGGAGGTCATGAGGTAAAGGTTTTTCTCATGGGAGAAGCGGTTGAATGTGAGGGCCTGACCCATGACAAGTACAATGTTGACGGCCAGCTGCAGGAGTTTATCTCCGCCGGCGGCGAGGTTTTGGCATGCGGGACCTGTCTAAAAATCGCGGCATAAGGCCGGCAGCGTTGCATGCCCGATTTCGACAATGATCGACTGCGTAAAAATGGTTGAATGGGCGGATAAAACTGTTATATTTTGATAGTACCATGAACAAAAAAAAACCGGTATATCTTGATTACAACGCAACTACGCCGCTGGACGAAGAAGTTCTGGCGGCGATGCTGCCTTTTCTAACCACTGAATTCGGAAACCCATCCAGCTCCCATATCTATGGCGTGGAACCGCATATTACTGTCGAAAAAGCCCGTAAACAGATTGCGGATCTTTTAGGCTGCGCTTCGGAGAATATTGTTTTTACAAGCGGCGGAACAGAGTCGAATAACTGGGTTATTATGAATATTGCCCATACTCTGCAGAATCATGGTAATCACATAATAACGTCCCAGATTGAGCATCCGTCTGTTCTAAATCCCTGTGCAGTCCTTGAAGGAGAGGGATTTTCCATAACCCGGCTTCCAGTCGATGAGTTCGGCCAGGTTGCACTCGATGAACTCGAAGAAGCTATCAGACCATCAACGATTCTTATTTCCATCATGCATGGGAACAATGAAATAGGAACCCTGCAGCCTGTTAAAGAAATTGCCAGTATAGCGCGTAAGCATAATATATTCATTCATACCGATGCAGCCCAGTCGATTGGCAAGTTAGACGTAAACGTAAACGACCTGGGCGTCGATTTTCTCAGCCTTGCAGGTCATAAGCTTTATGCCCCCAAAGGTATAGGAGCTTTATTCATTAAAACAGGTAGTATCCTGAATCCCCTGCTCTACGGTGGCGGTCAGGAACGGGGACTGCGCCCAGGAACAGAAAATGTAGCTTTTACAGCAGCCATGGGAGAGGCCTGCCGTATCGCTGGACGCGACCTTTCCAGGAACATGCAGAAGATGAAACATACCCGTGACATCTTGTACAAAAAGCTTTCTCAGGGCTGCGAAATAAAACTCAACGGGCACCCGGAAAAGCGGCTTCCAAACACGCTGAATCTAAGTTTCCGGGATGTAAGAGCCGGAGATCTTATAAATCTCACTAAAGACATTGCAGCTGTTTCAACAGGTTCCGCCTGTCATGCAAATTCAGTAACAGTATCTTCTGTCATTTCGGCCTTAGGGCTTGATTCAAATTGGGCTGCCGGTACGATACGATTTTCAACAGGCAAGTATACGGAGGATGACGAGATTATCCAGGCGGCTGAAGCTTTTACGACAGCCTGGAAAAAGCTTTCGAGGAGAGGAAACAATTGATCAAGGAGCTTCAGTTTCACTCAGGATATCCCACACAACTGCCGGGAATCGGGAAAAAGAGGATCAGCTTCAATGACAGGGTCAATATACTATTTGGTCCTAACGGATCCGGAAAAACGACCATATTGCGGACCCTGGCTGTCGCTTCCGGCTGCGGTACCGGGGGATGGTCCAACGGCTCGAAGGGAGGCGCTCTGCAGGAGCTACCCTACACAGTAAGCGTCGAGAAAGACGACCGTCCCGTTTTCTACCAGGACTGCTACCATAACGCGGAAGACTCGTTTATCGGTGAGGATTATCTGGAGAACAACGCCCATCTTCGCTCCACGGGAGAAAAACGGATCGGCCTTGTGAACGAACTTATAGATTATATTGAAAACCGCTTTCTCACCTACAAACTCAAGCCGGACGACAGGCCCACCCTGCTTCTTGACGAGGCGGACAATCACATAGGCTTTGCCGGCCAGTCGGTTTTATGGGGTGATATTATCACCTATCTTTCCAAGAAGTACCAGCTGATAATCTCTACCCACTCGATATTCCCGATCCTGCTCAAGAGGGACCGCAGCGTACGCAGGGACAACATTATCGTGCTTGCAAAAGACTACGATGAGATATGCCTCAAGGAACTGGGAAAGGCAATCGATTACTTTAACTCGAACAAGGGAGGAGAGTAGACCTATGGCAAAAACCGCCGCCTTTGATACCCACAGCAATGAGTATGATCACTGGTTCGATATTCACGCCGATCTGTACGGATCGGAACTGGCAGCCATCAGGGAATTACTACCGGATTACCCGGGGGAGGGCCTCGAGGTGGGAGTGGGTTCCGGAAAATTCGCGAAACCCCTGGGTATTTCAACAGGCGTCGAACCTTCCGCGAAGATGGCGACTAAGGCACGGGAGCTCGGTATCGATGTTCACGAAGGGATTGCCGAGAAACTTCCTTTTGAGGACGAATACTTTGACCTTGTTTTGATGGTCACCACCATCTGCTTTGTCGACGACCTGGATGCCTCGTTCAGAGAAGCGTTCAGAGTTCTGCGACCCGAGGGGTGTATCCTGATCGGCTTTGTAGATAAAGAGAGCGAGCTTGGCAGGGAGTATATGAAACGTAAACAGGAGAGTAGATTCTACCGGGAAGCGACCTTCTTCTCCACCGTTGAGGTTCTTGAACGTTTAAACAAGGCCAGCTTTACCAGAGCGGAGATACGGCAGACCCTTTGTCCCGGCGACCCGGTGCGGACTGTCCGGGAGGGCTATGGCCTTGGCTCGTTTATCGCCCTGAAGTGCCTTAAAGAATAGGTAGTGTCCCAAATCCTGGGGATATTTCACGAATACGCATAGGCCGGAAGATA
>CAZKQJ010000040.1:0-39113 GCA_964554875.1 uncultured Spirochaetaceae bacterium | reverse complement strand
AAATACCAGCAGAACAAGGAGTTTGCTTCAGCTCATCCCCACGATTCGAGACACTATCCTAGTGATAAATAAGAGTTTCCTCGATATCCGGCGGCCTTTTCATCTTGTTTGCTTCCCAAATATACAGCACGAGCCGCGCCGCTCTGTGGTATATGGCAGTTCGTATGCTTGTTTCGATATGGGCCAGTGCAAAAGGGCTGACAAAGCTGAAGGCAAGGGCTGCGGGGTGGTAGCGCGCTTTCAGGCTTTTCTGCAGGCGGCGTATTCTCCCTGCTGTACCGGCAATGCGTAATCCTCGAAGGGCGCCGGCAAAGATCCCCCGGATCAGTTCATCTTCCGTAAGTTCGTTAATCCGCACGGCAAACTCGACTGATATCCGTCCAAGTGTACTTCTGATCCCCGGGGCTGAATAGAGCCGGGAAAGCAGCAGTATCGAGCTGAAGTAGCCGCCGGCGATTATCTCTCTGACTCGCAGCTCCTCAAAGGATGGGTTATTCCGTGGGGAATAGTGTTCCGCCGCGGATTGCCAGAGGGAGGAGATTCCCTCAATAAATCCCGGAGAATCCCCCGGGGAACTGAAAATCTGCCGTCGGGCTGCCAGTACCGCGGCGTTTCTTATTCTTCTGAATATGCGTCTGCTTCTGGCTCTCCTTTTTCCGCTGTATTCCCCGCTTCTCAGGGCATCCTCAATGCGGTGATCCGTTTCGATTCCCAGATCTCGGAGTACTGCATTGACTCGTTGGGCACCCTCTTCGAAGAGGATAGAATGCTCATTCCAGTTTTCCGGATTCAGTATCTCCTCCAGCCTGCGGCCTGCCGCGATTATATCTTTTTTCTTCAGGGACTGTATGCGACCGGTGATAATCGGATTCTCTCCTCCATAAAGGTAAATGCCGTAATAACTTATTCGTAAAAGCACAAGGGCGTAGAGGTAACGAAAGCTTGCGTCCAGGAAAATCCCGGTTATCAGGGAGCGCGCAAGGTACAGAATCAGCATGGGAAGCCCTATAAGGGGAATCAGGGCGAGACGGAGGAGCGGAAAAAGCAGGCGAATTCTGGAAAGCTGACGTATAAGCGGAAGACCCATGATACGGGAATAGGTCCGGCTTATGTTCCCCGCTCTGATGAGCCATTTCAAGCGTGTTCCGTAGAGTCTTCGCAGAAGGGGCCTGCGATGAATGTCGGCATAGATATCCGAAAAGGCCAGCAGGGCGACTTCGGCAGCGTTCCGGACACTGAATGAGAAGCGAAGCTGCTCAGGTTTCTCTCCCGCAGAAGCGCTTCGAAGCTGCTGCAGTGAGAGAAGAATCTCCCGGATGTCCCGGGTAATCTCGTATCGTGGAGTGAACAGGGTCGTCAGCCGGGCCCGGACAGTCTTTTCGGCGGCGCTGAAAATGCTGAGTTCCGTCTCTTTCCATCCCGCCTCCATTTCCCTGAGTCTCCTGGGCAGCAGATGCCGCCGGGCCAGCAGAAGGACAATCTGCACTACGGCGAAGCGCATGCAGAGAGGAACAAGCAGCAGGGGAAGCAGCATCCACATGTATTCCAGCATGATCCCCATTGTATCTACTGAAAAAGAGGGAAGCAACTGCTTGATCCCCGCATAAGAGTTATACTAAACTAATGTTAAGTATATGAAGCGGGAAACCTCTTTACCATCACTACATTGCCGTTCCCATTACAGTCTGTTGGCCGGGCCTCTGTCGCCGGAGGAAATCTGCCGTAGAGCCGCGGAGGAAGGAGCTGAGAGCGTTGGTATGGTGGACAGGGGAAATCTGTACGGTCTCCCCGCTTTGTATCGGGCCGCCGGACGCCACGGCCTCAAGGCCGTACCGGGGGTTGAGTTCGCTTCTTCCAGCTCTTCCCCTGATTCTCTGCCTCTTTTTACCTTCTATCCCCTTAGCCGGGAAGGTTTTGCCCGGCTCAACCGTCTGATAAGCAGGTTGGACGCCTCATCTGTGGATCCTGTGGAACTCCTGCTGGAGGAGGGCTGGGAGGGCGGCCGTGTGGCGGTATTCCGGCCGGAACTCCTTCCCCGGCTGCTGGAGCGGAACCGGCGCGGTCTTCTGGCAGCCCTCGTCTGGGGACTGCCCTTTCGTTCGATGATGGCGACAGCCCGCAAGCTGCGTGTGCCCCTTCTGGCCCTCAACACTGCGCTGTATGCAGCGGAGGATGATAGGCGGCTCTATCGCATTCTCCGGGCAATCGATGAGAACCGCAGTATTCCGCGGTCCACGGGGACAGAGGATAAGGAGCTTCCTCCGGCATGGCGCCGGCGCTGTTCTCCCGCAGAGATGACGGCCTTCTTCTCGTCTCTGCCGGATGCCCTGTATCAGGCACGGCTACTGGCCCGGGATGCAGCGGAGAACCTTTTTCCCGGGAGCTATGTTTTTCCCTCCTTCCAGGGACTGTCGCCTGAGGAGGAGTTTCAGCGTCTCCGGGGGCTGTGTATGCGGGGTGTTCGCAGGCGCTACGGATCTCAGACTTCTGCAGTCCGGCGACGCCTGGATTATGAGCTGGATATAATCAGGCGCAAGGGTTTTGCGGGATACTTCCTGGTGGTGCAGGATATCGTTGCCCGCTGTCCCCGGACCTGTGGGCGGGGAAGCTCTGCCGCCAGCATTGTCTCGTATCTCCTGGAGATAACCCACGTGGATCCCCTGGCCTGTGATCTTTTCTTCGAGCGTTTCCTGAATATGGGACGCATGGACCCTCCGGACATAGATGTGGATTTTCCCTGGGACGAGAGGGAGACGACTCTTGATTACGTCTTCGCCACCTATGCCGGTCAGGCGGGGATGGTGGCGGATCATGTTACCTTTGGGGCCCGCTCGGCGCTGAGGGAAGCCGCCAGGGCCTTCGGAATCCCTGAACCGGATATCGGCCCCCTTACCGAGGCTTTTCGCATGGGAGAAGCGGGCCTTCCTCCCTACCTGTCGGCGGCGGCCCGGCAGCTTCTGGGTGTTCCCCGGCATCTGGGAACCCACCCCGGAGGTGTGGTAATCAGTCCCGGACCCATTACCGATTATACCCACATCGGGACCTCCTCCCTGGGGCGGCCGTTGATTGCCTGGGAAAAGGAGGGTGCCGAGGAGGCGGGACTGGTCAAGATCGATCTGCTGGGAAACAGATCTCTGGGGGTACTCCGGGATACTCTGGAGTTGACCGCTCCTTTGCGAGCCTGTGCAGGGGAGCCTCACCTGGAGTGGAACAGCTTTAATCCTCTGGGGGATTCCCGTACCCGGGAGATGATCGAAGCGGGGGATACCCTGGGAGTCTTCTACATCGAGTCCCCTGCCACTCGGCAGCTTTTGAAAAAGATGCAGCGCGGCGATTATCCCCATCTCGTCATTGCCAGCTCCATTATCCGTCCTGCCGCCAACCGCTACATCAAGGCCTTTCTCGAACGTCTTCGGGGGGCGGCCTATGATTCCCTGCATCCGGCGGTGGAGGAGGTCCTGGCGGAGACCAGGGGCATCATGGTTTATCAGGAGGACGTTGCCAGGGTGGCTATTGCTGTCTGCGGCTATAGTCCCGCTGAGGCGGACAGTCTGCGCAAGGTCCTCTCAAAGAAGGACCGCTCTCTCCGTCTGCCCGCCTTTCGGGAGGAGTTTATCCGCCGGGGCCGCGAACGGGGAATCTCCCCGAAGGTTCTGGATGAACTTTGGGAGGGGATTCTCTCCTTCGAAGGTTATTCCTTCTGCAAGGCCCACAGCGCCTCCTACGCCCTGGTCTCCTACCGCCTGGCATGGCTCAAGGCGAGGTACCCCCTGGAGTTTTTCTGCACCGTCATAAACAACGGCGGAGGCTTCTATTCCCGGCAGGTATATCTTAACGCCCTTTCCAGGACCGGTTTTCCGCTTCTGCCGCCGGATGTAAACCGAAGCGCGGGGCCCTACACGGTGGAGCGCCGGGAACATTCTGAAGGGGCTCTCCGGACCGGGCTCTGCCAGCTGAAAGGGGTTGATGATTCCTGCATTCGGAAACTTCTGGAGGAACGCCGCCGCCGGGGACCCTTCGCCGATTTTCAGGATTTTCTTATGCGTCTTAATCCTTCGCTGCCGGATATCCGCGGACTCATCCGGTCCGGTTCCCTGGACGGTATCGCCGCCGGTATCCATCGGCCGGGACTTTTCTGGCACTATTTTCAGGTCTCCAGACATCCGGAGCTTTTCGTTTCTCCGGCACCACCGGCATCCCTGCGGGATTATCCTGGAGAGGTGAAACTGCAGGATGAGCTGGAGACCCTGGGGCTTCTGGTCACCCGGCGTCCGGCGGAGCTCCTGCGGATTCCTGATCAGCTGTCTGATCCCGGTATTCTTTTGACGGATTCGGGGAGTATGGCTGAGTACACGGGAAAAAGGGTTGCCATACCTTCGGTTCTGGTCACCGGCAAGGAGGTGCGGACCAGGACAAAAAAGGAGATGTGTTTTCTGAGCTTCGAGGACCGGGAGGGTATCTATGAGACCGTAGTCTTCCCCGAGGTTTATCGCCGCCTGTACTCCCGTATCAGCAGATTCTGTGCCTTCCTGGTGATCGGTACGGTGGAACGGGAGTTCGGTGTTCTCCAGCTCAAGGTCGAAGAGCTGGAGCCTCTGGACGCCACTCCCCTTGTGTGTCACTATTGGCCCAGGAGCAGCCGGGAACATGAAAGTTGGAATAATCTGCGTAGCCTTGACGGAAACGGAAGGAGCAACATTTCGCGAACTCTTGTCCGCTAATGGAGTCTCCGCAGAACTGCTGCATGTCTATAGTGGCTGGGAAAAGCGCATCGGCAGCTGGATTGATTCCTGTACTCACTTTATGGTACTGCCGCAAAAGATCGATTTCTCCGCCCCCTGGTTCAACTATCTGGCCGGATTCTGCAGCGGTTCCCGACGCGGTCTGCTGATTTTCAGTATGGCCGCTCTCCCTCCACATTTTACCGATTTTCCGGCAGTGTCGGACTCAAGGTCCATGATACACCATTGGCTGCAGGAGAAACAGTCCTGGGAAAAGGCTGAGGATATTCGTCTTGCAAAGGAGGCTCTGGCGGCGGCGGGTCTTTTTTATCATCCCGAGGATCTTGCCCGGATGGCGGCTGCGGGAGAACAGGAGACTGTAGAGCTCTTTATGCGCTCCGGAATGTCCGCTGATACCAGGAACCGCCGGGGCGTGCCCCTGCTTTCCCTTGCAGTGCGGGGAGGGCACCGGCATCTTGTGGAGTTCCTTCTGTCCCGGGACTGTGATATTGATGCGGTAAGCGGTGATCGTGGCAATACGGCTCTGATGGATGCTGCGGCTGAGGGGGAGCTGGAAATCGCGGAGATCCTGATTTGTGCCCGCGCCGGTCTGGATGTTACAAGTCGTAACGGGCAGACTGCACTTATCCTCGCTGTAGGGCAGGGAAATACCGAAATCGCCGCTCTGCTGATTCAGGCAGGGGCCGCCCTGGATATTCGCGATTCCCTGGGTATGTCGGCCTATGACTACGCAAAGCTGTTTCGCCATGAAGAGCTCCTGAGCTTAATGGATTCCCGAAATACACGTGGAACAACAGAGCACTGATGTCCGGAGCTTTCCTTTGGAATTGTGAATCTTGACAAGCGGCGATGCCGGAAGTAACTTGAAGAGGTATGGAGAAGCAGAGGCGGGCCTATCTGTTCCATTTTTCCCGCAAGGACGGCAGGTCCTTCTTTCTGGATCCTTTTCAGGACCCAAATGAGCTTATGCCTGTTCTTGAAAGCTGCGAGATTATAGGTCTGTATGGTAACGAACCGAAGGTCGAAGCTCTTACATGGTTTCGTAACGAGCTCTACCGCAAGGTCGAGGCTGCTGTAAAAGTATGGGTCGCCGAGCGGCGTTTTATTCCGCGTTTCCTGGTCAGTTCTGCTCTTTTTCTGCTGGTGTATCTTTTTCTGAGTCTGGTTATCCGTGATCCCCTTCCCATGGTGGATGAACTTTTAATAGCCCTGGGAGTTTCCATTGCTCTCTATATCTTTCTTTCCAGGCGTGATTTAAGCTCCTCCTGGTCATCGAAGAAACGGGCGGAGCTCCGGGGTAAAGTGGATTCAATCTATTTTCAGGAAGATCAGTTCGTCAAAGAGGTCGAAAAGAACCTTCACCGCCTTGAAACGGGGAGTCCCCAGCAGGTACTGGAATCCATTATCCTTTCCACCGACAGCTTCTATGCCCATCTGAATGCGGAAGCAGCCTCGCAGCTCGCCCGCTATATTGAACAGAAGCTGGGAAGCAGGGAGCTCAAGCGACAGGAAAAAAAGATCCGCGCCCTTCTGAAGGCCAAGCGAGGCAACGATATACGGGAGATAGAATCCCTGAGCAGACAGTTTTCTGCAAAAAAGATAGATCTGTCACTCTTTGCCGTATATCACGGTATTAAAAGTTCATCGAATAAAGGCTGATCAACTGTTCTCACCATCCAGCAGGGTATTTATGTCCTTGAGTTCTTCCTCAAGCCGAAGACTGGAAAGAACGGTATCCAGGTTTTCCGACGCCGGGGTAAAATCCGGATCCAGTTCCAGTACAGCCTGCCAGTGACGGACCGCAATCCGTAAATCTCCCCGTGCATAGGCCTCGAGTCCTGCTATATACTGCTCTTCCACCATCTTCTGCCGGGCATAACGTCCCCGGTCTCCCAGGTCCATGGAGGCTACAACACTTATGCGGTCCATGGGCGCGGCAACCTGGGTGTCGAGTCCCAGGGTGTAATTGACATTGAAGGCCATATCGCTGGTCAGCAGTTCGGTTCCCAGGGAGAATCTCGGGTTGCCTCCGCGATAATGAAATCCGCTCTGAAGAGAGAAGAAGCTGGTCACCTCAAGATCCATTCCAGTCGCGATATACCAGTTTTCTGCGGGAACATCAGGCTGAAGACTTACGGGGTAGTTAAAATCCGTCGTAAGGGTCAGGGGTCTGAAAGGGGAATAGGCTATACCCAGGGAAGCTTCGGTGGGCAGGGCCTCTCCATCGGTGCTCATTCCCAGGTTTCGCGCGACAAGACCGACCGCAAAGTTTCTCTCCCTGGCGACATAGGGTTTCATGAAATTGAATCGTGTAAGAAGCCCGATATCAGCCATGAATCCGAAGGCTGACTGACCTGGTTCGATTACTGCCGGAATATGACGATAGGCTGTTTTTATATTCGCTCCCAGGGCAAGGCCTTCGTAATCGTAGCTTGAGAAGAAATTATAGGAGATGTTCGCTGTAGCCAGGGTCTCTGAGTAGTAGATGCTGGCCTGAGTCTCACCCCAGTCGTTGTACTCGGTAAAGGGAACATAGAGAAATTTTCCACCAAAACCGAAGCCCAGGTTATCGTTACGCATAGTAAAAACGGCGCTGTCGATGGAGGTGTCGGCGATCCATGCGTTATGTGCAAGGGCTATCTGTGTTCGGTCCAGCAGAGCGCTGGCGGCTGGATTGGCTTCAAGATAGGAAAAATCATTTGCCAGAGCTGTAAAGGCCGTTCCCATTGCTTCGTAGCGTCCGCCTATGGGTATCTGGAGGATAGGAAAGACCGTCAGGCCGGTGTTGGGGTCCGCAAAGGATTTGGCAAAGTCAAAATAAGTGTCAAAAAAACCTTCTCCCTGGACGGAAAACGGTATTGTCAGAAGGAGGAGGAAAATTAATGTCCTCAGTGCGATCGTTTTTTCCATAACAGCTGCTTTTCTGAATATAACACCAATTCCTGAAGTATACTATATTTTCGGCACTATCCGGTGCAGGGTCAAGCTAATCTCCTCTGAAGAACCCAATCTTCCATATCATATCGGGAATGTGGGTATACTGCCCCTCCAAATGTGCCGATAATGTGGTACATTCAGTACGAAGAAATGGTTATCGGATCGGGACTTAGACGCAGCCTATTGCATATTCTCCTCGTGGTTCTTCTCCTTGTGGGCGCAGGGCCTCTCTATGCCGCCGGAAAACCGGAACAGGATCCTTTGCAGGAGGCACGGGAAGCTTACGAAGCACGGGACTACAACCGGGCAATTCTGCTTACCGCCGAGGTTATGAAGGAGTATCCTGACCATTTTGACGAGGCCCAGTCCCTTATCCGGGCTATTCGGGGTGCCAAGATCAGATACAATAATACCTTCGCTGACCTTATCGATCTCTACCAGGATGCCCTTCGAAATCAGGATGACGCCGGACTTTCCGAATCCTACACTATTATCAAGGATCTGGAAGAACTTGATCCCTATCCCAACGAGGAGACCGCAGCCGGACTTGTACGGGCCCGGGAGGCTACGGGGAATGTCTACAACAGGATCCGGTACACAAACATCATGGATCGGGGACTGGAACAAATCCTGAACGGAGCATATTTTCAGGCGGTTGGAACCTACATGGAGGGGTTTAACCTGGCTCAGGATATCTTCCGGGACAAGGAGTACGGAGAAGGGCCAGAAACCGAAGCGGATCGTTTAAGAAGCCGGGCTATTCTTCTTGGAGAGGAGTTTATCGGATTTCAGGATTCCCTGGCGTCAGCCGGGGCGGGGCTGGAACAGCTGGGAACTGAGAGTTCCCTTGATCAGTTTCAGACCTGGACGGAGGGTTTTACGGGAGTGTACCGGGAGCTTTCCGATCTTCGCTGGCGTATTCAGGGGATTATTGAAGGCTTGGAGATTTTGCGACTTCTCATTTTGAACGAGTATGCTGAAGAGAACGAGGACGAGATATATCATCTGGCCTATCTTATTCTGCTGCACCGGGGAAGAAGCGAGGTAGAAGCGGAACTGGGGGTAAACGAGGGTATTCTCGGTGCCGCGGATGTCCGCTGGAATGTGGGCATGGAACCTGCCGTTCAGGCGTTTAGGGAGATTGTGACCCTTCTCAGCGAGGAAGCTCACTCCCTGTACATTCAGCAGCGCTTCAGTGAGTCCCGGGATCTTTTTACCCGTTTGGCCTCAGCGGCGGAGATTGCTGCAGAACTTGGATCCCTGTGGCGCGACCAGATTGCCCCTGCATCGGAACCTGGAACTCCCGAACCTGATTATCTTCAGCTTATGGTTTCCGGCGAAGCCCCGGACTACCTGAAACCCTATTATGATCTGGAAAACTATGCGCGCATTGTGGGTGAAAATGCAGCCGATTCCATAGAACTGGCCAGTCTTGGTGCAGTATTCCGCGAACAGGCGGAGATGCTCGTTGAAACGTCGGATATTACTCTGGAAAATGTTACCGAATCACGGGTGTTCTTTGATGAACGGGCTGGGATCCTCGGGCCTCTGGCTGTGTCGCTGCAGGAACGAAAAAGCATTCCAGTCCTGGAAGATGAATACCAGGAACTGAACAGAGAACGTCTCAGGGAACATGAAGAGCGCCTGAACATTCTGGATGATCTTTACCGGAACAGCAGCGAAGAGTTTATATTGATCTATGCAGAACGGCTTGAAGGGGAGTTCGAAGAACGCCTCGCTGTTTTGCGGGAGCTTGAGGCCAGCGGAGATACTGCCCTTGCAGGGGAGGAGATTCTCTTTCAGGACGATTTGTTTCTTGCCCGATACCCGGATGAAGCCCTGGAGAACTATACACTCCTGAGCGAGGAGGCACAGCTGCTCCTCGAGAATAACCAGGGCTTTCTGTCTGAACTGAGGGAACTTCCCCAGTGGCTGCAGAACAGGGAGCGTATTGCTGCGAGTATTGCCGCTGTAATGGAGCGCTCGGAAAGAATCAGGGATTTATTGCTTCGATCCGAGGGCAAAACGGAAGATGCGGTGGCGCTGATTCGGATTGCCCGACAGAACCGCCTGGATGGAGAACGTCGCTACGCAGAAGCCCAGGCCCGGGTGCGCAACCGTCAGTTTAATGTAAATAATCCCAATGCCGTTGAAAACGGCATCAGCGATGCCCGGGACTTCTTTCTGGCTTCGCTGCAGCGGCAGTATGATCCGCTCCTTGACCGACGCACCGATGCCATACCCGGCAACAGCGATAACTATGACATTCAAAGCCTCCTCGCTGAACTGACCCAGGCCAAGCGGGACTACTTTCTGCCCCAGCGGGAGGCAGCCCTTGCGGAAGCGCGACAGCTTATCCGGCGGCAGGATTTTGAACAGGCAGGCATTGTCCTTAACCGGGCCGAAAACTTTCACCGTCAGCTTGATTCCGAAGATTATCCTGAGATTGTTCGTCTGCAGGAGTTTGTAGACCGGGCCATTAATACCTCCAGTGCCTGGTACATCAGCAAGACTGACCCTCTCTACGCCGAGATGAGTCAGCTTCTGAACCTGGCCCGCAGGGATTACCGGAATGCCCAGGGACTTCTAAGGGAGGGAGAGAGCACAGGTGCCGAGGCGCTCCTCGTGAGCGCGGAGGAAAAACTTTCGGCCGTGCAGAATACCTTTCCTCAGAACCTCGAGGTTGGAATCCTGCAGCTTCAGATTCAGCTGCTCCGCAGCGGTGACCCGGCGGAACAGAACAGGATAATCGCAGAAAAGTTCGACCAGGCCCGTTCCGCCTTTGATGCCGGGGACTACCAGAGGTCTCTGGCCCTGGCAAAGGCCCTGCAGGCTATCCGTCCTGCATACCCTGGGCTGGAGTCCCTGATTGTGGAGGGAGAGATCGCCACAGGCCAGAGGGTACGGGAACCCGATCCGGCGGATGTCCGTGTCGCCGAAGCTCTCTACGCGGAAGCAAACAGTATCTGGCAGAACCGGATACAGGACCAGTATCCCGCCGCTCTGGAATCAATACAGGAGGCTATAGCCCGCTATACTCCTTTTAATCCTCCGAACCGGTATCTTGATTTGAAGCAGCAGCTGGAAATACGGGTGGACACGAGCACCGCGGCCATCCTTTCCGCTGCGGACCAGCTTCAGTACCAGTCGGCACTGGAGGCTTATCAGCAGGGTAACTTTGTGCAGGCAAAACTTATTGTTGACCAGCTTATCCAAAAAGGCCAGAATGCCCGTAATCCCAGGTTGCTTGATCTGAGGAGAAGGATTGAATCGCGCTTGTGATGAATAGAAAATTTGCATTCCTGCCGGCACTGATGATCCTCACAACAGTATTTCTTCTCCCCCTGGTCCAGCTTCATGCTCAGGAACGGATATACTGGGACGATTCCCGGGTCCTGGGGCTTGAAAACCCTCGATTTCCCCAGGCCGGGTCCTCGTACCGGGGTATCCTTGCGGTGGCTCATGAGTATGAATATAACGGAGATAATCAGGGAAGCGCCTACATTTCCACCGTCTTCAGTAGTGACAGTCTGCAATGGGAGACCCATTCCCGTGTTCTGGGTCCTTTCTCCTTCAGCGGCACCGAGTCTCCCATAGCCTCTCTGGCGCTCACCACCGGGGGTGACGCTTACCTGGCCGTGGCGGAGGATGAATCGACCATCGGCATTTACCTGTCCCGGGATCAGGGTGCCAGCTTTTCGAGAATAAACAGTATCTCCACACCGGTCTCCGCGGTTGTGGCTCCCCGTCTTTTTCTTAATTCACGGGGTGAGTTTGTCCTCTTTGTCTCCCGGGATGTGGGCAGCGGCGAAGGCCTGGGAAGCTATCTGGGCATCTTCTATACAAGCTCCGAGGATGGTTCCGAATGGGAAGCCTTTCGCCCCCTGGCGGCGGGAGCTTCCCTGAGGGAGACCTATCTGCCCTTTCTTGCCGGATCCGGAGGTCGGGATTATGTTGTTTTTCAGGCCTTTAAAACCGGAGGGGCCGGCGGAAACCCTCCCTCCACCTATCAGCTCTATATGGCTGCCAGTGTCGACGGAGGCCGGAACTGGGGCCCCCCGGAATTGATTAGCGATTTTCCCGAGCCGGAAAACCTGGGAGAGGAACCGGGCTGGGAGTATTATGACAACCAGAGACCCGTCATTTTTGTCGATAACGAAAGGACCTTTGTGGCATGGGAGCGCCGCTACGCCCGTTCCCGAATGCGTAACATCTATCTCGCCCAGCTGGACGGCACGGGGAATGCCGAAAACGTGGTGAGGATACGGAGCGATCGTGACAGTATCTCACCAAGGATGGTGAAGGTCGGGAATCGCTATTTTGTCAGCTGGTACGAAGGAAGCGAACAGGATATGACCCTGCGCCTTGCGGAGGGACGTATGATACCCAATGTGGGGATCGACTGGTATTACCAGGAAGGGGCTGGAACGGAGTATCTTTTCGTCGATGACCGGCCGGACAGTTCCACTTTCGCTGTTCCCCTGGTTTTTCGTCAGCGTCTCCACCTTGTCTGGGAGAACGATACATACCGTGGAACCGAGCTTACCAATTCCAGGCTGATTTATCGGGGACCGGATATCTACGTAGCGCCCCCCAGTGTCCGGGGAGTTAACTTCACCGGCGGAGAGGCTGTTTCCAGGGACAGGTTCACCATTGCCTGGAATGAACCCCGGGATTCCTCCGGCATTGCAGGGTATAACTATATCTTCAGCCGATCGGAGAACGAACGTCCGGAGCGTCGCCTCTCCCATTTCAGGGATGAGAACCTTACGACAACCCGGTCCCTTGAGGAAGACGGTCAGTGGTATTTTCATATAATCGCCCAGGATTACGCGGGCAACTGGTCTGAAGCCTCGTCACTGCTGATCCGGCGGGATACGACAGCTCCTGACGCTCCCGAGTTTCTTTCCCCGGCGACCGATGATTCGGGTTTCCTTCTTTCCAATACCCAGACGATTGAATGGCTTCCTCCGCCGCAGGAGGATACCGCAGGCTATACCTACACCTTTACCCTCCTGGATCCGGCAGGACGTGCCGTGGATCCGGAACAGGTACGCCCTGGCGAACCGCCGCAGCGTATTGTAAGCACTTCTCCGGAAGTCTCCTTCTTTAACCGGGACAACGGGACATGGATGCTTTCTGTGGCGGCAGTGGACCGGGTAGGGAATGTCAGTGAGCCCTCCGCCCTTATTTTTCGCCTGAACAAGTACGTTCCCGTAACCCTTATAAACGAGATTACGGCCGAGCGGGATGAGGTCGGACGTTCCATCCTGACCATACGGGGCCGGGGCTTTACCGCCGGCGGACAGATAGAACGGATCATCCTGGACCGGGATGCAAATCCGCCCTACGATTATATCTACACCCTCGACGGGGATTCCTATAAGATCAGCGGAAACCGGCTTATTGAGGATTTCATTGTCGAGGATATTGACGAGGGACTCTATGGTATAGGTTTCGACCATTCCAGAAGGGGCATTAGATGGGCCGACCAGTCCCTCTACTTTGAACCCACCGGGGTAGTCAAGTTCGGCGATTTTACCTATACGCCGCCGTCGCAGTTTACCCTGTTCGCCTATGATTATTTCGGGATCTCCGTGAATGCTCTGGTCACCATACTTGTTCTTGCAGGACTCTTCATGGCCCTGACGGTGACCCTTTTCATGCTTCGGGGAGTTCTGGCGGAGAACGCACGTATTCAGAAGGACATCGAGACACTTGTATCCGGCAGACTCTTGACTGGTCCCGAATACAGAAAGAGGATAGTAGAGATGAAGAGAAAGGGGCTTGGCCTGAGAATCAAATTTGTACTGCTCATTACGGTACTCATTCTCCTGGTCGTTATGATGGTGGCTGTTTCTCTGGGATACTACATGATAGAGAGTCGACAAAGGACTCTCGCGGAGGGACTTCAGGAGAGGGCTTCGCTGCTTCTTGAGAGCCTTGCAATGGGAGCACGGGAACCGATTGACAGCAACGACCAGGAGAGTATGTTCTCTCTGGTTGGTCAGGTGGAAGCCATGGCCGATGCCTCGGGGGTCGTCATAACCGGTCGCTCCGTCTCCGATCCCGCCGGACAGATCCATGCCCTCTGGGCGGCAACCCATCCGGAGAATCTTATAGGGTCCCTGAGTGGCCAGATTCGTATCGACTACAGGGAAAAGGACGCGCCGACGGAAGCCCCCAGGACCTTCGCGCTTATCGACGCTGAGGAACTGGATACCTACCGGGACCGGTACGACGTGCTGGTAACCCCCTTCTACGGGCGTTCGGTCTATACAGACAATCTGAGCTCCGAAGAGGAGCGAATCGCCGAGCAGGTGGACAGAGAGCTCTCCTCCGAGATTCTGAGTATCGAAGAGGATATCCGGACAATGCAGCAGGAACAGCTGGTGCTTGAATCCCTGAATCGGGGGCTTTCCGTCAGTGCCGAACAGCGCCGGTTTATTCAGGACCGTTTTCCCTCTTTTGAAGATTCCGAGGCCCGTAATCTTCGTCTTGCCCAGATAAATACTGATGTAGTCCAGTTTAACCGCGCCAGAACTGAATTGATCCGTGAGACGGGCAACATCCTGAACAGCGTACCCGCTTTCAATCCTGAAGAGTTCAACACCTCTACCGGGGAGTATACCTTCTACCGGCCAATCGTCGGCCCCCGGCAGGTGCTGGATCAGGGGATTGCCGCTGACCAGGACAGCGGTTACTTCTATCGCGGAATGGTTCGGCTTACTGTATCTACCGAGAATATTGTACAGCAGATAACCGATTCCCAGAGTACACTGATAACCATAGCAGGCGTTGTCGCCCTGGTTTCAGCCTTGATAGGGGTCATCGGTGCCCTTATTCTGGCAACCATCATTATTACGCCAATAAACCGACTGGTACGGGGGGTTGAAATTATCAGGGATACTGTGGATAAGGAACAGCTGGAAGACCACGTGGTCGATACCAGGACCCGTGATGAGCTCTCCGGCCTTGCCCAGACCATCAACGAGATGACCAGGGGGCTTGTGGAGGCAGCCAAGGCAAACAAGGAACTTACCCTGGGAAAGGAGATCCAGAAGATGTTCCTTCCTCTGGTCACAGATCAGAACGGCCGCAAGCTGACCACAGCCTCCTTTGAGGATGAATTTATCGAGGTTTACGGGTATTACGAGGGGGCCGATGCCCTTTCCGGTGATTATTTTGACCATATCGATCTGAAAAACGGGTATCACGCCTTTATCAAGTGCGACGTGGCCGGCCATGGAGCCTCGGCATCCCTGATCATGGTCGAGGTAGCCACAATCTTTACCAGTTATTTCAAACGCTACGTGGGGCAGAAACCGCAGCTCGAGATCTACGATCTTGTAAGCTCGATTAACGAACTGCTGGAGGAGCGTCAGTTCCGGGGGAAATTCGCCGCTCTTATCGTGGGCCTTCTTGAAGCCTCAAGCGGAAAAATCCATCTGTGTCATGCCGGAGACAACCTGGTGCATATTTACGAAGAAAAGAAGCATGGTCTTTCTCTGCTCAAGCTGCCTGAAACCCCGGCGGCGGGTGTATTCGACAGGGATCTTATCGATATGCGCGGGGGCTATCCTACGATTGTACATCAACTCAACAGGGGAGATACGGTCCTCTTTTTTACCGACGGTATCGAAGAGAGCCATCACCGCCTGCGCGGCGAGGACCTTGATGTGCTGAGTTACCAGGATTTTCCGGAGAAGATGCGGGAGGTAGATGCACAGCTTGTAGAGCAGGGGTTCAAGGAAATCAAACCGGAAGAGCCCTATGAGGAGTTTGATCTCAAACGTATCAACATGGTCATAGAGGCGGCCATGAAACGGGAAAGCTTTGAGTTGAAGCGGCGCATGGATGCGGTAATTAAGGAGCCCCTTGTCTTTGATTTCTCCAGCCTGAAGGGTTCCACCGAGGAGGTGGTGACCGCCCTTCTCGCGGTTGAGAAGGTTTATCGTCTTGTGCCCGACACTGCTGCCACCGAGCGCGACCGGGTGCGGGTGGACCGGAAAATCGACACCTTCCTGCGGGAACACTTTTCCGCCTATTACCGGTATTTTCGTAATCCCCTGGAGGATCAATCCTTTCCGGAATATGTCTGGTTTACCCATCTGAAAGAGGATGAACAGGACGATGATCTGACGATTATTGCGGTCAGACGTAAGTGAGGTTCATGTGACGGACAGGGAGAAGCTGTTTGTCTCTCTCTCCCTTTCTCCCTGGTCTCTTGGTTTGAAGCAGCTGCTCCGGGGAATGGGGCCTCTTGGCGGGTTATTTCCCCGGGGAGAAAGAATTCTGGATATCTGTCCTTCAACCTCATCCCATGCTGTTCTGATCCTTGCCTGGAGCTACTGGCTTCTTGACGGATGCAATGAAAAACCTGAAATCCTTAAAGAGGAAGTTTCGCTGATCCTCGACTGTTCTCTGGCGCAGGTTCGTTTATGTATCCCCCGCCGGACATCCCGGGCGGGTTTGAGTCCTGGCGGTATGAAGGGGGCGGGTGAAGGCTGTGTGCTTGTCGAAGGTGAGGAAGTTATAAGCTTTTTTATCGCTCCCGGAACTGAAGGGGGTATTGGAATCAAAAAAGCTGATCCTTGTATCCCCTGGATTTTTCCTGAAGGGGATGGGCTCCACTATTATGGCAATAATCCAGAATCACGGATACTCCCGGTTTACCTTATTGACGAAGCGCTGAATTTTGCAGATGCTGTTTCAAAAGTAATGCTGGAGTATGGAAAGCTATGAAAACCGCTCGATTTTACTGTGAAAACTGCGGCCGGGCTGTTCCCTTTGATGCCCGTATGTGTCCACATTGCGGTAAAAGTTTTGATGCTGTTAAATGCCCGGTCTGTAACTACACAGGCATGCCCGGCGAATTTCTCCAGGGATGCCCTGAATGCGGTTATCTGACTCCGGAACAGAAGGAGGAGAGGGCCGCTGCACAGGCGGGCCGACGACCACAGGCAGGCTCCGCCATCCCTGTCCGCCGGGACCGTGGACAAGCGAAAGAGGGTCCTTCCAGGTCGGAACGGGAGGATCGGGACGAGGTACTCTTTTCCGACACTAAAGCGCCAAAGAAGCGGATTATCCATTCCCTGGTCTATTTTCTTATTCTTGTGCTTCTTGCAGGAATCCTTGTGGCCATGCTGATAATTCTTTTTTTATAGCGCGAGGGTATGACGGTAATGTAGAAGGAGCGGCAGAAAGGCTTTTTCTCCCCCTTTATCAAGATGAAAAAGATGGCTCTGGCACGAACAGTCCGAACTCCCGAAACCGGGTATGCTGTTCTCGGCTATCTGTGCCACATCCCGGGCAAGCCGGCATTCCAGGTCTCTTCGCGTTCTGCGTATTGGAAAGGCCTCCAGGAATTCAGCCTCTCTGACCAGGTAATCGATATGCCAGTGAAGCTTCTTTCGCCGCCGCAGATGACGCGCTGTCCGTCGCGCCAGGTTCTTTTGAGCCGATCCGGCGTATATATAGGTTCCCTTCTCGAACTCCACTTCTCCCAGCGCCCCGACCGCTATCTTTCGCGGTGTATTCAGCCGGAGGGAAAGAAGATAGACCCCTGTGTCGTTTTTCGCGGCCATGCACAGGTCGGTCTCGACAGGGATATCCGGGTCCGCAAGGACTGCTTCTCCCCCGGAAGAGCACTCTATTGATGCCGCTCTGAAATCGATTGATTCCCTGGATTCAAGGACCGCTGTGGAAAAATCGGGATCGGTGTGTATCCCCGGAACAAGCCGCCGGGCGGAGGGATTGGCGATAACGAATATCACCATGGCTGCGTGGGTTCCCGTTTCTGCAATGGCGGCGAGTTCCCGGACGTGACGGGTGCCTCTGAGCGTCGGCGCATCCGGGAACATGGCTGTTCCTTCCTCAACAAGACTGCAGGATTTTACCTCCACCAGGGTATTGCCTCCCGGTGATTTTACCAGGAAGTCAAAACGGCTTTTACCGTGAACAAACTCCGGTATGATCTCGCGGGCGTCGGGAAAGAAGCGGGGAAGTATCAGTTCTCTGGCGATCCTGTTTGCGCCGGCGGAAAAGAGGGGAACAATAGTCCCTTTGTAGTTTACCGCCGCCAGAGAGTAGGATGTTTTCCTGGCAGTCCCGGAGTGATACTCAAAAAAACACTCCCGCCCGGGAACCAGGAGTTCCCGCATTCTTCCAGGATTGGGGCAATGGGCGCGTATTTCGCCCGCTTCTGTTTGAGCAATGAGGCAAAAGCGGTTGGGACGGCGTAAAAAAACACCCCTCAGGGAGGGGCGGAAGAGCTGCATTCTATTCAAACAGATCCTGGATTTCCCGACGATAGATTTCGTTCACCACATTTCTGCGGATCTTCATGGTCTGGGTCAGTTCCCGGCCGACTTCAAAGGGACGGGAAAGCAGCTTGAAACGGAAAATTCGTTCAAAGTGCTTGAAACCTTGATTGCCGTTTACCAGGGACTGGATTTCGTCATGCATTATTTCGGCAATCTCAGGATCATCCAGAAGCTCCTCGGCATCCACATAGGCTATGCCCTTGTTTTTGGCCTGCTGCTCCAGAGCCTCCCTGTTCGGGACGATGAGGGCGCCCAGGAACTTCTGATCCTGGCCGACAACCATGGCCTGCTCGATCAGTTCAGAGCGGGTCAGCTGATCCTCGATGGGCACCGGTTCAATGTTCTCCCCGCCCAGGAGGACGATGGTCTCCTTGGCCCGTCCGATTATCTTCAGCTCATGTTTGTGGGTTATAACGGCGATATCACCGGTGTTGAGCCAGCCGTCCCGGAGTACCTCCGCAGTCGCCTCGGGGCGCTTGTAGTAACCCTGCATGATCTGCTCGCTCTTTACATAGAGCACACCCTTTTTTCCAGGCGGAACCAGGGCCCCCTCGTTGTCAATGAGCCGGTATTCGATGTCCGGAAGGAGCGGGCCGATTGTGTTGGGAACAGGTTTTGAAAACATGCGGACCGACAGCACAGGTGCGGTCTCGGTAAGTCCGTAGCCTTCCAGAATCTTTATTCCCGCGGCCTGAAAAAAACGGTCCACATGCGGAGGCAGGGCCCCGCCGCCGGATACTCCGGCCCGGAAGTTGTTTCCGAGTTTCTGTTTGATCTTCTTGAAAACCAGCAGATCTCCCAGCAGTTTTAACGGGGCAAGGAGAATAAAGGGCAGTATCGCCAGAGAAAAATCAAGCCAACGGGATCGTTTGACAAACTGCGGCATAAGTCCGCGGACCATGGTCAGCAGAGTAAAGTGGGTCTGACCGACGGTAAGAAAAAAGTAGAAGAGACTCTTCTTCAAATTACTGCCCTTGTTTACATTACGCAGAACCGCCGCCCGGATAGCCTCCCATATTCTGGGGACCGATGTCATCCAGTGAGGATTCGTTGCCGCCATATCCGCGAGCATGATGGCACCGACGGGTTTGGAATAGATGATCGAGCAAGCGCGGTTTATCACCATATATTCAATGGCCCGTTCATAGGAGTGCCAGGAGGGCAGAACACTGAAAAAGCGTTCCCCCGGACGCAGGGGAATAAATTCATAGATCCGGTCGAGCTGGAATATGTAGGAGCGGTTCGTCAGAACCACACCTTTCGGTTCTCCCGTAGTACCGGAGGTGTAGATTATGGTGACCACATCGTCGATGTCCCCTTTTTCCATGGAGGACTCGAAGAGAGCTTCCCCGTCAGCCCTTCGGGAACCCTTTTCCAGGATATCCTGGAAGGCGTATACCTGTACTCCAGGAATAGAGAGTTCCCCCGGCGGTTCATAGCTGATTACGATCTCCAGCTTTGGGAGTTTCTCTTTTTTGAGAGCGACCTTCTCTCCCTGGCTGGCATTTTCCACAAAGGCTATACGACAATCCGCATGGGCCAGTATGTAGGCGAACTCTTCAGCTGTGGAGTCGGAGCCCCGGGGTACATCGATCGCTCCCAGGGTAATAATGGCCAGGTCCGTTGTAAGCCACTCCCTGCGATTATCCGAGAGTATTCCGACGTGATCTCCTCGCATAATGCCAAGTTCGTCGAGTCCCGCGGCCAGGTCTCTGACCATACCGTAGAGCTGTTTATAACTCAGGGCCGAAAACTCGGTACCACCGTTTTTACTGAAAAGGGCCGGATTGTCACCGTAATGGTCGACTACCGACTTGAAGCGCCGAATGATGGTATCCTGTTTGTCCATTCACACTCCTTCTGAAAGAGTAAACGGTATCACGCGGCACAGCGGGTGTCAACGAAATGACTAGTGTTCCGAATCGTGGGGATGAGTTTACTGTAAACCTCTGACTGTTCGTGATGTACATGTAAATCTGTTATTTTCAGGGGGTTTATCCAGTTTCCCGGTATTTTTGCAGGTTGAAATATATCCATCCCCACGTTTCTGAACACTGATACTGTGATTAAGCTTCGAAACGGTGTGCCGGTCTACCATGCGAGGTAGTTGTTCAGAGTATTTATCATCAGAGAAGGAGTCAGTATCTCCGGTAACAGAACTGGTTCATTTCTCCCGGGAGGGTAGAGGGCATAGACGGGAACCCCGGCTTTGTTGAATCTTTTTATCCACCCATCAATCTCCTCGTTTCTGTTGGTATAATCCCCGTAGAAGCGCACAAGCCCCAGTTCTTTAAAGCGTGCGTTTACATCATCCCGGGAAAAAACCGTCAATTGATTTGTCTTGCAGGTGAGGCACCAGTCCGCGGTAAACTGAATAAATACGGGCTTGCCTTCTGCCCGGGCAGTCTCTACAGCCTCAGAGGAGAAGTCGGTCCATCCCTCCGGGACCTCCGCAGATATTTCGTCACCAGACCCGCCGGATACCGGAAGGCTTGCAAGACTCACGACTATTCCGGCGACCAGGGCCAGGCCCGTGAGAATCCGGAACCAGGAGCGTCGGGATGGGCGGCCAAAACGCCCCCACAGCCAGACAAGGCTGGTAATTCCCAGCAGCATGAAGAGCAGAAGGCTCGTATGCTCGCTTCCGAGCTGCTTTACGAGTATTCCGAAGAGCCACGCGGCGGTTGCCAGCAGGAGCAGTCCCATGGCCTCCTTGAATCCATCCATCCAGGGACCCGGCTTGGGGAGACGGCGGATAAGGGAAGGGAAAAACCCGATAAGGGTAAAGGGAAGGGCGAGTCCAGCCCCTACAGCGGTAAAAATGAGCAGAATCGTCGGTCCGCTCTGGGAAAAGGCGAAGCCCAGGGCGGTTCCCAGGAAAGGTGCGGTGCAGGGGGTCGCCAGGAGAACCGTAAAGATTCCTCCGGCAAAAGAGCCCAGATAACCTCCCCGGCTGGCTGTTTTTGTCATACCGGGCCCCGCAGTAAAGGTGAGGATCCAGACATCGAAGAGAGATAGGGCAAAAACGACCAGAACGATTATCAGGGTAAAGATATAGTAGGGGTTCTGGAACTGGAAACCCCAGCCCACCGCTTCGCCGGCACTCTTCAACAGGACAACCAGAATGCCCATGGCAAGGAGACTCAGGACAACTCCGGAACCGAAGGTGAGGGCGTGGTTGCGAATTTTTTTCCGGTCTTCGTTACTCTGACGCAGCAGTCCCAGGGCCTTGATGGAGAGTACCGGCAGAACGCAGGGCATTACATTCAGCAGAAGTCCTCCGGTAAAGGCGAGGAGCAGATAAAAGAGAATGCCGCCGAAACTTCCCGATCCGCCGGCTGGTACGTCCGGAGGGCTCCCTGCTGCAGCCTGAGTATTAAGAGTGAACACCTCTTCCTCCGGGAAGAGGCACAGCCCGTCGTCCTGACAAAGCTGGTAGAATACCTTGAGATCCCCCGGCCCGGAGCCGCCTTCATTGCCATACAGAGGTGCCGAAAGGGTCACGGTTCCCCGGAATTTCACCTCAGCTGTTTCCGGATCGGAGTCAGTGGATGAGGCGGAATAACTGATCTCCCCGAGGCTGTATGCACTCTCTTCTGAGAGTTTCATTCCGAAGAATTCGGGGTCTCTGCCCTGGTAGTGTCCCTCGGGAATCCTGAGCCGAACCTCGATCCGTCCGCTTTCGCCATTTTCCGGGACCTGAAAAAGGCTGAGCTCCGCTATCTCGGCTGTCAATCCCTGGCTCAGTAAGAGCAGCAGGACCAGTATAAGCAAACGCGGTCGAAGCATACTGTTCACGCTCTATTCTGAAATCAGATCCCGCAGAAGGGCCGTTATTTCACTGCCGTTCCATTCATACGCACCGACTAAACGTGCGATTACCCGGCCATCTTTATCAATTACAAAGCTGGTCGGAATACTTCCCGTACGGTAAAATCCTGGAATGGCTGAGGCTGTTTCGTCGAAGAAAACCGGAAAGGTGTAAGCCTCCCGGGCGATGTACTCAACAACCTTTTCCTTTGTTTCCCGGCTGTCCCGGGAGGAAATCGCAAGTATGGTAAAACCCTCATCCTTAAGCTCCTGGTAGAGCTCCTCCATGGCGGGCATTTCCGCACGGCAGGGAGGACACCATGTGGCCCAGAAGTTCAGCAGGACAACTTGGCCTTTAAAGGAGGATAGAGAAAACTCTTTTCCCTCAAGATCAGGAACCGTAAAGTCCGGCGCATCTATTGGCTGCGGAGGTACGCCGAAACCGAGACGGTAGAAGCGTTCGGTCATGGGATCAAGGTCCGGTACATTCTCCTGAGCGCTCAGGCTGACAATGGATGTAAACAGCAGAATGGCAAGCAGTATACCTAACGATCGTCTCATATAAAGAACTCCTTATATAGAATATAGACAGAAGAGGGTGAGGAATTCAACCGAAATCCGACACCAGGGAAAGAAGAAGAACGGAAAAGTTATACAGGCCGTGCCCAACGGCAACGGTGTGAATGCTGCGGCGGTAACGGAAGATGAACAGCAGTACTGCTCCTATCAGAGCCGTGCCGAGGGCAGGTACAAGCCCCTGATACAGATGCCCGGAAGCAAAGAGTACGATGCCGATACCAGCTGCCCAGGTTGGGGATAGACCGATCTTCCTGAGTTGTCCGTCCAGGTAAGAGCGGAAGAAGAGTTCCTCCCAGTAACCCGTTACCAGGGATGTCACCAGGACCAGGGGCAGTATGCTGCCGCGCTGCAGTTTCCAGTCGATTCCCACGGCTTCTTCTGCTGGCCCGGAGAGAACCAAGCTGGAAATCAGCAGGAGAGGAAGCAGAACAGCCCATACAGCAATTCCCGACAGAATACCGAATGGTATGTCCTTCCATCGGAAAAATGTAAGCTTGTAGGGTACCCACCAGTGATGCCCCTTGCGGTACAGCAGAAACAAAAGAAGGGCGATCATCGGAAGGGTCTGCAAAAGGTACATGCCGTGAAAAGCGGTGGAATTAAAGATGAGGGGATCCACTTCCCGGTTCTGAAATATGTATCCGGGCAGGAAAAAAGCGGAGAAGAGCAGTACAAGTTCCACAATATCCGTACGTTTTTGTGTAAGCCTGCATGAAATGTTTGGTAAAATCCCGGAAAATCCGCTATAATCCTTTGACATAATGTAAATCCTGACAACCAATAACTGATTGCATAATATCAGGGTTTATACCATAGTATACAGGGAATATTATTGAAAGCGGAAAGTAAGCAATGATAATGGTGCTGGTAATTCTTCTTGTCATCCTTCTTCTCCTGATTCTCTTCCTCAGGCACGCCGGGGGAGGCAGTTTTCCATGGATTCATTTTTATACCAAGGGCAAGGAGTCGGGGTTCTCCTTCCGGGAGATTAATCTTCTTCGCAAGGTGGCAGTTCATAATCACCTGGACAATCCGATCTCACTCTTCTGGTCGATTCGTCAGCTGGATCGTTCAATACGGGGTGTTGTGCTTCGTTTCCGGACAGAGGGAAAGGAAAACGACGAGAGCAGCATCCTCTTTATCAACAAACTCTTCGAGTTCCGGAAGAAGGTGGAGCTTTCTCTTCCCAAGTATACCCTTGGCCTCAAGACTACCAGAAAACTGACCACCCACCAGCGTCTGAAGATAACCCTTCCCGGGGTGGGAACTTTTAACTCTTCGGTTGTGGAGAACCTGCGGCGTTACATGGCCATTTCATACCCCGAAGGACCCAAACTGCCTCCGGGGGCAAGCTGGCGAGGGCAGAGAATAAATGTCTATTTCTGGAGGGCTGAGGACGCGGGGTATGTCTTTGAAACAAAGGTGCTGGAAGACTTTATCGAACAGAAGTACCCGATTCTTCATGTCGCCCATTCGGACAATCTGATCCGCAGTCAGAAGAGACGCTCTGTTCGGGTGGAGGTCCGCAAACCCGCATTTCTCTACCCTCTGTCATCGATAGCCCAGGCCAATGAAAATGAAGAGCAGACCAGCGGTCTGCGCTGCCGGCTGATAGATGTTTCGGAAGACGGAGCAGCAGCCCTGGTGGGCGGACGTGCGAAGGTGGGGCTGGCGGTAAAGCTCCAGTTCATGCTGACCAGCAGTACCATTGTAATGTGCGGTGTTGTAAAGGGCGTAACCTATAATCAGAAGAAAAACCAGTCGGTCCTGCACATCCAGGCGGTACCTCTGAGTCTCCGTCAGCGGAACAGGATGCTCTCCTTTGTTTACAACATTTTTCAGGAACGGGAGCCCAAAGCCCGGCCGAGGACAGTTCCGGCGTATGGCTGAAAGGAGAGGAGCGGATGAAGAATAAACTGTACCTGAGTCTTTTTTTCGTCCTTGGAATCCTGCTCTGGGGGGGAGTTTTTCTGTATCCCCAGGAAACTGAGAATGATCCGCTGGTCGCCGCCTTCCAGGAGAATTTTTCCCGTGCCAACAATGAGACAAAGCTGGATATCCTGCGGGATTCTGTTAATTACGGTTCCGACGAGATGGGCCCCCTCTATCGTCAGGCACTTGAGTACGTGGTTAACAACTCGGACAATCTCATCCAGAATGTTCAGCTGCAGCAGCTCGCCCTGCTTTCCGCTCAGCTTGCCGGCTTTTCAGGTTATGAACCTGCCGCCGTACCCCTCTGGGAACTCTTTGAAGTTTACAGTGATTCCCAGGTGCGGATAGCGGTTCTTGATGCACTGAAAGCTGATAAACTGGGAAGTGAAAAGATATTTCTTTCCCTGAACCGCTGGATTGAACGGCAGATTTCATTATTTCGGGCAGGCGGAGGAGTCAATTCCCAGGTCGTCTCCGAGGCTGTGCGTACGCTCTCGGGTTACAGCGATCCACGAAGTTTTCCCCATCTGCTTTCACTGACGGTGCTCGGCATTTCCCAGGAAATCAGTTCCCTCGCTCAGCAGGGATTGAACTCCATCGCGGGAGATTATGCCCGGATGGCTACGGAAGTTATTGAGAGCTATCCGCCGACTGAAAAGCTCGTGGCTCTCCGGACTGCAGTGGATCGGGAGAACCTGACAGCAGAACAGAGGGCATCGGTCTGCATGACGGCCCTTGAAGTCGGTAACAATCTCTCTGTTTCCGATCCGGCCAATGCGGGTACCATACGGGAACTCAGAAGCCTTGCAGTCAGAGGCTTGCGGGAACTGCGTTGGGCAGAAGCCAGCGGATTGATCATTCAGCATTTTGATTTATGTATACAGGAACTGGATCGCGGTATTGGATCAAAATCGGCGCTTCTTGAAGCCATTGCAGCCCTGGGTTCCATGGGTACCCGTGAAGCAGCAGTGCGTCTCGCCTTGTATTTAGATGTTATAAACTCCTTCGTGGAAAACAACCAGGGATACGACGAACAGATAACCCTGGCAGTTGTCCGCAATCTCGGGGAGCTGAAGTCAAAGGCGGGACTCAATGCACTGCTCTATCTGGGATACCTGGATTACTCAAAAACAATCAGAGACGCGGGAGAAGAAGCCCGTATGGCGATCCTGGGCCGCTGAACGTCGCTGTTCAATCGATTTTCATTCCCTGTTCTGGATTCTTCTGGCCGCAGTGGGCATCTGCTCTATTATATGGAGCCCTCTGCCGGGAATCTTTGCGGCGATGATGCTGGCCGCTATTGCGGTTTCTCTCCATCGATACTGCGTGGTTTTTTGTTCCATTTTTATCCTGTGCATTTCTCTTATCCTCTCGTTTCAGACGGAAAAAGGACAGGTATGGCTGGGCCTCGAAAATCCGAAGCTGCTGCAGGTCCGCAGTATCAGGGATTCCCGCCCTGCCGGGCAGGGATCGCTCCATTTTTTTGAACTGCTCCACGTTGGCGATCACCGGGGAAACTGGGCCGACGCCCATGGTGAATTCATCGGGTGGAGCCGAGATAGACTGGATATTCCCTGGGGGACGGAACTGAGGGTACGCAGTACCGACTTCCTGGATGTGAAGTCCTTTGAATCTCTGGTCGTAGTTGAAGCTGCGGATAGCGACATTCGGATTTCTGAAGCTTTCAGGCTCCGAAGAAGCGGAAGAGATAGTCTGCTTCTTCGACTTGCAATACTCCCGCCACCGGCCTCCGTACTGCTGGAGGCCCTCCTCTTCGGTTCGAAGCAGAGGCTTCTTTCTCCTCTGGAGGAAGGTTTTCGACAAATCGGATGCAGTCACCTGCTGGCACTTTCGGGGATGCATCTGGCTGTTATCATGACCGTCGGAGCCGGAATTCTGGGATCTATCCTGCGGAAAAGGACGGCCCGCTTTGCAGTGATGCTCGTTCTTCCCTGGTATCTCTTCCTGGTCGGTCCATCACCTGCCCTCCTTAGAGCGGGGATAATGTTCAGCTGTTCTGCTCTGGTATCCCGATCCACCCGCAGGATTGAAACCCGGGATTTGCTGCTCCAGAGTTTTATCCTGCTTCTTATTATAAAACCGGACTTTCTTTTCGACCGGGGATTCCAATTTTCCTTCGCAGCCCTTGCCGGGATGATTGCCCTGACTCCGGTATTTATGAAATTTCTGCTTCGCCTTCTGCCGTACTCCTTCGCAGCGGGGCTCTCCTCGGGAATTTCCGCCTATCTCGGTTCTCTTCCAGTTTCGCTTCTGGCCTACGGCAGCACCAATCCTGTGGGAATTGCCGCGACTCTGGTTTTGTCTCCCCTTATCTGGCTCTACCTTTCCGGGGGAATTCTCTTCCTTCTGCTCCCAGGGCTGCCCTTTATCAGCGGGGCGGCGCGCATATTTTTCTGGCTTCTCCACAGCGCCATACAGAGACTGGTGGAACTCTTCTCCTGTGTTTCTTCCTGTACATTGCCGCCTGTCATGGCTATGCTGTGTGCTGCTGGAGTGGGAGGCATAATAGCGGTGCGATTGATCTATTCAAGTCTCCGCTTTACAATGGCCGAACCCGCCGATCCGGAGGTATGCAGTGAATGAACTGAATCTTTGGGACTCAAAACAGAAGATCCGCGCCCTCCTTGAAGAGCAGGGGATACAGCTGAAAAAACGCTTCGGGCAGAATTTTCTTCTGGACCCCAATCATCGGCGACGAATTCTCTCCGCCCTGGAGCTTCCCGCTGGGGCAAGGGTATGGGAGATTGGCCCCGGTATCGGTTCTCTGACCCATGGACTCCTCGAAAGAACTGATGATTTGACGGTTTTCGAGATTGATCATGGTCTTGTTCGAATCCTGCGTGATCTGTTTGGCTCGTCAATTACTATTGTGGAAGGGGATTTTCTCAAGACTTTTCGGGAAACAGCTCAGAAGGCTTCCCTTCCGGAACGGATAATCGGAAATCTGCCCTATTCCACCGGTTCCATCATGATAGGTGCCCTTGTGGAGGAGGATCTTCTTCCGGATATTGCGGTTTTTACTCTCCAGAAAGAGGTTGCCGACCGTATGCTGGCCCATCCGGGATGTAAGGACTACTCGTCCTTTAGTCTTGTCTGCCAGCTCAGGAGCAGGGTGGAAAAAATCTGTGATGTCGGCGGCGGAGCATTCTTTCCTTCTCCCCAGATTGTCTCCAGTGTAGTACGCCTCCGCCGGCGCCCGGATGCCCCTGCGGGACCCTTCTCGGATTATTTTACTGCCGTGCATGACCTGTTCCGTTCCCGCCGCAAGACAGCCGGAAACAATCTGAAGACCGGTAGTCTCAGAGAACGATACTCCTGGGATTCCCTGCAGAGGGCGGCGGGGCAGTCCGGTCTTGATCTGGGAAAAAGGGGGGAGACCTTCTCCAGGGATGAAATACTCAATTTTCTACGTATTTTGAATACGGCGACAAAGGATGCGTAAGGACGAGAGAGCCTCTGCCTCTGTATATCGCCAAAATGCAATATTTTATCTGGACCTTTCATTGATTTTTGCGTAGTCCTCCTCTATACTCGACGCAGTAAAAAGAGAAAACAGGAGAAGGGAATGAAATCCAGACTTCCAATCTATTTTTTATATTTCATATTGACTGGTCTTTTTATTATCAGCTGCGCCTCTACCGAAAGAGGATCAATCGAGCCGATTGAAGCCGCTCCTCCAATAGTTGAAGACGCGAAGGTTGAAATCGTGTCGGTCCCCGTGTTGAGAAGCGAGGTCTTTTATATCGGTGAGGATATCCTGGAATCGGAAAAAAAGTATACTTATGAGAAGGAGCGGCTTGTTTCTGTTCAGACAAGGAACTCTTTTGGTGAAATAATTGAAGAGGTCCGCTTTGAGTATGCCGGAAGTGAGCATCCTGTAAAGCGCTTTGTCTACGGTCCCGACGGGAACCTCGGCTCTCTTCGAATCTATACCTACGATTCCCGGGGCAATCTCGTTCGCGAAGAGTTATACAACCGGAACGAACAGCTGCAGACGATATCCGAGTATGAATACGACCAGGAGGGCAATCGTCTGCGCTGGAGCGTCAAGGACGGAGGCGGCTCCCTCATGGCGTATACCGAATACAGCTATGAGAACGGCAGGACCTCCCGAATCGATACGTTCTCAGCTGATGGGGTCCTGCGTGACTATTTTGTCCGGAGTTTCGAAGGGGCCAAACTGAAGCTGGAGGAGAAATTTGACGAAAAAGGTGCTTCCACAGGTACAGTTGAGTATAATTACTCGGCCGGCCGGCTGGTAGAGATAGATGTTTACCGGGCCAACGGGTCCCTGGAGCGAAGCGTTGAGTATGAGTACGACGATAAAGGGAGTGTCATTCGAGAGACCTATCGACGCGCCGATGATACTGTGGAACAGCTTATAGAGCGCAGTTTCAGCTATCGCGAAGAAGAACGTCGTATAGAGTAAGCATACGAGATAGTCGAGGAGTAAAATATACAATGTCTTTGGTAAGAAGAAATCTGCTTGTTTTAGCCCTTGTTCTGTTTTCCGGAAATTTGTTCGCCAACGAGGTTACCGCCGTCTGGACGCGTCTCTACAATACTGCCGCAACTACGGAACAGAAACTGGCTATTATGACAAACATAGTAGAACAGAACAGCCGTGAAATGATCCCCGTTCTGCAGGAGGCTCTTGAGCAGGAAGTCATCATGCTTGAGAATATTTCCGGTACCACACAGCGTGATCGGGTATACACTCTCATGCGTATTATTGTCGACGAGCTTGGCAATCTTAAGGCAACAGCATCAGCTGACACATTATATCTCGTTTCAGAGGAAGTGTCTGATCCATTTCTCCAGGCTGCGGCCATAAGGGCAATAGGAAAGATCGGAGCCGTTGGGCATGTCCAGAAGATAGCTTTTCGGTTGCGGAACATAAACCTCGGGATCACCGATTTTACCGTCAAGGAGGAGGTGGAAACCATTGTTTCAGCCTGTGTCGAGACCCTGGAACTTCTGCGCCGGCCCGTTGGTTTCAGTCCTGTCTTTTTCACCGCCATAGGCCGGTATTCTGCCCCGGTAATTGAGCGGGCCGAACGGGCCATGATCAACATGATCGATGATCCAACGGAACTTCTGCTTGAGATACTGACCTATGAAAGCGACTTCGCCATAAAATACCAGGTACTTCTTGTTGGGGACAGATCAAAAGCTCCTGAGGAGCGCAAGGCTTTTCTGGCAAAAGAGGCCCTCGATCAGGGACTCAAGTTCGAGACCTCTGATCGCAGGCAGCAGATATCCCTGAGTAATCTGCGAACCAAGGCTGCCAACATGCTGAAACAGTATGCCAGTGCGGACGATGAGGCATTTATTCTGCTTGACCAGATGGTCCGGAAAAGCTTCTCCATGACCGAAACTCTTACTGCTCTGGAAGCCCTTGGAGCCTCCGGCAGCGACGCTGCCGCGCGACTTCTGGCTGCCTATCTCAGCGAATTGAACGCAAGACGGAAGGAGGGGTACACTTTCAGCAATGAGAATATCGTTCGGGCAACAATAAACGCCCTTGGGAACATCGGCAGCCCCATCGGGCGCCCCGCGCTTATCGAGGTGGAGTTTTCCAACTGGTCGGGGGATACCCGGCGGCTTGCCCGCGGCGCCCTGGATAAACTGAAATAGAAAACTGCAGATAACGAAAAAGCGGAGTCTCCGTCCCGGAGAACTCCGCTTTTTAAATTCCGGGCCGGCCGCTTTATATACCGAGCTTTTTCATCGCCTCTTCCACGACTTTCCTGCTTTCCGGCTTCAGAGGAACCAGGGGCAGGCGGTAGGATTCCCGCATTTTCCCCTGGACTGCCAGGGCGTACTTGACAGGGACCGGGTTGGTCTCCACAAAAAGGGCCCCGAAAAAGTCCAGCAGTCCATAGTGTTCTTTCCGTGCTGCGGCGATGTTTCCTGAAAGTCCCTCGGCAATCATGCTGGAGAGCTTGTCTGGAATTACATTGCTGGCCACGGAAACGACTCCCTGTCCGCCCAGCGCTACCAGAGGGAAGGCCCAGGCATCGTCTCCGGAAAGTACCGAGAAATCAGCGGGAGAATCAGCGATGATCTGCATTATCTGAGCCAGGGAACCGGAAGCTTCCTTTATTCCTGCAATGTTGGGGTGCTTTGCCAGGCGGAGAATTGTCTCGGCTTCGACGTTCTGGGCGCAGCGTCCGGGTATATTGTAGAGAATATGAGGGACCTCCACTGCATCAGCCACCGCGGCAAAGTGGGCGTAGAATCCCTCCTGTCCGGGTTTATTGTAATACGGCGCCACCTGCAGTGTGGCATCGGCACCGAGTTCGACGGCGCGTCTTGACATGTCGATGGCTTCCTGGGTTGCGTTCGATCCTGTTCCGGCGATTACAGGAACACGCTTCCGTGCCTGGTCCACGACGATGCCGATAGCGTGAACGTGTTCTTCATGACTCAAGGTTGCGCTCTCTCCAGTGGTTCCCATGGGCACCAGCCCCGCCACGCCCCCTGCGATCTGAGCTTCCACGTGGTTCCTCAGGGCCCCTTCGTCCAGGCTGCCGTCGCTGTTAAATGGTGTTACGAGAGCTGTAAAGACTCCTTCAAATTTCATCATGGTCCTCCCTTAACTGGGTAAAATATCGTGGATAAAATCATCCACCGAAAAGAAGCCGGTTTTACCGGAAAGCCACTCGACTCCCCGGACAGCCCCCAGGGCAAAGCCCTTCCGGTTCCGCGCGGTATGGCTTATCTCTATACTGTCGGCCTCGGAATCCAGGGTCACCTGGTGTATTCCAGGGATTGCCCCTCCTCGGACTGAACCTACATGGAGCTCGTCATCCCGGATCGCCCTGTTGAGAGTCTCCGTCTGGATATGTGTTTTTCGGTCCAGATTCTGAAGGATCTTCTCAGCTATGGTCAGGGCGGTTCCGGAGGGTGAATCCTTCTTCCTTTTGTGGTGATACTCATTCACCATGATATCGTATTCTTCGATGCCGTTTATAAGCGCTGCAGCCCGGCTTATCAGGTTAAAAAAGAGGTTTGCTCCCAGGGAAAAATTGTTTCCCCACAAAAGGGCCGACCTGTTCTGCTGTACAATCTCCCGTGCCTGTGGACGCTGCTTTTCCCATCCGGTAGTTCCGATAACCGCCGGGACGGAAGCTTCGCTGTAGATTCGGATGTTATCGAGAATCCCATCGGGAAGGGCAAACTCGATAAGCCCCTCGGCATCCTTCAGAATATCCGGGCTGAGCTCTTTTGCATCACCGTTTCCCGCCGGGTCCACCCGGCATATAACCTCGTGACCCCGCCCAAGCAGCACAGCCTCGATTTCATGACCCATGGATCCGTATCCGACAATGACTGTTTTCATGGACTTATTTTACCTGGGCGAGGGTAATCGCGGAGGTTACGACAATGTCGTCCACGCTGCAGCCCCGGGAAAGGTCGCTCACGGGCTTGGCGAATCCCTGGAGAATCGGCCCGTAGGCTTCCGCACCGGCAAGACGTTCCACCAGCTTGTAACCGATGTTACCGGCCTGCAGATCGGGAAAGACAAGAACATTAGCTTTACCTGCAACGGGAGATTCCGGGGCCTTTTTGCTGCCTACAGAGGGGATCAGGGCTGCGTCGGCCTGAAGTTCACCGTCTACTTTTAGATCGGGCCGGCGTTCCTTGACGATATTGTAGGCCTGAATAACCTTGTCCACGTTGGGATGGGAGGCGGAACCCTTGGTGGAGAAGGAGAGCAGGGCAACCTGGGGTTCGGCCTCCAGAAAGGTCGTGCAGGATTCTGCGCCGGCGATGGCAATCTCCGCCAGCTGTTCCGCCGTTGGATCGGGGATGGTGGCGCAGTCCGCGAAGATCATGTTTCCTTCGGCACCCCATTTGCTGTCCGGGTGACTCATGACAAAGCAGGAAGACGCGTAGTTTACCCCCGGGGCGGTCTTGATGATGGTAAAGGCCGCAACGAGAACCTTGCCGGTGGCGTTTTCGGCCCCGGCAACCATGGCATCGGCGTCGGAAATCCGCACCATCATGGATCCCCAGCGCAGGGGGTCCTGGATTCCTTCTCTGGCCTCATCTTCGGTGAGTCCCTTGTGCTTGCGGAGTTCGTAGTACTCCTTTGCGTAGGTCTCAAGCCGGTCGGATTTTGCCGGATTTACGAGTTTGATTCCTGTAAGATCTGTTCCCAGCTCTGCTGCTGCGGACTTGATATCATCTGTTTTACCGATGAGAAACACTTCGCTGGCGATCTTCTCATCAAGAATTATTCGGGCTGCCTGGATCGTCCTGGGCTCGGTTCCCTCCGCCAGGACCAGTCGGGCCCCTTTGTCCTGTGCCTTCCGGCGCATTTTGTCTGCAAAACTCATTCTCTTTAATCTCCTTTCGCTGCAATAACCCTTGCGGTTCTGTTAATTATTCTTACCTGGTTGGATCTGCAGGTCCCGTGCCTGCCTGTCAATCTTATCAGAAAGAGGAGGGGCTTTCAAAGGGTGCCGGGCCCTCTTAAGGATGTTTGAACCATTTGGATTCAGCTTTCTGAGGTTTATAGGTCTCCAGATACTCGATTGCAGCCTGGGGAGTCTTGACCAGGGTGTACTGGGAACGGGTTCCTTCCTTCATGAAACTTTCCCGGTACAGTTTTTCCAGGAAGTCCATAAGCGGGGTGTAGAATCCGTCCTGGTCAATGAACACCACTCCCTTGGAATGGTAGCCCAGTTGTTTAAGGACCATAACTTCTAAAATCTCCTCCATAGTGCCCAGCCCTCCGGGAAGAGCGATAAAACCCTCCGCCCGGGATTCCATGATCTCCTTTCGCTGGCGCATGGTTTCAGTTACTATTCTCTCGTCGATCCCGTCGTAAAAAAGTCCGAAGCGGTGCAGTTTATCCGGCATCACGCCGGTTATCCTTCCGCCGGCCTCCCGGGTACCCCTGGCCACGGCGCCCATTGAACCCACCGCAGCTCCGCCGTAAATTAGACTGTGACCCCGGGAACCAATGGACCTGCCCAGGGTTTCCGCCGCTTCCAGGTAGGTTCTCTGAACTGCATCGCTGGAGGAACAATAGACGCATATATCCATGCTATACCACCTTTTTACTGTTTTTGCCCTTGTTCATTATTTGCATCCGGGTATAGTATTCCAGAACATGAAACTGGGTGTCTATGGACTGGGCCGGTTCGGAGCCTTCTGGGCTTCCCGTTTGGCCGATTTTACCGATGTTGTCGCATATTCCCGCACTCCGAAGTCCGGTATCGATCCCCGTATAGGCCTCGTATCAGAGGATGAGGTGGCAGCATGTGATGCCGTTGTTCTCTGTGTCGCCATCTCTGCCATGGAGGATGTGGTCAAAGGGCTTGCCGGCAGACTAAAACCCGGAACCCTGGTAATGGATACCTGCTCGGTCAAGGTCTACCCTGTCTCTGTTATGAAAAGCCTGCTTCCGGAATCGATGCCGATCCTCGGTACTCACCCGATGTTTGGTCCCGATTCCGGCCGGAACGGTATCAAGGGACTGCCCCTTGTCTACTCTCCGGTGCGGGTCGATCCATCACGGGATACCCTTTTCCGGGACCTCTTCAGCAGGATGGAGCTGCAGCTCGTGGAGATGAGCCCCGACGAGCATGATAAAACCGCCGCCTATACCCAGGGAATAACCCACTTTCTCGGCAGGGTATTGCAGGATCTCCATCTGGAACCGAGCCCCATAGCTACACTGGGCTATTCGAAGCTTTTGGAGATAATCGAGCAGACCTGTAATGACCCCGAACAGCTTTTTCTCGATCTGCAGCGCTACAATCCTCATACCCATGAGATGAGGGAATCCCTGAAATCCTCCCTGGATCGCTTCATGGCCAAACTGAAAGAGATCCCGGGGCTTCCTGCTTGACAGCCGCAGCGGGGCGCGGATAGAGTCTATCTGTTACGGTGACGAAGGAGCGAGTATGTCGGATTACCAGTTCTACTCCGTCGATGAAAACGAGATAGATACGGTTCTTGCTGAGGATTTCAACTTCAACGGAACCCTGAATTTTGATAAATCCCTAATGATCAAGGGGCATCTGACCGGAGACGTCAATGCCACCGGTGACCTGTACATCGACGAAGGTGCTGTGGTGGAGGCCAGGGTAAAGGCTAATATTGTATCATTAAAGGGAACGGTTAAAGGGGATATCCTGGCGGATACCAGGGTGGAACTTTTTGCCTCCGCCAGTGTGGACGGTGATATAACCGCTCCCGATATCGTCATGGAGAGCGGGTGCCGTTTTAACGGGATCTGTACCATGAAGTCTCCCTCGGAAGTAGAGAAGGCGAAAACCGTCCCCAAACAATGAGGAAAACGCTATGAATCAATTCAACCCCCTCTCCAGGCCTGTCCTTTTCCTTCTGCTTGTACTGTCGGCGGCTGCCCTGTCCGCCCAGGATCAGCCTGACGCTTTGGCCATGTACCGGCAGGGTGAATATGCCAAGGCCGTGGATATCTGCCTTGCGGAACTTGAAAGCTCTCCAAGAAACATGAACTCCTACACCGTTCTGGGCTGGAGTCTGATTGCCCTCAGACGTTATCAGGAGGCTTTGGACTATGCCCAGCGCGGGCTGGAAATATCCCGTTATGATCACCGGGTGGTGGAAATCGCCGCAGAAGCGCATTTTTATCTGGGGAATAACCAGAACGCCCTCAAATATTTCGAAGAGTACACTGTCCTGGCCCCCACAGGGGACCGCATCGGTATTGTCTACTACTTTATGGGAGAGACTTTCATCCGAATAAGTGAATACAACCATGCGGATATAGCCTTATCAACCGCTGTCTACCACAGTCCCAATATTGCCCGCTGGTGGGCCCGGCTGGGCTACGCACGGGAGATGGCGGAGGACTTTCAGTTTGCCATGGAGGCCTACGATCAGGCACTGAAGCTGAACCCTTCGCTTTCCGACGCCCTGCGGGGAAAAGAACGGGCCGCGGAGAAGATGAACAGCTGATGCGGGTCGCCTTTTATACCCTGGGCTGCAAGCTCAACCAGTGCGAAAGCGAGGCCCTGGCTTCTTCCTTCGGAAGTCAGGGTTTTTTTCTTGTGTCCCCTGCGGAACAGGCAGACATCTATGTTGTCAACACCTGTACCGTCACCTCAAAGAGCGAACAGAAGGCCCGGCGCATAATTCGCAAATTCTCCCGGGAGAATCCTGAATCCCTTATCGTCGTTACCGGCTGTTATGCCCAAATGGATCCGGATGTATTCCATGCTCTGGGGCCCCGGATCCTCGTTGTTTCGGGGGATCAGAAGGACAGGCTCCTCAAACTTCCGGTTTACCTGAATGAATCGGGATGCGCTGCCGCTGCGGGCATGGAGGATGTCCGCCGGGCACTGGGAATGGTTTCCGAGGGAGACACTGACCGCTTCAGCTTTGACGCCTCCAGCTTCAGCAGCCACTCCCGGGCATACCTGAAGATCCAGGACGGCTGCGACAACCGCTGCAGTTACTGCCGGGTAACCCTGGCCCGGGGGAATTCGATGTCCCTGAATCTGGACGATGTCCTGCAGCGGGCACTCCGGCTGGAAGAGGCCGGATTCGACGAGATCATTCTCACCGGAATCAATATCTCCCAGTATTCTTCCGGGGCTTACGGTTTATCGGGACTGGTGGCGGAACTGCTGTCGTCAACCAGGCGTAGCAGGTTCCGTCTCTCTTCTCTTGAGCCGGATTATCTGTTTCCGGAAAACCTGGATGTCCTTGGGGACCCCCGGGTGTGCCCCCATTTTCATATTCCCGTCCAGTCGGGGGACGATGGGATACTGAGACGCATGGCACGGCGCTATGATTCCGCCCGGGTGCGGGAGGCCTTTGCTCTGCTGCGAAGCATTAAGGATGATCCCTTTATAGCAGCGGATATTATTGTCGGTTTTCCGGGAGAGACGGAGGAGGCATTTACTTCGACCCGTGATCTCATTGATGAGCTTCAACCGGCGGCTCTCCACGTTTTTCCTTATTCTTCCAGACCCGGCACTGCTGCAGCATATTTTTCTGATCATGTGCCGGAACGGGTTACAGGACTCAGAACCGCAGAGCTTCGGACAATGAGCACAAGCTTTCACCACGAGTACCTTACACGATGGAGCGGCAGGGCAGAAGAGGTGCTGGTTGAGCTTCCTCCCTCGGAAACCCACGAAGGACAGGGCATCACCGGGAACTATCTGCGGGTGCTGATTCCCCGTGAGCCGGAAATTGCACACAGGAAAGGATCAAGGTATCCCGCCCGGCTGGAGCTTCATGATTCCGGATTGAGGGCAATCCCTCTGGACTTTTTGTGAGCCCTTCTCAACAGGGATCGGGAGGATCATGGGGAAATACTGAAAAATGCTCGCATATGAAATATACTATGCACTTTGGGTGATTCGTTATCGCGGGGTAATCGAATGTTCTCTATCCGCTTGTTTCTGTTATCCCTCATCTAAACATATATCCGAATCTGCTTTCTTTGTATGGGCGGACGAAATCCCGCGCTCCCCCCCCCTTCATGAGAGCAGGCTTCAATGTGGTGGGGACGGTTCAGGCCTTGGCCTTTAGCTGCCGATACTGGATATAGAACTTTCGTTTTAGCGCATGACTGCGGCGGATGGTGCGAAGATAAGGAAGGTGCGGATTTGCCCTGGAAGAAGGGGTAGAATTTTAAACCGGATGTGGAACATAAGGAGGGAGTATGAATATCCCTGGAATCTCTCGGCGCTTTTCAGCATTGAGTCGTATGGTTACTCTGCTGGTTTTGATTGCGCTGGTACTGAGCGCATGCCAGGAAGTCTTTACCTACAGTCTCCTCGAAGGGATGCAGCGTGATTTCTCGTCTCTTCCCCGGGAGCAGAAGATAAGTTATGCAAAAGATGTCCTGGCCTCTGGTGACGCTGATGCAATGGCGGATATTTACGATGAGATTGCCGCCATGGCCGCGAGTGATCCGGAGCTCTACCTTCTTGCCGCCGATCTGGCAATGGGAGCTTCCGGCATAACCAGGGTACTTGGAGATTTTATGTCAGATCCGGACTCGTTTGATTACGAAGCGGACCTCGCATCCGTTGATCTTGGGATGTTGTCGAACGTAGCTGGCAACGTGCTTGCCGCTGAGGCAGCCGGTGTGGTCGGAATCAGCAAGGAGCATTATGTGGCTGCCGCGGGGGCTGAGATCCTGCAGTTCCTTGAAAGCGGTGGTGACCTGGGAACTGTTGATTGGACAGATGAGACTAGCGCAGGACTTTCTGGACCGGAGATTCAAAACGCCTACAATTTTCTGGTAAGTGCAGGACAGGATCCAGCTGAGTTCTCCGAGATATTTGGCGTTTAATGGAGGCATGGTGAAGCATATAGTTTTTCTGCTGCTGATACTCTCGTCAACGGTATCGATATACTCCATCGATCTGCATACAGAAACAAGCATAAAAATTCCCTCCGCCCGAATGGCCGGAATGGGAGGCTACCATGCCGCCCTGGCGGACGATGTAAGCGTTCTGTTCAGCAATCCCGCCGGTTTCAGGGCGCCGGAGCCTCAGCTTTCAGTCTCAGAACTGACCCTGAATCTTTCTGGTCCGATTTTCGATATGGCCAACCTGTTTCTCGAGGGCGGCGACCTGCTGAACAATCCCAAGACCTATGAAATCTTCGACAGCCTCTATTCCGGTATTGAACTCCTGGGACCGATTGCAGTGGCATTTGTCGGCGACGGTGTCGGGTTTGGGATCTATAACCATACTTCAGCGATTATACGAAGTCCGACTTCAACTGAGTTTGAGACCACCATTATGGAAGAACTGGTCATTACAGGCGGTTACAGTTTCAGGGTCCCGGCCTTTGAAGGTACTATTCATACCCTCGATCTGGGACTGGGCATGAAGGGGTTTCTCCGGGGCGAAGGGGGGTTCAACTATTCCCTGCTTCTCATAAACGATTTTCTCGACAGCCTCGGACCCGATCTTCTCCTAAACGAGCCTTATGCCAATATCACCGGAATCGGTTTTGACCTTGGTCTTTTGTACAGTTATGGAGACGCTCTTTCTTTTGGCCTGGTCGGACAGGACGTCTTCAGTCCTACCCTGCGTTCAAATTATGCAAGTCTGCAGGATTACCTCGACGGAAACGATGCCATAGACAAGGTGAACGGCGTGCTTCCCTTCCAGCTGCATGCCGGTCTGCGGTATACACCGCCCCTGGGATCGCTTTCGCGGTACTTCAGCGATATAGACCTTTACTTTGACTACAGGGACATGCTGGATTTTCTCTTTTTCCCGGAGCTGGCCACCAACCCTGTTCTGCATCTCAGTTTCGGGGCGGAATTCCGTATGCTGGAGATACTTTCCCTAAGGACAGGTCTTTATCAGGGATTGCTCGCCGCCGGTCTTGGGGTCGATCTGAATTTTGCCACCCTCAACATGGCGATGTACGGGACTGAACAGTCCCTTGAGCCAGGGATGCAGCCGGTCTATAACGTGATAATCGGACTTGAGTTTCGATACTGATTTTATTGTCCCCTTTAGTTGACATTATTTTTTGATGTGTGCTATATTCGGCTTCACATGAGGGGCCGCTAGCTCAGCTGGTAGAGCAACGCCCTTTTAAGGCGTGGGTCACTGGTTCGAACCCAGTGCGGCTCATTAAGTCGGAGCGATCCGGCTTATGCCGCAAGAGATCGACTCTTTCCGCCAGTGGTCATGAGTAGGCTCTTGCGCATCAAGTCTCCTTCGTCTAGTGGTTAGGACACCGGGTTTTCATCCCGGCAACAGGGGTTCGACTCCCCTAGGAGATG
>CAZKQJ010000039.1:0-40455 GCA_964554875.1 uncultured Spirochaetaceae bacterium | reverse complement strand
CCGCCGGCCTTCCACTGCGGGATATCCTTTTTAAGTCCTTCCAGTGTAAGCTTCACGCCTTTTCCCCCTTCTCGACAGCTTCCCATAATCCCAGAATATATGCGACTCCTATAGCCCGATCATACAGGCCATACCCTGGTCTCGCGGTTTCTCCCCATATCATTCGACCATGATCAGGCCGAACAATACCGGAGAAATTGATTTCATGAAAAGTTTTTATTATCTCGTACATATCCAGGGACCCTTCTGTTGAGAGGTGAGCAGATTCGTCAAAATCCCGTTTGCCTCGCTCTTCCCTGTAGAGAATATTGCGGATATGTGCAAAATATATTCGATTACCAAAGCGGCGTATCATTGCAGGCAGATCGTTCTGCCGGTTTGCCCCAAGAGACCCGGTGCAGAAGGTAAGGCCGCTCCAAGGGCTGTTGGACATAGAGAACAGCCGCGCGATTTTCTCTTCGGAGACAACAATACGCGGAAGACCGAAGACCGACCATGGTGGATCATCCGGATGGAGGGCCATCCTGACACCGTACTTCTCGCATGCTGGTATTATTGAATCAAGAAAATATTTGAGGTTCTGGAAAAGATCGTCCTCAGTGAACCCTTTATAAGCAGTAAACAGCTCTTCGAGGATGTTCAGACGCTCAGGTTCCCATCCCGGGAGTGAGAAGCCGTCAGCCCTGGATTCCATGTGGGCCAGCATCCCCATGGGATCCACCTTCTCTACCATCTCCGCTTCGTAGGCCAACACTGTAGCATCATCAACAAGACACTTCGCAAGATCCGAACGGATCCAGTCGAATACCGGCATAAAATTATAGCAGATAAGATGGATACCATGGCTGGAAAGATTCTTCATTGTCCGGATATAATTTTCAATATACCGGTCGCGTTCCGGCCTGCCAAGCTTGATATCCTCATGAACATTAACGCTCTCTATACCTTCAAGTTGCAGCCCTGCCGCTTCCACCTGCTCCTTACAGGCGGCGATTTCTTCTGCAGGCCAGACCTTGCCCACCGGAATATCCGGCAGGGAGGTAACCACGCCCCGGACTCCCGGAACCTGGCGGATATATTTCAGGGGGACACTGTCATGATCGCCCCCGAACCAGCGCAGAGTCATTTTCATGCTAATTATCCTTTAGTCACCAAATGTAAGTACAACTTTACCTGTTTTCTCACGATTATCTTCAAGCAATGCAAAGGCATGCCTGAACTCAGAATAAGGCATGACATGAGAAATCATTTTATCCACATTGTCAAGAAACATGGGAAAGTCCTGAATCACTTCAGTAAATTTTTTTGTCTGCAGCCGGGTACCGTAAATGCCAAGCTCTTTGGAGGAAATCTCAAGTAAAGGAATATCTGCAGGATAATTAGCAAATCCCATGGAGACCACACGTCCGGCAACTGATGCAATGTGTACGGCCTCTGATAAAATTGAAGGGATCCCAACTGCATCGAAGACAACATTAGCCCCCATCCCGGCAGAAATCTTGTTAACAAACTCTTCAGAGGAGGTCTTCCCGGGATTGATAGTATAATCTGCTCCGAAAGACCTTGCCATCTCGAGTCTGTCATCCCGAATATCTGCAACAATGCAACTTGCACCAAGCCTTTTTGCCCTGTCGAGCACCACAAGTCCGGTCGGGCCCGCCCCGTATATCAGAACCAAGTCACCTGAAAGAACACCACCGCGCCAGACAGCCTGGTACCCGATAGTGTAAGGTTCAATCATAACCGCCCGGGGAAAGCTGATTTCTGCGGGTATTCTATGAAGATTTTCTGCAGAAACACAAAAATATTCCTGAAATCCTCCGTCGACATGAACTCCCCGGACTTTAAGTGTCTGGCAGACATTACCTCTGCCTAATCTGCAGGCATAACAGGTACCACAGTATTCAATTGGATCCAGAACAACATGGTCTCCCAAGGAAAGGTCTGTTACGTCTGATCCCGTAGCGACAACAGAACCGACTACTTCGTGTCCCAATACTCTGGGATATACAGCCACAGGGGAAGTTCCATGGAAGATATGCATATCAGAGCCGCAAATACCAACTGCCTCCACTTTGACAAGAACATCTTCCGATGAGGATATTTCCGGCAAAGGCTTATCAATAAGCTCCATTTCCCCGGGTTCCGGAACCTGTATAGCTTTCATGCTATTCCTTTATCGATATTATATTCTCTGCGGGAACTCTTTTTAAAGAGTGAGGATTTCTTCCCAGATACCGTCATCAACCAGAATACCGTTTTCGGCATGATTTTTTCGTGCTTTTACATAGTCTTCACCAGGAAAGATAATACCCATGGAATTTTCTGACAGGGCTGAACCTTTTATATGCGTAATTGCTTTCTCGATCGTCTTCTTCAATTCAGCTTCTGCACATGCTTTCTTCGGATCGATGATAATAAAAACCTGTGAAGCACCGCCACAGCTCCCTTTTCCAATGGTATCGATATCAGCAGCACCAATACCGTCGGAGAGCACAGCGCCCAGAACATCAAGCATAAAAGCAAAGCTCGATCCCTTCCAGTAACCCATCGGAAGGATTCGCATAGACTCCTCAATGGGACCAGGCTCATCGGTTATATTTCCATTTTTATCAAACCCGCCCGGAAAGGGTAGCCTTTTTCCAGCCAAACGAGTTACCTGAAGCTTGCCGTATGCATATTGCGACATTGCCATATCCAGCATAATGGGATTATCAACACCAGGCATTGCCATAACAAAGGGGTTATTCCCAAGTTTACAATCCTTGCCACCCCAGGGCGGCATACAGGATTCGGTGTTTGTCCAGGAAATGGCAATGTAACCGCGTTCTGCTGCGTATAAGCCGTAGCTCCCCCCCCGCATCCAGTGTGTAGTATTTTTAATACCGACCATACCAATACCATACTTTTCTGCGAGCTCCATTCCACAGTCGGTAGCATGCAGTGCGTTCAGAATACCAGGCCCCATATTGCCGTTAAAGACCTTGACTGCTCCAAACTCTTTCTCAAGACTCGGTTCGGCATTAATATCCACCCAGCCCTTTTTTACATAATCAACAAATCTCGCAACCCGGTTTGACCCGTGGGAGTATATTCCATCATTACTCGATTCGGTATGAACACGGGCACAAACTTCTGCTTTCTCATCCGGCATACCGTACTTTATAAATACTTTCTTTATCTGTGATTTCATCACATCAAAGGAGACACGCATACAGAAACCTCTTACTATAGAATTAGCCGAACACAAGATTCGGAAGAAACAATACAATTTGCGGAAAAAACGCGAGAACAATAACAAGAAGAGCCACAGCCAGAATAAATGGAAGCGCCTCTTTTGCATAAACTTCAATGGGACATCCAAGCAGGGAGCATGCCGTGTACATGGTTACTCCGACAGGTGGAGTCATTCCGCCCATGGTATTCACAAGGAAAAAGAGCATACCAAAATGAACCGGATCAAACCCGACCTCAGTTACAATAGGGAGAAAAATCGGGACCAGGATCAGAACATTAACTGTGGCTTCCATAATCATTCCGATAAAAAAGAGGAAAATCAGGATGATAAAAAGAACCACATATGGTCCGGCAGCAACGGTATTGATAAATCCTGCAAGAGTTTGGGGAAGCTGATCATATACAACGGCGTAACCGAAAATTGACGAGCAGATAATTATCAGCATTACAATACTGATATCCTTTGCCGAGTGCTTAAGTACTTCCGCAAGCTTTGGCATGGTAAGTTCTTTATATACGAACTTTCCTATTACAAACGCGTAGACAACCGCAAACGCACCTGCTTCCGATGCAGTAAAAAGACCAAAACGTATACCTACAATAAGAATGACAGGGAACAGGAGCGCCCATAAATTGTGGTAAATCCCCGAGACAACTTCTTTGGGAGAGGAAGGGCGATCCTGTTCTGCTGCATAGTTTCTTTTTCTGGAGATAATATAGACCGCTATCATAAGGAATATCATAGTCAGAAGGCCTGGAACAATACCGGCCAGAAAAAGTTTTCCGATGGAGACTTCACCGACAACACCAAAAAGAATAAGTCCGATGCTTGGTGGAATCGTTGCAGTTACAAGTCCCCCCATAGCAAGTATCGCAGCAGTAAATCCTCTGGAAAAGCCTTTTTTTTCCATATCCGGGCCAAGAATCCTGCATTCCATGGCAGCATCCGCGGTTGCCGACCCGGAAATACCACCCATCAGCGCGCTCAGAACCACGGATACCTGAGCAAGCCCTCCGTACATGTGACCGGTCAGTACTTTCGAAAAGGCAATCAATCTTCGGGTAATCCCGGTTTCATTCATCAGATTTCCAGCCAGAACAAAAAACGGAACCGCAAGAAGAGGAAAGGACTGAGTGCTGGTAACCATCCGCTGGATAACAACCTGAAGCGGAAGACTTTCACTTACAAAAAAGAGAAGGCTCGATATGCCTATTGTAAATGCGACAGGCATTCCCAGCACAAGGAGCAGAATAAAAGATAGTACCAGTAATATCATCCTGCATCCCCTCTCATCTGCTTACGAATCTGGAAATATGCAACCGTATGCGTTGCACAACGGTCAATCCCATGAGAAACGCACCGACCGGAGCGCTGAGTGTGACAAAGGAGTAGCTCAATATCGGAATGGTATTAAACGTCCGTTTATAATTCTGCAAACAGAGCTTGGTGCCGAAATAGAAAATCAGCAGTACAAAACCGAATATCAGAATGTCAAGTACCAGCATTAAACCCTGCCGGATTTTCGCGGGGAGTCTGTTGATAAGCATGTCCACGCCTACATGACTATCGGTTCTGAGAGCAAGATCGGCTCCGATAAAGCAAACCCAGGAAAAGAGAAGCTGGGCAATATCTATAGACCAGGCCACAGAGACACCAAACCAGCGCAGACTCGCCGCTATAAATACCAGGAGAATAAGCATGGCAAGCATTACTACTACAAGCCGCTCTTCCAACAGTTTTAATCTCATATTCAGCCTCACTAATCAAATCCCGGCAGGCAGAGTGGCCAGCATCCATCTGCACACCTGCCGGGACACACGATTTTTTTCGAAGGTTTATCAGATCAACGTCCCAGATCAGCGTCGATCTGGTCTTTCAGAGCCCTGTATCCGACTGCATCATAGGTATTTTCCGCTGCTTTCCTGAAAGCGGCTACATCACAGTCAACAATCTCAAGTCCCTTACTTACAAGCGATTTCTCGAACTCTTTCTCTTTTGCAACAACCTGTTCAGAGGCATACTTGCCGCCGTTATATGCCTCTTCTTCTACTATAGCCTGATACTCAGCAGGCAGGCTCTCAAACCACTTATTTGAAACAACCATACCAGTAAGCAGCTGAAAATGGGCTGTCTTGGAAAGATACTTGGTTACCTCATAAATGCTTGCCCCCAAAGCCGCCGAATAGTGAACTTCAACACCATCTATGACCTTCTGCTGCAACCCGGTATAGGCATCAGACCAGGGGATCACAGTCGGGTTAGCTCCCATATTCTTTACAGTCGCAGTAACAATTTCTGATCCGGAACTCCGTATTCGCTGCCCTGAAAGGTCGTCAGGGGTACGGATGGGTTTATTGGTAAAAAGATGCCGCGTACCCTGGTAGTAGTTAAAAGCAAGAATCTTCAGCCCGTCTTTGGCGAACTGATCTGCCAGATCCTTGAAAACTGACGTGTTCAAAAGCTTCAGGGATTCGTCATAATCCGCGACTAGGTAAGGAGCACCCAGAATACCAAAATCGCTGATATATGCAGACAGCCTGCCGGGATCAGTAATAATACCGACATCTGTTCCCACTTTTGCCTGTTCCAGAACATCCTCATCCTTACCAAGCTGGGCACTTGCAAAAAGACGAATGGTGACTGCTCCTCCGGTGCGCTCTTCCACATTTTTTTTAAATAACTGCAGTCCCTCATAGAGGGGATCCTTTTCTGTGAGAACTGTTCCCACATTCAGCCTGTAAGAACCATCACCCTTTTCGCTGGAACCATTGGCGATAAGCGGTAATACCGACAGAATGAGCAGCATCAGTGTCAGCAACATAGATATAGTCCGTTTTCCAAACATACTTCATCCTCCTTAATAGGTTCGAAAACTGGACTTATGGTACTACTGTTTCCTCCATGGCGCCATGTATGATATAATATCGTTTGTACTATCTTACTATTTACACGAGAAAAAGAATGCGGATTCCAGATGAAAACCGGTATATAAACATTTTTCCTCTGTTTGTTTATGTCGCAAACAGAAAATGCCCAATAAACTGGAAACTCAAGGGACCATCCATATTTAACCGACATAATCTGGTTCTGGTTTATAAAGGAAAAGCAGAAATAACATGTAATAAGCAGACATTTATGGTTGAACCCGGAAATTTAATCTATTTCAAGCCCGGAGATTATCGAAAAGGGCATACATTCGGAAGCAACCTTATGCAATGTTATACCGTTGAGTTTTATTACACTTTACCCACATTCAGTAACAACAGATGGGAATTGCATTCTCTTGATCTACCCTTTTTACCAGTAGAGCAGATTGAGGATCAGTTCCTGTTTTCTAGATTATTGGAACTTTTCTCCAGGTTTACCAAAACCTTTATTTCATCCTACAACAATAGAACGTCCCGCGGACGTGCGCTGTTTATGGAAATACTGTATTTACTGACCCAATGGAAAACCGAAAATTATATCTATGACAATATTCAGAAAGTTGAACAGGTTATCAATTATATGATGGAGCATTACACACAGCCAATAAAGCTGAAAGAGCTCGCTGACGTAATTTCAGTAAGTCCTTCCTATATCGGTTCCATTTTCAAATCGGTAACCGGGAAATCACCAATAACATACTTAATTGAAATACGACTTCACAAAGCAAAAGAACTGCTCCTCGACGGACATTCGGTCTCCGATGTCGCCGAGGAGGTAGGTTTTAATGATTTGTTCTATTTCAGCAAGTGTTTCAAGAAATATGAAAATCTCTCTCCTCTGCAGTTCAAGCAGATTGCAAACAACAGTTCGGATACCTACATTGACAGCAAGTTCTGAAACTTCAGTAACTCCTTGCAGCTTTTCACAGTGTGTTCCGCGATGTATCTATATGCCTTCAATGGACGCTTAAAAAAACAGAACAATTCCTGCTGAAAGACCTATTTTTGTATACCCGGCAGGTGCCTGTCCAGAACCTGCTTCATGAGGCTCAATTCTTCCTTACTCAGGCTCACATCTCCGGCTGCGGCATTTTCGGTAACCTGTTCTTCGTTTCTGGCTCCCGCGAGCACATGGGTGCAGCCGTGCTGATGAAATGTCCAGGCGATGGCGAGCTGGGCCAGGTTTATGTTGTGCGCATCAGCGACGGGTCGGAACTCATCCAGCATGGCCATAACCTTCTTGCGGTTCTCCACGCTGAAGCGGGGGTTGTCCAGGCGCTGGTCGCCAGGATTAAACCGGCGTTCCGGGCCTACTTTACCGGTGAGAAGCCCCTGACCTATGGGAGAATAGGCCAGGTACGCCAGCCCCTCTTCGGCGGCGAACTGCCTCTGCTTAGCGGCATGCTCCTGGTCGAGCATGGAAAACTTCTCCTGGTCGGAAGCCAGGGGGCCTACAGCCTGGTACTGTTTCATCTCCTCCGGGTCGGCATTACAGACGCCGATGGCCCGGATCTTTCCCTGATCCTTCAGTTTGATCAGCATCTCCATGGTGTCCTCGATGGGAGTGGAGACCCGTTCCTGCCAGTGTGTCTGCATCAGGTCAATGTAATCGGTCTTCAGACGCTTCAGGCTCTGTTCCACCTCGTTGCGCACCGATTCGGGGTCAAGGTAGATGTGAATGTCCACCGGCTGGGGGCCCTGGGGGGTGTTCCTCTCGTGGGAGAAGAAGTAGCGCCCCACTTTTTCGTCCCAGCGCATCCCGCACTTCGTTGCCAGAATGACCTTGTCACGGCGGTCCTGGATTGCCCGGCCGACAACCTCTTCGGAATGGCCGAAACCGTAAATTGGCGCAGTGTCGACAAAGTCCATACCCCGATCAATTGCCGCGTGGATCGCCCGTACCGCGACATCGTCATCCGTACCGCCCCACTTCCAGCCGCCTATGGCCCAGGCACCGAAGGCGACAACAGAGGCCTCTATTCCGGAATTTCCTAATGGTCGTTTCAACATATACATAACTCCTTATCTGCGGTCGCCATCGGACTTTTTTCCTCCGGCTCCGCTCTGCTTGGTTCGGGGCCGGCAAAGCCGTCCCTTCACTTTACTGTGTATTTGTATATTACAGAATACTAACTTAGTCTCCCCTTGGCAAATCCGCGGAACCTGATGGCCGTTATTTCCATCCAGATGGTGATCTCGTTACGGGGAATTTCCTCTTTTCCGAAATACCCTCTCAAATACCAGCGGATCAGCCTGTGCCGCAACAGAGGCTCCAGTACAGGAGGGCGCCTTCCGGCCCGGGAGGAAGAACGCAGGAGATAGACGGTAGCCGCCACATCTGCCAGGGGGTCTCCGGAAAAGGCATATTTCCAGTTGATCAGGCGCCAACCGGAGTTGGTCTGGAGAATATTGCCGGGATGAAAACAGCCGTGGCAGAGACGGTCGTCCCGCCGTTCCTGTAAAAAGACAAGGTAGTTTTTACGTTTGCGCTCCGTAATACCCGGGGTATCCAGAATTACCGGTTCAAAAACATTCTTCGCCAGGGGCAAACCCTCGGAGGGTCGTACATGCAGGTCCCGATGCATTATTCCGAGACTTAAGCCCGTCTCCCGGGCATCCCCGGAACGCAGGATTTTAGCCAGTATATCTCCCCGGATCATTTCCAGAGGCAGGGTAATTCTGCCGTCCCGCTGTCCCGGCTCCTGTACCCGGGGAGCCTTTTCATAGACCCGGCGGACAAAACTGGTATTCTCGTACTCCCGAACAACATCCACGAGACTGTAGCCGGGACAGTAGAGCTTGAAGGCTTCAGTATCAGAGATCCTGAAAACCTCAGCGCTGGAACCGCTGCCGGTCTTTATTAATGGCGTATCCATCCGTACGATCTCCCTCCAAGGGTTTCCGGCTTACCTCCGGATTGGCTTTTATCGGCAATTAGTCTACACTGAAGCACAATCAAATGGATACCAGAAGAATACAGAGGACTCAATGGCAGCAGCGTTTTTACGGTTGATCGGACTTGTTATATCGGGGTACATCATCTTTCACCCCCAGTGGATGCGCAGGAAGCTGCTGCCCTGGCTCTCCGCGGCTATCGTGAATGTACTGTTTCCCCTCTACTATATCTCCCGTTACGGGATATCCTGGGACGACGCATTTTCCCGGGGCGCCCACTGGATGCCCCTCTTCTTTGTCATGTGCGTCGTTACCATCTATCTGCAGTACCTGCTGGTCCTCTGGCTGCTCAAGCATACCCGAATATTCTCCAGTCTGCAGGAGGAGAACAAAAGCGAGTTCATTCTGCTTTTCGCCATCCACAATGTGGGCTATGTACCCCTCCCTATCCTGGAGGCCATTGCCCCGGAGCCGATTCTGATCTTTCTCTTTACCTATGTAATGGCCTATCAGCTGATTTTCTGGAGTTTCGCGGTAAACATCATCAAGAGGGTTCCGGGGCAAGCCCTGCAGATGCGTTTCCGGCTGACCATCCCCTTTGCGGGCATCGCCACAGGCATTATACTCGCCGCAACCGGACTCTACGACTATATTCCCCGGTTTATCGCTTCTCCGGTGGAACAGTACTCCCGTCTTGCCATGGACGGAATCATGATCGTGCTGGGCGGAATCCTGGCCGGGGTTCCCCATGAGAGTTTAACCCGTCACCGGGAGTTCGGTCCCTTCCTTCTGGTTCGGCAGGTAATCTATCCCCTTCTGGTACTGCTGGCTATGCTGGCTTTGCGTCTGCTTTTCGGAGGCCCTTCCCTCCTTCCGGGAGAACCCATGACCATGGCAGATACCTGGCGCTGGATGCAGCTCTTCCTGGTAATCGAGGCCGCCGTACCGCCGGCGACCAATATCATGATCGCCATCCAGAACTACGGCAGACCGGAACAGCTCCCCTACTCCGGCAGCGGGATAATCCTGAGCTATCTGGGGGCCGCAGTGAGCCTGCCGCTCTTCGTGGTGCTGGGATACTATCTGTAAAACCTGCAGAACTGAATCAGACCTTCAGGTCCGGGTCATCCACGTCCGGATTTTACTGAGCAGGGTCTGTTCGTTTATCGGTTTGGCAACAAAGTCGTTCATACCGGCCTCCAGGCAGCGCTGGATATCCTCGGAAAAGGTATGGGCCGTCAGGGCGAGAATGGGGGTTCCGATTCCCAGGGCCCGCAACTGACCTGCAGCCTCCAGCCCGTTGATGCCGGGCATGCCGATGTCCATCAGAATAAGGGAGTACGACCCGTCCCGGGCCTGTTCCAGGGCCTCATTTCCGTTGGCCGCCAGATCGACTTCATAGCCTTTGGACTGGAGGAATTTGCTTATATAGATCCGGTTAATGGCCTCGTCCTCACACACAAGCACGCGGAGCTGTCCTTCCTTGGCAAGGGAAAACTGCTCCCCCTGATCCGTCTGCTCCTCCTGATATCCGGCTCCCTCCGGGGCCGGCGAGAACAGGAGGGTCGCCAGGAAGGTCGAACCTTTCTCCAGCTGACTTCTTACGGAGACAGTTCCTCCCATGGCTTCCGCCAGCTGCTTAACGATTGCAAGTCCCAGTCCGGCTCCCCTGGACGCCTTGCTGTATCCCATGTCCAGCTGGGAAAAGCTGTCGAAAATGCGATGAAGCTGATCTTCCGGCATACCGATGCCCGTATCTTCCACCTTGACCTCACAGCTGATTTCCCGATCGTTCTTCTCTTCAAGGGCGACACAAAACTGGATGGAACCGTGCTCCGTATATTTAACCGCGTTTCCCACCAGATTGCCTAGAATCTGGATAAACCTGTTCCGGTCTCCCATAACGACATCCAGGTCCGGGGAGAGATCAAGCTTAAGGTTCAGATCGATTCCCTTTTCCGCAGCGCCCTGTTCGAAAAGGGTCCGGACATACTCCGCCGCATGGGAGACGGAAAAAGGCGCATTCTCGATGCGGATCTTTCCGGATTCAATTCGTTCGATATCGAGAAGATCGTTTATCAGGGAATTCAGGTTCTCTACTGCGCTTTTCGAGTTTTCCAGGTACTCTTTCTGGTCTGGATTAAGTTTCGTTCTCGATAGAAGGGAGAGCATCCCGAAAATTCCGTTCAAGGGGGTCCTTATTTCGTGGCTCATATTTGCCAGAAAGAGGCTCTTCGCCCGGGTGGCCTCCTCCGCGATCTGCCTGGCCTTCTCGATCTCCGCGGTCCTCTCCCTGACCTTACGGTCCAGTTCACGATTCAGCCGCGCCTGTTCAAGGTAGCGCCCCTCCGCCCTTCTCTGTTTGACCTGGTTAATATGCAGCAGGAAAAGGATCAGGAGCAGAAAGCTCAGGGCATAGAGCATCTTTGCCTGAAAACTCGCATACCAGGGAGGCTATACCTTTAAAGGAATCGAAATCCCCTGACGGTTCCAGTTACCCCTGCTTCCCGCCCCTATGACGCGCAGGGTATACCGCCCAGGCCTCAGATTCGTATAGGATACGTAATTACGCGAACCTGCCTGGATCCAGTCGGAATCGAAGCCCTCCAGTTTGTAGGCGTACTGGTTCCGATCCGGGGCTGAGTAGTCCAGGGCGGAAAACTGGAAGGCAATCAGGCTGTCAGAGGCTGCCAGGGTATATTCCCTGAATACGCCGTCTTCCCCCCTTTCCAGGGACCGCTCTTTTCCCAGAACTTCAAAGCGGACCAGCGAAATAGGAGGAATGAACATTTCAGATTCTTCCGGACTTTCCTCGATAATGCTTATGCCGTTGATACTGCCGATAAAGATTTTTCCGTCGGGTCCCACATGCAGCCCATTGGCAAGCTCGTCCGACAGCAGCCCGGTGGATGCGTCGATGGTCCTGAAGCTTTCGGAGTTGGTATCATATACCGAAACTCCGCGGCTTGTGTTCATCCAGAGCTCACCGGGGCGTCCTTCCACCATATTGAGAATGTGGTTGCTCAAGAGTCCGTCCTTCCGGGAGATATAGGAAAAGCTGTCCCTTTCCGCATGGTAGCGGTTCAAACCGCCCCCTGAGGTCGCTACCCAGAGGATACCTGAAGTATCCCGAACCAGCGCGCGGATATTACTGTTGCTCAGGCCGGCGGGATCATCGGAATTATACAGATACCGTTTAATCCGTCCGCTTCGCGTGTCCAGCCGGTTCAGACCATTGTTTGTCCCAATCCAGACAGCGCCGTCGGTGTCCTCGAGAATAGTACGTACCAGATTATCGCTGAGACTCTCCGGATCGTCGGGATCATGGGCGTAGTGACGGTAAAGACCGCTGGATGGATCCATCCTGACAGCTCCCGCGATATTTGTACCGAGCCAGATGCCTCCACCGCTGTCCTCGTAGAGCGCGAAGATCGTATCCTCCGGAGGTGTCAGGGAACTTCCGTCGGCGAGAACCCGTTTGAAAGTGTCATCTTCAGGCATGTAGATGTTCAGGCCTTCATTCGTTCCGACCCAGAGGGTCCCCCGGGAATCCCTCAGCAGGGCGTTTACGATATCGTTGCTTAAACTGAAAGGATCCTCAGGATCGTGAACATAGCGCCTGATCTTTCCGTCTTCCGGGTCCCGGCGGTTCAAACCGCCGGAGTAGACGCCGCACCACAGGGTTCCGTCCGAATCCTGGAGAAGAGCCTCCACCTTGCCCGGAGCCAGGGAAAAGGATGAATCAGCATCCGGAATTATGGAATCGTACTGGTTCTTCCAGTCTTCGTAGGTATTGATGCCGCCGCCGTTGGTCCCGATCCAGATCATGCCGGAGGAATCTTCCATAAGCGAGTAAACAACATTGTGAAGAAGACCCTGGCCGCTCTTCTGCCCCGAAGCTGTTACATGGACAAGGTTGCCGTTCAAGGGATTCAGCACCATCAGACCGCCGCCCCAGGTGCCGATCCAGAGTCTACCCCTGGAATCATAGAGGATACGGTAGACCTCCTTTTTGAGCAGCGAATAACTCTTGACTGTTCCAGAAGGCAGGTAAAATTCCGAAACTCCGCCTCCCCAGGTCCCAACCCAGAAGCGATCCGGGTCTTCCGGGTTCTGAATCATCGTCATGACATAGGGTGAAGGCAGGGAACCCGGATTTTCCGGGTCGTGGCGGTATACGCTGAAGTCATCGGAATCGTAGCTGTAGAGGCAGAGCCCGCCGTTCGTCCCGATCCATAAATTGCCCTCAAGGTCCAGCAAAAAATCCCGGACTACCCTGTTCGGCAGGGAGCGCTCACGGTCCCGATCCGGCAGATACCTGACAAAAAGCTTATGCTCTTCATCAAAGCGGTTAAGTCCGCCAAGGGTACCGACCCAGAGACTTCCTTCGGTATCACGCGTTATGGCCGTAACGATGTTATTGCTCAGGGAGGTCTCATCCCCGGGATCGTTAATATGACGGGTAAAAACACCGCTGACAGGATCAAAATGGTTCAAGCCTCCGTAGGTTCCCAGCCACAGGCTCCCGTCAACATCAAGATACATGGTCTGCACGAGATTATGGGAAAGTGAGTTTGCATTGAAAGGATCATGTTCATAATGGGTAAAGGTATATCCGTCGAACTTGTTCAGTCCCGCCTGAGTGGCTATCCAGATTATCCCTTCCCGGTCCTGGATGATTCTGGATACCGAGGAATTGGCCAGACCGTCCTTGGTCGTAAAGGAGTCAAAGCGAAAATGCTCCGGTATGGGGACAGCCCGCAGAGGTGAGAAGCTGAAAAACAGCGAGAAAACGAGAACTGAACATAGAGAGACAAAGGCTCTGGACCTCACGATCATGCTCCTGAAAGCGGCGCGGACTCCCGCAAACATCTTTCAGTCAGAAGTATAGTCCCAAATTATTCCAATGGCAATAATATTGCAGATAAATAATTTTTTGTTGATAAGAGATTATTTAGAGATATACCTCAGGTTTCAAGAGAAAAATCCGGAATACCGATCCTGGCACGAAAGATCGAGAAGTTCTTCTCAAAAATATCCACCAGCTGGGGATCAAAATGCTTTTCCCGCTGCTCCAGAATCAGCGCGAAGGCTTCTTCCGGCGTCCAGGCCTTTTTGTAGGGCCGTTCGGAGATGAGGGCGTCGAAAACATCCACCAGGGCCACAATACGTCCGGAAAGGGGAATATCCTCCCCTGCAAGACCTTCAGGATATCCGCTGCCATCCCATTTCTCGTGGTGGGTAAGGGCTATCCGGGCCCCCAGGGAGAGATACTCACTCTCGGCATCCTTGAGAATATTGTAGCCGAAAACGGTATGCAGCTTGATCTGTTCAAATTCTTCGTCGCTGAGCCGACCGGGTTTCAGCAAAATTGAATCGGGAATTCCGATCTTTCCGATATCATGAAGAGGAGCGCTGTAAAATATGAAATCCTGCTCTCTCTGGCTCTGCCCCAGAAGGCGGGAAAAAAGTGCGGAGAAGGATCCGATACGCCGGAGGTGCTCCCCTGTATCCTCGTCACGGAAATCCGAAACCCGTCCCAGCAGATTGAGGGTTTCCAGCTCCCGCTGCACCGCTGTCTTTCTTGATGCCTCCTCGGCGTCCCGGGCATGCTGAAGATCCATATAGCTCTTCTGCACGGTGGATATCATGGAGTTGAATCTGTCCGCCAGAAAGCCTATCTCGTCAGCCGATTCGATTTTGGCCCGCATGGACAGATCCTGGGAGCTGCTTATGTGCTGTATGGTCTGAGTCAGGTGTTCCACCGGACGAATGATGTAGCCTACATAGATGGCAATAAGAACGATTATCAGAGCGATTGCGGAAACCAGAATCCAGAAATAGGTATAGCGGATCTCCTGAATTTCCGTAAAGTAGGCCTCCTCTCCTTCGCTGATCAATACGGTCCAGCCGAAGGACTCCAGGTCAAAAGCAACCCCCACCCGTTTTTCTCCGTAGAGGGTCCCGGAAAACCAGCCCCGGTCCAGGGACGCATAGCCCTGCGGGCCGTTCCAGGGATCCTGTTCAGGAAAATCAGCGTAGCCGATCCTCATCTGAACATTGCCGTCCCCATCGAAGGCGACAATGTTTTCCGTCTCTCCCCTGAGCAGGGAAACAGCATAGGATTTCAGGGACTCTTCGGCAACGATCCGATACTCCTGCTGTTCATCAAGATTCAGCTCATTGAGGATACCCCATTCACTGACTACGTAATCCCTGAGCTGTTCTGCTTTATAGACCATGTGACGATTAACGACGCGGACAAGGGCTTTGCGGGCCTCCAGGGAAGCAAAGATTCCGCTGCCGAGGATTACAGCAACAACCAGAGGAATGATAAGGACAATAAGACGGATGCGCAGGCGGCTCCTGTTCGGCATGTTGTTACCATAGCATTTGACTGTGCTAAATGATAGACTGAATACTGAGTAAGGCGCATGCAGGAAAACAGGGAGCCGAAAATCCGGCGCAAGCAGCTCTTCTTTCCCATAATCGTGAACAGCCTTCTGATTGCTCTGACCGCCGGATTCATCTGGATCATGCATACGGAGGCGGAGGAACAGCTTAAGGCGGTGACCCTGCGGGAGAACCGTTTTCTTACCAGTGAGTGGCAGCTCCTGAAAACCCTCAAAGCCCGAACGGATCAGCAGCTTCAGGAAAAGGAAGAGGAGATCATCGCCCTGCGAAAGCAGTACGCAGAGCTGAAAAGGAACGGACAATCAGGCGAACAGCTGCAGGAGCTTGAAAAACTCCTTAAATCGGCGGAGACCGAGAGGGAAGAGATTATCTCCCGGCGTATGGAGACCATGTCCGCCCCCGCTCAGGCAGCGAAACCGGAAGAGGTCCCGGATGCTGCCCGGGAAACTCCCCCCTCGACAAACAGTACACTTCTACGACGAATCGAAACACTGGAACAGGAGATGCGGGAACTGGAGCTGGAACACAGGGAATTCCGGGAAAATCTGAGCTCCGCGCTTCAGCAGATACGGGAGCGGGAACAGACGCTAGCGAACAGCAGGGCCCTGAGAATGGAGGATCTGAATACCAGGGCGCTGCTGCGGGCCCTGATTACATCTCCCAGGATACGCTCCGAGTACCCCGGGCTCCTGGACTCGGCGGACCGTTTTTTTTCAAATTACGGCCTGCAGGAACGCCTTTCGGGACGCAGAGAAGCCTACGCGGAACTGGAAAGCATCCTGGAAGAGATCGCTGAAGATTGAGTTAAAGATATTTCAAGGAGTTGAATACCCGCTTTTTGGTTCTGTTGCATTCGATCGATATGCTCCGGATACGGCATACATATAGTAAATGTACCAGACATTTGGTGCCAGACCAGTATCCACATAGGTCGTTTCATTACTTCCAAGCTGAGCTTCATCCGCGATCATCATTGATCCGCCTGCAGTGTCCATGCATACAATCCGGAAGCCGTCGATCAGGGAGGTGTCCGGATATGACCAGCTGATCGCGATTGACCTGGCTCCGATACCACTGACGGAAAAACTCTCCGGGACCGGAATCCAGTCTGCGACTTCCACATCAAGAAGATACTGGTCCAGCAGTGTATACTCCTCACAGCCGGGGAGGAAGATAAAAAAGGACAATAAACCCAGGAAAACTATTCTCTTCAGCATATCAGAACTCCAGCCCCACGGAGAGGGACGGCAGAAAGCCGTTTATCAGCAGGTCATCATCAAAGATAAGGAGCAGAGCCAGATCAGGCTGCAGGTACAGGCGCCCGCCCAGGGGCACCCTCATCGCGATGTTTCCCTTCGCGTACGGCACGGTCTTGGTCATGCTGCCATCGGAGTCGGCAACGCGTATGAATGCGGCCCCGCCTGTAATCCCGGCATAAAAACGGTTCAGGTTCCCCGAACCGCTCCCCAGAACAAGGTTGACCCCTGCGGTGCTGAAATAGAGGGAGGGTCCGCGGGTCCGGGTATCCTTGATGACCCTTATCAGGTTGAACCGGGTACCCAGCTGCCAGCTGCGCTCCGGACTCGTCCACTCCAGTCCGGCGGAGACTGTTCCAGCCAGACCGTAATGGAAATACTCGGTAATTTCTCCCAGAAGCATAAGAGGCCCGAACCCGACGGTGGCATAGAATCCGGCACCGGAGTCCAGACCTGAACGGTATTGTGCAGGTTCCGCTGATCCTTCCGGGGAAGGGCTATGCCTTGTGGCATCCTCCGCTTTGCCGTCGACATCCTGTTCCGATGGTTTCTCCCGGAGGGCAGTTTCGGCGCCTCCGGATTCAGGATAATCCGGAAGAATCCCTTCGATCCTGGCTTCAGGGGAGGGATGGCGCTCGATTCCGGCAATGCTGAGCAGGTGATTAACAGTAGAAGCGATTATCAGATCAAAGTAGTGGTTTATCCGCAGATTGACTCCGGTTTCGGCGAGGCTTTCATCTGAACCGCTCCGCGATGCCTTGCGGTAAAGATTGTAGCGGACAACAAGATTATCCCCTTCACGCCGGTAGCGTGTATGCAGGGTGTAGTCAGAATCCTCGGCACTCCGGCTGCTGGAGAACCCCGCACCGGTAAGCTCCACCCCGGCAGCAAGGTAGAGAAGTTCTTCTATTTCCGGCTCCCGCTGTTCCGAATAAAAGCGGTGGAGCACCATCCTTTCCGCGTTCAGCTGCGGAGAGAACAGCAGTATCAACAGAAGCGGTATGAAAAGAGCAAATAGAGACCCTATCCCAGGATGCGGAAACCCGTGATGCATACTTTCTCTATTATACCAACAAAAATTAAAAAATCCATTTTTTTCATCAGTATGCCACCGCAGCGAAGGCTATAAGGCCGATGAAAAAGAATAACAGCACCGTATGCAGGTCCGGAGCCAGGGCTTTCAGCCTTGCTGAAAAACCCTTGCCTGCACGGGTTATGACAAGCCGGAAAGCAAAAGCCCCAAGAAGGACCGCGGGCACTACCGAAAGCAGTTTGTCCCGCCCGAAGAGAGGAAGAGAGTACTCCAGAGCCTCAGTATAGAGCAGCTGGTGAAGGAAGCGGGCAACAGGAACACCGAAGACACCTGTTCCCAGGCACATCAGGGCCAGTACAATAACCACCAGGTGTTCCAGTTTCCCGGGAAGATAATCCCGCACCAGTGCCGTGTCCGGCTGAACCGCGGGGAACGGCTCTTTTGGTCCGGGGAAGTAGATTCTGCTGAGTTTGACAAAACTCGCAATGGTAAGAAAACTGGTTATCCACAGGAGCACATAGGCCGGGGAACCGCCCATTCCGGAGCTAATGTAGGCTTTGCTGGCAAAACCGTTAAAAGGGGGAATCCCGGAAATCGAGAGGGCCCCCACAAAAAAGGCCAGCCCGAAGAGGGGAATCCTGCGTCCCAGGGCGGAAATTTTATAGAGGTTTCGTACCCCCCTCAATCCTACCGCGGTCCCGACGGTCAGAAAGAGCAGGCTCTTGAAGAGGGCATGATTCAGGGCATGAAAAAAGGAGGCCGTAAGGGCAAAGGAGGATCCCGCCCCAAAAACCGCCAGGATGTATCCCATCTGGGATATGGAATGATAAGCCAGAAGGCGTTTGGCATCGCTCTGGGCAAGAGCGCTGATAACGGCACTTATTGCGGTAAAACCCCCGATCCAGAGGAGAAGTTCGGACATATAGGATCCGCCGAACTGCATAAGTATCCGTACCATGGCAAAAAAGGAGACCTTTATTAGTACTCCCGACAGCAGGGCCGAGACGGGGTGGGGAGCATAGGCGTGTGCCTCGGGAAGCCAGGTATGAAAGGGAATAAAGGCAGTCCGCACCCCGATCCCCACACAGAGCGAGGCCAGGGCCAGGTGCATGGTATGGGTGTTTCGCACCCCGCCGGCGCTTTCAAGCAGGGCCGATATCTTCGCAATGGAAAGAACCCCCAGATCGCGATAGATCAGGAATATGCCGAGGAGGAAAAAAAGGATACCCGTTGTACTGAGCATAAGATATTTAAAGCTTGCCACCAGTCCCGTGGGGGTGCCTTCGTAGGCTATCAGAACGTAGGCCGCAATGGCGATAATCTCAAAGCCGACGAACATGGTAAAGAGGTCGCCGGTCAAGGCCACTCCGTACATCCCGGCCGTCAGAAGCATCAAAAAGAAGAAAAAATGGGCTCCGTATTTTCTGTTCCCCAGGGCGAACAGGGCAATCAGCGGTGTAATCAGGCTTATCAGGGCAGAAGAGACCCAGGCAAAAGGGTCCATTACCAGACTTATGCCGAAGGGTTCCGGCCAGCCTCCCAGGGAATAGAAAAACACATTGCCGTCCAGCAGCGGTTCAAGCAGCACAAGCAGGGCAGCGATCGGACCGGCAAAGCTCACCAGGGTCAGAATGCAGAATACCCGTTCCGCGGACTTGAAAACCTTGCCGAAAAGAGCTGCCGCGGCACCAAACAGGGGTGAGACAAGTATCCAGATAACAATATCTTCAGTCATTCAGCTTCCAGGCCTTCTTTTCAATGAGCCGCATATCCAGGGTCCCGAATTGCAGATAGAGCCGATATACCAGCACCAGAGCGAGAGCCACCACGCAAATACCGACAACAATTGCCGTAAGCATCAGAGCCTGGGGTAAAGGATCGACCATGACGTCCCGCGTTCCCTCGATTGGGGCGGTCTCTCCTGAAAGCGAACCGTAATGTATGAAGAGCAGAATAATACCGCTGTTGGCGATACTCAGGGCCATGACCTTTTTTACCATGTTTGCCTTGTTCATGATTCCCCAAAGGCCTACGATGAATATGGTTCCTATCATTAAAAGCGCCATTATTCCTCACTCCTCCCTGAACAGATGCATGCAGATAAGGCTGACTCCGGCGCCGACCTTGATGCCGATAAGTATGTTGAACAGCAGGATCATCCCCGCTCGAGGCACGGCCTGGACATCGCTCCTGACAACGGGGTTACCCAGGAACCCGATACCGGCAGCAACACCGGCGAGTCCTGCAGCCAGAAGCAGAAAAAATGCGAAAGCCTCGACACGTGTAAGAACCGCAACCGGAAAAACCGCCTCCGCTGCATCTACCCCTCTGCTGATGGCAAGCAGAATAACCCCCGAAGCGATAACGACTCCGCCCTGGAAACCGCCGCCGGGAGAAAGGTGCCCGTAGGTCAGCAGATAAAAACCGAAGAGCAGCATGAATGGGGCCAGTTTTCTCGATACCAGGTCAAGAATTGTCGTCTTTTTCAAGGTCCCTGTCCTTTCTGAAAATATCGACAAAATAGAGTACCCCCGATACCGCGAGCAGCAGAACGATGGTTTCTCCCAGGGTGTCAAAGGCCCGATAGCCCAGATAGATCGCCGTAACCAGGTTGAGGGCGCCGGTTTCTTCCCTCCCGTTTTCCAAAATGTATTCGCGAATCCCCGAAGAAAGCGGATGGTTCCCTCGAAGGGCCAGGAACAGAAAAACCGCGGTAAGGGAGAGCACCAGTATTTCCGCGGCAAGAAGCCACCTGCGTGTTTTCATGTTTCGTCCCTCCTTTCCGTCTTGTAGACAATCCAGATCATCACCACTGTTCCGACTCCCGTACCGACAGCCGCCTCCGTCAGGGCGACGTCAGGAGCATGCAACAGAAAGAATACGAGGCAGCTCAGAAGGCTGAAAACACTTAAGGTAAGAACAGCCGCCAGCATGTCCCGTACCTGGAGAGAGATCACCGCAGTAATCAGCATTAATGCCAGCAGGACTTCAATCATCTTCTCCTCCAAGCTCCCTGCGTTTTCTGTAACTCTGCCTCCAGGGGACAATCCCGCTCTGCCAGGCAAAACGGGCTATTATGTGGGCGGAGAAGGGGTTTGTTACAAAGAAAAAGATGGTTATTACGATAAGCCGTCCGGTCATGGGACCCCAGCCGGCGATAAACATGCAACCGATAAAAAAAGAGAACACCGATGTGGTAGCGCAGGTCGAGGAGGCCTGCAGCCGAGTATAGACATCGGGGAAAACCAGCACACCGATGTTTCCCATCAGATTAAAAATTATCCCCAGCCCAAAAAAAACAGCCGCCGCGATGTTCATATCTCCCCCTTTTTCCCGGAAAAATAGCGGGTCATGAGCAGGATTCCAATGAAACCGAAAATATCGTAGACCAGGGCGACATCGAGGTAGATGGACCGCTCCAGGGCTACCGAGACCAGGACCAGAAGGGCAAGAATCTGGGAAGCCACCAGGTTAAGACCAATCATGCGGTCAGCCACGGTGGGGCCGATAACAACGCGCACCAGGCTGATTACGCTGGAGGCGACGAGAAAATAGATTGTAATCTTCAGCATCAAAGCCATATGCGTCTCAGCAGTTTCTCGTACGCCCCCTTGATCAGCTCCCCTGCATAACGGGAGTGGGTGGTCCGCGCGTCGAGCCAGTGAACGACCAGGTGATCGTCCGTCAGGTCCAGGGTTATGGTACCCGGCGTGAGGGTAATGGAGCTGGTCAGCGCAACCCGGGCTATATCGGTTTTGAGTTTGGTCCGGAAATGAACGATTCCGGGGTTGATCTTTCCCCGAAGGATCTGCCAGAGCACCTGGAAGCTGGCCACATACATGTTGAAGATCAGGACCACCAGATAGACAATAAAGAAGTGCGGCCGCGGAAGATGGGCCCTGCGGGCTGCCTCGGTCTCATCCACAAAGATGGAATAGGTAAACCAGGCTACAACAAGGCTGGAAACAAGTCCCGCGACCATGGAGCCCGTGTCGAGGGACCAGGTAAAAAGCATCCACCCCGCAAAAAGGGACAGAAAGGTTATGAGGAACCTGACCAGAGCCCAGCGGGTTTCGAGTTTCATTCCTCTTCCTTGCGCCTGAACGCGGCGATGACCTCCTCAGGGGACGAGGCGGTATGAAGCTCCTGACAGAAAGCCGGATCATGGAGGTAGCGCGCCAGCCTGCTCAGTATCTGGAGATGACGGGAATGGGCACCCTCCGGCCCTGCCAGCAGAAAAAAGAGGGATACCGGCTGATTGTCAACTGCATCGAATTTTGCACCTTCGTTTTTGCGCCCGAAAGCGACATGCATCTCCTTTACCTGGGACGAGAGGCAGTGGGGAATGGCGATGCCGCTCCCGATTCCGGTGCTGGTCATCTTTTCCCGTTTCAGCAGCTCCTTGTAGAGCTTGTCCGGGTTCTCCACATCCCCGCAACGAGCCAGAATGGAGCTGAGCTCCCGCAGAATATCGGGTTTCTTTTTCGCCGAAAGCTCCAGTTCAATACAGGCAGGATTCAGCAGCTCGCTTATATTTATTGCCATTACTCCTCCTCTGCCAGTCCTGCGGCCCAGTCGACCGGGACGGTAAACAGTATCCCTGTTCCGGGATCATTCAGATCGCCGCAGACTTCTGTCAGCAGCTTGTGAAGTCTGGGAATAAGACTTTCGTCCCGGATAACGGAAAAAATCGTCTTGTTGTAAGGCTTATTCCCCTTCATGAATTCCTTGAACCCGGCAAAGAGGGGAACCTCGTAGGTCAAAAAGCGGCCCATTCCTTCTGAATCGAGAATCGTACCGCCGGGTATACCCACCTCGGCATAGGCCTCCAGGGCCTGCTCCAGGAGTTCTTCGCGGTTCAAGACAAAAACCAGCAGTTTCATGAATACCGCCTTTCGTGAAAAATCACGCAGCACCAGAGTATCGGCACTTTTGCTTGAGGTCAAGATTTTAATCCCCAACTTCATGGAATGATCCCGTTTCGTATCCTATGTTACCGAAAAAAATCTCCCATTATATTACTGTATTTCTCATGAAAGCGAGGTTCCAGAATGAACTACATTGATATAAACGAGACCATCTACGCCATCACGGAAAAGTATCCCGAAACCGTCGATATCTTCGTCTCCCGGGGTTTTCCCCAAATGGCGGAATACTCCCAGCGCGCCGGGTACGGCAAGCTGGTCTCCCTGAAAACCGCCCTGGAGATGCGGAAAATCAATTCAGAACTCTTTACAGGCCTCCTGAACGAGGCAATAGCTGAGCTGCGGGACGGTGCTGATCTTACGCTGAGCGGAGCACAGCACAACAGCCAGGATGACTCAGTTACAATGACCGGACTCCTCCCCTGTCCGGTACGGATTCCCATCCTCGAGGAGTTCAATACCTTCAGCAGCTCCTACCGGAAGCAGCATAACAGGGCAATCAATGCTGAATTGAAAGCCGCCAGCGTGGGAACCCAGTGGGTGGAGGAACACATCGACAGCTCCACCTCCGTGGAATCCCTGCCGGATATCTTTATCTCCGCCGGCTTCGACCTCTTCTTCGACCGGCAGCGTATCGGTCGTCTCCGGGAGCAGAACGCCTTTACGGACCTGCTGGACTGGAAGGGCGAGAATCCGGCCTTCGCCGGGATGGACCTCAAGGATCCCGCAGGGGTCTACTCCATAATCGCCGCGGTCCCGGCGGTATTCCTGGTAAACACCCGGGAGCTTGCAGGACGCCCCGTACCGCGGAGCTGGAAGGAACTCCTCTGCGGCGACTTCGCCCAGTCCGTCTCCCTGCCGGTGGGGGATTTCGACCTTTTTAACGCCATTCTGCTTACCATCCGCAGCCGCTACGGCGATGCAGGGGTAAAGGAGCTCGGCCGCGTCATGCTCCAGGCCCTGCACCCCTCCCAGATGGTAAAGAGCGACCGCATGAAGAACGCCCGGCCTGCGGTCACCATTATGCCCTACTTCTTTACCAAAACCGTGCGGGAAGGCGGACCCATGCAGGCGGTCTGGCCAGAGGACGGAGCCATTGTAAGCCCCATCTTCATGCTCAGCAAGCGGGGAAAAGAGGAGGAACTGAAACCGGTGGTCGACTTCTTCGGATCGAAAAAGATCGGCGAGGTTCTGGCCCACCAGGGACTCTTCCCCTCCCTGAACCCCCGGGTGGATAACAGGCTGGCTGAAGGGACGCCCTTCATGTGGCTGGGCTGGGACTACATCAAATCCCACGACCTGAGCCGGGAGATCAGCGCCAGCGAAGAGATCTTCAAGCATACCAGCAGCCTGGTTGCCATGACGGAGGAGAGCGCATGAACCTGATAACCGTATCCGGCCCGCCGTCGTCGGGAAAAACCGCGGTCATTCTCAAGACCGCCGAATCCCTCAGACAGAAGGGCTTCAAGATCGGCGTAGCCAAATTCGACTGCCTCTCCACCGAGGACGACCAGCTCTACGCGAAGGCGGGAATCCCCGTACAGAAGGGGCTTTCCGGCAGCCTCTGTCCGGACCACTACTTCGTCAGCAACATCGAAGAGGTTACCCAGTGGGGAATCCGGGAAGGCCTGGACATCCTGATCAGCGAATCCGCCGGGCTCTGCAACCGCTGCTCCCCCTACATCAAGGAGATCCGGGCGATCTGCGTGATCGACAATCTGAGCGGCATCAACACCCCCAAAAAGATCGGCCCCATGCTCAAGAGCGCGGACATCGTGGTCATTACCAAGGGGGATATCGTCTCCCAGGCCGAGCGGGAGGTCTTCGCCAGCCGCGTGGGCATGGTGAACCCCCGGGCGACGATTATCCACGTGAACGGCCTGACCGGTCAGGGGGCCTTCGAGCTGAGCACCCTGATGCACGACGAAGAGAACGAGGTAGACACCGTCAAGGGCAAGGAACTGCGTTTTCCCATGCCCTCGGCCCTCTGCTCCTACTGCCTGGGAGAAACACGCATAGGCGAACAGTTCCAGATGGGAAATGTGCGGAAAATAAAACTGGAGAACCAGCATGAGCAAAATTAAACGCGACATCGAGACCCTTCCGGTTGCGGCGCTTCTGGAAGAGTACCCCTTTATAGACTCCTACTTCTCCTCCGCGGGGCTGGAGTACTCTCCCAGGGAGCAGCTCCCCCTGAAGGAGTACCTCCACTCACTTGAAGATGAGTTCAGGGAAGACAAGGCCATCGACGTCGATGAGACCGTATCCGGCGCCAGGGCCTACATAGAGCAGATGCTGGAGTTTCTGGGCCTGAACAGCGGGACCCGTGTCCGGAGCGTAAGCATTCTGCCGGGGACCACCAAGAGCGGAGAAGCCGAGGGTTTCGAAGCCCTGGAGATCCGGCCGGGCGAGATTGTCTCCATCGTCGGACCCACGGGTTCGGGTAAAAGCCGGCTTCTGGCGGACATCGAGTGGATGGCCCAGCGGGACACGCCGACGGGCAGACAGGTTCTGGTCAACGGCACTGAACCGGACAAAAAGTGGCGATTCTCCACCTCCGACAAGCTGGTGGCCCAGCTGAGTCAGAACATGAACTTTGTCATGGACCTGACGGTCCGGGAGTTTGTTACCCTCCACGCCGAGAGCAGGCTCATAGAGAACACGGAGGAGGTAACGGGGAAGATCATCGCAAAAGCAAACGAGCTGGCGGGGGAACAGTTCTCCCCGGAGACACCCATCACCTCCCTCTCCGGCGGCCAGTCCCGGGCCCTCATGATCGCCGATACCGCGATCCTGAGCAAATCCCCCATCGTTCTGATCGACGAGATCGAAAACGCCGGGATCGACCGGAAAAAGGCCCTGGAGCTGCTGCTGTCGGAGGAGAAGATCGTCCTGATGGCCACCCACGACCCCATCCTGGCCCTGATGGCGGACAAGCGGATCATAATCAAAAACGGCGGCATCGCCTCGATCATCGAAACCAGCGAGGGTGAACGGGGAATACTGCACGAGATAGAGGCCCTGGACAGGAGGATTCAGACCCTCCGGGGCGAACTCCGGGCGGGTAAACGTCTGGACCAGATTACCATATAAAGGAAAGAGCAATGCACGAAGGATGTTCAGGAAGCTTTGAAACAGGACGACAGATAGTAGACAAGGTACGCATGATGGGATTCTCCTCCCAGTTCATGCCGGTAGCGCTGCAGGTAAAATGTGGCCAGTGCGGGAAAGAGTTTGAAATGGAGACCTTCGAAGCGAACTGCTCCCACTGCGGAGCGGTCCACGGAGTAACCCCCTGCCACGCCTTTGACCCGGAGAGCGTCATGAACGCGGGGGTGGGGTACTGAGCCCTCTATTGTTCCAGTCTATGCTGTTGCAAAGACACCAAGATACGCAATAGTATGGGTTGATATCAAGATTCCTCAAGAGGAGCAGCATGAGTTACGAACCCTGGGATTACGACGGTGAATACAAAACAGGCCGCCTTGTGGCTTCAATCCAGCCCGTGACGGCGGTCATTTTTCTCCTGGTGGCTGAATTGCTGCTGTCGGGGCTTACCCAGGTCTCTCTCAAGCCGCTTTTGACCGCCGCCATATACTCGATATTCAGGACCGTGGTCTATCTCTTATCCGCAGGGCTGATTGTGCTGGCCTTTTTGTGGAAAAAAACCATCAGGAACCCTGAACCCGGGATCATGCTCTCTTTTTTAAAATGGCTTATCTACCAGAATCATCACCGTGCCCGGCGCTCCTCCGCTGTTGCCCTGCTGATTCCCCCTTCGGCCATGTGCGAAATGTGCGCGGTCCTGGGCTTCGTACTTTTTATTCTTTCCGGGGGCAGCAGACTGGATATCTACTTCCTGGTACTTCTGTCCCTGCTGTCGATGTATTATCTGTTTCCCACCGAGGCGGAACGGGACAATCTTATCCTCCTCGACAGGGAAGTCCCGTAAAAATCACCGCCTAGCCGATTCCCATGCAGGCTACCCCTGCAGCCGCCGCGGCAAGACCCGCCCAGCGCAGGGGGTGGACCTTTTCTCCATTGATAAAGCGGGCAAGCAGCACTGTCGGGGCCGGATAGACCGAGGTAACCGCAGTAACCAGAATAATCCGTCCGCTCTGGACCGCCAGCATAAAGGCGATGTTGGCGGCCATATCGAAGGTCCCGGCCATAATCGTCGCAGCAATACCGGGTCCCCGCACAATCAGCGACCTTCCCCTCAGAATACTGTAACCTGCAACCAGGCTGAGCGAGGCAAATCTGGCCCCGGCCAGGGGCCACAGCCCGGCTGAAGGATTGGTCTGGGCAATCAGGATAAAAAAGAGTCCGAAACCGGCCCCGGCACCAATACCGAAAAGGAAGGCCCGGCGCCGCTCCTCCGGGGTTGTACCGGCTTCCAGGTGTTCATAGCTTAACAGAACAACCGCCGGCAGAATGAGGCCGATACCGATCCATCCGATCAGCGAGACAGCATCACCGATCAGAAGACCGAACACCAGGGGCAGCAGCGCCCCGACGAGGGCTGCGGTGGGGGAGACGATGGCAACCACCGTGTGGGCCAGGGCGTGATAGAGAAACAGAATACCCACGGCCCCGCCGATACCCGCGGCGGCCCCCCACAGCAGGTCGGCAACGTGGGGAAGGCCCTCGAGCAGCAGGGGCGAGACAAGACTCACCAGCAGCAGACCGAAGAGCTGGGACGTAAACAGCACCGCCCCCACAGGCTGGCGGCGGGAGGCAAAGCCTCCGGAAAAGTCACCCACCCCGAAAAGCAGGGCGGCTGAGAGGGAGAGAAGGAAGATCATGGGGAAGTTATATCACACGATTCGTCTGGACAAAAGCGCCGCACCCCTATAAAGAAGGTGCGACGCCTTTGCAGTGTTCCTTAGTTGGGATCGCTCACTTTCAGGCCGAGTTCATCAAGCAGCTCGGCATAAATCTCGTTCTCTTTCTCAATCAGCTCGCCGAACTCCTGGGGACCTTTGAAGCTCACCTGCAGGCCGGAGTTCTCAACAAATTCAACAAACTTGGGATCCTTTATCGCTTCCTCGATATATCCTGCAAGAGCGTCAATATCCTCCTCCGCACCCCCGGCAGCGGTGAAAACACCACGCCATACAGGATACTCAAACTTGAAGCCCTGTTCGGTAACCGTCGGGACGTCGGGAAAAGCAGGATTTCTTTTGCTGCTCAAAACCGCCAGCATGCGCAGATCTCCGGTAGCTACAAGGGACTCGGCTTCAGCCAGGTTGGTAATGGTGGCCTCTATCTCTCCGGCAGCTGTGGCGATAAGCGCGGGTCGGCCTCCGTCATAGGGAATATGCTCTATCTTTATTCCCCCTTCCTTCGCAATCAAAGCGGCAGCGAGATGCCACAACCCGCCTGTTCCGCCATTCCCGACTTTGAGTTTCCCGGGATTCCGTTTTGCATAGGTGAAGATGTCCTCGATACTCTGATAGGATGAATCCGCCGCAACCAGTAGAACGGCAGTGTCTTCAACAAGCTGGGCTACAGGGTCGAGGGTCTTTATGTTGAAATCACCGTACCCGGTATACTGAATCAGGACGATCGAGCGTGAGTACAGCCCCATGGCATACCCCGGATCTTCCGTCGCGATTTTCTTGGCGGCGATGGATCCGCTACCTCCCGGCAGGTTTGACGGTACAACCGACACACCCATCAATTTTTCCATGGGCGGAGCAATGGCCCGGGTGATCAGATCATTCCCGCCGCCAGCCGAATATCCGATCAGGAAATCAATATTCTTGGACGGGTATTCGGCAGATCCCGCGTCTTTTGCGCCCCCCGCTACCAGAAGCCCGAATGACATCAGGGTTAGAAAAACAATCAGAAAAGCTTTTTTTCCCATATTTTCCTCCTCTATGGGTTTAATAAAAGGTTCCCGGTATCTGCATTCGACCCCGGGGTCCTTGACTCACACATTTTCCGGCGTTTTCCCGAACTTGTCGCTGATAAACTTTTTTAGTATCGGATAGAAGAACAGCAGGACGATTATGAGCAGAATAGATGCGCTGATAGGCCGTGTTACCAGGGTTCTGAGGAATTGAGAGACATCGCCGTTCACCAGCAGCAGACTTCGGCGCAGATTGTTTTCAATCAATGGTCCCAGAATAAGACCCAGGACCAGAGGGGCCCTGGGAATATCAAACTTGACCATTACATATCCAAGGACTCCGAATAAAAGAGTGACGCCCACATCAAAAAAACTGTTCTGTACGGCGAAGGAACCTATAACCGCCAGGGAAAGGATAGCGGTATTCAGGAACCTCTTTGGAGCGGAGATCATCTTTGCAAAGAACTTCGCGCCTCCGAGTCCCAGAACCAGAACAAGCATATTCGCCAGCAGCATCCCGATGAAGATCGAAGATACCAGCTCAAAGTTCTCTTTGAATAGTACCGGTCCCGGACTCAGTCCGTGTATCATCAGGGCCCCTATCATGACCCCGGTAACTGCATCTCCGGGAATTCCCAGGGAGAGCATTGTAAGCATGGCCCCGCCCGTACAGGCATTGTTCGCTCCTTCAGCCGCTGCAACACCTTCCAGACTGCCCTCTCCCATCTGTTCCGGATTCCTGGAAACCCGTTTCTGCTGTCCGTAGGCAACGATGGAGGCAATCGTGCCTCCGGCACCAGGTATGGCGCCTATTATTACCCCTACGACGGAGGAACGCATTATCACACCCGCAAGGCTGCGAATAATCATGAAGGATGGAATTATCCCTTTGAGGGTTTGCTGCACCTTGTCAAGAACATTCAGGGACTCCGCCTGTATGAGGATTTCCGCGATACCCAGCAGTCCGATCATTACAGTGATGAACTCGAGACCGGTAATCAGATGACTCGAACCAAAGGTGAACCTGGGGTATCCGATCATAGGGTCCGCACCGATGGTCGCCAGGAACAGCCCGAGTAATCCGGAGAGGAACCCCTTGGTGCTGGACCCCTTACCCAGATACGCAATCAGGCTGATGCCGAGAACACCCAGGGCGAAATATTCGGCGGAAATAAAATTGAGGGCAAACCTGGCCACCACCGGAGACAGAAAGGTTAAGACAAAAACGCTGAAAAGCCCTCCCAGGAACGATGAGACAGTAGCTGTTCCTATGGCCAATCCGGCCTTTCCCTTCGTGGTCAGGGGATATCCATCGAGGGTGGTCATGATGGCTGAGGGTGTTCCCGGGACATTCACCAAGCAGGCGGATATGGATCCACCGTAATTACCGCCGCAATATATACCGATCAAGGTCAGAATCGCTACCAGCGGCCGCAGATCATAGGTGAAGGGAGTTAATACCGCCACAGCCATGATGACAGTTAGTCCTGGAATGCATCCGATGGATATACCTAGCAGAACTCCGGCAAAGAGGAACATCAGTACATCGGTCTGGAAAACAAGGTTCAGTCCTTCCGTATACAGCAGGCCAAAATTCATCTCAGATTTCCCCCTTGCTCACAACAGACTCCCGAGAAGATTGAATAAGGGTTCAGGTAACCTGACACGCAGTATCCAGGCGAACAAGCCGTACTCTATACAGGTGAGGATCGAGGAGAACCATAATCCCGGCCTTTTTTTCCCACCGAAAGCCATGAAAACGAGGAAAAGGTAGCTAAATGTGGAAATCAGAAATCCGATGAACTGCATGACGATCACATAGACCAGGGTCAGGGCCATGAGAATGAAAGGCAGTTTCATCTTTCCGTAGTCGAAAATCTTTTTTTTCCCATCCCGCTTGTAAGAAAAAACACCCTGAACAATGAGAATCACACCGACTACTGCAATCAGGAAAAGAAGCAGGGACGGGTATACTGCCGGATCCTTGTGGCTCGCTTCGGCACTCGGGAGCTGCATGGTTGCCATGAAGAAAATTATAACAAAGAGCAGAAAAAACAGCCCCAGAACTATATTTTTCATTATACACGTTGCCTCATGATCAAATAACCGTTATAACATTAATAACATACATACCCAGGTTAGGCAAATTTTTCCTTCTTCCCCCATCAGTTTTTCTCTTCGCTGCGATCCGTGGCAGGAGGGGGTTCAACCGAAAGAGAATCAATCTCCTTTCGCCACTCGGGGGTCATCTTTATTTCAATTGCAGCGAGGGAATCTTCCAGCTGCTCCAGATTTCTTGCCCCGATAAGGGAAGATGTAACCGCAGGATGCGAAGCAGCCCAAGCAACAGCCAGCGCTGCAGGCTTCACACCGTGTTCAGCCGCATAATCAACAAATTTTTCCGCTATCTCGAAGTATAATGGATTTCCATACCGTGCTTTATACCGCTCGTCCGTCCGGATTCTGCCTTCTTCAGGTTTATCCCCGTGGGTATATTTACCCGTCAGAAGGCCTGCCCCCAGAGGACTATAGGTTATAACGCCAAGCTTTTCAGCTTTTGCAAGCTCCAGAATCTCTACTTCGGACTGCCGTTTTACTAGATTATACATTGGTTGAACGCAGGCGAACTCAGCAATGGACTCTTCCCTCGAGATCCCCAGGGCGAGAGCAATCTGCCAGGCGGCGCTGTTGCTGATTGCGGGATATAAGATTTTCCCCTGCTTCTGCAGATCATCCATGGCCCGCAGGGTCTCTTCCATTGGAGTTCGGCTGTCAAGTTTATGAATGTAATAGATATCTATCCGGTCGGTCTGAAGGTTCTTAAGACTCTTCTCTACCTCCAGCATGATATAGCGCCGTGAAAGACCGCCGTCGTTGGGACCGCCCCACCGGGGAGTTCCCACCTTCGTCGATAGAATCAGCTCATCCCTGCAGGACTTAATGAGCCTTCCCACAATCTGCTCACCCCGGCCGTTACGGTTGCCTCCATAGATATTGGCTGTGTCGAAGACATTAATACCGGCTTCACGGCAGCGGTTGAATATCTTTCCGCTCATCTCCTCATCTGCGGCGGAACCAAAGGTCATGGTTCCCAGACTGAGATACGAAATCTGAATTCCGGTTTTTCCAAGGGTCCTGTATTCCATGTTCTTACCTCCTGCTTTCCAACGGGCCCATTTGCCCCGGATTGACGGGCATAATGGTTATTCCCGGTTGTATTCAATGAAGCTCGACTCAATATACTCCGCCTTCCTCTCATTCAAAAGCTTATCCACCCAGCTCCGATCATAGCTGCCGGCTTCGATGGCCTTGAAGATGTTCTGCTCCTTCTCGAACATGGCCTGTGCTTTCTCCAGGATACCAGCCGCGTCTCTGGGAGGAACAATAACCACGCCGTCTTCATCTCCGACTATTATATCTCCCGGATTTACCACGACCCCGCCGCAGGTTACCGGTACGTTTATCTCGCCGGGACCATCCTTGTAGGGGCCCATGGGGTTTGCCCCCCTGCAGAAAACTGCAAAATCAAGATCCTTCACCGCCCCTGAATCCCGTACCAGGCCATCGATAAGAAAACCGGCGATACCGCGTTTTTTTGCGTAGCGCATCATTATTTCTCCGGTAACGGCGTTTATGGTATCCCCCCTGACCTCGATCACGATGACGTCGCCGGGTTCGGCCATATCCAGGGCCTTATGAAACAGCAGGTTGTCCGCGGTGCTGGAACGCACGGTAAAGGCGGTTCCCAGCATATTGGCTGAATTCATCGGCTTTATTGCCGTATCAACACAGAAAAACCGGTTCATGTTGTCGGCGATATTCGGGGTTGGAATCCCCCGAAAAGAGTCCAGCAGGGCCTTGTCAGACCGGGGAAGTTTAGTAAAGATTCTGAAACCTACATTAGACATAGCACTTTGCTCCTCGTTTATTCTTTTAACTGTTCGTTCCCTGCCGGAGGACCTCGGGGTTCAGAATGTTCTCCGGCTGCTTTCCATCGAGAAACAACAGAAGGTTCTTCACCGACTGTTCCGCCATCCGCTTCAGTGATTCCCCGGTCTGTCCCCCAATATGGGGTGTGAGCAGCACATTAGGAGCCGCAAAAAGAGGATTATCCGGTCCCGGAGGTTCCTGTTCAAAAACATCCACTGCCGCGCCGGCAATCAGGTTTTCATTAAGGGCCCGGGCAAGATCCTGTTCATTAACAATGCCCCCGCGGCTGGTGTTTACGATAATCGCCGACTTTTTCATCCGACGGATTTCCCGCAGGGTAATCAGATCTCTGCTGCTTTTTGTCAGGGGCAGATGCAGGGTTACATAATCGGATCCCCGCAGGATATCATCGACCGTGCCCACGGGAGTAACCCCGCCCTGAGAGACCTCGTCGGCATCAGCATAAGGATCGTATCCGATAACGCGCATACCGAAACCATGGATGCACTTTTTCGCAACGCTCTTTCCAATATTTCCAAGACCTATAATTCCAAGGGTCTTTCCCTGCAGTTCGCTCCCGACAATCTTGTACTTGCCATCATCTCCGCCCTCACCCTTCATTGACGCTGCCGCCTCGCAGATCCTGCGGGTAAGGGAGAGCATCAGCGAAACGGCGTACTCGGCGACGGCATTGACATTCGCTGTGGGTGTATTGGTAACCGCAATGCCCTTCTTCGTTGCTTTTGGGATATCAATATTATCCACACCGGTTCCATGCTTTGAAATAACCCCCAGACTCTCCCCATTCTCATAAAAATGGTCATCGATCTTCCAGGCTCGTACGATAATCCCGCTTATTTCAGGGAGGAGTTTTTTATACTCCCCCCTTGCCATCAGTTCAGGTCCAAGTATTTCCACCTTTTCCTTCAGCAGATCAAGGCCTGTCTGGTGGATCGGTTCAGTTATTAGTATCTTCTTCATACTACTCGTTATCCGAATGCAGAGCCTGCTCTATTGCCCCTGTGTGCTGCGCCTTTCTGTCCCGGACAAATACAAAGACGGCGAAAACCAGTGAAAGAGCAGTCAAAATAATGAGTATCCAATCGATCAGCCCGGAAAAGAACACCAGGGGAGTCCGACTTATCTGCATCGCCCGTCTCAGGTTCAGCTCCGCCATGGGACCGAGAATTAATGCAAGAACCGCCGGAGCCGAGCTTATATTGGTCTTTTTCATCAGATAACCCAGAACGCCAAAGGCAAGCATCAAACCTACATCGAACATGCTGTTCTGAAGGGCATAGGAACCGACCACACTGAGGACCAGCACAACGGGGGCCAGAATATTGTTTCGTATTTTGACGACATTTACGAAGAGATTCGAAGCAAAGTAGCCGAGCACGAGCATGACGAAATTGCCGAACAGAATGGCACCCATGAAGGAATAGACAATCTGGGCATCCTGTACAAAGAGCATCGGTCCGGGACTCAGTCCATGGATCATGAGGCCTCCGATCATTACCGCAGCAACCATGTTGCCCGGAACGCCGAGGGTAAGCAGGGGAACGAGTGATCCGCCTACGACGGCATTGTTGGCAGCCTCCGAAGCGGCTATACCTTCGCTTATTCCAGTACCGAATTTAGAGGGAGTTCTCGACCAGCGCTTAGCCTCGTTATATCCAACGTAGGAGGCAATATTCGCTCCTGCACCAGGGATTATGCCGATAAGGGTTCCAAGAAAGGAAGAACGCAGAAGGGTAACAACACAGACCTTCATTTCTTTAAATACTTCGCCGAACCTGATAATCTTCTTTCGTTTCATTATGCTCGACGCCTGGTTTAGTTTTCCGGAATTCTCGATCATTTCCAGTGCCTGAGGGACCGAGAAAAGGCCGATAAGCAGTACGACCACATTGATACCGCTTAAAAGATTGACGTTCCCAAAGGTAAAGCGTGTATTGCCAATAAGGGGGTCCATGCCTATTACACCAACAAAAAAACCAATACAGGCGGAAATAAAACCCTTGATCGGGTTCTCACTGGCCAGGGATACAATGATCGTAAGCCCGAAAACAGCTACCCAGAAGTACTCGTCCGGACCAAAAGAAAGGGCGATCTTCGCCAGGGGAGGTGCCATGAAAATAAGAGCCAGGGCTCCGACGACTCCGCCGACAAAGGATGAAGATATCGATACCTTCAAAGCCTTATCGGCCTCTCCGTTCTTTGTCATTTTAAAGCCGTCAAAAGATGTAGCTATCGACGCCGGTGTTCCCGGGACTGATATCAGGATGGCGGAGATGGATCCTCCGTATATCGCTCCGATATACACACTTCCCAGGAGTATCAGGCCAATGGAAGAATCCATTGAAAAGGTTACCGGGATCAGCAAGGCGACACCCATGGCGGCGGAAAGTCCCGGCATGGCCCCTACAGAGATGCCAACCGCCACGCCGAACACCATGGCCGCCAGTCCACCCAATGAAAAGACTATATTCAATCCGTCAATTAATGGTTCCCACATAGTATAACTCCCTTTTTGTCGTCTTCATTACTCGAATATTCCCATGGGAAGCGGGACCTGCAGTAATACCACGAAGCTCACGTAGAGAAACGCGGTAAACCCCAGCGGATATAGAATAAGTATCTTAAGGTTTCGCAGTTGCAGCATATAACTGACTCCCGCAAGAAATAGAGGCGTCATAATAATAAAGCCCACCGGTTGGATCAGCAGAAAAAATATTACTATCCCGGCAAAGAGTATTACTATGTTTCTGAAAGATGTTTCTTCCTTCTCCTCTTCTTTTTTTGACAGTCCGAAAACCGAACTGAGGTATAACAGTACCGCAAGAATCATGGAGAATACAAATACCGATTTTGGGAAGATAGATGATCCCTCGGGGATCGGTCCGGATGCAATAAATCCGGCCAGCCCTCCGATGAAAACAATCACTGCGGTGATCCTGTCTTTTGTTCTCATTCTCATATATAAAAGCTCTCCTTGGCAAATGGCCCGGGGGATTGGAAAAAAACGTACATAAACTTATACTTATTAAAACTTTGAAAAATATCCGGACCGGGGGACATCATCCTCCGGCCCGGAAAAACGGAACAATATTACCAGGGGAACTTTTCGTACAGTTTCTTCAGGTTATCTGCGAGGCTGTCGCGCAGCTCCCTGTAATCATCCCCGATCCTGATATCCAGGGGCAGCATGGCTTTCTCCGCCTGGGCAAGGAACTCCGGATCCTTGGCTGCCTTTTCGAAGGCATCACAGAGAATATCAACTACCTCGTCGGGGGTTCCCGGAGGAGCAGAAATACCGCGGCTTGATCCTGAGATTATATCGTATCCAAGCTCTTTGAAGGTCGGGACATTCGGAAGATCCTCATAACGCTTATCATCCATAACCGCCAGTACTCTAAGCTGTTTGGATTCAACATACTGAACCGCTTCGGAGGCGTTGATCGCAGCAGCGTCAATATGACCACCCAGCAGGGCTGTTCGATTGGGACCGGCGCCGCCGAAGGCTACGTTGTTGAAGGTAACATTAGCCTGGTCCTGCAGGAACATGGCCGCGATATAGTCATCTCCGCCGACACCGGAATTACCAAGAGCAACGTTGCCTTCATTGTCCCGGGTATAGTCGAGAAAACCTTTGAGGTCTGGGAAACGATCATCACCGTCAAGGACAACAATAACTCCAGGATCGGTTACAACATTTATCAACGGTCTGAATTCATCCCAGTCGTAAGAGACATCGCGCATCAGAGGGAAGGACAGGAAATTCGGCGTGTTGGTAAGACCGATTGTATGACCATCGGGTTTTGAGTTCTGGATATAGGCGAACCCGACTTCTCCACCGGAACCTGGTTTGTTTACAACAACGACAGATTTTCCAATGTACTTTTCCAGATAACTACCGATCATCCGAGCCATTACATCACTTCCACCACCGGCAGACCACGGATTGACTATTGTAATTGTTTTAGTCGGAAAATTTACGGCCTTCTCCGCTGCACCCGACTGTTCCTGGCCACCTTCTGCAAACAGCATTCCCGCTCCCAGCAGGCATATAGTAACCAGCATCAAAATTTTTTTTGTTTTCATACTCACACTCCTTATCAAAAAATTATGTTTTCGACTTAGCCTTCATAAACGACTGCCCTCCGCTCACCTCCTTTTTACGGTTCACAGTCTTTTTACCGAAGCTACTCCGTAAACATTGCCGACATTATCCAGGTCTTCCATCACGGCAGTGGGGAGCTCGACACCCTTCTCTAACTGTTCCCTCTCATTCCTGGCTTCCAGTTCTCCCGGGAAGAGTATCTCATCCACTCCCTCCGCTCGTTTGGAACCTTTCAGCTCCTGAATAATTCCGTCCACTTTCATGTTAAATTCCGTTACAGGTAAAAACTTCTTTATATCGATCACGAGAACCATATGTCCGATATCCGTGGGGGTAGTCACTTCTTTGAACCATAGTGGTATTTGCGACATAAGCCCTGAACCGGGAAGAACACCGGCAAGGATTTCTCCCACCATGGCCAAACCGTAGGTCTTGTGCCCCATGGAGAGCAGAGCTCCGCCGTCGGGCAGATCGTTGGGATCGTCGGTGACCTGTCCATCCTTGTTTATTATCCAGTCAGTAGGAATCTTCTCCCCTTTTTTTGCATAGAGACGCACCTTTCCTCCGGCAACCTTGCTCATGGCCATATCGAGAAGAAAGGGGTCATAGGAGCCCGTGGGAAACGCAACGGCCAGGGGATTGTTCCCAATTGTCCTGGCACAGCCTCCCCAGGGAGCCATAACCGCACATCCGTTACTCCAGACAATCCCGATCATGTCTTTCTCCACGGCCTGGAGAGCGTAATATCCTGCGGCGCCGAAGTGGCAGCTGTTTTTCAGTACAACGAATCCGATCCCGAGTTTCTCAGCCTTTGCAATAGCCATCTCTGTGGCTTTGCTCGTCAGAACCTGTCCCATGCCGTTATCCCCATCAAGGGACGCGATAGCCGCAGTTTCGGATAAAACCTTGATTTCAGGGTCAACTTTCGTTCCACCCTTGACCATTCGTTCTATGTAAAACGGGAAACGAATAAGCCCGTGGGAATTAACTCCCATAAGATCAGACTTTACCAGAGAGTCGGAAATAATCTCCGCGTCCGCTGGGGAGACTCCGACTTTTTCCAGTACCTCGCTGCAGAACTTTTTCAGGTCCTCAGCTTTTGCACGTACGTATTTCGATTCTTCCATTATTCTGCACACCTTTCCATAAATCAAATTTCACCGGTTCATATGGAATCGGTTCCTACATTACCTCAGGTCATGAGCCAGATACTCTATAACAGCCATATAGTCATCCGGCATCTTTCCATCAAAATGTTCCCGCACCCCAGATTCACAGCTTCGGCGCAGCAGTTCTCCGGTCGCCTGAGACATTACAGGGTCCAGCTTGACCTCGTTTACGGTACGACATACATTGTCCATCTCGGTTGCCCTGCGACCCGCGTGAACAGCATGGGTGCGAACCAGAGCCTGCGCCAGAGAGAAAAACGACTCCTGAGCATCCATCCAGTCGCATATCAATGTAAAAACCTGATCCCCGATTCCCTGGCGGTGAGACGCGACAAGGGTTTCGATTATCAAAGCCTCAATTCCTTTGGCATAAATACTTCTGAACATCTTGAGGGCCGAAGCATCTCCAATTCGTTCCACCGAATCGGCATCTATAAGCATTCCATAGGGTTCGAAAAGCCTTTTGAACAGATGACGGCCGTCCCCCGAAGCGACAATGGGCGTCCGATGACCGCTCATCAGAATAGCCCCCATAATCGCTGCGTCCACCTGTTGACAGGCACTGGACGACAGCGCTTCAGCTGCCTCCCTTTTTACAGCAGGGGAGGTGCTGTTCAGCTCCACGAAAAGATGTTTCCCCTCAAGAAGCCCGGATAATCCTTCGGCGACTTTTACTGCCGCACTGGCAGAATTGGCGGAAAATATTACCTCTGAGTTTTCCGTCAACTCCCTTAGATTGGAGCAGATACGGATATCCGTATTTTCGATTCTCTCCTTTATGGCGGCATCGGGATTGCCGTCCTTCAGCAGAACAGGATCGAACACATCGACCGGTCCGAAGCCCTCCTGCTGAAGACCCTTTGTAAGTGCGGATCCAACTTCTCCGAATCCGACAATCCCCAGACTGATTCGCTCCTTCATAGATTCCGCCCTAAGCGGTGATCTCCTTCATGGCTTCCCTCCATGAACGCCCCAGAACAGAGTAGTCATGGCCGACTTCGATCATATCGATCCCCATCTCCATGTACTTATCCGCCTCTTCTCTCCAGGGAGGAGCGATTCCCAGCATGATGTGTTTTCCATTCTTTTTGGCCGCCGCAATGGTCTTTTTTATGGCATCCTGAACCTTGGGATCATTCTTGGCGGGTTTGCCAAGACCAATGTTCATTGAATAATCAGCCGGTCCGAAAAGAACGAAATCGAGACCTTCAACCGCCATGATCGTATCAACGGAATCCACGGCTTCCTTTGTTTCGATCATCACACCGACCATGGTCTCCTCATTACTCCACTTGACCCACTTATCAGCTGCCACGGATCCGTATCCCCCGGAAAAACAGAGATTGCTGAAACCCCGCTCTCCCAGAGGGGGAAATTTGGCGGCATGCACTATCCGCTTTACCTCTTCTGCGCTTCGCACATCAGGAATAATGAACCCCTCCGCACCGATTTCGAGAACCTTCCGGATAAGGTAGGGATCGTCCTTGTCTATACGAACAATAGGGGAAATATCCGCCACAGCAGCAGCGCGAATCATGTTTTCTACCGTGGTGTCCTGCCTCCAGTTATGTTCCGTATCGATCCGGCACCACTCAAATCCTGAATAGCCTGCCAGTTCAACGAGATTGGTACACAATGCGGTCATGCAGGTCCCGATTGTCACCTTTCCTTCGTTAAGCTTCTTCTTGATCTTGTTTGGTTTCAGTAACACTGGTTACTCCTTTCTTCTGGTCGTCTGGTAGTATTCCTATCCCGCATGATATTCGGGATATAACCTATATTTGCGTAATTCACGTTATAACATATATATTGACAGAACGCAAGTTTTTTTTTATAAAGAAATAGAGGGTGATCGATTTTTGACTTTGTATCAATCTTTCAATATTGTGAGGTTCTTCACATTTCAAAAGGATTAAGCATTTTATTCTTGCTGGTCATGTAAGAATCGTGGTATTCAAGAACACGGAATGGTCTTCTAATATAATAAAGGAGTATGGTCGTGACAGAAAGCACAGTACATACTTTTCAATCTTCAGCGGATATCGCATATAACCAGATATGTAAAAAAATACTGGATGGAGAGCTTGCTCCCGGGCAACGTCTTACCCGGCGTGAAATGGCAAATCTTACCGGCGTCAGCATTATACCAGTGATTGAGGCTCTGCACCGTCTGGAAGATGAGGGTCTTGTAGAATCTGTTCCCCGGGTTGGGTCACGGGTTCTGCTTGTAACTGACGACGTTATCCGGGATCGGCTCATGCTGCGGGAAGCAATAGAATGCCAGGTTGTGCGTATTCTGGCAGAATCGATTACTGGAGAGCAGGTAAACAACCTGATGTATATGGCAGATCAGCTTGATTCAACTTCAAGGGAAACTGAATACTCAGATATATTCTGGGATCGACATTACCGTTTTCATGCAACCATGGCTGAATACTCCAATTGTCAGAGTCTTATAACAGGGCTTCGAAAATTGAATTTATTCCATATACTACAGCGTCAGACAGATTCCGTTCATGCCATCCGCCATGAATTTCCAGGAAACTGGCATCGACTTGTGGTTGAGGCCATACAGCAAGGTAATCCCGATAATGCCGAAAAAGTCCTTCGGGACCACATAGAACGATCACTGATTTTTCGGCAGAAAACTCAAAATCGCGGGAACGACAAAAAGGGTAAAGAGGGTTGAGA